>NZ_JAGOGJ010000089.1 GCF_017996735.1 Niveispirillum sp.
TAATCTCGGTGACGCGTCCGGCGGGCTCACCCTCTCCTGCGGGTTATTCGCAAGCGTCACCTCCTTCTCATCCACCCGGACCGTCTCACTTTCCAGCAACAGCACCATCACCCCGAATACAGACACCAGCTTGACCCTGGCCGGGGTGATCTCCGGCACCGGCTCCCTCACCAAGGCGGGGGCCGGCACCCTGGTCCTCAGCGGCACCAACAGCTATGCCGGGGGCACCACCGTGTCCGCTGGTACCTTGCAGATCGGCAGTGGCGGGACGAGTGGCAGCATTGCCGGCGATGTCGTGAACAACGCCGCGTTGGTGTTCAACCGCTCAAACGCGGTCAGCTTTGGCGGCACCATTTCCGGCACCGGCACCCTGACCCAGGCGGGTTCCGGCACCCTGACCCTGAGCGGCCCCAACAGCTATGCCGGAGGCACCACCGTGTCCGCCGGCACCCTGCAGGTGGCCGCCGACAACAATCTCGGCGATGCCTCCGGCGGGCTGGCGCTCTCGGGTGGCACCCTGGCAACCACCGCCTCCTTCACGTCGAACCGGACCGTATCACTCACCGGCAGCAGCAGGGTCACCCCCGATACCGGCACCAGCCTGACCCTGGCCGGTGTCATCTCCGGCACCGGCTCCCTCACCAAGGCGGGGGCCGGGACGCTGATCCTCTCCGGCGCCAACAGCTATTCCGGCGGGACGACCATTTCCGCCGGCACCGTGCAGGTGGCCGCCGATACCAATCTGGGTGATACGGCCGGCGGGGTAACGCTCTCCGGCGGCACCCTGGCAAGCACCGCCTCCTTCACGTCGAACCGGACCGTCTCGCTCTCCGGCAGCAGCACGGTCACCCCCGATACCGGCACGACCCTCACCCTGGCCGGTGTCATCTCTGGCACCGGATCCCTCACCAAGGACGGCGCCGGCACCCTGGTCTTGAGCGGGGCCAACAGCTATTCAGGCGGGACGACCATTTCCGCCGGCACCGTGCAGGTGGCGGCCGACAGCAATCTCGGCAACAGCTCCGGTGAGCTGACCCTGACGGGCGGCACACTGGCAAGCACCGCCTCCTTCACGTCGAACCGCGCGGTTTCGCTCTCCGGCAGCAGCACCATCAGCCCGGACACAGGCACCAGCCTGACCCTGGCCGGTGTCATCTCCGGTACCGGCTCCCTCACCAAGGACGGCGCCGGCACCCTGATCCTAACCGGCACCAACAGCTATTCCGGCGGCACAACCATCACCACAGGCACCGTGCAGATCGGCACCGGCGGAACCAGTGGCAGCATAGCCGGCGCCGTGGTGAACAACGCCGCTTTGGTCTTCAACCGCTCCGATACCGTCAGTTTTGGCGGCACCATTTCCGGCACCGGCTCCCTGACCCAGGCCGGGGCCGGTACGCTGACCCTCAGCGGCACAAATACCTATTCCGGTGGCACCACCGTGTCCACCGGTACCGTGCAGGTGGCTGCCGATGCCAATCTGGGGGATGCGACGGGCGGGCTGACACTCGCCGGCGCCACTCTGGCCAGCACGGCGTCCTTCACGTCCAACCGCGCGGTTTCGCTCTCCGGCAGCAGCACCATCACCCCCAATACGGATACCAGCCTGACCCTGGGCGGCGTCATCTCCGGCACCGGTTCCCTTACCAAGGCCGGTGCCGGCACCCTGGTCCTGACTGGCACCAACAGCTATGCCGGCGGCACCACTGTGTCCGCTGGCATCCTGCAAATCGGCAATGGCGGGACGGGCGGCAATATTACCGGCGACGTGGTGAACAATGCCGTGTTTGCCTTCAACCGCTCCGACGCCATCAGCTTTGGCGGCACCATTTCCGGCGCAGGGTCCGTGACCCAGGCCGGTTCCGGTACGCTGACCCTCAGCGGCACCAACAGCTATGCCGGCGGCACCACCGTGTCCGCCGGCACCCTGCAGGTGGCGGCCGACAACAATCTCGGTGATGCGTCCGGCGGGCTGATCCTGTCCGGGGGGGCGCTGGCAACCACCGCCTCCTTCACGTCGGACCGAACCGTCTCGCTCTCCGGCAGCAGCACGATAACCCCGGATACAGACACGACCCTGACCCTGGGCGGTGTCATCTCCGGTACCGGCTCCCTCACCAAGGACGGCACCGGCACCCTGATCCTGACCGGCACCAACAGCTATTCAGGCGCTACCACGATCTCTGCCGGCACGGTGCAGATCGGCAATGGCGGAACAAGCGGCAGTATTGCCGGCGACGTCGTGAACAACGCCGCATTCGTGTTCAACCGCTCCGACGCGGTCAGTTTTGGCGGCACCATTTCCGGCACCGGCTCCCTGACCCAGGCCGGCACCGGCACACTGACGCTGAGCGGGACCAACAACTATTCCGGCGGCACCACCGTGTCCGCCGGCACCGTGCAGGTGGCCGCTGATGGCAATCTAGGCAACACATCCGGCGGCCTGGCGCTCTCGGGCGGCACCCTGGCAACCACCGCTTCCTTCACGTCCAACCGCACGGTGTCGCTCTCGGGCATCAACACAGTCACACCGGATACAGACACGACCCTGACCCTGGCCGGTGTCATCTCCGGCACCGGTTCCCTCACCAAGGCCGGTGCCGGTACCCTGGTCCTTTCCGGCACCAATACCTATTCAGGCGGCACCACCATCGCCGCCGGCACCTTGCAGGTGGCCGCCGATAGCAATCTCGGCAACGCATCCGGCGGCCTGACGCTCTCCGGCGGCACGCTGGCAAGCACCGCGTCCTTCACGTCGAACCGCGCGGTGTCGCTCTCCAGCAGCAGCACCATCACCCCCGATACCGGCACCAGCCTGACCTTGGCCGGTGTCCTCTCGGGCACCGGCTCCCTGACCAAGGCGGGCGCCGGGACCCTGGTCCTGAGCAGCACCAACAGCTATTCCGGCGGCACCACCATTGCCGCAGGCACCTTGCAGGTGGCGGCCGACAGCAATCTCGGCGACGCGTCCGGTGGGCTGGCCCTCTCCGGCGGCACACTGGCAAGCACCGCCTCCTTCACCTCCAACCGAACCGTCTCGCTCTCCGGCAGCAGCACCATCACCTCGGACAGCAGCACCAGCCTGACCTTGGGCGGTGTCATCTCTGGCACAGGTTCCCTCACCAAGGCAGGCGGTGGCACCCTGGTCCTGACTGCTGCCAACAGCTATTCCGGCGGCACCACCGTGTCCACTGGCACCCTGCAGGTGGCTGCTGACAGCAATCTCGGCGATGCCTCGGGTGGGCTGACGCTCTCTGGCGGCACCTTGGCAAGCACTGCCTCTTTCACCTCCAACCGCACAGTGTCGCTCTCCGGCAGCAGCAGCATAACCCCGGATACAGACACGACCCTGACCCTGGCCGGTGTCATCTCCGGCACGGGTTCCGTTACCAAGGCCGGTGCCGGCACCCTGATCCTGAGCGGCACCAACAGCTATTCCGGCGGCACCACCGTCTCCGATGGTACCCTGCAGGTTGCTGCTGACAGCAATCTTGGCGATGCCTCGGGCGGCCTGACGCTCTCTGGCGGCACGCTGGCAAGCACCGCGTCCTTCACGTCGAACCGAACCGTCTCACTCTCCGGTAGCAGCAGCATCACACCGGATACAGACACGACCCTGACCCTGGCCGGTGTCATCTCCGGCACGGGTTCCTTTACCAAGGCGGGTGCCGGTACCCTGGTCGTCTCTGGCACCAACAGTTATTCCGGCGGTACCGCCGTGTCCGCCGGTACCTTGCAGGTGGCGGCCGACAGCAATCTCGGTGATGCCTCAGGCGGCCTGGCGCTCTCGGGCGGCACCCTGGCAAGCACCGCCTCCTTCACGTCCAACCGCACGGTGTCGCTCTCCGGCATCAACACAATCACCCCGGATACAGACACCAGCCTGACCCTGGCCGGTGTCCTCTCCGGCACCGGTTCCCTCACCAAGGCCGGTGCCGGTACCCTGGTCCTTTCCGGCACCAACAGCTATTCCGGCGGCACAACCATCGCCGCCGGCACCCTGCAGGTGGCCGCCGATAGCAATCTCGGCAACGCATCCGGCGGCCTGACGCTCTCCGGCGGCACGCTGGCAAGCACCGCGTCCTTCACGTCGAACCGCGCGGTGTCGCTCTCCAGCAGCAGCACCATCACCCCCGATACCGGCACCAGCCTGACCTTGGCCGGTGTCCTCTCGGGCACCGGCTCCCTGACCAAGGCGGGCGCCGGGACCCTGGTCCTGAGCAGCACCAACAGCTATTCCGGCGGCACCACCATTGCCGCAGGCACCTTGCAGGTGGCGGCCGACAGCAATCTCGGCGACGCGTCCGGTGGGCTGGCCCTCTCCGGCGGCACGCTGGCAAGCACCGCCTCCTTCACCTCCAACCGAACCGTCTCGCTCTCCGGCAGCAGCACCATCACCCCGGACAGCAGCACCAGCCTGACCTTGGGCGGTGTCCTCTCGGGCACTGGCTCCCTCACCAAGGCCGGCGCCGGCACCCTGATCCTCACCGGCGAGAACACCAGCAGCGGCGGTACCACGATCGCCGCCGGCACCTTGCAGATCGGCAATGGCGGGACGAGTGGCAGCATCGTCGGCGATGTCGTGAACAACGCCGCCTTCGTGTTCAGCCGCTCCGACGCGGTCAGTTTTGGCGGCACCCTGTCCGGCACGGGGTCCCTGACCCAGACGGGGTCCGGCACCCTGACCCTGACCGGCACCAACAGCTATTCCGGTGGCACCACCATGTCCGCCGGTACCGTGCAGGTGTCCGCCGATGCCAATCTGGGTGATGCCACGGGTGGGCTGACGCTCTCCGGCGGCACGCTGGCAAGCACCGCGTCCTTCACGTCGAACCGCACGGTGTCGCTCTCGGGCGGCAGCACCATCACCCCGGATACAGACACCAGCCTGACCCTGGCCGGTGTCCTCTCCGGCACCGGCTCCCTTACCAAGGCAGGTGCCGGCACCCTGGTCCTGACCGGCACCAACAGCTATTCCGGCGGCACAACCATCGCCGCCGGCACCTTGCAGGTCGGCAATGGCGGAACCACCGGCAGCATTGCCGGCGACGTGGTGAACAACGCCGCCTTCACCTTTGACCGTTCCGACATGGTGACGCTGACCGGCACAATCTCCGGAACAGGCACCTTCACCAAGTCGGGGGCCGGCACACTGATCCTGACCGGAGCCAACAGCTATTCGGGTGGCACAACTATCGCCGCAGGTACCTTGCAGATCGGCGATGGTGGAACCAGCGGCAGCATTGCTGGCGACGTGGTGAACAACGCCGTCTTTGCCTTCAACCGCTCCGACGCGGTCAGCTTTGGCGGCACCATTTCCGGTACCGGCTCCATGGCTCAGGCGGGTGCCGGCACGCTGACCCTGACCGGCACCAACAGCTATTCCGGCGGCACCACAATCACCGCCGGCACCGTGCAGGTGGCCGCCGACAGCAATCTGGGCAGCGCATCCGGCGGGCTGACGCTTTCGGGCGGCACCCTGGCCACCACGGCTTCCTTTGCGTCGAACCGGACCGTGACGCTGACGGGAAGCGACACTATCTCTGCGGGCACTGACACCACCCTGACGCTGGCTGGTGTCATTTCCGGCACCGGTTCCCTTACCAAGGACGGTGCCGGCACCCTGGTCCTCACCGGCGATAATCGCTATTCGGGCGGCACCACCATCGCCGCCGGCACCGTGCAGATCGGCAGTGGCGGAACGGCTGGCGGCCTTGCCGGCAATGTCGTGAATAACGCCGCGTTCATCTTCAACCGCTCCGACGCCGTCAGCTTTGGCGGCACGCTGTCGGGCACCGGTACCCTGACCCAGGCCGGCACCGGCACCCTGACCCTGACCGGCACCAACACCTATGTCGGCGGCACGACCGTGTCCGCGGGTGCGATCCAGGTGGCGGCCGACAGCAATCTGGGCGATGCATCCGGTGTGCTGACCTTGTCGGGCGGCTCGCTGACGACCACCGCGTCCTTCACCTCCAACCGCATGGTCTCGCTCTCGGCCAGCGGCACGATCACCCCCGACAGCGGCACCACCCTGACGCTGGGCAGTGTCATGTCCGGCAGCGGTTCCCTGGCCAAGGCTGGCGCCGGTACCCTGGTCCTCACCGGCACCAACACCTATTCCGGCGGCACAACCATCTCTGCCGGCATCCTGCAGGTGGCGGCCGACAGCAACCTCGGCAACGCCTCCGGCGCGCTGTCGCTCTCTGGCGGCACGCTGGCAACCACCGCTTCCTTCGGCTCCAACCGCGCCGTCTCGCTGACAGGTGTCAGCGCTGTGACGCCGAACGCCGACACCGTCTTGACCCTGGGCGGCGTGATTTCCGGCAGCGGCACCCTGGCCAAGGCCGGCGACGGCACCCTGGTGCTGAGCGGCAGCAACACATATTCCGGGGGCACCAGCATCGATGCGGGCACCTTGCAGGTGGCCGCCGACAGCAACCTCGGCAATGCCTCGGGCGGGTTGGCGCTCTCCGACGGGACGCTGGCAAGCACCGCGTCCTTCACGTCGAACCGCACGGTGTCCCTCTCCGGCAGCAGCAAGATCACCCCGGATGGCGGCACCAGCCTGACCCTGGCCGGCACCCTCTCCGGCGCCGGCTCCTTCACCAAGGCGGGTGAGGGTACCCTGATCCTGACCGGCGCCAACACCTATAGCGGCAGCATCACCATTGCCGCCGGCGCGCTGCAGGTCGGCGATGGCGGGACCGCCGGCAGCCTGTCCGGCGATGTGGTGAATAATGGTTCGCTCATCTTCGACCGCTCCGACAGGGTCAGCTTTGGCGGCACCCTATCCGGCGTCGGTTCACTGACCCAGGCCGGTGACGGCACCCTGACCCTGAGCGGGACCAACAGCTATTCGGGCGGCACCCGTCTCACCGCCGGTACCTTGCGCGTGGCCGCAGACGGCAATCTCGGCAACGCATCCGGCGGGCTGACCCTGTCGGGCGGCACGCTGGCAACCACCGCTTCCTTCACATCGAACCGGGCGGTGGCGCTGACGGGCAATACTGCACTCTCCCCGGAGGGCTCGACGAACCTGACACTCGCCGGCGTTATTTCCGGCACCGGCTCGCTCATCCAAACCGGCAGCGGCACACTGACCCTTACGGGCAGCAATAGCTATTCGGGCGGCACCACCCTGGCCGCCGGCACCGTGCAGGTGGCGGCAGACAGCAATCTTGGCAATGTATCCGGCGCGCTGACCCTGTCGGGCGGCGCGCTGGTGACGACAGCCTCGTTCGTGTCCAACCGCGCGGTCACGCTTGCCGACAATGGCGTCATCGCACCGGTAAGCGGGACGACCCTGACGCTCGCCGGGCTTATCTCCGGCACCGGCTCCTTGAAACAGACAGGCGATGGCACCCTGATCCTCACGGGCGCCAACACCTATTCCGGCGGCACCACCATCACCGCCGGCACCGTGCAGGTGGCAGCGGACAGCAATCTGGGCAGTGCATCGGGCGGGCTGGCGCTTTCCGGCGGGACCCTGGCAGCCACGGCGTCCTTCACCAGCAACCGCACGATCTCGCTCTCCGGGAATGGCAAGGTCAGCCTGGACAGTGGCACAACCCTGACCCTGGGCGGCACCGTCTCCGGCGGCGGGTCCCTGACCAAGGTCGGCGACGGAACCCTGGTCATCACCGGCACTTATTCCGGCAGCACCATCATTGCGGCCGGCACAGTGCGGATCGGCGACGGCGGAACCTCGGGAAGCTTCTCCGGCGATGTGGTGAACAATGCCGCGTTCGTCTTCAACCGCGCCGATGCGCTCAACGTCAACAGCAATATTTCAGGCACGGGCTCCCTGGCGCAGGTCGGTGCCGGTACGCTGAGCCTGAGCGGCACCAACAGCTATTCGGGCGGCACCACCATCGCCGCCGGTACGCTGCTGGTGGCGGATGACAGCAATCTGGGTGCCGCATCCGGCGGCATCATCCTGTCGGGGGGCAATCTGGAGACGAATGCCTCCTTCACCTCCGGCCGGTCGGTTTCCCTGGTCAGCAACAGCACGATCAACACGGCCGCCAACACCACACTGACGCTCGACGGTGCCCTGTCCGGGGCCGGTTCCTTGACCAAGGCCGGCGGCGGCACGCTGGCCCTCACCGGCACCAACAGCTATTCCGGCGGTACCACCGTGTCCGCCGGCACATTGCAGGTGAACGCCGACAGCAGTCTCGGCGCCGCATCCGGTGGGCTGGCACTGGCCGGCAGCAGGCTGGTGACGACCGGTTCCTTCACCTCCAACCGTTCGATCTCGCTCTCCGGCAACAGCGCAATCGCGCCGGACGGCGGGGCAAGCCTGACGCTGGCCGGCACCATCGCCGGCACCGGGTCGTTCACCAAGGAAGGTGCGGGCACGTTGGTCCTGACCGGCACCAACAGTTTCACGGGCACCACCACCGTCGCCGCCGGCACCTTGCAGATCGGGGATGGCGGGACAACGGGCCGCGTGGCCGGCGATCTGGTGAACCATGCCTTGATCGTCTTCAACCGTTCCGATGCTGTCAGCTTCGACGGCGCCCTGTCCGGCACGGGGTCGCTGACCCAGGCCGGCGCGGGCACGCTGACCCTGACAGGCAACAACAGCCACTCGGGCGGCACCACCATCGCCGCCGGCACCTTGCAGGTGTCCAGCGACAGCAATCTCGGCAATGGCGCGGGCGGCCTGACGCTTTCCGGCGGCACACTGGCGGCCACGGCCTCCTTCACCTCCAACCGCTCTGTCTCGCTTGCGGGTGGCGGCACCGTCCTTCTGGACAACGGCACGACCCTGACGCTGGCAGGCGTCATGGCCGGTACGGGTACCCTCACCAAAGCCGGCGCCGGCACACTGATCCTGACCGGCACCAACAGCCATTCCGTCAATACCAGCATCGCCGCCGGCACATTGCAGATCGGCGATGGGGGCACCACTGGCTTCCTGGCGGGCAGCATCACCAACAGCGGAACCCTGGTATTCGACCGCGCCGATGATGTGGCCCTGGCCGGCACCATCACGGGAACGGGCGCGCTCGTGAAGCGGGGGGCTGGCACGCTGACCCTGGTCGGGGCAAACAGCGCCGCTGCCGGCACCACGGTTTCCGCCGGAACGCTGGAAATCCGCAGTGGTGTCGGCCTGACCAGCGACATCACCGTTCAGGCCGGGGCCACGTTGCAGGGAGAGATGGGCGGCACGGCAGGGGCCGGAACAACCGGCGCTGTCACGGTTCTGGACGGCGGCACCCTGCGCGCCGTTTCGTCGGGCACCACGGGTCCCCATGCGCTGTCCATGACCAGCCTGACATTGTCAAATGGCGCCAATATCGATCTGGTCCTGGGCTCAACCACCGCCAGCAGCGCGTTCTCCGCCGGGACGCTGACCCTGGACGGCGTTCTCAACATCACCAATATCGGCTCCACCGCGCAGGGCGTCTATCGCCTGATCGACTACACGACCCTGGCGGCCGACAATGGCCTGGTGCTGGGCAATTCGCCGACCAACTTCACCTATCAGATCCAGCATGGCGCCGGACAGGTGAACCTCGCCGTGTTGACCAGCAGCATGCTCTACTGGAACGGGGCGACCACGACGCCGGATGGCAGCATCCAGGGCGGCGGCGGGCGGTGGACGGAAAACCCGTCGGACCGCAACTGGCTGACCTCCTCCCTGAGCCAGTCATGGTCGTGGACGAAGCAGTTCGCCGTCTTCTCGGGCACGGCGGGCGACGTCACCGTGTCGGGCAACGTCTCCACCACCGGCATGCAGTTCATGGTGGATGGATACAAGGTATCCGGCGACACGATCACGCTGTCCGCCGCGTCGGGTCAGACGCAGGTGCGCGTCGGCGACGGGACGGGTGCCGGCGCCGGTTACAATACGACCATCGGCGCGGTGCTGACCGGCACAACGGGGCTTGAAAAGACCGACCTGGGCCGGCTGATCCTCACCGGCAACAACAGCTACAGCGGCAATACGACCCTGACACAGGGTCATTTGCAGATCGGTGACGGGGGGACGAATGGTTCCATCCTCGGCGATGTGGTCGCGGCATCGCAGACCACCCTCTCCTTCAACCGCAGTGACGCGGTCAGGTTCGGCGGAAACATTTCGGGTGGCGGTGCGCTTGGGCAATCCGGCGCGGGCACATTGACGCTGACGGGAACCAACAGCTTCACCGGCGGCACGACGATTGCGTCGGGTATGCTGCAGGTCGGTGACGGCGGCACGTCCGGGACACTGACCGGGCCGGTCCTCAACAATGGTACGCTGGCCTTCAATCGGGCCGATGATATCACCTTCTCCAGCGTTATTTCCGGCACGGGCAGCCTGACAAAGGCCGGTGCCGGGACATTGGCATTGACGGGCGCCAACAGCTTCACCGGGGCGACGACCGTCGCCGGCGGCACTCTGGCGCTCACGGGTGGGGCGTCGCTTGCGGACAAGGCCCGCCTTACCGTGGATGCGGGCGCGCGGCTGTCCTTGGGCAACGCGGATGAAACGGTCGGATCACTGGCGGGTGCGGGCACCGTGACCCTGAACAGCCGTGCCTTGACCATGGGCGGCGATGGCACAAGCTCCACTTTCTCCGGCACGCTCGCCGGGACGGGCAGCCTGGTGAAGGTTGGGGCCGGGACGCTGACCCTTACCGGCAGCAACAGTGCATCCACGATACAGATCGATGGCGGCACCCTGCTGGCCCAGGGCGCGCAGGCGCTGGCCGATGGCAGCGCCCTGCGGGTGGCAACGGGCGCCGCCCTTACCCTGCAAACGATGGGGACGAAGGCCCTGGGCGCGCTCAGCGGTGGGGGCAGCATCCAACTGGATGGCACGGTGCTGACCGTGGGCGGCGACAATAGCTCCACCACCTTCTCCGGTGTGATGAACGGAACCGGCGGCTTCGGCAAGGCCGGCACGGGCACACTGACGCTGAGCGGCGCCAACGGCTTCACCGGGACGACGACGGTCGCGGGCGGTACGCTGGCGCTGACCGGAAGTCTGGCGGGCGCCGTTGATATCCGCGATGGCGCCACCCTGTCCGGTACCGGCAGTGTGGCCCAGACGGTGCAGGTCGCTTCCGGCGGCACCTTGATCGGGGATCAGTCGCACGTATTGACCATGGGCGGCCTGCTGCTGCAATCGGGCGCCAACCTGAATATAAGCCTGGGGGCCTTGACGGCCAGCAGCGTGTTCAAGGTGAACGGTAACGTGACGCTGGACGGCACGTTGAACGTCGCCCAATCGGCCGGCTTCGGCACGGGCATCTATCGTCTCATCGACTATACAGGCAGCTTGACCGACAACGGCATCGACGTGGTGTCGCTGGCAGGCGGTTTTGCGCGGGGTGTACAGACCTCGGTGGCGGGCCAGGTCAACCTGCTTGTCG
This sequence comes from Niveispirillum sp., assembly GCF_017996735.1. GTDB lineage: Bacteria > Pseudomonadota > Alphaproteobacteria > Azospirillales > Azospirillaceae > Niveispirillum. The sequence goes on from NZ_JAGOGJ010000089.1 coordinate 11,370, forward strand.
AGAATGCGACCAGCGCCATCCAGTTCTGGAACGGTGCCCAGGCCAAGCCCAACCAGACGGTGCAGGGTGGCAGCGGCATCTGGGCGGCGGAAAACCAGACCAACTGGGCCAATGATTCCGGCGCCATCACCCGGATATGGAACGGCGGCTTCGCAGTGTTCCAGGGCGCGGCCGGGACGGTGACAGTCGACAATGGGGCCGGTCAGGTCACGACCACGGGGATGCAGTTCGCTCAAAGCGGCTATCAGGTGACCGGCGGATCGATCCGCCTGAACGGCACGGGTCCGACCACCATCCGTGTGGGTGACGGGACCGGGGCCGGGGCGGCCATGGTGGCGACGATCGCCAGCACACTCTCCGGTAACACGGGCATCGAAAAGACGGATCTCGGTACTCTGGTCCTGACTGGCAACAACGATTATACGGGCGGCACCACCATCTCCGCCGGCACCTTGCAGATCGGCGATGGCGGCATCACGGGTTCCATCAAGGGCGACGTGGTGAACAACGCGGCACTGACCTTCAACCTGGCGGGGACGCACAGCTTCGACGGCACGATCTCCGGCACGGGCAGGCTGATCCAGAAGGGACCGGGCACCCTGACCCTGACCCAGGCGAACAGCCATACCGGCGGCACCACCATCGCAGGGGGCACGCTGCGCATCGCCTCGACACAGGTGCTGGGCACCGCGGGCGTGACCATTGAAGGCGGGGGGACGCTGCGCGCCAGCGAAAGCTTCACTTTCGACAAGTCCATCCTGCTATCAGGCAGCACCTCCGCACCGGCATCGGCCGCCGCGATCGAGGTGGACGCGGACAAGATGCTGACCGTATCGAGCGTGATCTCCGGTACCGGCAATCTCGACAAGACAGGTGCCGGTACGCTGATCCTGACCGGCGCAAACACTTATGCCGGCCTCACCACCATCGCGGCCGGCACGCTGCAGATCGGCGATGGTGGGAGCAACGGATCGATCACCGGCAACATCGTCAACAACGGGTCCCTGGTGATCAACCGCTCGGATGGCTATGTCTTTGCCGGTTCGATCACTGGTTCGGGTTCCGTGACCTTCAAGGGCGGCGGCACGGTCGACTTCACGTCGCCTCTGCCCACCTCGTCCGCCGTGGTTGTCGAAGATTCGGTCATGCGGCTGGGGGCGGGAAGCAACCTGACCTCGACCATGACCGTCAATGAAGGCGGCGTGCTGGGTGGCACGGCAACCATCGGCGGCCTGACGGCGAACGCGGGTTCCGTCATCGCGCCGGGATATTCGCCGGGCACGCTGACGATCGACGGACCTGTGGCCTTCAATGCGGGCGCCGTCTACGCCGTGGATGTGACGACCAGGGGCGCACACGACCTGATCATGGCGACCGGGGATGTGACCCTGTCCCCGCAGGCCAGCGTCAAGGTGATGGCCGAGACCGGACGCTATAACCGCAATGATAAGGTCGCCATCTTGACCACCTCTGGCACGGTGACAGGCAGTTTCGGGGAGGTCACCTCGGACTATGCCTTCCTGAAGCCGTCTCTGACCTATGATGTGCGGAACGTCTATCTGAACCTCGTCTATACCGGGAAGAAGTTCATCGACTATGCGCGGGGGCCAAACCAGGCCGCCGTGGCGGCGGCGGCCGACGGGTTGCCGGAAGGCAACCGTGTATTCGAGGGGCTGTTCATGCTGTCCCAGCAGGACGTGGCCCCGGCGCTGGATCAGTTGTCGGGTGAGATTTACCCCTCGCTGACCAGGTCCATCCAGCAGAACAGCATCTATCTGCGCAATGCGGTCGGCGCACGACTGCTGCAACCGGGCCAGGGCAACAGCGGGGGCGCACTGTCTGCGGCGGCGCTTGCCGGTGGCCCGAAGACGGAGACACCGGGTCAGAATCTCCGGTTCACCTCCTGGGCACAGGGCTATGGCGCGTGGGGCAAAACCGATGGCGACGGCAATGCGGCCGCCCTTTCCACATCGATGGGCGGCTTCCTGACCGGTATCGATATCCCCGTCGGGGAGAATGCGCGGGCCGGCTTTGTGGGTGGCGCAAGCCAGACATGGTTTGACGTGAACGCCCGCTCCTCCTCCGGCTCCACCAACAGCTACGATCTGGGCCTGTATATCGGGGCGCAGTTCGGGGGCTTCGGGCTGAAGGGTGCTGCGTCCTATGGCTGGCATGACATCAAGGCCAAGCGCACCATCGCCTTCCCCGACTTCGCCGGTTTGGAGCAGTCGGATTTCAGCCTGGATACGGTTCAGACCTTTGGCGAGGCCAGCTATCGCGCGGTCTTCAGGAACGTGGAGATCGAGCCGTTCGCGGGCATCGCCTATCTGAATGTCGCGGGTGGTGCCATGACCGAAACCGGCGTCGGCGGCGCGGGGCTTGCCGGGAAGACGCAGGCGCAGAACACGGTCTACACCACACTCGGGGCCCGGTCGGCCGCGTCCATGAAGGTGGGGGGGCTGACCTTGACACCTAGCCTGATGGTCGGCTGGCAGCGTGCCATGGGGGATACCGCCTCCACCGCCAGCATGCGGTTCCTCGCCGACACGAAACCGTTCCAGGTGCAGGGTGTGCCGATCACGAAGGATACCATGCTGGTCGGTGCGGGTTTCTCATTCGACCTGTCCGATCGCGCCACCCTTCAGTTCAACTATGATGGTCAACTGGCTGCGCAGTCGCACCAGAATGCCTTCTCCGCTCGGTTCACCGTGAAGTTCTGAGGCCACGGGGCCGGTCATTGGCGGAGAAGGCGGCCCAAAACGCCACGGCGGCACCCATCCGCCAATGTGCGCATTTGGCCGTCGACACGATTATGTTACGTTGTGTCCCCCGCGTCTTTACCAGCAGGATCCAAGGAGCACCCGAGAATGCATGCGAGCCTGAGATTGGCTGGTGCTTCCATCCTGATAGGTTCTCTCCTGGGCGGCGGCGCCCGCGCTGAACAGACCCAGGCCGACCCTGTCCAACCCGTTGAAACCACGGCAACCTATCAGGATTGGGTGGTGCGGTGCATTAAGCCCAAGGACAAGCCGCGGACCTGCGAGATCGTCCAGAATCTGCAGATGCAGGGCAAGGGGGTGGTGGCCAGCATCGCTGTCGGCCGGACCGATCCCAAGGCCCCCATGATCATCGTCATTCAGGTGCCACAGGGCGTCTGGCTGCCCAGCGGCATCACGTTTCAAATTGGCGATGCGGGAAAGGCGCTGCGGCTGGACTATAAACGCTGCGTACAGGTCTGCGGCGCCGAGACCTCCCTTGACCCGGCAACCCTCAGCCGCATGAAATCCGCCACAGAAGCCGGAAGTTTCGCCTTTGATGACGGCATGCGGCGTCCGGTCAAATTTCCAGTTTCCTTCAAGGGTTTTGCCGCTGCCTTGGATGCCAGCCTGACCCCATGATCCACCCGCACGGGCTCGCCCCTTGCGGCAGTCACCGCGATGTTTCCCCCTCACTGAGAAATACCGAGACCATGCCTGCCGCGACCTCTGCTCCCGCCCCCGCTCTCCCGCTGTTTTACGGCACCCCCACGCTTCTGCGCTTTCCCGAACACCGTCTGCTCGGCATACGGGAGGGCGTGGATTACGGCTTTGCCCGCATGGCGACCGCGATCCCGCTCGTGGCGGCTGAGTTCATGGAAGCTCAACGCAGCTACCCCATCGTCTTCTCCACCGAAGAAGGGGCCGCCCCCCTGGCGGTCACGGGTCTTGCCACCGGGGAGAACCTGTTCGTGGCGCCGGATGGAAGCTGGAAGGCCGGGCACTATATTCCAAGCTATCTGCGCCGCTATCCCTTCATTGGCATGACCCCGCCGGGCGAAGGCAACAACATCATGCTGGGGCTGGATATTGCCGCCCCCCAGGTCAGCACCGACGCAGCCCGCGACCGCGCACACGCCTTGTTCACGGAGGACGGTCAGGCCAGCGAAGCCGCCACCGCCGCCATCACCTTCTGCGAGGCGTATGCGCTTGAATATGAACGGACCCGTACCTTTTCAGCAGCACTGGAAGATGCCAATCTGCTGGTGATCCGCGAAGCAATCGTCACCCTGCCCGACTGGACGGAAAAACGCGTCCAGGGCTTCCGGCTGGTGGATGAGGAAGCCTTTCGCAAACTCTCGGGCGCCAAGCTGAAGACGTTCCACGCCAACGGATGGACGGACCTCGTCACCCTTCATCTTGCTTCACAAACCGCCTGGCGAAACCTCGTCAACATCCCGTCATCGGCGTCATAGCAGCCTGGGCCTGTCACAGATTTACACCGCCGCTCTCATAGCGCGGTGATGATGGTTTTTGTCTCCATGAAGGCGGACAGCCCCTCGGCACCGCCTTCACGTCCCCATCCGGACTGCTTGAAGCCGCCGAACGGCAGGGCCGGGCCGACAATCATGCCGCTATTGACGGTGATCGTACCGGCCTTCACCTGTCGGGCCAGCCGGTAGGCGGCGGTGACATCCCGGCTCCAGATATTGGCGGACAGGCCATAGACCGTGTCATTGGCCAGCCGGGCCAGATCGGCGGGATCGTCAAACGGCGTCACCACCAGCACCGGCCCGAAAATCTCCTCCCGCGACACCGTCGCTGTCGCCGAGGGGTCGAGCAGGATGGTCGGCTCGACAAAATACCCCCGGTCGCCGGCGGCATGCCCGCCGGTCACAACCGCCACGCCGTCGCGCCGCGCGCCATCGACATAGGACAGCACGCGGTGCTGCTGGGCCGCCGACACCAGCGGCCCCAGCGTGGTCGTCGGATCGATGCCGGGGCCGATCCGCAGGGCACCCGCCTGCTGCACCAGACCCTCCAGCACCCGATCCGCCACGGCACGCGCCACAAGCAGCCGGGAACCGGCCGCACACATCTGCCCGGCATTGCGGAAGATGCCGCCCGCGATGCTGGGAATGGCACGGTCCAGATCGGCATCTTCCATCAGGATGGTCGGCGACTTGCCCCCCAGTTCCAGGGTCAGACGCTTCAGATTGCCCTGCGCCGCCGCCAGCAGGGTCTTGCCGACGGGGGTGGAACCGGTGAAGGAGATCTTGTCCACATCCGGATGCGCGGCCAGCGCCGCACCGGTGAGGCTGCCCAGGCCGGAGACGATATTCACCACGCCCGGCGGCACGCCCGCATCCAGCAGCACCTCCCCCAGCCGCAGCAGGGTCAGCGATGTCTGCTCCGCCGGCTTCACCACCATGGTGCATCCGGCGGCCAGCGCCGGTGCGATTTTCACCACGGCCTGCACCAGGGGGAAGTTCCAGGGCGTGATGATGCCGACCACGCCCACCGGCTCACGCAGCGTCATCGCCATGAAAGGGCCGGGCAGGTCTACGGTCGGCGTCTCACCCGTAATCTTGGTGCACCAGCCCGACCAGTAGCGAAAGGCGCCGATGGCCAGGGTCAGGTCCACGGCACGGGCAGCACTGACCGGTTTGCCATTATCCAGCGTTTCAAGCTCGGCAAATTCCTGGGCGCGTTCTTCCAGCAGATCGGCGACCCGCCACAGGATCTGGGCCCGCCGGCCGGGCATCAACCCGGTCCAGGCGCCGTTGTCAAACGCATGGCGGGCGGCAGCCACGGCCCGGTCGATGTCGGTGGCGGTGCCCAGGGGAATGCTGGCAAAGCTCTGTTCATCAGCCGGGTTGATGACATCCATCCGCGCACCCTCCGACGCCTCCCGCCATTCGGCACCGATCAGCATCCGGAAGGGGCGGGCAAGCGACGCACGCGTCGCATCGGCAATGTCCATGCTCATCCTGGCTTTCTCCCCGCGCTTTGTTTGATGCCCCGTTTCTAAGGGACGCGGCCAGGGAACCCGCAATTCCTTCTGTGATAGCAGTATTCCATCAAAGCATGGTGCCGCCCGGAAACGCCCCACCATTCCCATCAGGAATAAAGGGCCCGGAAATTGAATTTTACAATTGGCTGCCGTCCGCCTTTCCTCACCACAACAAATGTATGAACGAGCGTCCGCCGGGCCGATCAGTCCAAGGACGACAGCAGGGCGGACAATCGGTAGCGATGTATCCGCAGGGGAGGAAATGATGAAGAATAGTCGTGCCCGCCGTTCCACGTTGCTGATGGCGACGGCGTTGAACTCCATCCTGTGGCCATCCATCGCCATGGCACAGGCAGCCCCCTCTGCGCCCGCCGACAGCGGACAGAACAGCGCCGTTCTGCTGGAAGAGATCATCGTGACCGCACAGAAGCGCGAACAGTCGCTGAATGACGTGCCCATGTCGATCACCGCCATCTCCGGCGACGACCTGGCGGCGCGCGGCATCACCGATGTGGAAGATCTGGCCAAGGTGACGCCGGGCCTCAGCTTCACGGAAAGCGGTTCGGGCACCCCGGTCTTCACGCTGCGCGGTGTCGGCTTCTTCGACACCACCCTGGGTGCCAAGCCCAGCGTCGCCGTCTATACCGACGAGGTGCCCCTGCCCTTCTCCATCATGGCCCAAGGTGCGGCACTGGATCTGGCGCGCGTGGAAGTGCTGAAGGGGCCCCAGGGTACATTGTTCGGCCAGAACGCGACGGGCGGCGCCCTGAACTATATCGCGGCCAAGCCGACACGCGATTTCGCCGCCGGGATGACCGCCAGCATCGCCCGTTTCAACAGTTTTGAGACATCGGGCTATGTCAGCGGCCCGCTGGTCGGGGATGTCGTCACCGCCCGCCTGTCAGCCCGCGCCGTGCGCAGCGGTGATTGGCAGGAAAGCTACACCCGGGACGACAGCCTGGGCGCCAAGCGCTTCTACCAGGGCCGCCTGCTGCTGGATGTGACGCCATCCGACGACCTGAAATTCACGATCAATGTCAATGGCTTCAAGGACAAGTCGGACACCCAGGCGGCACAGTTGATCGCACGGGTCTATTCCGCCCCGACCGCCACCGGCAACATCCCCAATATCGTCAACTACCCCGTCGCGCCCGACAATAACCGGGCCGCCGATTGGGATCCGGACCAGTCATTGAAGCGGGATAACGACTTCTACCAGGCCTCCCTGCGCGGTGACCTGGACATCAGCGATAACTTCCAGATCACCTCCATCACCGCCTATTCCGACATGGATGTGAACCAGTTGGTTGACCAGGATGGCACCAACCAGCGCGCGTCGCTGACCAATGTCCGGGGCAGCCTGTCGGCCTTTTCCCAGGAACTGCGCCTGACGGGAGAGGTGGGGCCGGCCGTCATCGTGGCGGGCGCCAGCTACGCCAAGGAAAAGTCGGACGAGAACAGCCTGTATCAGTTCCCCTATACGACCAGTTCCTTCACCACCATCCCCGGCATGCGCACGCTGAGTTCCGGGCTGCGGGGTGCGCAGGAATTCGACAACAGGGCCGTGTTCGGCAATATCGACATCGACCTGACCGATGAGATCACGGCCCATGGCGGCGTGCGCTATACCAAGGTTGACCTGGATTACCGGTCTTGCGCCGTCAGCGGTGACGCGACCTCGGCCGCCACCTACAGCGTGCTGATCAATGTCGTGCGCGGCCGCGCCGGCCTGTCGCCCATCGCGCCCTTGCAGGCCAACCAGTGCGTCACCCTGGACGCCACCGCCACGCCCAATGAAGTGCGAAAGTCGCTGAACGAGGATAATGTGTCCTGGCGTGCGGGCCTGGACTGGAAGCCGCTGCCACGCACCCTGTTCTATGTGAATGCCAGCAAGGGCTACAAGTCGGGCAGCGCCCCCACCCTGCCGGCCATCGAGGCATCGACCCTGGCGCCCGTCACGCAAGAATCTGTGATGGCCTATGAGGCGGGTTTCAAGACGACGATCGTGCGTGGTGCCCTGGACGCCAACGGCGCCCTGTTCCATTACGATTATGATGACAAGCAGCTTCTGGCCCGCCGGCCCACGGTCCTGGGCAATCTGCCGGGTCTGGTGAATGTGCCGAAATCGCGTATCCAGGGTGCGGAAATCCAGGTCAACGCCTATCCGGTGGAGGATCTGCGCCTCAGCCTGGGCGGCACCTGGCTGGACAGCAAGGTAACGGGCAGCTTCACCAACTCCACCATTCTGGGCGCCACGGCGGACTTCAAGGGCGATGCCTTCCCCTATACGCCGAAATATCAGCTTGTCGGCGATGCGGAATATCGCACGCCGGTCAGCGACAGCCTGGATGGCATCCTGGGTCTGAACGCCACCTATCGCAGCGCCACGAACGCCGGCTTCGGCGGTGACCAGCGCCTGCGCATCGACGCCTATACGCTGGTGGATGCACGGTTCGGCATCGCCGCCAACGATGATCGATGGGCGGCGACCCTTTTCGTCCACAATGTGTTCGATGAGTATTACTGGAACAACGTCGCCCGTTTGTCCGACGTGGTCCGCCGTTACACCGGCATGCCGCGCACCTACGGCATCCAGCTCAGCGTCAAATACTGACAAATGCCAGAGGGCCGAAGGCTTGTCCTTCGGTCCTTTGGTGGCCGGCGACTGAGGAAACAAAAAGCAGAACCGGTGCCGGGGGATGCCTGCCTGCGGCACCTATGGAGGCGGCATGGAAGCCTATATCTACGACGCGATCCGCAGCCCCCGTGGACGCGGCAAGCCCGATGGCGCCCTGCATGAGGTGACGCCTGTGGCCCTGGCCGCCCAGGTGCTGGCCGCCATCCCCGACCGTACCGGCATCGACAGCGCGCAGATCGGGGATGTGATCCTGGGCTGCGTCACGCCCGTGGGTGAACAGGGCGCCGACATTGCCCGCGTCGCCGCCCTGATGGCCGGCTACCATCAGGATGTGCCGGGCGTGCAGGTTAACCGCTTTTGTGGGTCCGGCCTGGAAGCGGTGAATATCGCGGCGGCCAAGGTCATTGCCGGCGAAGCCGCCCTGGCTGTCGGCGGCGGCGTGGAAAGCATGAGCCGCGTGCCCATGATGTCGGACGGTGGCGCCCTGGCCAGCGACCCCGCCGTCGCTTACCAGACCTATTTTGTGCCGCAAGGGATCGGCGCCGACCTTCTGGCCACGCTGCACGGTTTCACCCGCACCGATTGCGATGCGTTCGCCGTGGAAAGCCAGCGCCGTGCCAAGCGCGCCTGGGACGAGGGACGCTTTGACCGGTCGATCCTGCCGATCCGCGATGTCATCGGGCAGGTCCTGCTGGACCGCGATGAACATATGCGGCCCGATGCCGACCTGCAGGCGCTCGGTACCCTGAAGCCCGCCTTCGAGGATATGGGCCGGAAAATGCCCGGCTTCGACGCCACGGCCCTGCTGCGCTATCCCACGGTCGAACGGATCGAGCATGTCCACCATGCCGGCAACAGTTCCGGCATCGTCGACGGGGCGGCCGCATTGCTGGTGGGATCGCGGGAGGCGGGGCAGCGGCTGGGCCTGCGGCCCCGCGCGCGCATCCGGGCCATGGGTTCCATCGGGTCGGAACCGACCATCATGCTGACCGGCCCGGAACGTATCGCCGCCAGGCTGCTGAACCGTACCGGCATGTCCGTCGCCGATATCGACCTGTGGGAGATCAACGAGGCCTTCGCCAGTGTCGTGCTGCGCACCATGCAGGCGCTGGACCTTGATCCCAGCCGAGTGAACGTCAATGGCGGGGCCATCGCCATGGGCCACCCGCTGGGCGCCACGGGCGCCATGATCCTGGGCACCGCGCTCGACGAGTTGGAGCGCACCGGCCGGCAGACGGCCCTGATCTGCCTGTGCGTCGCCGCCGGCATGGGCACCGGCGCCATCATCGAACGCGTCTGATATTCCGTTACGGAGCCCTGATCATGACCCAATCCATCCGTTACGACATCGACGCCGATGGCATCGCCACCTTGACCATTGATGTGCCCGGCCAGTCGATGAATGTCATCGGCGCGCCTTTCCTGTCCGACCTCGGCCTGCTGCTCGACCGGATCGCCAATGACGCCACCGTGAAGGGCATCGTCATCGCGTCGGGCAAGCCAAGCGGCTTCATGGCGGGCATGGACCTGAAAGCCATGGAAGCGCTGCTGACCGGCGATGGTGACGGCCTGGGCGGCCTGTTCGAGCGGGTGTTCGACCTGAACCGCCTGCTGCGCCGGCTGGAAACCTGCGGCAAACCCGTGGCCTGCGCCATTGAGGGGGCCTGTTTGGGCGGCGGGTTCGAACTGGCCCTGGCCTGCCATTACCGTGTTGCCGGCGATGACCCCAAAACGCAACTGGGCCTGCCGGAATGCCTGCTGGGACTGATCCCCGGCGGGGGCGGGACACAGCGCATGCCGCGCCTGACGGGTGTGCAGACGGCCCTGACCCATATGCTGCAGGGCAAGCTGTTCCGCCCGGCGGACGGGCTGGCACTGAAACTGCTGGACGCGGTGGTGCCGGCGGGCACGGCGCTGGCCGCCGCACGGGCCTGGGTCATGGCCAACCCCGACGCGCATACCCAGCCCTGGGACCGCAAAGGTTTCAAGGTGCCGGGCGGGGCCGGTGCCATGAACCCGGCCTTCGTGCAGAATTTCATCGGCGCCGTGCCAATGATGGTGAAGCAGACCCAGCACAATATCCACGGGCCCGCCGCGCTGCTGTCGGCGGTCTATGAAGGGCTGCAACTGCCCATGGACCGGGCCATCCGGGTGGAATCCAAATATTTCGCCAAGGTCCTGGCCAATCCCCAGGCCCGTTCCATGGTGCGTACCCTGTTCGTGAACAAACAGGCGGCCGAACGCGGCGCCCGGCGACCGGCGACCGTGGCCCCCGCCCCGACCGCCAAGCTGGCCATGCTGGGCGCCGGCATGATGGGGGCGGGCATCGCCACCGTGGCGGCCCAGGCGGGGATGGAGGTCGTGCTGCTGGACCGCGATCTGGCGGCGGCGGAAAAGGGCAAGGCGCATGCGCAGACCGAACTGGCCGCCCGCGTCGCCAAAGGCGGCCTGACCGAAGAAAAAGCGGCACAGACCCTGGCCCGCATCCTCCCCGCCACGGACTTCGCCGCCCTGGCCGGGTCGGACTTCGTGATCGAGGCCGTGTTCGAAGATCCCGGCATCAAGGCGGAGGTGACGCGCAAGGTGGAGGCGGTGCTGGGACCCGACACGATCTTCGGCTCCAACACCTCCACGCTGCCCATCGGCACGCTGGCCGGGGCCTGGTCGAAGCCGGAGAATTTCATCGGCATCCATTTCTTCTCGCCTGTGGAGCGCATGCCCCTGGTGGAGGTGATCCTGGGGCCCAAGACGGGCGAACGGGCGCTGGCCAAGGCGCTGGACTTCATCGCCCAGATCCGCAAGACGCCCATCGTGGTCAATGACAGCCGGGGCTTCTACACCTCCCGCTGCTTTGCGACCTATGTCGGCGAAGGCACGACTATGCTGGCCGAGGGCATCAATCCGGCCCTGATCGAGAATATGGGCCGGCAGTTGGGCATGCCCGTGGGGCCGCTGGCCGTGTCGGACGAGGTGTCCATCCAACTGGGCCTCAAGGTCATGCAGGCGACGCGTGAGGCAATGGGCCCGGCCTATCGGCCCAGCGCCGCCGATCAGGTGCTGGAAAAGATGGTGATGGACCTGGACCGGCGGGGCCGCAAGAACGGCCGGGGCTATTACGATTATCCGGCCGATGGCGGATCCAAGCGCCTGTGGCCCGGCCTGACACAGCATTTCCATCCCGCCGCCGAACAGCCGTCGGCGGAGGAGGTGCGCGAGCGGCTGCTGTACCGGCAACTGATCGAATGCGCGCGCTGTATGGAGGAAGGGGTGCTGTCGGCACCGGAAGACGGCGATATCGGCGCCATTTTCGGCTGGGGCTTCGCCGCCCACACGGGCGGACCGTTCAGCCACATGGACAATCTGGGCCTGGAGAATGTGGTGCGGACGCTGGACCGGCTGGCCGGCATCCATGGTGACCGTTTCACGCCCACGACGCAGTTACGGGAGATGGCGGCCAGCGGGCGGCGCTTCTATCCCGCGCCCGGTTAAGCGGATAACACGCTCACCCCTGCGTTTCCTTTACCGCACGGATGAAGGCGCGCACGATGGGCTTGGGGTCCCAGCGCTTGCGGACCGCACAGCACATGGTGGAGGGGGGCAGCAGGCTCATATCCTCCAGCGCCACAAAATCCGCCTGGAAGGCAGGGGTGCCGGCGAAAAACTCCGTCGTGACGCCGATGGCGTTCGTCTGGGCCACGATCTGGCGGACCAAGGGGAAATAGTCCACGACATGCACCCGCTTGTGCCATTCGATATTGGCATCCTCGTAGATCTTGCGGACGGCCACGCCATAGGGGCGGCCGTCCGACGGGCTGACAAAGTCAAATTCCGCCAGATCGGCGGCCGTAAGCGCCGGCCGTTCCAGCAGCGGATGCCCCTTGCGCACAAAATTCACCGACCGGACGGCGCGGATTGTCTCGCGGTGGATATCCGGCCAGTCGGCATAGGCGGCATCGAAACCCAACGCGACATCGACCGTGCCGGCACGCAGCAATTGCACCGTGCGTTCGAACGTCGATCCGCTGACATCGACCTTGATGCCGGGGTGGCGTTTCAGCAGCAGGGCCAGCGGCGCCAGCAGACGCCATTCCAGCGAGGCCGGCCCCACCCCGATGCGCAGTGTACCGGCATAGTCCCGGTCCTGTTCGGCAGGCCGGCGCAGCAATTCGCGCGTGTCATCCACCAGCCGTGCCGCACGATCAATGAAGTCACGCCCTTCCGCCGTCAGGAACGATCCGCGCGGCGTGCGATGAAAGATCGAATAGCCGATCTGTTTTTCCAGGCTGGCCACGCTTTTGGTGATTGCGGACTGGGTCACCCCCACCGCTTCGGCCGCCGCCGTGATGGAACCGGTGCGGGCGACGGCGACGACGTAATTCAGCCTGAGATCCATGTCCGGTCATTCCATCAAGGCATGTTGATGATTTCAAATGAATTTGACGCTTATGTCGGTTCGATCCAAGCTGCAAGCAGAAAATGGGAAGGAAGGTCGCCATGAACGCGATGATCAGGACCGGGATGGGTGCCCGGCGGGGCAATATCCGATGACCATGCTGACGGGAAAAACCATCGTGGTCACCGGCGCCGGCCGGGGCATCGGTGCCGCCATCGCCCGGCTTTGCGCCCAGGAAGGTGCGAAGGTGCTGGTCAATGATCTGGGCGTTTCGGCCGATGGGGACGGTACCGACGCCCGACCCGCCGACCATGTGGTGGCCCAGATCCGTGCCGCCGGTGGCACGGCCATGGCCAACCATGCCAGCGTCGCCGACCCGGAAGGCGCGGCATCGATCATTTCGGATGCGATCCGGTATTTCGGGCGTATCGACGCCGTCATCAACAATGCTGGCTTCCTGCGCGACAGCATCTTTCACAAGATGAGCCTGGCTGACTGGAACGATGTGCTGAACGTGCATCTGACCGGTTGCTTCCTGGTCTCCCGCGCGGCGGCGCGGCATTTCCGGGAACAGGGATCGGGCGCGTTCGTGCATTTCACCTCCACCACCGGCCTGATCGGCAATGTGGGACAGGCGAATTACGGGGCGGCCAAGGCGGGCATTGTCGGCCTGTCCACTTCCATCGCGCTGGATATGCAGCGTTTCGGCGTGCGCTCCAACTGTGTGGCGCCCACGGCCTGGACCCGGCTGGTCGACAGCGTCCCCCTGGACAGCGTGAACCGGGAGCGGGCGGAAAAGCTGAAATCCCTGACGCCGGAAAAGATCGCGCCGCTGGCGGCCTATCTGTGCGCCGACGACGCGGCCGACATTACCGGCCAGATCTTCGGCGTGCGCGGGGATGAGGTGTTCCTCTATTCCCGGCCCACCATCCTGCGCACCATGCATAATGCCGCCGGCTGGACCCCGCAAAGCTGCGCCGACACGCTGATGCCAGCCCTGCGATCCAGCATGCAGCCGCTGCGCAGCGCCACCGACATCATCAACTGGGACCCGCTGTGATGACGGCCGGGAAGAAGATGAATGTCGGGATCAGTGCCATTGGCGCCTATGTGCCGCTGCTGCGCCTGCAGCGCCGGGCCATCGCCGCCGCCACCGCCTGGTACAACCCGTCCCTGGCCAGCCTGGGCAAGGGCGAGCGGTCCATGGCCAATTGGGACGAGGATACCGTCACCATGGCGGTGGAGGCGGCGCGCGACTGCCTGACCGGGCATGACCGGCAGGCGGTGGACCGCCTGATCCTGGCCTCCACTACACTGCCCTTCGCCGACCGGCAGAATGCCGGGATCGTCAAGGAGGCGCTGACCCTGCCCGACACGGTCGGATCGATGGATGTGGGCGGGTCGCAGCGGGCCGGCACCGCCGCCCTGCTGTCGGCACTGGATGCGGCACGCGCGGCCGACGCCCCCGTGCTCTGCCTTGCCGCCGACAAAAGGCCGGCGCGGCCGGCATCCACGGATGAGTTCCTGAATGGCGACGGGGCAGCCGCGCTGCTGACCGGCACACGGGACCTGATCGCGGAACTGATCGGCCATCACAGCGTCACCGTCGATTTCGTCGATCATTACCGCGCCAGCGACCGCGATCATGATTATGCCTGGGAAGGGCGCTGGGTCCGGGACGAGGGCTATCTGCGCCTGCTGGCAGGGTCCATCCACGACGGGCTTGACCGGAACGGCGTCAGTGCCGGGGACATCGACCATTTGATCCTGGCCCTGCCCGCACAGGGGGTCGACGCACAGGTCGCCAAGGCCATCGGCATTGCGCCCGACCGTCTGGTTGACGGGATGCATGGGGACCTGGGCTACACAGGCGCGGCCCATCCGCTGCTGCTGCTGGCGCGGCTGCTGGCCCATGCCGGGCCCGGCAAATGTATTGCCCTGGCTGCCTTCGGCCAGGGCGTGGACCTGCTGCTGTTCCGCACCACCGACCGCGCGGGCCAGGGCACGGGCGGCCTGGGCGTCGATGGCTGGCTGTCCCGGCGGCGGCCGGAGGAGAATTACCTGAAGCACCTGCATTTCCGGGGAGAGGTGGTGCTGGAGGCCGGCATGCGCGCCGAACTGGACCTCAAGACCTCCCATGCCGCCCTCTACCGCGACCGCAAGACGGTCCTGGGATTGGTGGGGGGAAAATGCCGCGTGACCGGGACGGTGCAATATCCGAAAAGTGCCATCTCCGTCGCCCCCAATGCGCGGATGGTGGATACACAGGATGATTATCCGCTGGCCGACCGGCCGGCGCGGCTGGTCACGGTCACGGCCGACCATCTGGCCTTCTCCCCCGACCCGCCCAGCCATTACGGCATGATCGATTTCGATGGCGGCGGCCGGATGATCGCCGACATCGTCGATGTGGGCGACAACGTCCCGCAGCCGGGTGCGCGCATGCGCATGATGTTCCGGATCAAGCGCATCGATGCCCGTGGCTTCACGCAATATTTCTGGAAAGCCGCCCCGGATGCTGGGGAAGTCGGCGGTCAAGATGTTTGACCGCCCATACATGGCGGCGACCGCCGCCGTGCGCCTCATGGCGCGTAAGCCAAGCCGCCGGATGGCGGCGCCCGGCATCTGAGGGCGCAGCAAAAGCTAAAAGGACCGACAATGGCCAGCGGGATCAAGGACAAGGTCGCCATCCTGGGCATGGGATGTGCGAAATTCGGGGAGCGGTGGGACACTGACGGCCCGAGCCTGATGGTGGAGGCGTTCGAAGAAGCCATCGCCGATGCGGGCATCGACCCGTCACAACTGGAGGCCGGCTGGTTCGGCCATGCCGGCAATGCCGTGGGGCCGGGCGCCATTCCGCTGGCGCTGGCGCTGCGCCTGCACAACATCCCCATGACGCGGGTGGAAAATGCCTGCGCCACGGGGACGGAGGCGCTGCGCGGGGCCGCCTATGCCGTGGCCAGCGGTGCCTGCGACATCGCCTTCGCGCTGGGGATGGAGAAGCTGAAGGATGCCGGCTATAGCGGCCTTCCCGCCGCCTCGCGCGGGCCGTTCTATGACGCCACCAACGCCAACCTGACGGCCCCCGGCGCGTTTGCGCAACTGGCGTCGGGTTATGCCGCGCGCCACCGGGTGGCGGCGGACGATCTGAAGCGGGCCATGGCCCATATCTCTGTAAAGAGCCACGCCAACGCCACGAAGAACCCCAAGGCCCATCTGCGCAAGCCCATCACGGCCGAACAGGTGATCAAGGCCCCCATCGTGGCCGCCCCCCTGGGCCTGTTCGATTGCTGCGGCGTGTCCGATGGCGCCGCCTGCGCCATCGTCACACGGCCGGAGATCGCCCGCGCGCTGGGCAAGACGGACATCGTCACCCTCAAGTCGCTGCAACTGGCGGCAACCGGCGGGTGGGAAGCGCAGGGCAGCGGCTGGGACAGCAGCTATGTGCCCACCACCCGCCGGTTGCCGCCAGTTGCAGCGACTTGAGGG
>NZ_JAGOGJ010000217.1 GCF_017996735.1 Niveispirillum sp.
CAGGGTCGGTGCGCTTGCCAAGGCAGTGCGGCTCTATCTTCGCCCATTGGGCGTCCGTCAGAAGATTCCTATCCATCCAGAGCTTGAATCACATAACGACCCTTTTGTGAATCCCCACAGACCCTAGGACGGGCGGGTTGCCGGGCTTGCCTGGACGCTGTGGATGGCTTAGCCCTTGGCACGGTTTCCAGCATCCGGCGACGTCCCTTGTCCCTTCCCGATGGTGACATCCCTTTCGCGGCGATCCTGCGCCCCTGGCTGCGCGGGCGGCATGGGGATGGCTGGTTGACGGCCACCGGGGACGGTCCGGTCACGCCGGAGGCACGGGCCGACCTGGAACGGGGACTGCTGATCCGGCTGGCCGACCTTGCCGCCCCGGTGCTGCTGCGCCTGTTCGATGCAGGACGGAAACCGGTGCCGCCGGCCGCCCGCCTGACGGCGCGCACCCCGGCATCCGCACCATGCGACGCACATCGGCGGTTCGTGGCCGATGTCGATGCAGAGGGGTTGGACCGGGTACTGGCGGCTTGGCCGGTGCTGCTGGACCGGTTACAGGCGATGGCCGATGCCGGGCGGGCAGCAAGGCGCGACTTCATCCGGCACGCGACGGCGGACCCCGCGGCCCTGTCGCGGCTTGTGCCGGGCTGGCGCGCTGGCATGCCGGCCATTGTCGGGGTGCAGTTCGGCCTGTCCGATCCGCATGGCGGCGGGCGCAGCGTCGGCCGAATCCGGTTCGCCGATGGCACCTCGCTGGCCTATAAGCCCCGCTCGCTGGCTGTTGATGCAGGCTTCAGCGGGTTGCTGCGGGCGCTGTCCGACGCCGGCGGCGCCCCGGAGCAGCGAATCCCGCTGGTGGTGGATCGGGGCGACCATGGCTGGATGGAATGGATCGACGCGGCACCGATGCGGCGGGCGGGCGAGGCGGTAGCCTTCTATCGCCGCTGCGGCGGGCTGCTGGCGGTTATGACGATGCTGCGCGGCGGCGACATTCATCCCGACAACATGGTGGCGGCCGGCGCCTTTCCTGTGATCCTGGATCTGGAGTGCCTGTTCCAGCCGGGGTCGGCCGACCTGGGAATGTCTGACCCGCTACTGGACCCGGTAGCCTTCCAGACCGGCATCCTGCCGGTCTTCACCAGCTTTGATGGCGGACGCAGTCTGGTGCCCCTCGCCGCCGCCGGGGCCGGTGCTGCGCCACAGCGCCCGCAGCGCCGCATCGTCCATGCCGGCACCGACTGGATGCATGAGGCGGAATGGCCCGTCCCCGCCAACGACCTGCCCGGCCCCTGCCTGGGCGCCAGCCCCCTGGACGTGCGCGACTTTGCCGACGCGGTCGCCGACGGCTTTCGCCGCACCTTGCGGGTGATGGCGCAGTGTCAGGCGGCATGGGCACGGCCGGGCCAGCCGCTGTACCGTCTGGCACACGCGCCGGTACGGTTCCTGGCGGCCCCCACCAATCTCTACGCCCTGATACTGGAACATGTCCGCCGGCCGGAGATGCTGGCCGATCCGGCAAGGTTCACCCAGACCCTGACCCGCTTGGCAGGACGGCGGCCGATGCTGGCCGATCCGGTTGTCTGGCAGGCGGTCCTGACGGCGGAAACGGCGGCGCTGGACCGGCTGGACGTGCCCGCCTTCCGCTACCACCCCACGGGCCGCCGCTTACGGGAGGCCGATGGCGGACCCGTGGGCGCCCTTCCCGGCCGCTCCATGGCGGCGCAGGTGACGGCGGGGCTGGCGGGACTGGATGCGGCCGGCATCCGTGCCCGGACGGCCCTGATTGCCGCCAGCCTGCGACGCCCCGCCCCGCCGGGGAAGGCGCCGCACGGCATCGACGCCCGGGGCGCGCTGGTCCGGCTGACCGACCGGATCGCCGATCTGGCTGTGCCCGCCGGGCGCGGGGCAGAGTGGGTGCGGATGTGGGAGCAGATCCCCGCGCTGGTGGCGCCCGCCGGCCCCGGCCTCTGCTATGGCGCCGGCGGCATCGCCGTGACGCTGGCAGCGGCGGCACGGACGCTGGGTGATGAAAGACTGGCGGCGCTGGCCCGCCGGGCGCTGGTTCCCTGGACCGGCCGGCGATTGCGGCCCCAGGCCCCGGACCTGGCCGCCCGGATCGGGGCCGGTTGGGGACGGGGGATCGGCGGCATGATCGCCGCCCTGGTCTGGTGCGCCGAACGGCTGGAATGGCCCACCCTGCTGGACGATGCCATGGCGCTGGCCATGGCGACGAAAGCGGCCCTGCGCGTCGCCCCGGATGTACCCGATATGCTGGAAGGTGCGGCGGGGCTGGTCCTGGGCCTGTCGGTGCTGTATCAGGCCCGGCCCCATCCCACCGTGCTGGCGGCGATGCGGGATGCCGGGCGGCACATTCTGCGTCGTTCGCGCCTGTCAGGCGAATGGCGGGACTGGCCCGACCGGGGTCGGCCAGGGCTGGCCGGTCTGTCGCACGGGGCTGGCGGCATCGCCGTGGCCCTGGCGCATCTGGCCCGCCTGGACGGTCGTCGCGGACCATGGACAGCGGCGATACGGCAGGCATTGGCCTATGAGGACAGCCTGTATGATCCAGGCCCCGCCAATTGGCGCAACCTGGGCGGCCATCCGCCCTTCAAAAGCACATGGTGCCACGGCGCACCCGGCATCGCCCTGGCGCGGCAGGCCGTGGGGGAAATGCTGCCGGATCTGGCCCTGTCCCCGGATGCCGCCATTGCCACCACACGCCGCACGCCGATCACGGACAGCGACGACCTGTGCTGTGGCGAGGGGGGGCGTCTGGATATCCTGCTGACGCTGGCCGCCCGTCGCCAGGATGCCGCCCTGGCCGCAGAGGTGGGGCAGATCCTGGCGACACGCCTGCCCGACTGGGCCGCCGGCCGGGTCCGGCTGATGGCGGTGCAGGCCGGCGCGCCGGATGACCCGTCGCTGCTGCGCGGGCTGGGCGGGCTGGCGCATCTGCTGGTCCGGCATCTGGCGCCTGACCATGCCGCCGATGTGCTGCTGCCCTTCAGTCCCTGGACGATGCCGTAAGCTGGCGCCGCGCCAGACCGGCGAACAGGCCGCCACGGCCCATCAGGTCGGTGAAGCTGCCCTCCTCCGCCACCATGCCCTTGTCCAGCACGATGATGCGGTCCGCCCGCTCCACCGTGGACAGCCGATGGGCGATGACCAGCCTTGTGGCGGCCAGATGGTTCAGGCTGTCGGTCACCACGGCCTGGGTGCGGTTGTCCAGGGCGCTTGTCGCCTCATCCAGCAGCAGGATGCGGGGCTGGCCGACAATGGCGCGGGCCAGAAGGATACGCTGCACCTGCCCGCCGGAAAAGGCGGAGCCGCCATCCGTCACCTGGGTGCGCATCCCCATGGGCATGCGCAGGATGTCATCGGCAATGGAGGCCTGCCGCGCCGCCTCCCAGGCTGCCTCCTCGCCCAGATGCAGGCTGGCACCCAGGATATTATCCAGCACGGTGCCGGGCATCAGCCGTCCGTTCTGCAGCACCACGCCGCATTGCCGGCGCACGGCCTGCAGATCCAGCCCGTTCAGATCGACCCCGTCATAGAGCACCATGCCGGCCGTCGGCTGCTCGAACCCCAGCAGCAGGCGGAACAGAGTGGACTTGCCGGTACCCGACGGGCCGACAAGCGCCACGAACTCCCCCGGCTCAACCCGCAGCGACAGGTCGTTGAACACCAGCGGCGTGTCGGGCTGGTACTGGAATTTCAGCCGGGATATCTCCACCGCGCCGGACAGGGGGCCGGGATCGACCTTAGCCCGGTCGGTCTCCGGCACGGCTTCCAGGATGGGGGCGGCATGGCGGGCGATGGGGGCCAGGGCCACCATCTCCACCGCCGTGTCGGCCAGTGTCGCCAGCCCGCCCAGGGCCGCGTTGAAGGCCGACAGGAACGCCACCAGCAGGCCCAGCGTCAGGCCATCGGCAAGGTCCCACCCCATGCAGGCCAGCAGGATGATGGCCGTGGCAAAGGCGGTATAGCCGGCGGTGAAGGCCTTCTGCCGCGCCGCCATGCCGTCGGCCCGCAGCCAGGAATGGGTGGTGTCGGCATAAAGCCGGGCCCAGCGCAGGAAAGCGCGATCCTCTGCCGCCGCCAGCCGCAGCTTGGTGATGCCGCCGGCCAGTTCCAGGGACAAGCCCACCATGCGCGCATCCTGGGCCACCATCTCCGCTTCCCGGCGTACGCGCAGCAGACCGAACAATGACGTCGCCGCCGCCAGTCCCAGGGTGAGGATGATGGCCACCAGCCCCAGCCGCCAGGAATAGGCCAGCATCAAACCGTAGGAGACGAGTGCCACCGCCCCCGTCATCACCGACCCGATCATGGCAGCGGTGAGGGCATTTTCCAGCCGTTCCACCGCCATGGCGCGCGTGCCCAGCTCACCCGCGGTGAAGCGGCGGAAGAACCGGGCCGGCAGACGCAGCAGCCGGTCCATCACCGACGCCTGCAACCGGCTGCCGGCCAGCCCCTCCATGCGCAGGCTGGCGAACTGCGCCGCTATGCGCAGCACCAATGTCATGAAGGCGACCAGCAGCAGCGCCGCCGCCACCTCCCACAGCTTGTCCAGCGCGTGGTCGGGCAGCACGCTGTCCAGCACCAGGCTGGTGGCGATGGGCACGGCCAGGGTCAGCAGCCCGACCAGCAGGGTGGCACCGGCAAGGGTCCCCAGGTCCGGCAGCCGCGCACGCAGGGCCCCCGCCAGAATGTCGCCGACCCGCAGCGGGCGGTCCTCCAGCGGTGGATAAAGCGCCTGGGCAGTGCCGGCCAGCCCGGCGGCCTCCGCCTTGTCCAGCCGGCGTTCGACATTTTCCACCGGATCATAAAGCCGATAGGTTCCGGCCACCGGCCACAGGGCCAGGGGCCGTGCATCCCCCTGACGCAGCAGCAGGAAGGCACCGCTGTCGGCCCGCCACCAGCCGGGCTCCAGCCGCAGCGGGCGGCTGCGCAGGCGGCTGGCGCGCGTGATCTCCTCAAATGCATAAGGCCGGATCTCGTCGCCCCGCGTTTCGGGCAGGGTCAGGCGGAAATCCATTACCACGCCCAGCCGGGCCATGGCCCGGACCAGCGGCTGGTCGCTGTCCAGCGCCGTGACCGGGTCGGGGCGATGGGCGAAGATGCCGGCCAGCACGTCCAGGGCGCGGCCGGCGGCGCGACGGTTGCCCTCCCCCCGCGCCCGCAGCCGGTTCACCTCATCCACCGCCGCCAGGCGCAGCGCCATGGGCAGGACATCCACGGCCAGCGCATGGAACCGGTCCAGTGCCGCCGCCATGCCACCCGACCGCAGCATCGCCACCGTCGTCATGCTGGTGATGCCCACGCCCTGCGGCAAGGCCAGCCAGCTATCACGGGTCAGCGGCAAGAACGCACTGGTAGCCGGCACCGTTTCGATATCGACATAAAGCGCGCCATCGGCATCTGTCCGACACCAGGCCACGCCCTGTCCCGCGCCGACGCGACGAGGGCTGCCCGCAACGACATCCTCTCCCGGCACCAGGGCCAGGTCGGCGCGTGGCCGGGGAACCATGGGCCCGGTGATGGCGACCGACAGGCGCGTCACCCAGGCCTCGACGGCGGTCACCACCTCCGCCGCGTCCGCCGTCAGCAGAGCGACCCGGTCAAGGGGGCGGACCACCGTGTCCGGCGTGCCGGTGGCCAGAAGGCCCATATCCATCAGGCCGGCGGCCGTATCGATGCCGAACAGCAATTGACCGGGGCCGACGCTGAACAGGTGCTGGCGCGTGCCGGGTGTTCCGTCGGTCTGCCGCTCGACCAGGAAAACCTCCACCTCCCCCTGCTGCACCAGCAGGCAGGCGGCGGGATCGTCCAAAGCCAGCGGCTGATTGCCCGTCACCCGGATCGGATCGGCGCGCGTCGCCAGGAATGTCGGACGGTCCAAAGCTCTGTCGGCATTCATGGCTGCACCAGCCGGCGATAGGGGCCGTCGCGTCGCGTCAGATCCTCATGCCGCCCGCGTTCCACGGCCTTGCCCTTCTCCATGACGATGATCTCGTCGCAATCGCGGATCGTGCTCAGCCGGTGGGCGATGATCAGGCAGGTGCAGCCCCGGCGGCGGATATTGTCGATCAGGTCCTTCTCCACGAGCGGATCCAGGGCGCTGGTCGCTTCGTCCAGCACCAGCAGGCTGGGCTCCGCCACCAGGGCACGGGCGATTTCCAGCCGCTGGCGTTGCCCGCCGCTCCAGTTGCGCCCCCCCTCCTCCACCCGCGCGCCATAACCGCCGGTGCGGGCAACGATGTCGTCATGGATCATGGCATCGCGGGCGGCGCGGACGATGCGTGATTCCGGCATCGTTTCGTCCCACAGGGCGATATTGTCGCGCACCGTTCCGTCGAACAGCACGATGTCCTGATCGACAATGGCCAGCGAATTGCGCAGCACCGGCCGCGCGATCTCCCGGATCAGTTTCCCATCCAGCAGGATG
>NZ_JAGOGJ010000218.1 GCF_017996735.1 Niveispirillum sp.
GCCGGCCCATAAGGCCGGCGTTCCCAATTGGGGAAAATATCCCCTCTGACGCGGGGTGGAGCAGCCCGGTAGCTCGTCAGGCTCATAACCTGAAGGCCGCAGGTTCAAATCCTGCCCCCGCATCCATACCTTAAGCCGCTGATTCTAAACAAGAATCAGCGGCTTTTGTCGTTTCAGGGCCAACCTACCACACACCCCGCAGGTAACATATAGGTAACGGAAGAGAGCGAATTTGGGCGTAGCTGTGGTCAAGTTGAGTGCCGATTGGGTGAGACTGTCGGCCCCAATACTCAGCAGGCCAAGCTGAACTTCCCCGCCTGAACCGGACGCGAGCAGTATTTCCGGTCCATATGCCGAGGCCATTTTGATGCCGGCACCGACAGGCCACATGCCCTCCGCGAGGTCTTTTATGTTGTCATAAAGGTCGCACCGTCTCCGTGCCCGGCGTTTCCTCTTCGGACCTCGACCCCCTCCAGCATCATGTCCCGCACATCGGAGCCGCTGATGCCAGCATTGACGGTGACCTCGCATGGGCGTTGATGATTAACGCGCCGTGGATGAGATGCTATGATCATGAACCGTCGGCGCGGCCGTAGGAGCGGGGTAGGCCGAGCACATGCTCCGCGATCTGAGCCAGGATGATGTTCTCGGAGATAGGAGCGATGCGCAGCAGGCGAGCCTCGCGGAATAATCGTTCGATCGTGAATTCCGCCGCGTAGCCGTAGCCCCCCAAGGTCTGCATCGACCGGTCTGCCGCCTGAAAACCGGCCTCGCCGGCCAGGAACTTCGCGGCATTGGCTTCGGTACCGCAGGGGCGGCCATTGTCGTAGAGCCAGGCCGCCTTGGCGGTGACTTGCTCTGCGGCCAGCAGCCGCATGTAGCTGTCAGCCAGCGGAAACTGGATGCCCTGGTTCTGACCGATGGGCTGGCCGAACACGATACGGTCTTTGGCATAGGTGGTGGCCCGCTCCAAGGCAGCGCGCCCGCAGCCGATCGCTTCGGCGGCGACGAGGATGCGCTCGGGATTGAGGCCGTCCAGCAAATGATAGAAGCCGCGCCCAACCTCGCCGACGACATCCGACGCCGGCACGACGAGATCATCGAAGAAGACGTCGTTGGATGGCACGGCGTGGCGGCCCATCTTCTCGATAGGATGGATGGTGACCGCCTTGGGATCAAGGTCGGCCAGGAACAGCGTCATGCCGTCGGTTCGCCGCCGACACTCCTCAAGGGGGGTGGTGCGGGTGAGCAGCAGCACCTTCTGCGCCTGGCCGGCCTTGGTCAGCCAGGTCTTGCGGCCATTGATGACGAAGCGATCGCCGTCACGCTTGGCGAAGGTCTTGATCCGGGTGGTGTCCGTGCCGGCATCCGGTTCCGTCACGCCGAAGCAGACATGCAGGTCGCCGCGGGTCAATGCCGGCAGGTACTTCGCCTTCATCTCGGCGCTGCCATGCTTCACCACGGGATTGATGCCGAAGATGCTGAGATGGACGGCGCTGGCGCCGTTGAGGCCGGCCCCGCTGGCGCAAATCTCGTAGAGCACAAGGGCGGCTTCGGTGATACCTAGGCCGGCCCCTCCATATTCCTCCGGAATGGCGATGCCGAGATAGCCTGCCTTGGCGAACTCCGCATAGAATTCCCAGGGGAATTCATGCTTCCGATCAAGCTCGGCCCAGTATCCATCCGGAAAGCGTGTCATCAGGGCCCGGACGGAACGGCGAATTTCCTCATGGTCCGGTGACGAAAACATATCCATCGACGTTATCCCCCGGTCAGCATCCATTGGATCAGAATGCGACATTGTCTCCGCCCTTGGTCGCGAGCATCATGCGCGCTTCCGCCGGCGTGGCGATCTCCAGGCTCAGTTCCTCAAGGATGCGGCGTATCCTGGCGACCTGTTCGGCATTGGATTGCGCCAGCCGGCCCCGGCCGGCGTAGAGGCTGTCCTCCAGCCCGACCCTGACATTCCCGCCCAGGATCGCGCTCATCGTCACGAAAGGCATCTGGTGCCGGCCGGCCGCCAGGACCGAGAGATAATAGTCGTTCCCGAACAACCGATCTGCTGTTGCCCGCATATGCAGGAGGTTTTCCGGATCGGACCCGATCCCGCCCAGGATGCCGAAGATGCATTGGATGAAGAACGGCGGTTCGACGATCTTCCGTTCGGCGAAATGCGCCAGATTGTAGAGATGCCCCACATCATAGCATTCGAACTCGAAACGGGTGCCGTTCGCCCCCAGGACCTGCATGCCATGCTCGATCTGGCGGAACGTGTTGGACAGGATCATGTCCTTCGATCCTTCCAGATAGGGGGCTTCCCAGTCATGTCGGAACGCGGTGTGCCGTCCGGCCGCACCGGAAATGTTGAAATTGAACGACCCCATGTTCATCGAGGCGACTTCCGGCTGGAAACGGAGCGCTGGAGCCAGCCTTTCCTCCAGCGACATGCCCAACGCACCGCCCGTGGTGAGGTTCAGGATGGCGTCGCTCTGCTGCTTGATGCGGGGCAGGAATTCGCCAAACCGCTCCGGCGTCTGGTCCGGCTTTCCCGTCTCGGGATCGCGTGCATGGAGATGGATCATGGCCGCCCCCGCCTCGGCGGCAGCAACGGCTTCCCGTGCGATCTGGTCTGGCGTGATGGGCAGATAGGGCGACATGGATGGCGTATGGATGCCGCCGGTGATCGCGCAGGTGATGATGACCTTGTCAGCGCGCCGCATATCCTGTTCCTCCGATTTTGTTAGCCGATCGCGTCAGCATCCCTTGAATTGCGGCAGCCGCCGTTCGGCCCCCGCCGTCACGCCTTCGCGGAAATCCTGCGTGGCAAAATGGCCTTTCTGTTCGGTGGCCTCATGCGCCAGTGCTGCCGCAACCTGGTCGGCCAGGCCATGGCGCAAAGTCCGGCGGGTGGCGGTCAAGGCCAGCGGTGCTGCCTGCGCGATCTCGGTTGCCAGCTGGATGGCCGCCGTGCGCAGACCGTCGGGGTCGGCGAGAATATCGACCAGCCCGCAGCCAAGCGCCTCGTTCCCGTCGATACGGCGACCGGTATAGAAGAGGAGGGCGGCCTGCTGGGCGCCGACCAGCCGCGGCAAGGTCACGGTCAGGCCGAAGCCGGGATGGATGCCGATGCGGGTGAAGTTCGCGCAAAAGCGCGTCTCCGGCGTGCCCACGCGAAAATCCGCCATCAGGGCGAGGCCGAGCCCGGCACCGACCGCCGCCCCCTGCACCGCGGCCACCACGGGCGTCCCGCACCGGAAAAGCCGGAGCGCCTCGTGATAGAAGGGGGCGGGGTCGAACGGCTGGTCCGTGGCCGGGGCCACGCCGAAATTCACGCCGGCACAGAAATTCCGGCCTTCGGCGCACAGCACGATAGAACGCACGTCATCCCGATTGTCGGCCGCCTCGAACGAAGCAGCCAGATCGCGGATCAGCGCCAGGTCGAGGAAGTTGTTGGGCGGGCGGCGCATCTCGATGATGGCGACCGGCCCCTCCTGTCGGACATCAATGTCCATGGTCACAATTCCCTCACCAGCAGGCGGGGAATTGTGTCCAGCAGGCGGCGCTGGATCTTGCCGACCCCGGCGTCGCGGGGGATACGGTCGACCTGGATCAGCAGCGTCGGCCGCATGTAGCGGGGCAGATCGGCAACGGCCACCCGGATGTCCTCCGCCTCCACATCGGCTGCGACGGTATAGACCACCGCCTCGTGGCCCCGGCTGGCCGACGGAATGCGCCAGAGGGCGAAATCGCCAAGCGTGGGCACCTGCCGCAAGCGTTCCTCGACGAAATCGATGGGAACATATTCGGCGTTGACCCGGATTGATTCGGATATGCGCTCAATGAAGACGAGATTGCCGCAATCATCCAGCCGGCCCCGATCGCCGGTATGGAACCAGCCTCCCGGCCCCAGCGCCGGCTCCACCACCCCGCCCCGGCGGTAGCCGGAGAACAGGACCTGCGGCACCTTTTCGCGGACCAGGATCTCGCCCGCATCGGACAGCATGACCTCCATGTCATGGCGCGGCTGGCCCGCCTGGTGCAATGCGCCTTCCGGCGGCAAACCTGCGTCATCCTTGCGGAAGGTCCAATGGTGGCAAAGGCCCCCCGCTTCGGTCGAGCCATAGCCGCCGATCCCGATGGGAATGTCGAACTGGGCCAGGAAGGCGGGGTTGCAGGAAAAGCCGACGCGGACGGAATGGCCCTGGGCATCCTGAGCGGTGGTTTTCGTCCTCAGCAGGTTGGCCGGTGGCGCGTGCAGGATCAGCGCCGTCGCCCCATGCCCCTTCACCTGCGCCCAGAAATCGGTGGGGGAGAAGCGCTCGGTCGACAGGAAGCCCGCGCGCCCGGTCAGCGCGCCGACCACACCATTGCCGATGGGGTTGATGTGGAACAGCGGCAGGGGATTGACCACGACATCATGGCGGGTGAACCCCATGATGTCGGCGAAGAAGCGTCCCAGCCGGTGGAAATAGCCATGGCTCAAGGCACAGAATTTCGGGTTCCCGCTCGTGCCCGATGTGTGCAGGAAGGCGGCGACCTCGTCCGGACGGCAATGTTCCCCGGCACTGCCCTCGGCAGGTGTCAGCGGACCATCCTGCCATTGCACCACGCTGCCATCCCAGGCATCGCCGGCATCGAACTGGGGCAGGGGCCGGCCGGCGGCCTCTCCCGGTGCCCGACCGATCCAGGCGATGGCATCGGGGGCCAGATCGTCCAGCATCTGCGCCAGGAATGCATCTGGATAGGAGGGGTTGATCAGCGCCGTCTGGACGCCAAGCAGCTGTGCGGCCATCCAGGTCACGATATAGGAGGCGCTGTTCGTCCCGATCACCGCCAGCACCTTGCCGCGACCAAGGCCCGCGGAACGGAACTGTTCGGCGACCTGCCTGGCGCGATCAACCACCCGGGGCAAGGCGTCGGATTGCTGGAACGTGCCGAAGCGGGCCGCCGGATTTTCCGCCGCCGCTGTGGTGATCAACTGGGCGAGGTTGCTCATTTCAGCCCCTTCAGCACGTCGCTGCGCAAGATCTGCTGCGAGACATAGTTGCGAAGGACTTCAAGCGAACCGCCGCCGACCCGCAGCGTCTTGATATCGAAAAGGATTTGGCCATAGGGCTGGTCGTGGTAGAGGCCGTGGCCGCCGACCAGCGAAAAGACGTCGTTGATGACCTTTTCCGCAGCCTCGATCGCGACCTTCTTGGCCAGGCTCGCCTCGAACGCATGTTCCTTGCCCGCCGCCACCAGATTGGCCGCCCTGTCGCGCACCAGCGAGGCGGCATAGAGCTGGCTGTATCCGTCGGCGATCAGCCATTGGATGCCCTGGAAGTCGGTCACGCGGTTGGTGCCGACCTGCCGTTCACGCGCATAATCCGTCGCATCCGAAAGCGCCCTCTGGGCCGCACCCAACAGTTCCGACGCATTACCCAGCCGGCTGACATTGAAGGTGCTGAGGAAGGTCGCCAACCCTTGCCCCGGTTCACCAAGAACGGCGGATGCCGGGATGCGCACATTGTCGAATTCCATGTCGGCGGTGGGGAGCAGGCGTCCGCCCAGCGGGTTGCTGTGCGCGCGCCGCACGCCGGCCAGGTCCGTATCGACCAGGAAGGCGGTCAGGCCTTCCTCGGCCATGGCGTAGACCAGGGTGACATGGGATTCCTTACCGAGATTGATATGGATCTTCTCGCCATTGATGATCCAGTCGCCGCCGTCCCGCCGGGCCGTGCTCTTGAGTGCCTTCAGGGACGAGGCGGCGGTCCGTTCGGAAATGGATTCGGAGAAGATCAGGGAGCCGGAGATGAGGCCGGGGAGATAGCGTGCCTTCTGCTCGGGCGTCCCCCAGTCGACCAGCCAGCGCTGGCCCTGGATCTGTATCTGGCTGGACACCAGATTGTACCGGGCCATCGCCTCGGTGGTCAGGCAATATTCGGGGGCGTCCCCGCCATATCCGCCGAATTCGACCGGCGTGATGACGCCGATCAGGCCCTGCTGGCCCATCTCGGCGAAGGCCTCGGCGGGAAAGCGGCCGTTCCTTTCGCAGGCCCGGATCTCCTCCCGGAAATCCGTGGCGATGCGCCTGACGGTCTCCACCGCGGCCGCCGCCCAGGCCTGGTCCTTCAGATCGAGTTCGATGTTCATGCGATCTCCATGCGGAGCTGGGAAGCCGGTGTCCTTGTGGGACACCGTCCTCACCGCCTTCCGGCTGTTCAGGCGAGGGTCTCGGCTTCGCGCGCATCCGCCTTGTTGGCGATCGGCACCACCTCTTCGATCTGCTGCCGGAAGGTGAGCAGGGCGGGCAGGCCCGATGCCATGGCGCGCTCGAAGGCCGCCGCGAAATACTCCGTGGCCTCTACACGCTCGGCATAGGCGCCGAAAGATCGGGCCAGGGCCACGAAATC
>NZ_JAGOGJ010000219.1 GCF_017996735.1 Niveispirillum sp.
GGCGCGCTGAACAATAGCGGCACCATCACCGGCAATATCAAGAACCTGTCCGGCAACGCCCTGGTGATCAATGGCGGCAGCGGCAATGCCGGCGTCTTTACCGGCGGTACCATCACCAGCACGGGCGCCAATGTGGTTCTGGCCTCGGGCAATCTGCTGCTGGGTGATGCCGTCAATGTCGGGTCGAACCGTCTGGTCAATAGCGGTGCCAGCGTGCAGTTGGCAGGCAACCTGAACGTCACCGGCAATTACAGCCAGACGGCGGGCCGTCTTGACTTGAACGGCAATGTCCTGGCGGTCAGCGGGGCGGCCAGCATCACGGGCGGCACCGTGGCCACCAACCTGTCATCCACGGCCAATTACCTGGCCGGCTCGCAGGCCACGCTGGTCGCCGGTGGTGCCGGGTCCAGCTATGCCGGTGTTGCCTTCAGCGGCAGCGTGACCGGCCTGATCGCCAGCGCGACCACGGCCGGCAACAATCTGGTCCTGGCCGCCGCCAACAACTATATCGGCGGCAGCCTGGGCAACCTGACCAACAGCGGCAGCCTGAGCGCGGCCACCGCCCTCTATATCGCCGCCAGCGGCAGCCTGGGCACCCTGACCAACAGCGGCACCATCGCGGGCGACATCATCAACCTGTCATCGCGTGACCTGGCCATTGCCGGCGGGTCGTCGGCGGCGCCGGCCGTGCTGACCGGTCGCAACGGTGCCATGGGCCGCATCGTCAACCGGTCCTCCGACCTGCGCTTCCTGTCGGGTGATACAAGGCTGAACAGCGCCATCGATGTCGGCACCCACAATGTCGTGAATGCGGGGGCGACGCTGCGGATCGACAGCACTGTCAGCATCACCGGCAATTTCACACAGACGGCCGGCGCGCTGGTGTTCGGCGTCGGGTCCCCCACCGCCTACGGCTCGCTGGTGGTCAGCGGCACATCCGGCCTCTCTGGCGGCACGGTCACCCTGACCCCGATCACCGGCACCCCCTTCATGTCGGGCCAGACCTACACCATCGTGCAGTCTGGTGGGGCCATCAGCCTGGGCAATATCAACTTCACGTCGGGGGGCTTCAACATCACGCCGTCCATCGTGTCGGCGGGCGGCGTCAACGATCTGGTCGTGCAGTTGCAGTCCAACTTCACCGAAGTCGGCGTCGTGACGGGCGGGGCGGCGGTCGGCACGGGCGCGGCGCTGGATCAGATCGCGGCCATCACCACCGGCACGCCGGCGGCGGTTGCGGTGCAGACCGAAGTGCTGACGCCGCTGGCGCAGTTGAGCCCCAGCCAGCAGGAAGAGGCCATCACCCAATTGTCGCCCAGCCAGTTGACGCCGCAACTGTCCGTGGTTCTGCCGACGCCGGCGTCGGCCGCCGTGGGGCAGCGTCAGCTGGTGACGTCCAACGCGCTGGCATCGGGCGAACGGGGCCTGGCGGCCGGCGGCGCCGGGGAGAAAGGCGCCGTCTGGGGCCAGATCCTGGGCAACAATGTCTGGCGGGGCACCTCCGGCAATGCCTCCGGATACAAGGGCGACACGTTCGGCCTGATCACCGGTGTCGACTGGTTCGCCACCGAGGAACTGGCCGTCGGCGCCGCGTTCAGCTGGATGCGCAGCGATACCGATGGCCGTGGCCCGATGACGGGGAGTTCGACCAAGATCAATTCCTACCAGTTCACCACCTATGCCACCTGGCGGCCGGAAAGCGCCGACAGCCGGCTGTCGGTGGGCGCGCAACTGGGGGCCGGCCACAACGACTTCAACCAGAATCGCTATATCCAGTTCCTGCAGCGGCAGGCCAGGGCCGACTATGGCGGCAAGCAATATCTGGGCAAGATCGATATCGGCTATGACCTGATCAAGTGGGATGAACAGGTCATCACCCCGAAATGGAGCCTGCGCTCCGTGCGGCTGGTCAATGAATCCTATACGGAAACGGGCGCCGGTGCCGCGGATATGCGGGTGCTGGGCGTGCGGGCGGATGCGCTGACCCAGGAACTGGGCGTGCAGGCCAAGACGGGCTTCAACAGCGTCCTGGGGCCGACAAAGCTGGACCTGGAGATGGCCTGGGTCCATGACTACCTGCAGGGCCCCATCGCCACCACCGGCGTTCTGGGCGGGGTCGCCTTCACCAGCACCAGCGAACGGCCCGCCGCCGATGGTCTGGCCATACGGTTCGGGGCCACGGTGGCGCACAGCGATGCGGTGGATTTCCGTCTCGAATATGGTGGGGAACTGCGCCGCAAGTTCCTGAGCAACACCATCATGACAAGGGCGACCATTCGTTTCTGATCTGACGACCAAAGCCGTGCGATCCCTCTCGCACGGCTTTGGCGTGTCCCCCCTATCCCGATGCACCGGCGCGCGCTGTTGCTGATTTCTGCTCAGCCCGTGCCTGTGCCGGGTATACTCATTGCCAATGTGCATACTGGATGGAAACGATGCTGACAAAGCTGAAGCTGACAATGCCCAACCGTAGGCTGGCGGCCATTGGGGCCGTGGTTGTGGGGATCGTCGCTGCGGCCATCGCCCTGTCCCTGGCCGCCACGAAGGATCGTGCGCCGCCGCCCGCCGCCGCCCCGGTCGATGAGGCGGCCGCCGCATCCAACCCGGACAGTTTCTGGGCAAAGGCCTGCGCCAAGGACCCGGCGGGGGCGGAGATCTGCTATGTCGAGCAATTCGCCATCGCCCAGCCCCAGAATGCCGTGCTGCTGCATGTCCGCATCGGTTATCTGGCGCCGGAAGGCAAGCCCCGGATCATCCTGGCCGCGCCCAATGGCGTGTGGCTGCCGGGTGGACTGACCCTGACGCTGGATCAGAACAAGCCGATAGCCCTGCCCTTCAATACCTGTGATGCCAATGGCTGTCTGGCGGTGGTGGATATGGATCAGGAGGCCCTGAACCAGTTCACGGCGGGCACCGTGCTGATGGTCCGCTATATCCAGGGCAATAACAGCCCCATCGACATTCCGGTGCAGATGACCAATCTTTCCAAGGCCCTGACCACTATCTCCGCGAAATAGGCTGTCGTCTCCCATGAACACCACCCCTCCGCAGCAGCAGATCTCGATGGAGCAGGCGCTGGCCCAGGCGCAGGCGCATTGGAATGCCGGACAGGCCGATCAGGCCGAGCGGCTGTGCCAGCATGTCCTGGCCATCTGGCCCGGGCAGTCCGATGCCTCGCACCTGATGGGGCTGATGGCCCATGCCTATGGCAATCTGCCCGTGGCCATCGACCATCTGCAACGTGCCTGCCAGGCCCCCCGCGCGCCGGCCACCTATCTCAGCAACCTGGCCGAGATGTGCCGGCAGGCCGGCCGGCTGGTCGATGCGGAGGCGGCGGGCCGGCGGGCCATCGCCATCGATCATGGCCTGGTCGCCGGATGGAACAATCTGGGCATCATCCTGCAGGAGGCCGGCAAGTTCGACGAAAGCCTGACCTGTCTGGAACAGGTTGTGATGCTGAAACCGGACTACCCCGAGGCCCAGAACAATCTGGCCAACACGCTGAAGCGGCTGGGCCGTCTGGCCGACGCCAGGCGCCATTACGAGATCGCGCTCAGCCTGGCGCCCCATTATGCCGAAGCCCTGTCCAACCTGTCCAATCTGGCCACCGACATGGGACAGCCCCAGGAGGCGCTGGCCTATGCGCGCCAGGCCATCGACATCAATCCGCGTCTGGCCGACGCCTATATCAATGCCGCCGCCGCCGAACAGTCGCGCGGCGATGACGGGGAAACGCTGCGCTGGGTGGACAAGCTGCTGGCCTTCAATCCCCAGCATATTGGCGGGCTGCTGGTCCGCACCGTGCCTTTGCGGCATCTGGACCGGCTGGACGAGGCGCTGGAGGCCGCGCGCCGGGCGGTGACGCTGGCCCCGGAAAATGGCGAGGCGCATGTGGCCATGGGCGAGGCGCTCCAGGCGCTGGGCCGCACGGATGATGCGCTGGCCGCCTATGACCGCGCCACCAAGCTGCCGGGTCTTGCCCTGGAAAAGGCCATGGTCAATCGCGGCATCTGCCTGGTGGAAATCGGCGAGACGGCGGCGGCACGCGCGGCCTTTGAACAGGTCCTGGCCCTGTTTCCCCGATCGATCTCGGCCTGGTTCAACCTGTCCGACCTGGTCACCTTCCAGCCGGGGGACCCGGCCATCGCGGCGATGGAGGCGTTGCTGGCCCCCACCGTGATCCAGGCCCGCAACGACCGTACCGCCCTGCATTTTGCCCTGGGCAAGGCCTGGCTGGATAGCGGCAATGCCGAGCGGGCCTTCCATCATTTCCAGGAGGGCAATCGTCAGAAGCGTGCCACCCTCAGCTATAATCCCGATGCCATCGAACGCTGGGTGCAGTCCATCGCCGATGCCTTTCCGGCGTCGGTCTTTGCGGCCCCCGACATCGCTGAAGGCGCGGCGGGGGACGACCTGCCGGTATTCGTCATCGGCATGCCGCGCTCCGGCACCACGCTGGTCGAACAGGTGCTGGCATCGCATGCCCAGGTGCAGGGCGGCGGTGAACTGGCCTTGTTGAACCGCATCGTGGACCGCATCGGTCCCTATCCGGCGATCGTCGGACAATTGACGCCGGCCGGCTTTGCGGCCATCGGTCATCAATATGTCGAGCATGTGCGCACCCTGTCCAACGGCAAGCGCCGTTTTGTGGACAAGATGCCCTCGAACTTCCTCTATGCCGGCCTGATCGCCCGCTCACTGCCGCAGGCCCGGATCATTCATGTGCGGCGCAACGCGGCCGATACCTGTTTCTCCTGCTACACCAAGCTGTTCACGCGCGAACAATTATTCACCTATGATCTGGCGGAGCTGGGGCGGTTTTATCGTGATTACGAAAAACTGATGGCCCATTGGCGCCGCGTGCTGCCGCCCGACCGCTTTATCGAGGTGGATTACGAGGATCTGGTGGGCGATTTCGAGCCGCAGGCCCGGCGCCTGATCGACTTCCTGGGGCTGAACTGGGACCCCGCCTGCACCGATTTCCACAAGACGAAGCGCATCATCCGTACCGCCAGCGTCAATCAGGCGCGTGAGCCGCTGTTCACGCGCAGCATCGGCCGGGCCGGACGCTATGCCGCCCATCTGGCCCCGCTGCTGGCGGCACTGGGCATTGAAGAGGTTCCCGTGGTCGCGGAGAAGCCGGTGAAGGCCGCCAGGCGGACCGCCCGGCCGGCAAAGGAACCGGCCCGTCAGGCCTAGGCCGCCCCATCCCCGCTTTCCGGCCGATTGACGAACCCGCGCGCATAGAGATCCCCCATGGACAGCAAAGACATTGAGCTGAAGATCAAACCCCTGCTGGCGGCCGGACGGGGGGCGGAGGTCGAGGCCATGGTGGTGCCTTTGCTGGCCAATGGCGGTGGACCGGCCCCGCTCTGGGCGGTGCTGGCACAGGCGTTCCGGGTGCAGGGCCGGATCGCCGATGCCGTCAAAATCCAGGAAATGCTGGTCGATGCCTTGCCCGGCCATGTCTCCACCCGGTTCGATCTGGCCGAATCCCTGCTGTTGATGGGGGAGTTCGAGCGGGGGTGGCGGGAATATAGCTACCGCTACAGCCTCAACCATACCTACCGGATCGAGCGCAAGGTGCAGTTGCCCCGCTGGGACGGGCGGCCGATCCCGGGCAAGACCCTGCTGATCCATGACGAGCAGGGCTATGGCGACACGTTCCAGTTCATGCGTATGGTCGCCTGGGCCAAGGCGCGCAGCGGCGCCAGGGTGATCCTGGAGGTCAATCACGAGACCCAGAGCCTGGCGGCCCGGATGGGGGGCTTTGATGCGCTGACCCTGCGCGGGGAATTGCCGCCACCCTTCGATCTGCATTGCGAGATGATGAGCCTGCCCATGGTCATGGGCCTGAAACTGTCCGACCTGCCGGGCACCATCCCCTATCTGACCCCTGATCCCGATCGGGTGAAGCACTGGCGCAAACGGCTGGCGGGGGTGAAGGGCCTGAAGGTGGCCGTGGTCTGGGCCGGCCGGCCCACCCATTTCAATGACGCCAACCGCTCCATGACCCTGGCAGCCCTGGCCCCCCTGGCCCAGGAAGGCGTCACCTTCCTGTCCATCCA
Organism: Niveispirillum sp.; assembly: GCF_017996735.1. GTDB lineage: Bacteria > Pseudomonadota > Alphaproteobacteria > Azospirillales > Azospirillaceae > Niveispirillum. The sequence goes on from NZ_JAGOGJ010000219.1 coordinate 6,069, forward strand.
GAAAGGCCCCAGCGAGGGCGACGTCGCCCGCCCGCCCCCCGGCATGACCATCATCGGGTTAAGCCCCGATATCCACGATTTCGAGGATACGGCCGCCATCCTGACGGTCGCCGACCTGCTGATCTCCGTCGACAGCTCCCCCGTGCATCTGGCCGGCGCCCTGGGCCGCCCGGCCTGGGTGATGCTGCCCTACTTGCCCGACTGGCGCTGGCTGCTGAACCGCCACGACACACCCTGGTACCCATCGGTACGCCTGTTTCGGCAGCCATCCTGGGGCGACTGGACGGGGCTGGTACAGAC
>NZ_JAGOGJ010000090.1 GCF_017996735.1 Niveispirillum sp.
GCCCAGGGATCGAACAGGCCACAGACCAGCCGGCCAATGGTGGATTTGCCGCTGCCAGACGCCCCGACCAGCGCCACACGGGCCCCCGGCGCCAGATCCAGGTCGAAACCTTCCACCAGGGCCGGTTCCAGCGGGTTATAGCCGAAGGCAAGGCCCCGGATGCTGGCCGATCCCGCCAGTTTGCGCACCCGGCCGGTCGCGCTGGCCGTGGTCCTGTCCGTCTCCTGCGTCCCGGTGAACTCCCACGCCAGGGGGGCCGTCGCCACATCCTCGAACTGGTCCAGCGTACCGCGAGCCTGCTTCAGGGCGGCGGCCTGGACCATCAGCGTATTCAACGGCGCCGCGAAGGCGCCAATCAGCGCCTGGAACGCCGCCAGCATGCCGGCACTCATGTCGCCACGCGACACCAGCCAAGCCGACAGGACCAGTGCGGCGGCCCGGTTCAGCAGCATCAGGCTGTCTGGCAGCGCCCCCAGCAACGCCTGTATCCGGCCCAGCGCCTGGCGTTCACGCACCAGATTTCCCAGATACCCCGCCCATTGCGTGAAGAAGGCCCCGTCCGTACCGTTAGCCTTTAGCGATTCGATCATGCCGATACCCTGCAGGGTCCGGCCATAGAGGCGGATGGCGGTCATCGATGCTTTGCGGCCCCGTTCCTCCAGCCGGTTTCGACACAGGGCGAAGATGCCCAGCGTCACGCCGGTGCAGGTCAGCGTCGCCAGGGTCAGCAGCGGGCTGTAGGCCAGCATCACCAGGATGAAGAACAGGCACGCCGCCAGCGACAGGCCGATTTCCGCCACCTGTTCGCCGGCATGGGTGCCCAGGTCGCGAGCCAGATTGACCCGGCCGGCCAGGGTGCCGGCATGACGTTGGGAGAAGAAACGGGTGGGCAGGCGCAACATGCGCCAGACCATCCGCGCCGCGCCCGCAATGGCGATGCGGGCGCGCAGGCGCAGCAGCACCTGTTCCTTCAGGCAGGCCAGCCCCGCCTGCACCAGCCCGGCCGCCAGCACCGTCGCCACCAGGGCCGGCACCCAATGCGCCTGTCCTTCGATCAGATAATGATCCACGAAGATCTGGGTCGCGGCCGGCACCAGGATGCCCGGCAGGATCAGCCCCACACCTGCCAGCAGCACCAGCAGCATGGAGGCGCGCTGCCCATCCAGCAGGGCCGCCAGATCCCGCCAGGTGCGCGGCGGCGCCCCGCCCCGCCGGAACTCCGGTCCAGGCTGAAGCGTCAGGACGATGCCGGAGAAGATGCCGTCAAACTCGGCAGGGGTGAGAACGCGGCGGCCGGCGGCGGGATCGTTCAGCCAGACCCGTCCGCCCGCCATCCCTTCCAGCACGACGAAATGGTTGAGGTTGATGAAGATGATGCAGGGCATGGCGAAGCCGGACAGGTGGCCCGGCTCACAGCGGAAACCCTTGGCTTCCAGCCCGTAGCGGCGCGCGGCGCGCACGATGTTCGACGCGCGGCTGCCGTCGCGCGACACGCCGCAGGCCTCGCGCAGTTCCGGCAGCGGCACCCAGCGTCCATAACCGGCCAGCACCATGGCCAGCGACGCCGCCCCGCATTCCACCGCATCCATCTGGAAGATGGTCGGCGTCTGCACCCGGCCGGTCATGCGTCGAAGCCCAGCCAATGCAGCAGCGTATCGACCTGCGGAAAGACCAGGCCGATCAAGCGAACCCGGTCAACCACGACATGCGCCTGCACCACGGTGCCGCTTTCCACGACGCGCGTCCCCCCCAGGTCCGACGACCAGGCAAAGCCGCTGACCGTGGCCGGGTCGGTACGCAGACGCACCCGCAATTCAAACGGCGGCCCATCGGTCAGCAGCGTGTCGACCAGCGTGGCATTGGCCAGCCGGCGCAACATGGCATCGCGCGTTGCCGGTATTTCCGACACCGAAACCACTTCGGCCCGGATGAAGCCCTCCCGCTCCATGCGCACCGTGCTGGGCACAAGCTGCACATCCATGCCGGGCCGGATTTTCTTGCCCTCTGCCGGAGAGACATAGATCAGGGCCGACAGGCCCGCGCCATCCTCCCCGGCCACGCGCATCAGTGCAACGCCACCCACCACGCGGTCGCCGGGCGCCACCGCCAGTTCCACCACGCGGCCGGCGGCCGGCGCCCGCAATTCCGTCCGCGCGGCATAATCCGTTTCCGCCTCCGCCAGTTCCTGCACGGCTGCCGAAATCCTGTTTTCGGCCTCCATCAGCGATCGCTCCGACTGCACCCGCCGGTCATTGGCATCCACGCCCAGCGCCTGGAAACTGTCGCGCGTGGTGGCGATCTGGCGCCGGACATCGGCCAGATCCACCTCCAGCGCCAGCACGCGGTCGCGGCTGGCAAAACCGCGTTCCTGCAGGGTGCGCTGGCTGACCAGGCTTTCGGTCAAAGCCTTCTCCTGTGCCAGCAAGGCCTTCAGGCTGGTGTCCAGGCCGGCCAGCCGCTGCGTATCGGCGACACCCCGAACGCCCCGTTCGCGGTCGCTGAAATCGGCCAGCCGGTCGCGTTCGGCCCGCAGGCTGGCCACACGGCCGCGCAACGTATCCAGCCGCGCCGCCAGGGAGGGCTGGCTAAGCCGCACCAGCAGATCACCGGCGGCAACATGCTGGCCCACGCCCACGGGCAGGGCCGCCACGGTGCCGGCATCCGGCGCCACCAGTTGCGTCAGCCCGCCATCGGCCTGCAAAACCCCGCGCCCCACCACCTTGACCGTGGCGGTGGACAGGATCGACCAGACCAGACCGCCCGCCAGGACCGACAGCAGAACCGCCAGCACCGCCCATCCCGTCGGCCCGACAACCCTGATCATCCGGTCAAGCTGTTCGGGATCAACATTACGGAATGTGAGATTGCCCGCCACCGTCACCGACACTCCTGATGCGTTCGCCCTTGTTCTGACAGCACAAGGGCAAGAACACAAAGCCCCACCACAAGATTATCGTGCCCATGCCCGAAAGTGGTATGACGCGCCGGGAAAGAACCAACTTCCGTCTCGGCCGCTCTTGGCAGGATTGACGCCCTCCGCCGATGCGGTCAAGTTCCTGCCGAACAACATGAAATGGAGACGGTTGTGACTGGCAAGGTCCAAACGATCGCGACGCTGGAAAAGCTGCTGGCGGACGACCCTGAGATCCTGAGCGGCGTCGCCGGTTCCGGCGATGTCAAGGAGGCGGCAGCCGCCCTGGCCCGCCACGCAGCCGCCAAGGGCGTTTCCCTGACCGCTGCCGAAATCGAAACAGCCTTCCTGGCCCGCACCGACGCTGCCCAGGCGGTGGAACCGCTGGACGATGCAGCCTTGGACAATGTGGCCGGCGGCGGCTCGCCCTATTGCATCTTCACCAAGGGCTGTTACTGCATCTTCACCAAGTGACCTAACGTGCGGGGCCGGCATGCCCGGCCACGGGTCGAATGCGGGGATTGGGGGGATTTTCATGGCAGCACAAGCGCAGTGCGGTTGCGATATCAGCCGGTTTGTGGACGGTATCCGCCGGTTCCAGTCTCAGCATTACCAGGAACAGCCGGAACTGATGCGGCGGCTGGTTGATGATGGCCAGGCCCCCAGCGTCCTGATGATCTGCTGTTCCGACAGCCGCGTCGATCCGGCACTGCTGACCGGTGCCAGCCCCGGCGATCTGTTCGTGCTGCGCAATGTCGCCAATCTGGTTCCACCCTATGATCCGGCGGCGGCCATGCATGGCACGGGTGCCGCCATCGAATATGCCGTGCGCGACCTGAAGGTCAGCAACGTCGTGGTCCTGGGCCATGCCCATTGCGGTGGTATCAAGGCCCTGCTGAATGCCGCCGGCGGCGTCTGGCCCGACCGGGATTTCATCGGCAGTTGGGTCGGAATGGCCCTGAAAGCCTGCGACCACCATGTCCGTGACGAGAATGGCAATGTGCGCAAGGTATCGCTGGACCTGCTGAAGCAGAATGCCGATCTGGTGGAACGCGCTTCCGTCATGGGCTCCATCGACAATCTCTTGACCTATCCCTGGCTTAAGGATCGGGTCGATGCCGGCAACCTTACCCTGCATGGCTGGTGGTTTGACCTGGATACGGGCGATGTCTGGATCACGGAGCCGGACCGCATGACCATGTTGCCCGTGGTTTAGAGGCGCCACGGTCAGCCAACCCCATGCGCAAACCGGACAATATCGTCTATTGGCTGAACGACCGGCTGCCGCCGCGCGTCGCCCTGCTGCTGGCGCTGCAGCAGGTGGCGTTCCTGTCCGTGCTGCTGCTGGTACCAAGCCTGTACAGCCATATGGCGCACCTGCCACCGGAAGCGTTCCTGAACCTGGCATCGGCAACGCTGCTGACCTCGGCGGCGGGCGTGCTGTTGCAGGCCTGGGGCCGGTTTGGCATCGGGTCGGGCTATTACTACCCGGTCCAGGCCACGACCACCGTGCTGGCGACACTGGCCCTGGCCGCCAGCAGGCCGGGCGGCCTGCCTGCCGCCTATGGCATGATCGCCGTTATCGGGCTGTCGCAACTGGCTTTCAGCTTTGTGATCGTGCGTTTGCGCTCCATCATCACGGTAGAGGTGGCGGGGCTGGCCGTGGCGCTGATCGGCATCGGCCTGGGCCAGATGGGACTGGCCCTGATCTTCGACCTGCCCCAGTTCGAACATGGAACCATGCGGCCATCCGGTCTGGGACTGGCGGCAGCGGCCGGCTGTTTTGCCATCATGGCCGCCTGCCATGTCTGGGGCAGCGGGCAGTTGCGGCTGTTCACCATGCTGCTGGGACTGGTGGGCGGGGTGCTGCTGTCCTGGTTCCTGGGACTGCTGACCAGCACCAGCATGGCACCGATGTTGGAAGCGCCCTATCTACGCCTGCCCGACCTTCCGGTGTTCGGCTGGGCTTTCGACGCCGGCGCCCTGTTGCCCTATATCATCACCGGTTTCCTGCTGGCGCTCAGTTCCATCGGCACACAGGCCTTGATGCAGCGCGCCAATGATGCGGATTGGGTGCGCCCCGACCTGCGGTCGCTGGGCCATGGCGTGCGGGCGGAAGGCGTGATGCATCTGGTGGCCGCCCTGCTGAACGGGCTGCCGCTGCTGGCCAGCGGCGGCGGCGCCAGTCTGGCCGCGTCGACGGGTTGCACCAGCCGCCATCTGGCCTATTGGACGGCGGGGCTGCTGGCGCTGTTCGCCTTCATCCCCAAGCTGATCATGATCTGGCTGGTGATACCCAATCCGGTGGCAGGTGCGTTGCTGCTGTTCCTGTCCTGTACCGCCAGCATCAATGGCATTCGCCTGATCACCTCACGCCTGCTGGATAACCGGCGGATCATTGCGGTGGGTACCGGTCTGCTGGTCGGCCTGACCGGCCTGCCGCTGCTGGAGGCGCTGGTCAATATCTGGTCCAATCTGCATTATCTGGCCTTCTCCAGCGTTTCCGCAGGCATGCTGACCTGCGTGCTGCTGGCCACCCTGTTCCGCCTGGGCGAGCAGTGGCACAAGACGGCGCGGTTCAGCGCCGTCAACATCACCGCAGAAGGCATCGCCGATTTCATCGAGGCGCAGGGCCGTGCCTGGGGCGCGCGTGTCACCGCCGTCCGCCGCGCCGAACATGCGAGCTGGCAGGCCATCGAACTGCTGCGCGATGCCGATCTGATCGATCCGGCGCGGCCCGAACTGGAACTGGCGACAGAATATGATGATTATTTCCTGACCATCATCTTCCGCTACCAGGGGCAGTTGGTGCCGCTGGAGCCCAGCCCGCCGACGGCGGACGAAATGCTGGAGGACCCGGAGGCTGGCAACCGCATGGCCGGCTTCCTGATCCGCAAGCTGGCCCTGCAGGCGCAATCCCGTCGGCAGGGCGCCATGGCGGAACTGCGCCTGCGCTTCGCCGGCTGACACCCGGGTTCTTTTTTCAGATGCAACGCTGACCTTTACGGGGGTCAGGATGGTTGAACGTGCCCGCCATCGTGCGGCCCACCTGCCGCTGCCGGCCGGACCCGGAACCACAAGGCGTAGAGGGATGGCAGGAACAGCAGGATCAGCACCGTACCCACCGCCGTGCCCCCGATCAGGGTATAGGCCAGCGATCCCCAGAATACCGAATGGGTCAGCGGAATGAAGGCCAGCACGGCGGCCAGCGCGGTCAGGATGACGGGCCGCGCACGCTGTACCGTTGCCTCTATCACCGCATGGTAATCGTCCAGCCCGGCCGCCTTGTTCTCCTTGATCTGATCGAACAGGATCAATGTGTTGCGCATCAGGATGCCGGCCAGCCCGATCAACCCCAGAATGGCGTTGAAGCCGAAGGGCTGCCCGAAGGCCAGCAACACCGGCACCACCCCCACCAGACCCAGCGGGGCTGTCGCCACCACCATGGCCAGGGCGGAGAAGGAGCGGACCTGCAGCATGACGAAGACCAGCATCAGGGCAATCATCACCGGGAAGATCGTGGCCAATGCCGCATTGGCCTTGCCCGCCTCCTCGATCGCCCCGCCCAGGACGATGCGATATCCCGCCGGCAGGTTCTCCATCAGCGGCTGGAGCGCCGCCATCACCTGCTTGGACACTTCCGGCGGCTGCGCACCTTCACGGATGTCGGCGCGGATGGTGATGGTGGGAACACGGTCGCGACGCTTCAGGATCGGGTCCTCCATGCGCACCCCGGCCTGCCCGATCTGCGGCAGCGGGATCAGGTGTCCGTCGCGGCTGGTCAGCGAGAAGGCGTTCAGCGATGCCGGGTCCAGCCGTTCCCCACCGGCACTGCGCGCGACGATGTCGACAGTGCGGATATCCTCGCGCATCTGCGTCACCGTTATGCCGGTCAGCAGGAACTGCAATTGCTGAGCGGCCTCGGCCGGCGACAGGCCGATCAGCCGCAGCCGGTCCTGGTCCAGATTGTAGCGCAGGGTGGGCACACGGTTGCCCCAGTCGCGGTTTGCCTGGCGCACATCGGGCACGGTGCGCATCACAGCCAGGGCCACGTCGGCGATGCGGCGCAGTTCCGCCGGGTCCGGCCCCTGCACGCGGAATTCCACGGGGAATGGCGTATAGGGCCCGAAGACCAGTTGCGTGACACGCAGATGGGCCTCCGGCGCCAGCCCCGCCGCCGCCGCCTCGCGCAGCCGGTGTTTCAGCGCCTCGCGGCCCGTGGCATCCGGCGTCAGCACCACGATCTTGGCGAAGGCCGGGTCGGGCAGTTCCGGCGCCATGGCCAGGAAAAAGCGCGGCGCACCCTGGCCGATATAGGCCGTCACGATCTCCGCCTCCGGCTGTTTGGCCAGCCATGCCTCCACCTTGGCGGCGGCGGCGGCGGTCGTCTCGATGCTTGTCCCCTCCGGCAGGCGCAGTTCCACCAGCACCTCCGGCCGGTCGGAGGTGGGGAAGAATTGCTGCTTCACCCCGCCCATACCGATGACCGCCACCACGAAGGCCACCGCCACCACGCCGGAAACCAGGAACTTGCGCCGGACGGCGAAGGTGATGATGCCACGCAGGCGGCGATAGAACGGCGTGTCATAGATGGCGGCGTGCCCGCCCGGTACAGGCTTGATCACCGGCAGCAGCTTCACACCCAGATAGGGGGTGAAGGCCACCGCCACGAACCAGGAAGCGATCAGCGCGAAGCCCACGATCCAGAAGATGTTGCCGGCATATTCGCCAGCCCCCGACGGCGCGAAGCCGACCGGCAGGAAGCCCGCCACCGTCACCAGCGTGCCCGACAGCATGGGAGCCGCCGTGTGGCTCCAGGCGTAGGCGGCGGCCGCGATGCGGTCCATCCCCTCCTCCATCTTCACCACCATGACCTCGATGGCAATGATGGCGTCATCGACCAGCAGGCCCAGCGACAGGATCAAGGCACCCAGCGTGATACGGTCAAAGAAGCGCCCGGTTTCCAGCATGATCAGGAAGACGACGGCAAGCGTCAGCGGCACGGCCGCCGCCACCACGATGCCAACGCGCCAGCCCAGGCTGATCAGGCTGACCAGCAGCACCACAGCCAGCGCCATGACGAACTTCAGCATGAATTCGTTGATGCTGTCGCTGATATTGACGGCCTGGTCCGTCACCTTCTCCAAACTCACGCCCAGCGGCAGACCAGCCGCAACCGACACCCGTTCCGCTTCCAGTGCCCGGCCCAGATCCAGCCCGTTCCAGCCATCCTGCATCACCACCGACAAGACCAGGGCAGGTTGGCCCTGATGGCGGATCAGGAAGCCGGCCGGGTCTTCATATCCCCGTTTCACCTGGGCAATGTCGGACAGTTTCAGGGTGCGGCCACCGGCCGTAACGGGCGTGTCGGCGATGCGGGCCACGCCGTCATAGGCACCGTCCAGCCGGATCAGCACCTGCGGCCCGTCCGTATCGATGGACCCGGCAGGGGTGACGGCGTTCTGTCGCTGGAGCGCGGTGAAGATATCCTGCGCCGACACGCCCAGCGTGACCAGACGGGCATAGGAGAACTCCACGAAGATGCGCTCGGGCTGTTCGCCCAGGATGTTGATCTTCTTCACGCCCGGCACATGCAGCAGGCGCTGGCGGATGTCTTCGGCATGACGGGTCAGGGCGCGGGGCGGCAAATCCTTGGCCTTCAGGGCATAGAGTGCGAAGGAGACGTCGGAATATTCATCATTGGCGAACGGTCCCAGCACACCGGCAGGCAGGCGCCGCGCCTCATCCCCCAGCTTCTTGCGGGCCTGATAGAACTGCTCCGGCACGGCAACGGGCGGGGTGCTGTCCTTCAGGGTCAGGGTGATGAAGGCCAGACCCGGCCGCACCATCGTTTCCACCCGGTCGTAATAGCGCAGTTCCTGCAACCGCTTTTCCAGCGGTTCGGCCACCAGATCCTGCATCTGCTGCGCAGTGGCGCCGGGCCAGGCGGCGGTGACTGTCATGGCCTTGACGGTAAAGGCCGGATCCTCGGCCCGTCCCAGTTTCAGGAAGGCGAAGGCGCCGACGGCGGCGATCAGCAGGATGAAGAACAGCGTTACGGCCCGTTCGCGTACGGCCAGGGCGGACAGATTGAAGCTCATGGCGTGCCTGCCTTGGCGATCTGGGTGCGGATCATCGCCCCCTCATGCAGAAGATGGGCGCCCAGCGCCACGAGGGGCTGGCCGGTCGCCAAACCGGCAACGACGGCGCTCTCCCCGCTCAGCCGTTCGACCCTGACGGGCTGAAAGGTGACACCCTTGCCATCCTCACTGACCAGCCAGACACCCGCGCGGCCGCCATCATCCAGCAGCGCGCCTACTGGCACCTCCGCCAGGCCGGCCGCGCCATCCTCGGCCAGCCACAGGGTCACGGTGGTACCCAGCGGGGCCATCGCCGCATCGCCCTCCAGCACGTAGCGCGCCTCGAAGGTGCGGGTGGGGCCGTCGGCGGCATCGGAAAGCTGGCGCAGCGTCGCATTCCAGCGCCGGTCCCCGCGCCCGTGCAACACGGCCTGGGCGGTGGCACCCGGTTCCGGCCGCACCCCTTCGGGCAGCGACACGACAGCTTCGCGCGGGCCGGCATGGGCCAGGGTCACCACATTCTGACCGGCCGCGACCACCTGCCCCGGCTCCCCATCCGTGGCCACGATGGTGCCGTCGGCATCGGCACGCAGCAGGGCATATTGCGTGCTGTTCGCCGCTGTCCGGGCATCGGCCTCCGCTGCGGCCAGCCGTGCCTCGGCCGCCTCCAGCGCCGCACTTGCCTGTTCATAGCGCTGCCGCGTCACCCAGCCCTTGGCCGCCAGATCGGCATAGCGACGTTCATCGGCGCGGGCCTGCACCGCCACGGCGCGGGCGGCGGTGGCATCATTGCGCCGCGCGGCAAGCGCCAGGTCCAGATCGTTGACATCGATGCGCATCAGGGGCTGGCCCTTCAGGACCCGCTGACCGGGATCGACCAGCCGTTCAACGATCTTGCCACCGACCCGGAAGCCCAGGCCGCTCTGCACCCTGGCCCCGACACTGCCCGTATAGGCGCGCATCCCCACCGTCACAGGCCGGGCCTGGGCCACCGCCACAAGGGGCGGGATGCTGCGCGGGTCCGGCAAGGCGGCAGCCCCATCGCCGGAACGCAGCAATAAGGGCACCGCAACCCCGGCCGCCGCCAGCGGCAGAAGAAGCAGATATAGACGCTTCGATCTCATGGTCGGACATCCTGGGTTGGCGTGAGGTAAAACATGCATATGCACCTATTGCAGACCAAAGCAGACCCACAGAGCCGCAGGCCTGCGGGTCAGAGTTTGTTCAGCAAGGATAAAAGATCGGCCAGATCACCCTGGCTCAAACGGTCAGTGAAGGACCCTTGCGCCAGCTTCCATCGCTCCGCGGCCTGCGCCAGCAGGGCTTGACCAGCCGGGGTCAGGCCGACATGGCGGATACGTGCATCGGCCGGGTCGGCGGCAATGGACAGCAGCCCGTCACGGGCCAGCGGCTTCAGGTTCTTGGTCAGGGTCGTGCGGTCCATGCCCAGCGCATCCGCCAGTTCCCCCATGGTAGGCTCCAACAGGCGGCTCAGCGCCATCAGGATGGTGAACTGCCAGTTATTGATGCCCAAGGGCCGCACCGCGTCGTCGAAGCGGCGCCCGATCTTGCGGCCCGCCCGCTGCACATGCTGGCACAGGCAGGTCCGGGCAATCAGGTTTGATAGGTCAGGGTCAAGGGTCGGTTCATCGCTCATGTCCGCTAATTGGTGCATATGCATCTATTTGTCAAGATGCCTGGGCACCGACAGTTCAGCCGGCCCTTATCGGTCCCGTCAATAGACGTCACGGCGGTATCGCCCTTCAGCGGCCAGGACATCCACGCTGTCCAGTCCCAGGATGCCTGTCAGCGCCTGATGCACGGCGGCGCCCATGGCCTGCCCACCGCAGACATAGAGGACGGCACCGCCTTCCACCCAGCGACGGACATCCACGGCCATTTCCACCAGCCGGTCCTGCACATAGCGTGGCGCACCCTCCACAGAGTCGCGGGAAAAGTTGAGGTCGCAGCGGCTCAGCACGCGGCGCTCCATCCAGTCCCGTATCTCATCGGCAAGCAGGCGGTCGGTGCGGCTGCTGCGTTCACCGAACAGCAGCCAGGCCCCCGCAACGCCGTGTGCGGCCCGGTGCAGCAGGTGCGCACGCAGGCCCGCCAGCCCCGTGCCGGCCCCGATCAGGATCATCGGCACCGGGGTGGCGGGCGGGTGGAAACCGTGGTTGGTCCGTACCCGCAGCCGAACAATGCCGCCCGGCGGCGCATATCGCGTCAGCCAGCCTGACCCCAGCCCCAGGCCACCATCGGGCAGGACCTTCCTGCGCACCAGCAGTTCCAGCCGCCCGCCATCGGCCAGCGACGCGATGGAGAAGTCACGGGTGGGCTGGCCCCGCAGCGGCTGGCCCGGCGGTGGTTCCGGCACGATCTCGGCGATGTCGCCGGGGCTCCATTCCGCAACAACACCCAGTGGCGGCTCCAGCACGACATGCCAGATCTCCCCGCCCGGACCACCGGGGTTTAACAATGTGCGACGCGTCAGGCGCCAGGGCTGATGGGCAAGCGGTTCCGGCTCTGCGCCCGCCGCCCCGCCCAATGAAGCCAGATGACCGTTCCAGACGGCCTGCGCCTGCGCATCGGCGCGGCCATCCATCCGCACCATCGGAAAAGACGGCGTGGCGCCGCTGTCCGACAACCAGCGATCCACGGCATGGCCGAAGGCGCAGAAATCCGCATGGCCGCTGTCGCCCAGCGCCAACACGCCATAGCGCAGACCCGGCAGGGACAGCGGCTGGGCCATCATCCGGCGGGCGAAGGTGCGGGCGGCATCCGGCGGCTCCCCCGCGCCATAGGTGCTTGCCACCACCAGCATTTGCCCCGCAGCCACCAGATCAGCCGCCGTCACGCCGGCCAGCGGCACAACCCGCACCGGCCGCCCCCCTTGCTGAAGGCTGGCAGCCGCACGCCAGGCCCATTGCTCCGCCGTACCGGTCTGGCTGGCATGGGCGACCAGGATGGCGCCGTCGGCGTCCGCCGTGCGGACCTGGGCCGCATGCCGGCGCGCATCCGCCCGGCTGCGCCATCGCCCCAGATACATCAGCCAGCCGGTGACGGCGAACAGCGGCAGGCAGGCGGCAGAGAGCAGGAACAGGACCTTGCCCACCCCACCAAACATCGTCCCCCGATGCACGGCCACCAGGGCAGACACCATTTGCCGGCCCGGCGGCAGGCTGTCGAAGCGGATCAGCCGGCGCACGACGCCCGTGCGTGCATCCAGCAGCACCTCATTGAAGGCGCGGTCATGGGGAAAATCGCGGTCCAGGTAGCGCATGCGCACCTGATCGTCCCCCGGGGCCGGCAGGGTGATCAGGATACGGTCGGCCCCATCCGTCATCGCCGCCCGCAGGCCGGCCCAGGCGGCATCCAGCGGCGGCGGAACCTGTTCTCCGGGACCTGCCGCCGGGGATTTCGACCTTTCCGCCTTTGCCGGCGGCAGGGTGCCTGTCAGCATCCAGGTCGCCGCCCGGTTCCACCCCTCATAGGCGAAGGCCGCCCCGGTCAGGGCGCTGACCAGATAGACGGGGATCATCCAGACGCCAAGGGTGACATGCAGGCTGCGATAAAGCCCACGGCCCCGCAGGTGCAGGTCGGGCTTCAGCCAGACGCCCCAGCCCCCCGGTCGGCGTGGCCAACGCAGATACAGACCGGAAAGGATGAAGAACAGCAAGGCCAGCGACGCCGCCCCGGTGATCTGCCGCCCCCACCCCTCCGACCCGCCCGGCAGCAGCAGCACCCGATGCAGCAGCAACAGCCCGGCAAAGAAACGCTCCCCACGCGCCTGCCCCAGAATCCGGCCGGTATAGGGGTCGAGATAGCGCTTGTCCGCCGGCAAGCCCCGGTACGACGCCGCTGGCCCCACCTGAAAGGCGATGCGGGCGGACCCGCCGGGATGACCGCTCAGCGTCAGCAGGCTGGGCCGGGCGTCGGGCATCTGGGCGCGGAAGGCGGCCAGCAGGGCGTCGGGCGACAGGGGCGGCCGATCGTCCGGCGGCACCTGCATTACGCGCGCCGGCCCGGCGCCCGCGTCCAGCCAGGCGGTCACGTCATCATCCAGCGCCACCAGCGCACCGGTGGCGCCCATGACAGCCAGGACCAGACCCAGGCTGATGCCGGCCAGCCGGTGAAGCTGGTAAAGCGCATTCCTGATCACGGCCGCTCACTTGGGCTCAGGTGCCACACAGGCAAAGCTTTCCGCCTTCTCCGTGGGGCCGCCCTGATAGCGGATGATCTTGGGATAGACGCAGAGCGGTCGTTGAAAGGCTATGCGGCGCTTCGCCTTCTCCCCCTCGACCTCTCCTTCGAAGCGGGTGGCAATCAGATCCTCCGGGGCCTTGCCCTTCTCCACCCATTCCTGCAACGCCTTGGCCATGTCATGGCGGGCATCGATGACCGGCGGTTCGCTGTCGCGGGTGGCGGTGGAAAAGGCGGTGGCACCGGGGCCGCCGGCGCAATGGGCCATGCCGGGCACCATGTAGAGCCGCAGGAAGGATTGTGTGTCCTGATGCCGGTCCGCAGCGGTGGAACGCGCGGCCACGTCCTCGTAATAATTGACGGCCTCTCCGGCCGCCCCCACGGGATCCTGCCAGCCCATGAACATGATCATCTTGCCCCCGCCCGCGCGGAACCGGTCCAGGTCGGGGTTGGTGGCGTTGAAAGTGGCGGCGATGCGGTCGTTGATGGCGTCGATGTCACTGCCCCAGTTGAACGCCTTCCAGTTCCAGTCCGGGTCGTTGAACACCCAATACCGGAAAAAATCCAGGCGCAGCGGCTCGTCCGGCTTTTTCGGATTGGCCCAATAGGCGCTCCATCCCGGATGCTTGTCGTCGGCCTTGGCCATAATGCCTTCACTGCCGACCGGGTATCCGGGATATAGCGGCTTGCCCGTGCGGGCATCAACCGGGCCCTGATACATCAGGCGGACCGCCCGCACCTGTTCGGCCGTCAGGCAGTCCGGCCCGTCCGCCGCCCGGCATTGCAATGTACCGACATCGAAACCGCACTGGCCGGGATCGTTGATCACCCCGTCGGCCACGCCGTCCAGCCCGTCGCAGGCCTTGACGGCGGCACGCGTGATCATCGGCAGCTTTTCCTGCGGCAGGATGGGCGTGCGATCGTCGCCCGGCCGGCGGTTCACCTTGAACTGCCACAGGAAGGCCAGGTTCAGGTTGGTGCGGTTGTTGCCGGGCGCCCCGGCGATGATGCCGTCGAAATCATCGGGATAGCGCTGCGCCTCGCTGAGGCCCTGATAGCCGCCGGTGGAACAGCCGCTGAAATACGCATAATCCGCCGGCCCACCGTAATAGGCGGCCGTCACCGCCTTGGCCGCCACGACGGAGACATGCACGGCGCGATGAGCGTAATCGACAATGGATTCCGGCTTGCCGATGACGAAGGTCAGTTCCGATCCCTTGTGCCCCGTGTCGGTCGCCACGGCCACGTCGCCCTGCAGCAGGCGCCCGCGCATCAAGGCGTAATGCAGGTTGGAGGCGTAGGCGCCGTTGCCCACCATGTGCAACCGGCGCGTCCAGTCACGGTGTGGCAGCCAGACCTCGAACTCCACCGCCGATCCCGGCACCGGCGTGGCCACGCCCCGGACGCGGCAGAAATCCGGCATGCCGGTATAGGTGCGGGGGGCCCGCTCCACCGCCGTGTCTTCCAGAAAGACACCGTCCGTCATGTCCTGGGCCAGCGTGATCCGGGCACCGTCAAGAGAGAGGCCGGCCAGTCCGGCACAATCCTGTGCCGCCCGCGCCGCCGATGGCAGGCCCGCCAGCAGCACCAGCCCGGCCAGCAGCGATCGTTTCAAAGCGCCCATGGGTGTCCCCTTAACCATCCGCAAAGACGTTTTTTTGCGTTCATAAATACAAATTACATTGACGCGCGCCGCCGTCAACCGTATCGACTCTTCAACGACGAGAAATTCCAAGCGGTGGTCGCTGCCCCTGCACAAGGGCGCGACCGGACCCGCGAGCAGCCAGGTGAGGAATGGCAATCATCCCCGACCATGACATATCCCGCCCCCTGCCCGCCGACGGCCTGTCACGCGCCCGGCCGTCCGACGCGGGGGTGGATGCCGCCGCCATCCAGGCGTTCGTGGAGGACGCCACGGCGGCGGGGCTGGAGTTGCACACGCTGATGCTGCACCATCGCGGGCGGCTGGTGGTCGACGCTAGCTGGTGGCCCTATCGGTCCGACCGGCCGCGCGTCATGCATTCGGTGGCCAAGAGCGTGACCGCCTGCGCCATCGGTCTGGCCATCGCGGAAGGCCGGTTCGGACTGCGGGACCGGGTGGTGGATTTCTTTCCCGACGAAGCGCCCAACCCGCCGGACGCGAAGCTGGCGGCCCTGACGGTCGACCATCTGCTGACCATGCGCACCGGCCACGCGCAGGAAACGTCTGGCGCCCTGTGGCGGAACATTCCGGGCAGTTGGGTCACGGAATTCTTCAAGATCCCCATCGTGCACGACCCGGGGACGGTGCATGTCTATACCAGCGCCGCCAGCTATATGCTGGCCGCCATTCTGGCGCGGACGACGGGCCAGACCCTGCACGACTATCTGAAGCCGCGCCTGTTCCAGCCGCTGGGCATCGAGGGCGAGGTCTGGGACATCGGGCCCGACGGCATCAATCCCGGCGGCAACGGCCTGACCTGCAAGCCCGTGGACATCCTGAAACTGGGCATCCTGCACGCACAGGACGGTGTGTGGAACGGACGGCGGATATTGCCCCAGGGCTGGGTGGCGGAGGCCACACGCAGCCATGGCGATGGCTACGGCTATCACTGGGTGACGCGGCCGGACGGCTCCTATGCGGCGCTGGGTGTGTTCGTACAGATGGCGCTGGTCTTCCCCGAACAGGGGTCGACGCTGGTGGTGGCAGGGGCCATCGACGGCAGCGACAAGCTGCTGCCGCATATCGACCGCCACCTGCCATGCGCCCTGGCCGGCGGCGGCTCGCCGGCGGCCGATCAGTCCCTGGCGGACCGGCTGAGCCATCTGTGCGCGCCGCGCGCCCTGGTTTCTGTCCCATCCGACCTGCCGGCGGCGCTGAACGGCACGGTCTTCGTCCTGGAGCCGAATGACAAGGGCGTCGCGGAACTCCGCTTTGTCTTCGCCGACGGCCAATGCCGGTTCAGTCTGACCGATGGCGAAGGAACGCATCATCTGGTCGCCGGCCTGGATCATTGGGAGGAGGGCGTCACCGGCATGCCCGGACAGGAATTGCACCATGGCTACCGCCTGGGCGACGCCGCCGTAATCGCCGGTGCCCGCTGGGTGGCCGCCAACACCCTGGAACTGGAGTGGATATTCCGCGACACGGCCTTTCGTGACACCGTCACCTGCCAGTTCGGCGACGCGACCATCACCATGGACCGCCGCGTCAACATCAATTCCGGCCCGCTATCCTGGCCGCAACTGCGCGGTCGCGCGTGGTAGGCGGGCGGGATCGATTTGGAGATGCGTCCAGACGCCAAGACCTCCACTGCTTTTCAACGTAAGGCTAAATAGTTGCGTCATACCCGTTTTCACGGGAATGACGACAGGCAGACGGGAAAACGGCGTGAACTTGGCCTGCCTCCCGTGCGCCCATGGCGCGGACCCCAGGAAAACGGGCGTTGTTTTCGTAGCGTGCTGACTGAAAAGCATGGGTGGGTGCCTTGAGCCCCCACCCGTGCCAAGGGTCCTCAGAACGTGGTGCCCACCTGGAATTTCACGGTGCGCGGGGCGCCCTGGGCCAGCAGCAGGGCGCCGGTGGAAGCCCAATAGCGCTTGTTCGTGATATTCTCTGCATTGATGCGCAGTGTGACCGGCTGTTCCTGCAGGTCGAACTGATAGGCGCCACCCAGATTATACAGCGTATAGCTGGGGATGAACGCTTGGTTCAGCGGATTGATGGCGCGCTTGCCGGTATAATAGGCGCCGCCATTGACGCTCAACCCCTCCACCCATTCGTCCAGCTTGTACTGGGCCGACAGCGACAGGGTGGTCTTGGGCGTATTTTCCACGCGCTTGCCGACGATGGTGGGGGTGAACGCGCCATTGGCGGCGGTGGATGAGGGCGCGCCTGATTCCACGCGGGCCTTCAGGAACATGGCGCTGGCATAGACCGACAGCTCACTGGTGATCTCGCCCGTCACGCTCGCCTCCACGCCACGATAACGGTATTCACCATCCTGGACATAAAGGTTGGCACCGTTGACGAAGGTCGCCGCCCGGGAGATGTCGAAATAGGCTGCCTGCAGCAGCAGGCCCCGATAGGGTTCCACCTTCACGCCACCTTCATACTGGGTGCTGGTGGTGGCCGGAAGCTGGACGCCGACATTGGCAACGGTGGAGGGGGCGGCCGGCGTGGATTCCAGGCCCTCGATATAGGTGCCGTAGAGGCTGACCCAGGAAACGGGCTTCACCACCGCACCATAGGAGACGGAGGTCGGTTCGGCCTCGAACGTCGTCGCCCCGCCGCGCACCGATTCCGTGTAGTCCGAGCGGCGCACGCCGACCAGCAGGCTCAACCACTCATCATACTTGATACGGTCGAACGCATAATAGCCGATATCGTCGATGCGGGATGTCGTGGCCGTGAAGGACGCGGGCATCGGCGTTTCGATGATGCTGTGCGGGGTAAAGAAGTTCTGGGCGCAGGTGGCGGGGGTCGCCCGCGTCGAGATGCCGCCCCGGCAATCGATATTGATGGTGCTGGGCGAGAACTGGTCACGGATGTTGCGCGAGGCGCCGATCAGCAGCTCATGCTCCAGCGGCCCGGTGAAGAAGGCGCCCGCAAGCTCGCCCCGCATATTTTCGTTTTTGAAGCGGGAGGCCTGGAGACCAACATTCAACGTGCCGGCACCGGTGGCGATGTTGGTGGGGATGAGATAGGAGAAGCGCCGTTCGCGCCGCAGCTTCGACGTCCCATAATCAAACGTGGCGGCCCAGGCATCGTTGATCCGCCAGTTCACATGGCCCAGCACGTTGGTTTCGCGGGAATCATTGTTGCCCCAGTCAGGACCGAAATTTGTGCCGGGTTTCAGCAGCGGCGGCAGGGCAATGGACGGATAAGGGTTGGCAGCGGTCGAGGTGGGCTGGGTGAAGCGGAAGATGGCCGGCTCCACCACGTCCTTGTTGATATGCTCCACATCCAGGCTGATGGTCAGATCGTCGGTGGGTTTGAAATCGAACGCACCGGAGATCAGCGAACGGTCGCCGCGCGTATAGTCGATGCCGCTGTCCACACGGGCATAGACCGCGTTGACGCGGGCGCCGAACATGCCATAGGTGCCGCTCAGGTCGACATGGCCGCCGGCCGCGCCATGGCTGTTGCCATTGACATTGGTGGTCACCAGGGTCTGGTCCGTGGGCCGCTTCATGGTCAGGTTGATGACGCCCGACGGCGTGGTGAAGCCGTAATAGAGCGCCGACGCACCCTTCAGCGCCTCCACCCTGTCCTTGTCCTCCAGCGGCAGGTCGGTCAGGTTGATGATGGGCAGACTGCCATTCAGGCGGTAATTGCCCCGGTTCTCCACATTGATGCCCCGGATGGCCAGGTTGCTGTAGACGACGGGACTGGTCTGCGAAGACGTGACGCCGGCCGTATTGCGCATGGCATCCATCAGACCCTGGGCCTGCTGCGACTGCAAGACCTCCTGCGGGATAACATTGATGGTCAGCGGCGTGTCCAACTGACGCGCGCCACGGAAGCTGCCGGCCTGGACCAGATCGGCAGAGAAGCTGTATTTGCGGTCGGCGGTGACGATGATCTCTTCCAGCACCGGCAGCTTCTCATCCCCGGCGGCGGGCGCGGTCGTCTGGGCCGATACAGTCGGCGCCGTCAGGGCCAGGGCGGACACGCCAGCGGCCACCATCAGTTTGAAATAGGGCTGAACCATTTTGTGAGCTCCTCTGTCCTCTGTTCGCTTCTGCTATGGCCTTGGCTTGCATTCCGGGCTTGGCGGGGGCCCCTGAACTCCCCGGCGCCCTTGTTTGGCCTTTCCGCTACATTGTATTGCTGAACACAGAAAAACACATTGGATTTTTGACACGAAAAATACGTTTCTTGGATTTCTCGATGCAAAGTCGCGATTGCGACATATTTGCAACAGCGCTGCCGGACGCGCCTTTCCAGGCCCGCCGGAGACGCGTCCGGCGGGTTGGTTGAGGCCCACTTCCGTTTCAGGCTGTCAGGGCCGCCGCCATGAAGCGGGGGGTCGCGGCCAGTAGGGACCGGGTATAATCATGGGTCGGGTTGGCAAAGACGGCCTCCACCGTGCCGGATTCCACGATCCGGCCGTCCGACATGACCAGCACCGTGTCCGCCACCTGCTGCACCACGGCCAGATCATGGGTGATGAACAGGCAGGCGAAACCATATTGCCGCTGCAAACGCTGAAACAGGCCCAGCACCTGACGCTGGATGGTCATGTCGAGCGCGGATACCGGCTCGTCCGCCACCACCAGCCGGGGGCGGGAAACCACGGCGCGGGCGATGGCCACCCGCTGGCGCTGCCCGCCCGACATCTGATGGGGCAGACGGTCGCCGAATCCCTCCAGCCCCACCTCTGCCAGGATGGCGTCGACCCGCAACATCCGTTCCTGCCGTGTCAGGCCGGGCAGATGGCGCAGGGGCGCCGCGACGATGTCGGCCACGCGCTTGCGCGGGTCGAGCGAGGAGAAAGGGTCCTGGAACACCAGTTGCGCATCGCGCCGGAACGCCTGCCGCTGAACCGGTGTCAGGGCGGCGATGTCGCGCCCGTCGAAGGCCACCTGCCCCGCCGACAGCGCCCGCAGGCCCAGCACGCCACGGCCCAGCGTTGATTTTCCCGATCCGCTGGCCCCGACCACCGCTACGATCTCTCCCGCCCGCACGGTCAGGTCCACGCCCTTCACCGCCTGTTTGGGCGCACCGGCCCGGAACAGGCCGGGACGGCCGGGATAATCGATGGCCACCTTGTTTGCCGCCAAGACCACGGGTGCCGCGTCATCCAGGGGTGGGCGATCGGCGTCCTTGTGCGGAATGGCGGCCACCAGAAGCCGCGTATAGGGCTCGGCCGGCCGCGTCAGCACCTGCCGCGTCGGTCCCGCCTCTACCAGCCGTCCCTTCTCCAGGACGATGACCTTCTCCGTATATTGGGCCACCAGCCCCAGATCATGGGTGATCAACAGCACGGCAACGCCATTGTCGCGGGCCAGTTCGACCATCAGTTCCAACACCTCGCGCTGGCTCAGCATGTCCAGCGCGGTGGTCGGCTCGTCGGCGATCAACAGGGCGGGCTTCAGCAGCATGACAGAGGCCAGCATGATGCGCTGACGCATGCCGCCGGAAAATTCATGCGGATACCGGTCCAGGCATTTCTCCGGCTCCGCGATAGAGACGCGGGACAGCATGGCCACGCACAGACGGCGGATCTCCGCCGCCGGCAGCCGGCGGTGCAGGCGCAATCCCTCCGCCAACTGCCGTCCGATGGTCAGGGCCGGGTTCAGCGAGACCATCGGCTCCTGGAACACCATGCCGATGCGCCCGCCGCGCACCCCCAGCATCTCCGCCTGGCTGAGGCTGGCCAGATCGCGACCCTGGAACAGGATGCTGCCGCCGGCCCGCCGCACGCCGGGGGCCAGCAGGTCCAGGATGGCGCGGGCCGCCATGGTCTTGCCGCTGCCGGACTCGCCCACGATGGCCACGAATTCGCCGGGCGCCACATCGAAGCTCAGGTCCGCCAGCAGCGGTGGCTGTCCTTCCGGGCCACGGGCACGCTCGACGCGCAGGTTGCGGACGCTCAACAGGGCGCTCATGCTTCCCTCCTCGGGTCCAGGCGGTCACGCAGGGCGTCGCCCAGCAGGTTGATGCCCAAAAGGGTGACCGCGATGCACAGGCCGGGAACCACGCTGAGCCAACTGCCATTTTCCATATAGGGGCGCGCGGCGCTCAGCATGTTGCCCCAGGTGGGGGCCGGGGGCGGCACGCCGACACCCAGGAAGCTGAGCGCGCTTTCCGACAGGACCACCCAGCCGAACAGGCTGGTGGCCAGAACCACCAGCGGCGGCAAGGTGTTGGGCAGGATATGACTGAACAGCGTGTAAAGCCGGCTGTCGCCCGCCACCAGCGACGCCTCCACAAATTCCCGCTCGCGGATGGACAGGACCGCGCCGCGCACCACCCGCACCACCGACGGCAGATAGGCGATGGCCAGCGCCAGGACCATGCTGCCCCGGCTGGCACCCATCACGGCGATCAGCGCCAGTGCCAGCAACATGCCGGGAAAGGCCAGGATGGCATCGCTCAGGCCCATGACGACCCGGTCCACCCACCCGCGCAGCAGCCCGGCCAGCGCCCCGATGAAGGCGCCGGCACCGACCGCCGCCACCACCACGGCCAGCGCGATGGCCACGCTGATGCGGGCGCCCAGCATCGCCCGGCTCAGCACGTCGCGGCCGAACTCGTCAGTACCGAACCAATGCGCGGATGAGGGCGGGTCCAGCGGATGCGCCAGATCGATGGCGATCGGGTCATAGGGCATCCAGACGAAGCCCAGCGCCACGACCAGCAGCAGCAGGCCCGTCAGGGCGCCGCCCAGGGCCGCATTCAAACGGATGTTGATCATTGGGCGGTCACCCGCGGGTCAAAGAAGGGATAGCAGAGATCGACGGCCAGATTGACGGCCATATAGATGACGGCGGTGAACAGCAGGCAGCCCTGCAGCACCGGATAGTCGCGGGCCAGAATGGCGTCGACCATCAGCCGGCCCAGGCCCGGCAGGGTGAACACCGTCTCGATAACGGCGATACCGCCCAGAAGATGCCCCAGGATCAGACCGATCAGCGTCAGGGTCGGCGCAAAGGCGTTGGGCAGGACATGGCGCCACAGCACCGCCCGCTCCGGCACGCCCTTGGCCCTGGCATGGGTGACATATTCCAGATTCAGCACGTCGATGGCGCTGGACCGCATCATGCGGGTCAGGACGCCGCTTTCGATGATGACCAGGGTCAGGATCGGCAGCACCAGGAACAGAACCGCCTCGGTCGCGCTCTCGGAAAAGGGCACATAGCCGACCACGGGCAGCCAGCCCAGCTTCAGCCCGAAGACCAGGAGCAGGATCAGCCCCAGCCAGAAGCTGGGCACGGCCAGCACCAGGGCGGCCGTGCCCACGACCGCCAGATCCAGGGCGCTGTCGCGCTTCCAGGCCGCCAGCAGACCCGCCGCCATGGCGATCAGGGTGGCCAGCGACACGGCCACCAGCACCACCAGTGCCGTCAGTTGGAACCGGTCCCAGATCACGGCCGCGACCGGCTCCCCCGTCAGGATGGAATGGCCCAGGTCGCCGCGCAACGCATAGCCCAGCCAGACCAGGAACTGCACCGGCAGGCTGCGGTCCAGGCCCAGATCCTGACGCAGCGCCGCCAGCGACGCCGCATCGCCGGCATCGCCCAGCATCACCAGGGCCGGATCACCGGGGATCAGCCGGATCAGGAAGAAGACGACCAACGCCACCAGGATCAGCGTGGGAAGGGTCAGCAGCAGCCGTTTGGCGATATAGGCGATCATGCGGGGCCATCCTTGGCGGCGTTGGCGCGGGGGCGGTCCGGCGGTTCCAGCCCCACACCCCAAAGGCGCTGCTGGGCGGCGGGCCATCCCTTGTAACCCGTTACATTCTGGCGAACGGCGGCGATGCGCGAGGTGTTGAACAGGATGACGGCCGGCACATCCGCCATGAATTGCCGGTGCAACTCGTCGAAGATCTGCTGACGCTGCGCGGGCTCGGCCTCGTCGATGGACTGGCGCAGCAGGTCACGCGCCGCCGGTGTATCCCACACCTTGCGCGGGTCCTTGGCCTTGTCCCCGATGATGGAGCCGAAATTCAAGGACGGGTCCAGGCGCGCGGAAAAGGCAAAGGCCATCATCTGATAGTCGCCCTTGGCATAGCGATCCAGTTGCGTGGCCCAGTCCAGCGTCTCGATCTCCACATTGATGCCGGCCTCTGCCGCCATGGCCTGGATCAGGACCGCGCTGTCGAACATCTGCGGATAGCGGCGGTTGGTGATCAACCGGATGGGCTGGCCCGTGTAGCCGGCTTCGGCCGTCAGGCGGCGGGCCTCGGCCACATCCTTGGGACGCGGCTGCGCCTCCACCGGACCGTAATAGGGGCTGACCACGGGCACGGGCGAGGCGTTGGCGCGGGCCGTTCCCCAGGTCACGGCCCTGGTCAGTCCCGCCGTGTCGATCGCGAGAGCGATGGCCCGGCGCATCCGCACGTCCGACAGCAGCGGGTCATGGGTCTGGAACAGCAATTCATAGAAATCCATGGTGGGGTTGATCTCCACCCGTATCCCCGGCTGGCCCTGCACCCCCGCCACCTCCGCCGGGCTGAGCGCGTCCAGCACGTCCAGATTGCCGCGCAGCAGGGCCGCGCGGGCGGCGGACCCGTCCGGGATGATCAAGAAGCGCACCTTGTCGACAAGGGCCTGCCGGTTGCCGGCATTGCCGTCGCGGTCCCCCGGCAGGGCCGCATACCGGTCGAAACGGTCAAGCTCGATAAACTGGTTACGACGCCATTCGCCCAACCTGAACGGGCCGGTGCCGATGGGGGTGATCAAGGCCCCGTCCGCCCCCCAGGAATCCCGGTGCAGGATGCCGGCGCCACCGCAATCGGGGCGCGCCAGGATCTTCAGGAAGAACGGGGTCGCCCGGCTGAGGGTGACCAATACGGTTCCCGGATCGGGAGCGGCGATATCCTCGATGCCCGTGATGCCGCCGGCCCCGAATTCAAACCGGCAGCGCCAGCGCGTGGCCGGGGCCAGATAGCGTTTAAGCGACCAGACGACGTCATCCGCCGTCAGCGTCGCCCCGTTATGGAACAGGATCCCGGGGCGAAGGGCGAAGCGGTAGGTGCGGCCATCGTCCGATACGGTCCAGCTTTGTGCCAGCAAGGGGCCGATGGACCCATCCTCCCGGAAGGCCACCAGCCCTTCCACCAGATGCAGGACCACCGCGTCCGTATTCTCGTCGCGTCGGACACCGGGGTCCAGCGACAGGATATCGGCGTTCAACCGGCCACGCAGCACGGTCTGCGCCCCGGCCCCATACGTCACCAGGGCAGACAGCGCCATGGCCAGGACGGCCATCGCACCGCGCCCAAGGCCGTACCCGGATCGGCCCCCGCCGGGGCTCCTGCATAAAGCCATCGCTCTTTCGCCCCCTGTCCGGCTTGTCCAGGTACTATAAAACGGTTTTTTTGCATTCAAAAAGACAAAATTGACGCCATGGTGTGATTTCCCCAGGCATCATGCCTGCTTGTGACGGCGGAGCAGAAAATCTTGTACACACGGCCCCCGATGTGACGGTAAGGAAGCGGTGTGGGAGTGGTGGAGCGAGGCATCATGAGCGCGCAGACGACCAGCACAGAAAACAAGACGGGCGCAAAGGCCGACCGCAAGGTCGCGGACGCCCCGACGCCGGCCGGCCCCAGCCGCCTGCAGACCGACCTGGCCGCCCGGATTCTGCGCCTGCTCAGCGAACAGCGCGCCGTCCCCGGTCACCATCTGGTGGAGCAGGATCTCTGCCGGCAGTTCGGCGTCTCACGTACCCCCGTTCGGGGCGCCTTGAAGCTGCTGGCCGAACAGGGCGTGGTGGAGGCGCGGGCCAATCGCGGCTTCGTGCTGGCCCAGACGGTGACCGCTCCGCCCAAACCCGACGCGGCGGCCCCGCAGGAGGAAGAGGACCAGCGGCTGGCGGTCGCCATTGCGCAGGCGCGCAACAGCGGCCGGCTCGCCGCCGACTGCACCCAGCAGGAAATCATGCGCATGTTCGACGCCAAGCTGCCGCAGGTGCTGCGCGTTCTGCGCCACCTTGCGGAACTGCGGCTGGTGGAGCGCAAGGCCGGCAACGGCTGGTCCTTCCTGCCCTCCATCGACAGCGCCCGCGCCCAGGCCGAAAGCTACGCGTTCCGCCATGTCATGGAACCGGCACTGCTGACCCTGCCCACCTTCACGCTCGACCGGGAATGGCTTGCCATGTCCCGCGCCAAGCATCAGGAGTTCCGGGACAAGCCCTGGCGTGACGTGCTGGCGGTCGAGTTCTATGAAATGAATTCCGATTTCCACGAGCAACTGGCCCGCTGTTCAGGCAACCGCTACATGCTGAGCGCCGTGCAGCAACAGATCGCCCTGCGCCGCTTCCTGAATTATCAGTGGGAATATGGCGTGGAGCGGGTTCTGTCCTCCATCGATGAGCATCTGGCCATCATGGACGCCCTGGAAGCCGGACAGAACGAGCATGCGGCCCTGCTGATGCGCCGTCATCTGGATGCCAGCGCCTTGCACACCGTCATGCACCCGGAAGAGGATGAAAGGGCGGCCTGAACGGCGCGCGCCAGCCCCCTGCCCCCGGTCGCCCTCATTCTGGATCACAGTACGCTCGCTGTTCAAGGACTGAGGAGGACAGGCTTGTTCTTCGGACATAGTGTTGCCCTAACAAAATTCGGGATAGCTTGAAGCGGCTTGTCAACGGTGATGGGGCCATGAAAAACCCGGCGGCCTTTCGGCGCGCCGGGTGGGGGCGGATTGGATTGGGCCAGCCGATCAGGGTGGCGGCGTATGGTCGGCCATATGCTCATGCACGGGTCCCAGCAGCGGGGCCCAGGCGGCAAGGTCGCCCGTCATACGCAACCGGCCCGTTGCGATTTGTTCGGCGCGCAGGTCGGTCAGGTCCGGGCCGGCATGCAGGCTGGCCGACCGCCAGGCATCCATCCAGGCGCAGGTAATCTCCGTTTCCGTCCGCTCGCCGGGCTGCGTGCCGTAGCGGACCTGGGCGCGGCCATCGGCGACATCCAGGCGCAGGCAGGGCTCACCCTCAACCGGCCGGGGGGCGTCGGCCGGCAGATTGTCGAACCGCTCGATCAGGGACAGATGCAAACGGTCCCGCTCCGGATGCCTGTCCAGCGCGGTCTGCAGGGCGGCTTGCGCCAGGGCCAGCCAGGCGGGGCTCATGAAGGCGGGACGGGTCATGCTTCCCCCCGCCGGCAGGCGACGGCCTCGATCTCCACCAGGGCGCCGTCGATGGCCAAGCCAGCGATGGTGGTGGAGCGGGCGGGAGCCCAGGCGCCGAACCAGGCGGCATAGGCCCTGTTGAAACCCGGATAGTCGGCCTTGTCGGTTAGCCAGACGGTCGTCTTCACGATATCGCCGGGCCCGAGCCCGCGGGCCGCCAGGACGGCGGCCAGATTATCCAGGCACCGGCCGGTCTGGGCCTCGATCCCGTCCGGCAGGCTGCCATCCTTGTCGAAGCCCAGCGCACCGGACAGGAACAGCAGGGGGCCCGCCGCGACGGCGGGCGAGAAATGCGGCTTCATGGCAATGTTCCTCACAGGTCCAGCACCAGCGTCCCGCCGGCACAGCCGGATACGCAGGGCATCAGAAATTCGGTGCGTTCCGCCGGCTTCATGATCAGGTCGCGATGCACAGGGGCGCCTGCCAGCCAGCGGGTCTTGCAGACGGCGCAGACCCCTGCCTCGCAGGAGGACGGCACCTCCACCCCGGCACCGCGCAGGGCCTCCAGCATGGTCTGGTTGGACGGGACCTGGACGGTGCCGCCGGACCGGGCCAGTTCCAGCGTGTAGGCGGGTCCGCCGGCCGCGCGCGGTGCGCCGCCGAACTGTTCGATATGGACGGTGTCCGGATCGCGATCCTTCGTCGCCTCCAGCACGGCGGCGATCAGCCCGGCAGGCCCGCAGCAATAGACATGTTCCCCCGCTAC
>NZ_JAGOGJ010000091.1 GCF_017996735.1 Niveispirillum sp.
GCTCAAAGTGCCGGTACCGCATGGCGCGGCGGTGATAGGGCGTGCTGTCCCAGGTGCCTGCCATGAACACGCCGCTGCCGGATGTGTAATCCGTATGGTTGCGGCAGGACGGGGTGGGGGACAGCAGCAGTTCGGCCAGCGGCGCGCCCGACGGGGCCAGCGGGGCGGCCGTGTCGATGGCCACCACCCGGTCGGCCCCGGCCGCACCCGGCTCGGCGCTGCGCATCACCAGGGCCGTGGCCCCGGCGGGGGCGTCCCAGGCCAGGGGCAGCCCGCGCGGCACCATCGCCGCCTGATCGGGGCCCAGCGTGACGCTGGCCCCGCCGGCGGTCAGCGTCAGTGACCCCGTCAGGACCAGCACGAATTCATCGCCGGGCAGGGGTGGGACCTCTCCCCGGCCGGCGGCCAGCTTCAGGACCGACAGTGTCACCGGACCGGGCGCCAGCGGCACCTCCACCCGGCTCTCCAGCCAGGACCCGCCCGCCATGGCCGCCGGCAGCGCCTGTGCCGCGAAGGCGCGCAGGTCGATGAAGCTGAAAACCCGGTCCATATCCGCCATCCCTTGTTCATGCCGTAAAGCGGAGCGCAGGATAGGCGGGCCGGGCCGGTGCCGGACACCGATCGGGGCGGGGCCGGCGGCAGGTCGTGCCGTGACCGGCCTTATATCAGCGGCCTTTAATCCCGCTCTTCGGGATTAAAGGCTTCGGCGGCATGGGCCACCGCCGCGCCGGTCGGCGCGGATACCATCGGGCAAACATTTCGCCCGACGGTATTACCCGGCGCCATTCGTCCCGTGGCGGCGGTTCCATTCCTGGATCACGGCATCCGACAGGGGATTTCCCCGGTCGGCCATTTCCCGGTCATAGCGGTCGGGATCGGCAGCGGGATCGGGGCGCAGTTTTTCCAGCCGCGCGCGGGCCGCCAGTACCGCCCCCACATGCTCGGCCGTCGGCGCCTTGCCGCGCCGGGCGGACAGCAGGGTGCGGTCGCCGAAAAAGAAGGCGATGATGGCGCCCAGCACGATCCACATTTCCTCCGGGATCAGGGACCAGGCCTGGGCCGCCACGGCAAAGCCCGCCGGATCGGCCGAGGCCCAGACAAAGATGCCGATCACCCCCAGCGCCATGGCCGGGCGCGGCAACCGGTTCAGCCCGTCGATAAAGCTGTCCCAGCCTGTGCGGTTCTGCCGATCGGCGAATTCCGCTCCGAATTGCTGGAACCGTGCCAGCATCTCGCCGTGGCGGCTGGCCTCGTCCTGCAGCTTGTCGCCGACAAAGGGTGTGACGGCTGCCGCCACCGCCTGCGCCCCGACACCGATCATGGCCTGTACCATCCTGCCCAACATGAGGATCCTTTCCGCGCGCCGCGCATGCAAAAAGGCGGCGGCGGCCGTTCAGGGCCACCGCCGCCGCAATGGGATTCCGGGTGAGGAAAAAAAGCAGTTTATAGGATAATTAGCCCATTATCAAGCCATGTCATACGGAGGGTAATAAGTATTGACCTTCGTATCCGCGCCCACGGGCGCGGTGGCGGCCCCTGCCGCCGACGTCAGTAAATCCTGACGTGTCAGGACTTACTGACACGCGTATCAGTCGAGATATCCCCGCGACAGGACCTGATCCAGCGCACGGATGATGGCGCCGCCATGTGCTGCAAGATTAGCAACCAACGGACCCAGGGCAGAGCGTGGTATATTCGTGATTAATTGAGGAAGAAAAATTGCCCGACGCCCTTCAACAATAAAGGAGGGGGTGGTGACCGCATCCATTGTTGAAGCATGATCAACGGACATGGGAACGGTTATGCATCGTTCCTAACGTCTCAATAAACCGGACTGAACAATAACGACATAGGGGTAGATCCTGGCGGCCTTCCCCGTGATGCGGTGAACATCGAACTGCGCCATTACAACGGGCCAAATTCATCCGCTAAAGAGAGGCCATGCGCCGACCATTCATTGAAACGCTCCATGTAAGCGTCCATCCGCGCCTGAAGGCACTCCCGGTCACCCCTCTCATCTGCTGACGTCGCAGGGGTTCCGGCAGTATCCGCCGGGCGGTCAGGGCGTTTCAAGGGTGTGGTGCTGGTCATGTTTCACGTCCGGACCCATAATCAAGCATCAATCCATCACCGATCAGGCTCCCTGGACCCGCTCACGCCGGCAGGATCTCGCGCAGCGTCTCCGCCGGGCGGCAGAGGCTCACGCCCTTGTCGGTTTCCACGATGGGGCGGTTGATCAGGATCGGATGGGCCAGCATGGCGTCGATCAGGGCCTCGTCCGTCACGGCCGGGTCGTCCAGGCCCAGTTCGGCATAAAGCGCCTGTTTCTGCCGCACGATGCCGCGCACGCCCAGGCCGCTGGCCGCGATCAGCCGGCACAGGGTGGCGCGGTCGGGCGGGGTCTTCAGATAGTCGATCACCACGGGTTCGATGCCGCTGTCGCGGATCATGGACAGGGTGGTGCGCGATGTGCCGCAGGCGGGATTGTGCCAGATGGTGACGGGGGCCATGGGGCCGGCTCCTGTTGGTCGGAAGGCGGGCGCACGGTAACGGGCGGGCCGGGCGGACGGAAGGGGCAAAAAAAATCTCATCACCATACCCTTGAACGGCGGTCAGCGCTTCTTACATCAGCGCTATCCTGGGTCCGGGCCCCTCTGGCGTGATGGCGACAGCCGCACGCGATGTCGGACTCCTTGGGCGAAGCTGTGGCTTGGTCGTGAAGGAGCCTGTCTTTTGATGTCGAACCTGGAACGCTATACCCCCCATTACGATGATCCGCGCACCGAGGCGCATATGGACAATCACTGGCGCGTGCGCCGGCGGCTGGACCGTGCGGCCCGGATCCTGGACAGCGCCATCCGCCTGCCCATCGTCGGACGAGTGGGTCTGGACGCGCCGCTCAACCTGATCCCCGGTGCCGGTCTGGCCATATCCACGGGTGTGGCCGCCTGGCTGGTCTGGGAATGTTCCCGCCTGGGCGCGCCGAAACGGCTGGTCACGCGCATGGCCGGCAATGTCGTGATCGACAGCCTGATCAGCGCCATCCCCGTCGTCGGCTGGGTCGGCGACATGTTTTTCCGGGCCAATGATCGGAATGTCGAGCTTCTGCGCCGCCATCTGGACGGCCAGCATCCCTTCCGCCGGCCTTATGAGGGGCGCGGCGGGGTTATCGACGGGCACTATACCCGTCTTTAAAAATCACAAAATAAATCAACACATTGGCAGATGAGATCCTGACATGAGCCTGTTCAACATGTTCAAAAGCGACAAGGGCGAGGCCATGACGGCCCACAAGGCCTTTGCCATCGCCCTTCTGTACACCATGGCCGCCGATGGCGAGATGGATGCCGAGGAGGTGGGTCACCTTCTGGCCGTCATCGGCGGCGAGAAGTCGGGCGGCACGATCGGTGTCGGCGCCAACAATCAGGCGCTGCTGAACGCCGCCATGAAATATGTGCGCAGCCACAGCCATGAGCAGTTCCTGGCCGAGGCGACGCCCGTCCTGACCACGGCGCAGCGCCTGTGCATCATGATGAATCTGGTCGACAGCGCCCTGTCGGACGGGGAGGCGGAGCAGGAGGAGCGTGATTTCTTCGACAAGGTGCAGAAGGCTTTCGGTATCACCGACGAGCAGTTCCGCCCCTATTTTGAAGTCATCATGCTGAAGAATGACCGGTCGGTGTTTGTGGACAAGAACCATCCGCTGAACCAGCCCGGTTTCAAGGTCGGCATGCCGGGGCAAGCGGCATGACCGTTGCGGCCGCGGGCTAATCGTCCCGCGGGCCGGCTCCCCTGTCCCGACCCGCGTGTCCGCGGCCGCCTTTTTATTGTGGCTCGACCGGTGGCTTTTGTCTGGCCACCGTGAAGAAGACCAGTGTCATGGCGACCGCCATGATGATGAACGCCACCAGCACCCCGCCATAGCCGCCCGTGGCGTCATAGACCAGGGCGGCCAGGCTGGGTGCCAGGGCGCGCACCACGCCGATGGGTGTGGTCAGCAGGCCGTTGATGGCGCCATAGGCCCGGCGCGTCAGCATTTCCGGCACGGCCGCCCCGCGGACGATGGTCAGGATGCCGTTGGCCGCGCCATAGACCAGGGCAAAACCGATCAGCGCCACCATGTCCGTTCCCGCCGCCCCCAGCCCCAGCAGCGACACGGCCAGGGTCAGGGTAGTGAAACAGCCGACCAGGGCGATGGGTGTTCCCCGGGCCAGCACGATGATCAGCACACGCCCCGCCACCTGGGCCGGGCCGATGATGGCCATGATGGTGACGACATGCGCGGCATCCAGCCCGCGTTCGGACAGCAGCGGATACAGGTGGAAGGTCACGCCGGTAAAAGCCGCGAAATACAGCATGAAGGCCAGCGCCAGTCCCCAGAAGGCCCATTGCCGCAGGGCCCAGCGCACGGCCACCCTGTCGGCCGCCGCCGCATCCATGCCGGTCTCGGTCGCCCCCGCCGCGCGGTCGTCGCGCAGCAGCCAGAGATGCAGCGGCAGATTGACCAGCAGGTTGAACCCGGCCAGCGCGAAGGCCGTCCCGCGCCAGCCCAGATGGTCCAGCAGGAATTGTGTGATGGGGATGAAGAAGGTGCTGGCCAGCCCGCCCCACAGGGTCAGCGCCGTGATCCCGTCGCGCGCCCCGGCCCCGAAGCGCCGGGCGATGACGGCAAAGGCCGGCTCATAAAGGGTCATGGCCTGGGCCACGCCGATGCCGATGAAGGCCGGGACCAGCATCCAGGCCGATCCCGCCCCGCCCCAGGCCGTCAGCGCCAGGGCGCCCAGCACCGATCCGCCGGCCAGCACCGCGCGCCCCCGGCCCCGGTCGATGGCCCGGCCCACCGGATAGGCGGCCAGCCCTGCCATGCCCAGGGAAAGGGAGGCCAGAAGATAGGTTTCCATCTTCGACCAGCCCAGTTCCGCCCCCATCGGGGCGGCCAGAAGCGGGAAAGCATAGAGCAGGCTGCCCCAGGCGATGATCTGTCCGATACCCAGGCCGGCGATGAACAGGCGCGGGCGGGCCGGTAGGGAGGGGGTATCGGTCACGATCCTGGCGGGTCCAGCCATGGCAAGGCGCCCATGCCAGCACCCGCCGACCGGAAAGGTCAAGTCCGTCAACTGCAGAAAATGCATAGCGAGCGATATAATCGTACGCGATAAAATACATTGCGCGCGATCTAATTGTGAGCGATCTTTCCCTCACGAGATCGACGGGGCCACCCGGCACCGCCAACCACCCGGCGAAATGCCGACAGACAGGAGTGATGATCATGAAGGTTCTCTACACCGCCAATGTGACCTCCACCGGTGGCCGCGACGGCCGCGCCACCTCCGACGATGGGTTGCTGGATGTGAAGCTGGCCCCGCCGAAGGAATTGGGCGGTGCCGGTGGCGCCACCAATCCGGAGCAGCTTTTCGCTGCCGGCTATACGGCCTGCTTCATCGGCGCCATGAAGTTTGTGGGCGGCCGTGACAAGATCGCCGTGCCGGCCAATGTCTCCGTCACCGCCAATGTCAGCATCGGCCCGCGTGAGGATGAGGGTTTCGGTCTGGCCGTGAAGCTGAATGTCAGCCTGCCCGGTCTGGACAAGGAAGTGGCCGAGGATCTGGTGGCCCGCGCCCACAAGGTCTGCCCCTACAGCCACGCCACCAAGGGCAATATCAGCGTGGAGACGGTGATCGTCTGATCGCCGGTTGCCGCCGTACCACCGGTCATGAATGATGACCGGTGGTGCGGGCCGTCGGCGGGATCACCCGGCCCGGCAATGCTGATTGATGAAATCCCGGTGGGGCGGCATGTAATCGGCCGAATTGTGGATGGCCTCGCGGATATGGTCCAGCCGCGCCCTGGTCTCATCCAGGCTCAGGATATTGGCGACGGGATCGTAACTGCGCGGCACCATCAACTGACCCAGCATCACCGCGAACCAGCTTGTGTCGTTGAACAGTTCCTCATTCTCCCGGAACGTGCGGCCATGGGCCCTGAACACGTCCATCTTTTCCTGCAACCTGTCGGGCACGGGCATGGTGCGGCAATAGTCCCAGAAGGGGCTGTCGGCGCGTTCGGTGGCCTTGTAATGCAGGATCAGGAAGTCGCGGATTTCCGCATATTCCGTGGTCAGGATGCGGTTGTACCGGTCGCGGGTGACGGGATCGAAATCCAGATCGGGGAACATGGCCATCAGGCGCGACAGGCCCGACTGGATCAGCCAGATCGACGTCGATTCCAGCGGTTCCAGGAAACCCGACGACAGGCCGATGGCCACGACATTCCGGTCCCACAGCTTTTTCCGGTGCCCCGTCTGAAATGGCACGAAGCGCGGATCGGCCAGCGGCTTGCCATCCAGGTTGGAGAGCAGGACCGACACCGCCTCGTCGTCGCTCATATACTCCGAACAGAAGACATGGCCGTTGCCGATCCGGTGCTGCAACGGGATGCGCCATTGCCATCCGGCCGCCCGCGCGGTGGAGCGGGTATAGGGCGCCATGGCCTCTGTCCCCTCGCACGGGACCGCAACCGCGCGGTTGCAGGGCAGGTGGTGGGACCAGTCGACATACCCGGCCTTCAGCGCGCCTTCGATCAGCAGGCCCCGGAAGCCGGAGCAATCGATAAAAAGGTCGCCCTCCACACGGCAGCCGTCGGCCAGTTCGACGGACTGCACAAAGCCGGTTTCGGGATGCTGATGGACGCGGGTGATCTTGCCCTCCCGCCGCACCACACCGCGCGCTTCGGCATAGCGGCGCAGATAGCGCGCATAAAGCCCGGCATCGAAATGGAAGGCATAGGCGATTTCCGACAAGGGCGAGCGGCCGGCATTGATGGCGCGCATGAACTTGCCGCGCGCACTGGCCGTGGCCTGCAACGACCAATCCTCGATCCGGTCGACCAGCCCCGCCTGTTTCAGGCGCAGCCAGTAGGCATGGAAGGACACGCCCTCCATATGCAGGCCGATATGGCCGAACGGGTGGAAATAGGTGTGGCCCACGCGGCCCCAGTTCACGAACTGGATGCCCAGCTTGAAGCTGCCCTTGGTCTCGCGCAGGAACTCATCCTCGTCGATGCCCAGCATGCGGTTGAAGGTGGCCATCTGCGGGATGGTGGCCTCTCCCACGCCGACAATGCCGATCTCGTCACTTTCGACCAGGGTGATCTGGGCATAATCGGTGCCCAGCAGCCGGGCGAAGGTGGCGGCGCTCATCCATCCGGCGGTGCCGCCGCCGATGATGGTGATGCGGCGGATACGACGGTCGCTGCTCATGCTTTCCTCGCGGGGGTGTAAGTTAAGGGGCATGGAACATGGCCCTTAAAGGCCAGCGACCGCTGGTCCGCGACCCCATGGTCGCGTAAGCCAAGGCGGCGGATGCCGCCGCCCGGCGCTTGAGGGAACGGATAACGATCAAGGGTCATGATCCACGACCCTTGATCGTGCGGGCCAGGAAGTCGCCATGGCCGGGCATGGCATCGGCCGTGCGCGCAAAGACGGCGCGCAGCCGGTCCAGATTATGGCGGACCAGGCCGGGATCGATGGTGTCGACCAGCGGGTCCCAGCGTTCGGGAATGATCCCCTGGCCCAGAAGCACGGCGATCCAGCTATTCTCGCTGAACAGCTCATCCTCGAACCGGAACAGCCGGCCGCAGGCGCGGAACAGGTCGATCTTCTGGCGCAGGCTGTCGGGGATCTCCATCGACGCCGCGCGCTGCCAGAAGGGCTCGGGCCGGTCATTGGCGACATAATGCAGGATGATGAAGTCGCGCACCTGTTCGAACTGCATCGCGGACAGGCGGTTATAGGCGTCGATATTGGCCGGACTGAATGACCGGTCGGGGAACAGGGCCAGCAGCTTGGAAATGCCCGCCTGGATCAGGTGGATGGAGGTGCTTTCCAGCGGTTCCAGGAACCCGGACGCCAGCCCCAGCGCCACGCAATTGCGGTTCCACATTTTCCGCCGCCGGCCCGTGGTGAAGCGCAGCGGGCGCGGGTCGGCCAGGGCCGGGCCTTCCAGATTGGACAGCAAGGTCTCCGCCGCCTGTTCGTCCGTGATGAACTGGCTGCAATAGACATAGCCGTTGCCGGTACGGTGTTGCAGCGGGATGCGCCATTGCCAGCCGCCTTCCCGCGCGATGGCGCGGGTATAGGGCTTGGGCGGTCCGACATTGGCGGACGGCACGGCCAAAGCCCGGTCACAGGGCAGCCAGTGCGTCCAATCCTCGTACCCGCTGTTCAGCGCCCCTTCGATCAGCAAGCCGCGAAAGCCGGAACAGTCGATAAAAAGCTCTCCTTCCACCCGCCGGCCGTCGGTCAGCACCACCGCCTCGATGAACCCGTCGGCGGCGCGCAGCGGAACCGACGCCACCTTGCCCTCCACCCGCCTTACCCCCCGCGCCTCCGCATAGCGGCGCAGGTAGGCGGCGTAGAGGCTGGCATCGAAATGATAGGCGTAGGTGACCTGTGACAGGACCGATGACGGGTCGGGCACGGGCCGGGCGAATTTCTCCTTGTTCGCCATGGTGGCACAGAGATTGTAATCGTCGATGCCGCTGGCCAGGCCTTGGGCGTGCAGTTTCAGCCAGAATTGGTGGAACTTCACCGCCTCCATGTCAAAGCCGAAGGACCCGAACGGATGCAGATAGCGGGGCCGCGCGCTTGTCCAGCCCTCGAACGCGATGCCCAGCTTCATGCTGCCCTGGGTCTGGGAAACGAAGTCGTTTTCGTCCAGGCCCAGCAGGCTGTTGAACTGCCGGATGGGCGGGATCGTCGCCTCGCCCACGCCGACGGTGCCGATCTCCTCGCTCTCAACAAGCGTGATGCGGGTGGCGCCGTTGGCCGACAGGCGCGACAGGGCGGCCGCCGCCATCCAGCCGGCGGTGCCGCCGCCGACAATGACGATCTGGC
Source organism: Niveispirillum sp. (assembly GCF_017996735.1). Lineage (GTDB taxonomy): Bacteria > Pseudomonadota > Alphaproteobacteria > Azospirillales > Azospirillaceae > Niveispirillum. Next base: position 8,894 of record NZ_JAGOGJ010000091.1, read on the forward strand.
GGATGGGATCGGGGCTGCGTGTCATGCCGGTGCTCCCACCAGTTGGGCCAGCGCCTGGGCATGGGTTGGCATGCCGCCCGCCGCCCGCAGCAGCACGCCGCGCAACCGTTCCAGATGGGTCATGATCTGTCCGTCGTTCAGGCCATTGGCCTGCACATCACATCGCCGGGCGCGGATGCCGGCCGCGTCCAGCAGGTTGATCCAGTCCGGCCGCTGAAACATCTCCCCATCCAGCAGCGGGATGCGCCCCCGGCTTTCATAAAGCGACAATTTATCGGCCAGCGGGGCGGGCAGGTCCATGGCACGCGCCGCGTCCCAGAACGGTTCCCCCGTCCGGCCATTGGTCCGGAACGGCAGGATCAGGAAATCACGCGCCCGCTCCGCCTGCTCCGCCATCTGGCGGTTGAAGGAACCGGCTTCCGGCCCCGTGCCGGGCGACACGGGATAATGCGACAGCAGCAGGTTCAGGCCCGACAGCAGCAGCGACAGCGCCACCCCGCCCACCGGGTCCAGCAGACAGGATGAGGCCCCCAGAAACAGGGTGTTCCCTTCCCATTGCCGGTCGCGCCGGCCGCTGATGAAGCTGCCCGGCCCGGTGCCCAGCCTTGTCACCCAGGCACCCCGGCGCAGGGGGATGCGGCGGGTCCAGCCATCGCCCTCGGCGCTGTGCAGCGCATAGGGGGGCGGGGGGCCATCGGCCGCCACCGGTTCCACCCCGAACCGGTCACAGGGCAGCCAGCGGCGCCAGTCGTGCCAGCCATTGCCGGGGCCGGCCAGCAGGGCGCGGGGGCCGGTGGTGTCGATATAAAGGTCACCTGTGACCAGGGTATCATCGGCCAGGACCAGCCCGGTAACGCCGCCATCCCCGTCGCGGCGCACATGCGACAGCGGGGAAGGGGCCAGCCGGGCGCCCGCCGCCAGCGCCTGACCCCTGGCCAGGTCCGTCAGGCCGCGCAGATCGATGAAGGCACCGGGCGCCAGGGTGGACAGCACGGATCGCGGATCGGGGGAGGGCAGGGCGAAGCGTTCGGCCTGTGCCGCCAGCGTGGCCAGCGAATAATCCGTCATCCGTATCTGCGCACCCGCCGCCCGCGCCCGCCAGACCAGATGGTGGAACCCCACCCCGTTCAGGTCCGCCCCCGTCTCCCCGAAGGGCAGGAAGCTGACGGCGCCGTTGCCGCCCCAGCCCTGAAAAACGGTGCCCAGGCTGAACCCGCCGCCACCGGCCCGCATGATGTCGGGCGGATTGACACCCAGCAATGCCGCCAGCCCCTCCACCCCGCCGGGCAGGGCGGCGGTGGCGGGGCCGAACGGGTCCAGGCTGTCATCCAGGCCGGGCAGGGGGACAAGGGTCACCGATCCGCCGCGCCCCGCATGGTTGCGGGCGATGGAAGCCGCCGCCAGCCAGCCGGCAAAACCGGCGCCGGCAATGACGATGTCGTGCAGGGGCTTCATGCCGGCACCTGTGCCTTGTACCGGGACAGGATATCGCCATGCGTGGGCATGGAAGATGCGGCCCGGCGGCAATTTTCCGCCTCCAGCGCGATGATGCGGTCCAGTTCCGCATCGGGCACCAGGGCCGCGCGCGGATCGACATGGTCGGGCAGGATGTTCTGACCCAGATAGACGGCAATCCAGCTTGGTTCCAGGAACATGCCGTCGCGGTACAGGGTGACGATGCCGCGCTGCCGGAACAGTTCCATCTTGGTGGCCAGGCTGTCGGGAATGGCCATGGTGCGGCAATGGTTCCAGAAGGGGGTGTCGTCGCGCTGGGTCGCCACATAATGCAGGATGATGAAATCCCGCACCCGTTCATATTCCAGATCCATCAGCCGGTTGAATTCCGCCGCGTCCAGCGGGTCCAGGTCCGGCCCCGTGGGGAACAGGTCCAGCAGCCGGCCGATACCCAACTGGATCAGGTGGATGGACGTGCTTTCCAGCGGTTCCAGGAAACCCGCCGACAGGCCGATGGCAACACAATTGCCCACCCATTGCCGCTTGCGCTTGCCGGTGGTGAAGCGCAGGCGGCGCGGGCTGGCCTGGGCCGGGTTTTCAAGCTGGTCCAGCAGCGTCCTTTCGGCCGTGTCATCATCGATGAAGCCGCTGCAATAGACATGGCCGTTGCCGGCCCGATGCTGCAGCGGGATGCGCCACATCCAGCCCGCCTCCCGCGCCGTGGCCCTGGTATAGGGGGCGGGATCGGCCGCATTGGCGCAGGGTACGGCCACGGCCCGGTCACAGGGCAGGAAACGGGTCCAATCCTCATACCCCGTCTTCAGCGCGCCTTCGATGATCAGGCCGCGAAAGCCGGAACAATCGACAAACAGGTCGGCCGTGATCCGTTCCCCGCTTTCCATCAGCACCGAATCGACCTGGCCGTCGGGCCGCAGGGTGACGTCGCGCACCTTGCCCTCCGTCCGGACCACGCCACGCGCCTCGGCATGGGCGCGCAGATAGGCCGCATAAAGGCCGGCATCGAACTGATACGCGTAGGAGAAGCTGGAAAAGAAGCTGGACGGGTCGGGCGACGGATGGCCGAAACGCCCGGCCCGCGCGGCCTGGATGGGCAGCGACACCGCGTCCAGCCCGTCCGCCGGCACCCGCCCTGCGCGGCGCGCGCGGGTCCAGTGGTGATGGAAGGGCACGCCGCCAATATCACGCCCGAAGGCGGCGAAGGGGTGGATATAGGCATCCCCCTTGGCCCCCCAGTCGCGGAATTCGATCCCCAGCTTGAACGTCGCCTCCGTGCGCGACATGAAATCGGCTTCGTCGAATCCCAGGCTGGCGTTGAAATGCCGGATATGGGGCACCGTGGCCTCGCCCACGCCGACAGTCCCGATCTCCGCCGATTCCACAAGACGGATGGAAATGCCGGTTCCCGCCAGCTTGGTTGACAGCGCTGCCGCAGCCATCCATCCTGCCGTCCCACCGCCTACGATCAAGACCCGTACGTTAGATTGTTCTTCAACTGTTTCTTTTTTCATTGTTCCCCCCATTATTGTCGATGTTAACGCTCACTTCTGTACGTCGTCAACGCATGTGCGCCGCAGCAGAGGGTTTTGTTGCGGCGCAATAACAGAAATCGCTTTTTTGTTAGCCCTAACATATGAGCTCTTGACGTTGGGGCAGGTCCTGATTACCAATTTAACTTGTTCAAAGCGCAAATCCAAAAATGCTAGCGCTAACATGGGAGGAAAAGGGGATGGGTGTTATCGATCGCCCCCGGCAGGGGATGCGGCGGCTGCACGATTTTGGCCGCACGCTGCAAGGTGGGGTTTCCATAGCCGCCCTGTGCGCCATTGCCACGGTCATGCCGGCACAGGCCCAGCAAAATCAAGATGATAAACCCGTGGGGGGGCAGGCGCCCGCGCCGGTCGCTTCTTCCGTTACCGGAAATGACAGCGCTGTACTGGTGGCCCAGGCCAACAACACGGCCGGCGATGCGGCGCTGGAAGAGATCATCGTTACTGGTTTTCGCAAGTCGCTGCAAAGCGCGCAGGACATCAAGAAGAACTCCGACACCATCGTCGACAGCGTTACGGCCGAGGATATCGGCGCCCTGCCGGACCGGTCGGTGACCGAGGCGCTGCAACGTATTCCCGGCGTGTCCATCAACCGCTTCGCCGCCGGTATCGACCCGGACCATTTCTCGGTTGAAGGATCGGGCGTGGTGGTGCGCGGCCTGACCTATGTCCGGTCCGAATTCAACGGACGCGAGGCGTTCAGCGCCAATAACGGCCGTGCGCTGGGCTTTGCCGACGTGCCGTCCGAACTGATGGGCGGCGTGGACGTGTTCAAGGCGCCGACCGCCGACCGGATCGAAGGCGGCATCGCCGGCGTCGTGAACCTGCGCACGCGCAAGCCGTTCGACAGCGCCGAACGTATGCTGGCGGCGTCTGCCGAACTGTCCTATGGCGACTTTGCCAAGGAATATGCGCCCACCGGCTCCGTGCTCTATTCCGACCGCTGGGATACCAAGATCGGTGAGTTCGGGTTCCTGGGCAGTGCCGTGGGATCGCAACTGAAATCCCGCGCCGACCGTTTCCAGCTTTCCAGCTTCCGCGTCCGCAATCTTTATTCCGATGGCGACGTGGTGCAGAACGGGTCGGAGACGAGCCCCAACGCCATCACCGATCAGGTGCTGTTCCCGCGTGGCGCCGTGGTGGGCACGCAGGAATTCGACCGCCAGCGTTATGGCTATGCGGCCACCGCGCAATGGCGCAGCCCCGACAACACGATGGAGGCGGTGTTCAACTTCCTGCGGTCGGACAGCCGTCAGGCCTGGACCGAACATGCGGTTGAAATCGCCACCGACAACGTTGCCAACAATGGCGACAGCCGCCGGGTGCCGGGTACGACGTTGAAATTCGACAGTTCCGGCATGTTCGAAAGCGGCGTTATCACCGGCCCCAATGGCTGGCGCGACGACCAGAATGCCGGTGCGGCCCGCGTGCCGCTCAGCGGCCTGCAGAGCAACAATATCCGTCGTGACCATGAGGAAAAGCTGGTCACCGACGATTACGGCCTGAATTTCCGCTGGGATGCGACCGAGAATCTGGGCATCAATTTCGACTATCAGCATGTGAAGTCGAAGACCTGGATCATGGATAATGGTCTGTGGACCTCCAGCTACCAGGATGTCGCCATCGACATGAATGGCGGCAAGGGTTACCCCAAGGTCGAGTTCCGCGCGCCCCAGGTCTGTTCCGGTCCCGCTGCCAACTATACGACCGGCTGCTCCGGCGCTCTCGGGGAGGCTGGCAATCCCAGCTATTTCGGGCCGGGACATACCAGCTTCTCCGACCCGTACAACGCCTTCTACCGGTCGGCGATGGACCATATCGAGGACAGCGACGGCAATTCCGACGCCGCGCGCATCGACTTCGATTACAAGATGGAGGACAGCAGTTTCTTCAAGTCGGTGCAGGCCGGTTATCGGTATGCCGACCGGCGGCAGACGGCGCGGTTCTCCACGTATAACTGGGGGCGTCTGTCGGAACAGTGGGGCAATGGCGGTCCCGTCTGGCTGACCGATCCGGTGGACAATACCGTTGGTGGCACCGGCGGTACGGCCCCGACCCAGTTCACCAACTTCACCTATCCGAAGTTCTTCCGTGGCAAGTTCCCCGATCCGCTGCTGGGTCAGGGCCGGGTGTTCTATTCGGGCAACACGGTGAAGGATTATCAGGCCTATATCGCCTATGCCGGCGCCATCAACCGCGAATGGGAACCCACCGTGACGGGTGCCGATGGCGTGGTGCGCAATGGCGGCTGGAACGCGCTGGCCAATCGTGCCGGTGTCATCGCCGGCACGCCCTTCCTGCCGGGTGAAATCAACCCGATCCGGGAAGAGAACAATGCCGGCTATGTCATGACGAAGTTCGATACCGACTTCGACAATGGCTGGAACCTGTCGGGTAATGTCGGCGTCCGCTATACCACGACCGATCGTACCGCGGGCGGTTACCTTGCCTTCCCCACGCCCAGCTCCGCCTTCCCGTCGGAACAGGACTGCGCCGACGCGATTGCCGAGGCGGGAAGCAGCGGTCAGGCAATACCGGGCTTCTGTACCCTCAGCGCGACGGTGCGGGCGCAGGCACGTGCCTACACCAACAATGCGCTGACGCCCAGTACCGTGAAGATCAAGTATGATTACTGGCTGCCCAACCTGAACCTGAAGCTGGAGGTTGATGACGGTGTGCAGTTCCGCGCGTCGTACTTCAAGGGCGTGGCACCGCCGGCCACCGGTCTGACGCGTAACTTCTTCAATGTGAACCTGACGACGCTGCAGAATACCGACGCCAATGGCAATGCCATTCCCGGCAGCTACCGCCTGCAGGGTGAATTCAATGCCGGCAACCCGTATCTGCGGCCGACCACGGCCGACAATTACGATCTGACGGCGGAATGGTACTTCTCCAATGTCGGTCAGTTGACGGGTTCGATCTTCTACAAGCGGCTGAAGGGCGTGCTGACCAACAGCACGATCCGTTATCCGCTGACCAACAACGGCGCCACGTTCGACAGCATCGTCACGACACCCGTCAATGCTGACGAGGACGGGAAGATCAAGGGCTTCGAAATCGCCTATCAGCAGACCTACGATTTCCTGCCCAGTGTCTTCTCCGGTCTCGGCCTGCAGGCCAACTACACCTATGTCAAAAGCTCCGGCGTGCCGCAAAGCACCCTGTCGGAAACCGATCCGGATGTGGGTGCGGGCCGCGTGACGACGGTGGACATGACCAAGCTGCCGTTGCAGGGCCTGTCCAAGCATCAGTTCAACATCACGCCCTTCTGGGATTACGGCCCGATTTCCGCCCGCGTCTCTTATTCCTGGCGGTCGGACTTCGTGCTGACGATCCGCGACGTGATCTTCCCCTATGACCCGATCGTCAACGAGGCGGGCGGGCAGTGGGATGCCTCGTTCTTCTACAGCTTCAACGACAACTTCAAGTTCGGTGTCCAGGGCGCCAACCTGCTGAACCAGGTCACCAAGACCTCGGCGGTGGTGACGGGTCCCGATGGCGAGAATGTGAAGGTGCCGCGCGGCTGGTACATGAACGACCGTCGTATCACGGCCGTGGCACGCTTCACCTATTGATGCGTGTCTGTCCTGGGGCTGGCCTTTGGTCGGCCCCGGGACGCTCCTGTCTGGTTCTTGTTCTTTCTTGTCTCCTCAAGGCCTTGGCGCCGTCGTTCACCCGACGGCGCCATTTTTTTATCCCCGCGCCGCCACCGACAGCAGCCATTCGCGGAAGGCGACCAGGGGGCCATAGGTGTCGCGGTCGGCCGGATAGACCAGATGATACCCGCCCTCGGTCGACAACGCGCCCCCCGGCAGCGGCAGCAATTCCCCCGCCGCCAGTTCCTCGCGCACCAGGAAGGACGGGACCAGCGCCGCGCCCAGACCCGCGACCGCCGCCCGGATGACCAGCAGGAACTGTTCGAAGACCAGCGGCTGTTCCCCGCCGCGCCGCAGCCCATGCGCCGCGAACCAGCGATCCCAACTGTCGGGCCGCGTCTCCTGCTGCAGCAATGGCAGGGCCGCGACATGGGCCGGTATGGTCACGGCCCGGTCGCGCAGCAGTGATGGCGCCGCCACGGCCAGCAGCACCTCTCCCATGAAACGGTGATGGACCAGACCGGGCAGCGTCGGCGGGGCCGCCATGATGGCGGCGTCGATCCCCTCCGCCCGCAGGTCGAACGGCCGGACACGGGTGGAAAAATTGATGGTGACATCCCGGTGGCGGGCAAAAAAATCCCCCATAAGCGGGATCAGCCAGCGCGCGCCGAAGGTGGGCAGGATGGCCAGATCCAGGGTACCGCCATCCCCGTCGAAGGCGATGGTACGGGCCGCCGCGTGACCCAGCCGGCCCAGGATCTCGCGCGCCTGATCGGCGAAATACCGCCCGGCCGGCGTCAGCACCACCCGCTGCCGCACGCGTGTGAACAGGGCGACGCCCAACTGCGCCTCCAGTTGCGCCACCTGCCGGCTGACCGCGCCCTGCGTCTGGTTCAGTTCCAATGCGGCGGCCGTGAACCCGCCCAGACGCGCCGCCGCCTCGAACGCGATCAGGGCGGCGGTACTGGGGATCAGGCGGCGAGCGAACATGGGCGGGGCTTTCGGTTGGGTGGGCGGTGGTGGGGAGGTGTTGTTCCCTCACCCTCCCACCCGCTGACGCGGGCGGGCCCCTCCCTCTCCCGCCAAGCGGGCGAGGGGCAGACTGAAGCGAAACGCCAAGTTTCGCCCCTCGCCCACGAATGTGGGAGAGGGAGGGGCCCATTGGCGTCCGCCAATGGGAGGGTGAGGGCAAAACATGTCGAAGCCACCATCATGCAACTTCCTGTGCCCAGAATGCCAAAACCTGCTGAAACCCGCCAGACTTCATTCCAATCCCTCATTAAGTTGGTGAGCAATCATGGTTTGCACCGGGCCGGCATCGGGCGTATCGCTAGGGCCCTTATCCACGCATGGGGTTTGCGATCATGGCGGGCACGGCCGCGTTCCACTGGGATGATGCTTTTCTCCTGAACGACCAGTTGACGGAGGAGGAGCGGCTGATCCGCGACAGCGCCCATGCCTTCGCGCAGGAAAAGCTGCGCCCCCGCGTGCGGCAGGCGTTTGAGAAGGAACAGACCGACCCCGCCATCTTTGCCGAGATGGGGGAGATGGGCCTGCTGGGCGTGACCGTGGCGCCGGAATATGGCGGGGCCGGCGTCGGCTATGTCGCCTATGGCCTTGTCGCGCGTGAGGTGGAGCGGGTGGATAGCGGCTATCGCTCGATGATGAGCGTGCAATCGTCGCTGGTCATGTACCCGATCGAGGCCTATGGCAGCGAGGCGCAGAAGAAGAAATACCTGCCCAAACTGGCATCGGGTGAATGGATCGGCTGTTTCGGCCTGACGGAGCCGGATGCCGGGTCCGATCCCGGCGGCATGCGTACGCGGGCCGAGCGGATCGATGGCGGCTATCGCCTGACCGGGTCCAAGATGTGGATCACCAATTCCCCCATCGCCGATGTCTTTGTCGTCTGGGCCAAGTCCGACGCCCATGACGGCGCCATCCGGGGCTTTGTCCTGGAAAAGGGCATGCAGGGCCTGACGGCGCCCAAGATCGAGGGCAAGCTGTCCCTGCGCGCCTCCATCACGGGGGAGATCGTGATGGACGGGGTGGAGGTGGGCGAGGACGCCCTGCTGCCCAACGTGTCGGGTCTGAAGGGGCCGTTCGGCTGCCTGAACCGGGCGCGCTACGGCATTTCCTGGGGCTCCATGGGGGCGGCGGAAGCCTGTTTCCACGCCGCCCGGTCCTATACGCTGGATCGCAAGCAGTTTGGCAAGCCGCTGGCCGGCACGCAGCTTGTGCAGAAGAAGCTGGCCGACATGCTGACCGAAATCAGCCTGGGCCTGCAGGCATCCTTGCGCGTCGGCCGCCTGTTCGAGGCGGGGCAGGTGGCGCCGGAAATGATCTCCATCGTCAAGCGCAACAATTGCGGCAAGGCCCTGGACATCGCCCGCATGGCCCGCGACATGCACGGCGGCAACGGCATTTCCGGCGAATTCGACGTGATCCGCCATATGGTGAACCTGGAAACGGTCAACACCTATGAAGGCACCCATGACGTCCACGCCCTGATCCTGGGCCGCGCCATCACGGGGCTGCAGGCGTTTTTCTGATCGGCCGGGTTACGCCCTTCCAAACGCTGACGCGGGCGGGAATGTTGTACCCTCGCCCTCCCACCCGCTGACGCGGGCGGGCCCCTCCCTCTCCCACGTTCGTGGGCGAGGGGCATGACTTTGCGGGTTCGCCTATTCCGCCCCTCGCCCGCTTGCGGGAGAGGGAGGGGCCCAAGCCCGCTAGGGCTTGGGAGGGTGAGGGTCCGACATAACCAGCATCATCAAACCACGGAGCATCCCATGCCCGGCACCCTGGACGGCATCCGCGTCCTGGACCTGTCCCGTATCCTGGCCGGCCCCTGGGCGACCCAGATGCTGGGCGATTTCGGGGCGGAGATCATCAAGGTCGAACGGCCGGGGGAGGGGGATGATACCCGCCGCTGGGGCCCGCCCTTCGTGGCCGGTCCCGACAGCCCGTCGGCCTATTTCCTGACCGCCAACCGCAACAAGCGCTCCATTGCCGTGGATTTCACCAGTGCCGACGGACAGGCCCTGATCCGCGATCTGGCCGTGAAGTCCGATGTGCTGGTGGAGAATTACAAGGTGGGGGGGCTGGCCAAGTATGGGCTGGATTATGACAGCCTGGCCGCCCTCAACCCCCGCCTGATCTATTGCTCCATCACCGGTTTCGGTCAGGACGGACCCTATGCGCAGCGACTGGGTTACGATTTCCTGATCCAGGGGATGAGCGGGCTGATGTCCGTCACGGGTGATCCGGCCGGCGGCCCGGCCAAGGCCGGCGTCGCCCTGGCCGACATCATCACCGGGCTTTATGCCGGCAACGCCATCCTGGCCGCCCTGCACCATCGGGAGCGCACGGGCCAGGGCCAGCGCATTGATGTGGCGCTGCTGGATTGCATGCTGGCCGCCATGGCCAATCAGGCGCTGAACGTGCTGGTCTCGGGCCGCGATCCCAGGCGCATGGGCAATGGCCATCCCTCCATCGTGCCCTATGACACGTTCCCCGTTTCCGACGGGCATATCAATCTGGCCGTCGGCAATGACCGGCAGTTTCAGCGCCTGTGCGCCGTACTGGGTGTGGCCGAACTGGGCAGCGATGACCGGTTTGCCAGCAATCGTGCCCGCGTGGCCAACCGGGTGGAATTGACCCGGCTGCTGTCCGACCGGCTGACCACGCGGCCCGGCGCGGAATGGCTGGCGGCGCTGGAGGCGGCGGACGTGCCGGCCGGTCCCATCAACAGCCTGTCCGCCGCCTTTGCCGACCCGCAAATCGTGCATCGCGGTCTGGCCCTGACCCTGCCGCACGCGGCGGCGGGCACCGTGCCCGGCGTGGCCAACCCGGTGAAGTTCAGCCATACGCCGAATGTGGACAGCACGGTCCCGCCCGATCTGGGGGCCGATACGGGATCGGTTCTGGCCGACCTGCTGGGCCTGGATGGTGACCAGATCGCGGCGCTGAAGGTGGCGGGGGTGGTGGGCTAGGGTGGGCTGCGGCGCCCTTCTGCCGCTGTGAAGCGGGGCGCCGGCGGTGCCGTTGGGCTTGCCCTCACCCTCCCACCCGCTGACGCGGGCGAGGGGCGAACATTGAGGTCTGGTCTTTTTCCGCCCCTCGCCCGCTTGTGGGAGAGGGAGGGGCCCATTGGCGTCAGCCAATGGGAGGGTGAGGGAAACTCGCAAGGTGAGCGAAACTCATAAGGCTCCCGTCCCCCCTCACACCACCCCCATGCCGGCCCACCCCGCCATTTCCGCCCGCACATCGCGGCCGGCGGCCAGCATGACCGTCAGCAGCAGCCTGGCCTTGCGCCCGTCCAGGCTGCCGGCATCGATCAGGCCGTTGGCGATCAGCCAGGATGCCGTGCCGTCGCCCTGATAGGTGCCGTGGGCGTCGGTGTCGCCCTGCGGACAGCGGCTGACCAGCAGCACGGGTTTGCTCGCGGCGATGGCGGCCAGCGGCGCAGCCAGCGCCTGGGGCACATGGCCCGACCCCATCGCTTCCACCACCAGCCCGTCCCAGGCCGCATCGGCATAGGCGGCGGCGGACAGCGGGTCGGCATCCATGGCGATGGTCAGCAGGCCCACACGCGCCCCCCCCTTATCCACGGGCCAGTCATAGGGGCCGGGCGCGGACAGGGGTGTCATGGCCAGCCGCACGCGGCCGGTGATGATGCTGCCCACCGGCCCCCATCCGGGGCTGCCAAAGGCGGCGATGCGGCCGCTATCCATCTTGCGTACCAGCCGCGCGTCATGCAGTTCGCCGGCGATGGCGACCAGCACGCCCGGACGCCGGCCCGACAGCGACCGGGCGGCGATCAGGGCGTCGCGCAGATTGCCCGGCCCCTCCGCCCCCGGCGCATCGGCCGTGCGCATGGACCCTGTCATGATGATGGTGGCATCGGCGGGGGCCAGCAGCGACAGCAGGAAGCTGGTTTCCTCCATCGTATCGGTGCCCTGCGCCACGACAAAGGCCCGCACGCCCTCGGCATGGCGGGCCTGGATATCGGCGGCCAGCGCGCGGATATCCGACAGGGTCAGGTTCTGGCTGCCCACGCTGCGGAAGGGCCGCACCGTCACCGGCCCGTCCAGCATGATGCCGGCAGCCCGCAGCAGGGCGGCACTGTCGGCCGGATCGGCCTTTCCCGCCAGCGCCAGGATGGTCCCGCCCAGCAGGTAGATGAAGGTCATATCGGCAGGGCCGGCCATGTGCATACCATCGATGAAGGGTCCCGGTGCTGTCCGGTCAGGCCGCCGCCGCCGCCAGCGTTTTCAGGTCCACGCCCGTATCGGCCAGCCGGTCGGGATCGACCACCATGCCGCCCGTGATCAGGGCCTTGGCCTGGATGAAATCGCGCGCGGCGTTCATGCAGTCGATGGCGATGACGCGGCCGGCGCGCAGATACAGGACGGAGAAGCCGGGGCCGGACGGGTCGCCGCGCTGCACGATCCGGTCGTAATCCATGGCCAGGCCCGCCGCCTGCATCTTCACCTCATACTGGTCCGACCAGAACCAGGGCAGGGAGACATAGGGCTTTTCCAGGCCCAGCAGCGTGTCGGCCGCCACCTTGCCCTGATCCACGGCGTTGGGCACCGATTCCAGCCGGATGGACCGGCCGGCGAAGATGTTGGGATGCAGGGCGCAATCGCCGATGGCCAGGATATGCGGGTCGGCGGTACGGCACAGGGAATCGACCTCCACCCCGTTGGGGCAGGGCAGGCCGCTGGCGGCCAGCGGTTCGACATTGGGGATGATGCCGATGCCGACCACCACGATATCGGCCGGCACCAGCGTCCCGTCCGACAGTTCCACCGCCTCCACCCGCGTCCCGCCGCGCAGGGCCGACACCTGGGCCGACAGGCGCACATCCACGCCGCGCCCGCGATGCAGGTCGGCGAAGAAGGTGGAGACGGGCGGCGAGGTGACACGGGCCAGCAGCCGTTCCTGCGCCTCCAGCACCGTGACCGGATGGCCGAAACCACGCAGCACCGCCGCCGTTTCCAGCCCGATATAACCGCCGCCCACGATCACCACCCGCGCACCGGGGAACAGATCGGTCTTCAGCCCGTCAATATCGGCGATGGAACGGATGGCATGCACACCGGCCAGATCGGCCCCGGCGCAGGACAGGCGCCGCGGCCGCCCGCCCGTGGCCCAGATCAGCTTGCCATAGCCGACCCTGGCGCCGTCGGTCAGGGTCAGGATGCGGGCATCGCGATCAACGCTGTCCACCCGCCGCCCGGTCAGCAGCGTGACCTGCTTTTCCGCCCAGTATTCCGGCTTGCGCAGCAGCAGGCGAACCGCATCGCGCTTGCCCGAAAGGTAATCCTTGGACAGGGGGGGACGTTCATACGGGGCCTGCTCCTCGTCCCCGATCAGGGCCAGGCTGCCGGTGAATCCCCCCTGACGCAGCGACTGGGCGCATTGCGCCGCCGCCTGTCCGGCCCCGGCAATGACGATATCGTACTGATCGGCCTGACCCATGATGTCCATCCCACTCCTCTGTTTTTATCGGGAACTACAGGCTCAAGTGGAAAAAAGACAAGCCAATCGACGCCCTGTCCCATGGTGTAGGACAAGGATCAACACCATCAATCCCGGACCGTCAAGACCGGGACGTGTCATGCCAGGGTCTTTGCCTTATTCCGCCGCCCGCTGCCCGGTCAGGGAGATATATTCAGCGAAGATGTCGCCCTGGATCGTCGTGTGCTGGCGCAGGCGGCGATAGGCAATCTCCGGATCTCCCTGCTGCACGGCGTCCAGAATAGCGGCATGGTCGCGCAGGTTTTCCTCTGCCCGGCCCGGGTAATTCAACTGGTACCGGCGATAAGGGACCAGTTGCAGGGCCAGCTTGTCCGTCATCTCCACCAGCACGTCATTATGGCTGCCCCAGACCAGCAACTGGTGGAACTTGCGGCTGGCCGTGTAATATTCATCCTGGCGGCCGGCATTGTAATGATCCTCGGAAAGCTTGTGCACCTCGGCCAGCTTCACCTTCTCCTCCGGTGACATGCGGCGGGCGGACAATTTGGCGCACAGCCCCTCCAGCTCCGACATCACCTCGAACATGTGGATCATCCGGCGGATATCCATGCTGGCCACCACCGCGCCCTGGCGCGGCCGCTTCTCCACCAGCCCGGATTCCACAAGCTGCAGCACCGCCTCCCGCACGGGCGTCCGCGATATGCCGAAACGGCTGGCAATCACCTCTTCGTCCAGGCGGGAACCGGGACGCAGGCGGCCCATGAAAATGTCCTGTTCCAGGGACACACGCACATGTTCGGCATGCGTTACGTGTGTGGGCTTGCTCATCCGTCCTCCGCCGCGCGCTGCCGCGCTTGCCACCTCTTCCGATGCCGCCGCCACGGCGATCCGTACAAGGCGGCATCGCTGTCATGTATCGGTCATGGTGGGCGACAAGTCAAGCCGTCGCGGCGGAGATTGAATACGCATGAAGTGTACATTGCATATTTATCTGACGGCACCCCGCCCGAAGTCACCGGCCGTGACGCGGGGAAAAGCCCGCCGGATGCCTGAAATCCGCGCGGCGCCAACGCCAGGGCCTTGCTTCCTGCATCCGCGCACATTTTTCGCTTCGTATACATTGCGTGCCATTTGAAAATATTATACAGTCCGCACCGTATCCAGAAAACACCGTGCCCCGCATGTTCAACCGGGGGCCATGTATCCGGCTGCGGGTGCCGGACTCTCCAGAATGATCCGCCGTGAATGCGGGTGACCGGAAAAGCAGCCGCCGAAGGGCGGCATAAAGGGAGGAAAAGAATGTCGCGGAAATTCCGTGCGGCGGGGTGGCGCCTGTGCGCCAGTGCCGTTGCCATGCTTGCGTCGATGCCGGTGCTGGCCCAGCAGGCCACCCCGGCCAATGAGGGGACGCAGGCCAATGCGCAGCCCATCGGCCTGGATGAGATCGTGGTGACGGCCAACCGCCGGCAGAGCAATTTGCAGGATACGCCGGTGGCCGTGTCGGCCTTCACCCCGGCCATGTTCGACGCGGCCCCGCCCAAGGATCTGGGCGATATCGCGGCCTATGTGCCCAATTTCTCCGCGGCGCGCGTCACCGGCTTCAACGCCGCCTCCTTCGCCATGCGCGGCGTGGGGCAGGTGGACATCATCGTCTATTCAGAGGCGCCCGTGGGCGTGATGCTGGACGATTTCGTGATGCCCAGCGTGCAGAGCCAGTTGCTGGACACGTTCGACGTGGAGCGGGTGGAGGTGCTGCGCGGTCCGCAAGGCACGCTGTTCGGCAAGAACACCACCGGCGGTGTCGTCACCGTATACACGAAGAAGCCGTCCCTGACCGATCAGGCCGGCGAGGTGCAATTCACGGCTGGCAGTTTCGGCACCCGCGCCGCCAAGGCGTCGGTGAACCTGCCGCTGGTGGAGGACAAGCTGGGCGTGCGTCTGGTCGCCGCCTATAACAAGTCCGATGGCTATTACAAGAATGGCGCCTGCTATGGCCCCGTGCCCGGCAGCAATGCGCGCGGCTGCGGCGATGGTTCCAAGCTGGGTGGCGAGGATATCTTCAACGGCCGCGCCAAGCTTTTGTGGAAGCCCACGGAAAATGTCGAGGCTTTGTTCCAGGTGGAACGCGTGCGCGACAATTCCGACAGCGTGCCCGTGGTCAACACCACCCCGTCGGACAGCCGCTGGGCCTTCTATAATCTGGGTTTCAGCCAGGATGCCGGCGACCCGCTGGACCATGCCGGCATCACCAATCGCGATGACAGCCTGCTGAACATGTCGGACGGGCATCAGGTGGATGTTGACGGCTATTACAGCACCATCAACTGGGACGCGGAGAAGGTCACGCTGACGTCTGTCACCGGCTGGCGCAAACAATATTCGCAACTGCCCAGCACCTATACGGGTGAGGTCGGCCCCATCTCCCTGTTCGATGCCAACCGCACCGACCTGCGCAAGACCTTCCAGCAGGAACTCCGCATGGCGTCCAACTGGGACGGCCCGGTGCAGATGGTGGCCGGCGGCTTCTATCAGAAGAATGACGTCAATTTCTGCGTGGCGCAGATCCTGGGCTTCCTGGACCTGTTCGGGACACAATTGCCATTCGGCACCTTCAACAACAACCCGCAGGTCCTGTGCAACCAGGAACGCCAGAAGGCCTATGCCGCCTATGGCGACGTCACCTGGGCGGTGAATGACAAGCTGACCCTGATCGGCGGTGCGCGCTGGACGCACGAGAAAAAGGCCTGGGCCGGGCGCAATCAGGTGTTTGTGCAGGCCTTGTCCGGCACGTTCGACCCGAATTTCACCTGGGACAAGCTGGGCAAGCTTCTGAATGCCGGTGATTTCGACAAGTACCCGACCGGCGTGGTGCGCGACAGCCAGTCCTGGTCGGAACCCACCTGGCGGGCCAGCGCCTCCTACAAGGTCACCGACGACGTGATGGCCTATGCCACCTATTCGCGCGGCTTCCGGTCCGGTGCCTATAATGACCAGACGGGCACGACGGGCGTGGCCATCCCGGCCCTGGCGGCGCGTCCCACCAACCCGGAACTGGCCGACAGCTATGAAGCCGGTATCAAGTCCGACTTCCTGGACAACCGCGCCCGGCTGAACGCCACGGCCTTCTATGTGAACTACAAGGACATGCAGCGTGGTCTGGTCGCCACCCTGACCAACAGCTTCGGTCAGCAGGTCCAGGAAACCCGCTTCTTCAATGCCGGTGAGGCCACCGTGAAGGGGCTGGAGCTGGAAGGCAGCATCCTGCCGACCGAAGGCTTGGAAATCCGGGGCGTGCTGGGCTATCTGGACGCCAAATATGACAAGTTCGAAGCCGATACGAACTTTGACGGCAAGATCGATATCGACTTCTCCAACCGTCCCCTGAACCGCGCGCCGAAATGGCAATGGTCGCTGGATGCCACCTACACCATGGATCTGGCCGACAAGGGCGAGATCCTGTTCAACGGCGCCATCCAGTTCGAGGATGAGAACGGCTATGTCTATTCCGATGTCAGCCCGGAATTCGACAGCAAGCTGGTCAAGAAGACCCTGCTGAACGCCGCCATCACCTGGCACGATGCCGAAGGCCGCTACACGGTCCAGGCTGTGGGCCGTAACCTGACCGACAAGCGCTACAACACCGCCACCAATGTGGTGGGCTCGCTCTGGACCTTCTCCACCTACGGCCCACCCCGCTATTACGGCCTGACATTGGGGGCCAAGTTCTGAGGAACCCTGTCGAAGCGTGAACTCCCGATGGGCAAACTGGGGCCGGCTTGATGCCGGCCCTCTTTTTGGTGATCAGCTTCCATCACCGGGCCAATCATCGCGCCAGGATGGATAGGTCTTGATCAGCATGTCGAATACAACGGGCAGAACAGACATCACGCTTTCCAGGCCACCGGGGAATCGATGGTGGTGCCCGTTTGACGTATCCGGCTTTGATGAGTATGCAAGGCCCGTATATTCAGCGATATTTTCAACGAAACGGTCGCGATACAGACGGCCCTTGGGATGCATAGTCACATTATTATGGTAGAAGTCAAACTTCCCTCTCTCCGGACCAATAATGACACGGAATAGGAGCGTCCGCTCCTTGTTCGGGGCGCTGACGGTAAAGGCGATCCGCTTCCTGCCGGCCGCCTTCGTCACTGCCGGCATGCCATAAGACGTGACCGGCATGTCCGGCCGATCCAGGGTATCGGCCAAATAGCGAAGCATCACCACCTGTTCCGCATCCGTATAATGGCCCCGTTGGGGCACCGGTGCGGCAGGCAGCAGCTTTGGCCGCCAGCTCGCAAGGATCTCCGCCACATCGGGCATCAGCCGGCGCCAGTCGGAACTGAACTGGCGGTGAAAGGCAAATGCCTCCTGGAACGCCCCGCCCATGCGTTGCGCCTCGGCCTCCCAATCCGACCAGCTGTAACCGGCCAGATCTGTCAGCTCGCTGCCATCGGCGATCCGGAAAACGCTGAACGGCTGACGATCATGGTGGGATAGATGATCGGGCGTGTATCTCAGAAACGGTTGAATTGTGGCGATCTCTTCCAGGTCCATCTTCAATCTGATGGATGGATGCCCGGTCCGGACAATACGTCGTTCTTCCGAGCCGATGACAAGGCATCGCGGACTGAGCATCGCCGCCGTGAATGCCCCATCGAAGAAGGCTGCGGGGTCCATCATGAAGGCCCTGCCATTCACC
>NZ_JAGOGJ010000220.1 GCF_017996735.1 Niveispirillum sp.
TATCTGGACTTCTCCTCCGGGATCGGGGTTACCAGCCTGGGCCACGGCCATCCGGCCGTTGTCGGGGCGCTGATGGAACAGGCGGGCCGGCTCTGGCACTGTTCCAACAATGTCCGCATCCCCTTGCAGGAACAGGCTGCCCGCCGGCTGGTGGACCATTCCTTTGCGCAGAGAGTGTTTTTCTGCAACTCCGGCGCCGAAGCGCTGGAGGCGTCCTTGAAGCTGGCCCGCTACACCCAGAAGCAGCGGGGCCGGCCGGAACGCTGGCGCACCATCGTGTTCGAAGGCGCCTTCCATGGCCGCACCCTGGCCACCGTCACGGCCGGCGGCCAGCCGAAATATACAAGCGGGTTCGAGCCGCTGGTCGACGGGTTCGACCGGGCGCGCTTCAACGACCTGTCGTCGGTGGAGGCGCTGATCGGGCCGCAGACAGCCGCCATCCTGCTGGAACCGATCATGGGCGAAGGCGGGGTCCGTGTCGCGGAACCCGCCTTCATGCAGGGGTTACGCCGGTTGTGCGAACGGGAAGGGCTGTTGCTGCTGCTGGACGAGGTGCAGACGGGCATTGGCCGCACGGGTACACTGTTCGCGCATGAGCGCCTGTTCGCCGGTACAGATATGCGTCCGGACATTGTGGCCTCTGCCAAGGGCCTGGGGGCCGGCTTCCCCGTTGCCGCCTGTCTGGCGGCCGGTCCGGCTGCCACAGCCTTCACGCCCGGCGTGCATGGGACCACGTTCGGTGGAAACCCGCTGGCCATGGCCGTCGCGGGCGCGGTGCTGGATCAGATACTGGCACCGGGTTTCCTGGCCCGCGTGCGCGAGATGGGGGAACTGCTGGAGCGGCGGCTTCGCAATCTTCAGGCGGCCTTTCCCGGCCTGATCCAGGAGGTGCGGGGGCAGGGTCTGATGCGCGGCCTGCGCCTCAGCTTCCCGCCGCCAGATCTGGTGCGCGCGGCCTTTGGCCAGCGCCTCTTGCTGGTCGGTGCTGGCGACAATACGGTCCGCCTGCTGCCACCCCTCATCATCGGGGAGGCGGAGGTGGAAACAGCCGTGGAAAAGCTTTTCCAAGCCCTGCGCACCCTGTCTTGAGCCTGCCGATCCATCTGACCGGAGACAATCAGGGGAGCGCGTCACACTTATGGAACTGACCACGGGGGACCAGATAAAGCCGTCCGAAGGGATTGCAGGAACGCATTCGCGCGGCTGCTTCGGCCTCTCCGTTCGTGGACCAATGCAACGACGTCGGCGGGTGGCGGTGACCATTGCGGCAGGATCTGACGTAGCCGCCCCGCCGCGATGTCGGTGGCTACGTCCCATTCGCTTCTCACGATGATGCCGACGCCGGAAAGCGCCCAGTCACGGATGACTTCGCCGTCGTTGGTTGACATGACGGGCTTTATCCGCACCGTGGTCATACCGTGGCTGGCATGCGTAAACCGCCATAAGGTTACGTCCTCGTTATTCTCACGCAAGGCCAGACAGCGGTGGAGGACCAGATCGTCCGGTCTCTCGATTGTCGGGTTGCTTTCCAGATAACCGGGAGCCGCGCACAGAATGCGACGATTGGGGGCCAGGGTGGTCATCAGCCGGTCGCTTTCCGGCAAGGCGCCGATATGAACCACGATGTCCCAGCTTTCCGCCATCTGCCGGATCGGGCTGTCGGACAATTCCAGCGTCACGGTTGCCGAGGCATGGCGCTGGGCGAAGTCCCGCACGATGGGTGCGATGTAACGCCGCCCAAAGCCGTGGGGCGCCGCAATCCGGAGATGGCCGCGGACCTGCGTTGTTCGCCGGGCCAGGCGTTCCGACAGATCATCCACCGCTTCGATGATCGCGGCCCCCTCCGACACCAGCAGTTCGCCCTCATCCGTGAGGGTAAGGCCGCGGGAGGTGCGATCCACCAGATTAACCCCAACCCGCGTCTCCAAGGCCCGCAGCCGCTGGGTCACCGCAGGTGCAGTGACGTTCAGCCGCCGCGCGGCTTCCGCCAGCGAATGGGAGGCCGCGATGGTGGCGAAGAAGACCAGATCATCGGTGGAGATCATAAGGTCAACCTTAACTAAACATAAATTGATTGTTAATTGTACCCTTGGTGTTTTTGCATAATCCTTCCCTTTGCGCAACGCCTCTGGATCGCTGGTCCTGGTCATTATCGGTTGGCGCGGAAGGGTCGGATATGGATTTCACGGTCTGCGATCACCATTATATCGGCGGGCGCTGGGTCGTTCCGTTGACGTCAGGGGACAGCATATCCGTCATCAACCCGGCGACGCAGAAGCCGGTTGGCCGGGTTGTGTCCGGCGGCGCCGACGATGTCGAACAGGCCATAGCAGCAGCGCGGGCCGCCTTTTCGAGCTTCTCCACCAGCCCGGTGGCCGATCGCGCCGCTCTTCTGGGCAGAATCCTCACGCTCCTGGAAGAGCGGTCCGAGGAACTGGCCCAGGCCATCACCCGCGAGATGGGTGCCGCGATCACGTTCTCACGGGCATCGCAGGTTCCTTTCGGCATCGCGCATATCCGCGCCGCCATCGAGGTACTGGAAACCTACCCTTTCATCCGTAAGCGGGGAACGACAGCCACGATCAAGGAGGCGATCGGGGTCTGCGGGTTGATCACGCCCTGGAACTGGCCGCTTTACCAGATCACTGCCAAGGTCGCTCCGGCGATTGCCGCAGGATGCACGATCGTGCTGAAGCCAAGCGAGGTGTCGCCGTTCAGCGCGCAACTGTTCGCGCAGATCATGCATGATGCCGGGACACCGGCGGGTGTTTTCAACCTTGTTCACGGTACCGGACCGCAAGTGGGCACCGCGCTGGCCGCGCACCCGGATGTGGACATGATCTCGATCACGGGATCAACCCGTGCGGGGGTTCTGGTCGCCCAGGCGGCAGCACCCACGGTGAAGCGGGTCACGCAGGAACTGGGGGGTAAATCCCCTAACATCCTGCTCGACGATGCCGATTTTGATCGGGTTGTCCCCCTGGGCGTCGCAGCAGCATTCCGCAATGTCGGGCAATCATGTTCCGCCCCCACCCGCATGCTGGTGCCGGCCGGCCGGTTGGCGCAGGTCGAGGAACTGGCCGCGGCGGCGGCTGCCAGGATGGTGGTTGGCGACCCGTTGCACGAAGGCACGGCCCTCGGCCCCGTTTCCACCCAAGCCCAGTTCGACAAGGTCCAGGCCATGATCGCCATCGGCATGGCGGAAGGAGCTTCGCTTGTCTGTGGTGGACCGGGACGGCCGGTGGGGCTGGAACAGGGCTTCTTCGTCCGGCCGACAATCTTCTCCCAGGTCCGGTCCCGCATGCGCATCGCCCAGGAGGAGATATTTGGCCCCGTCCTGTGCCTGATCCCCTACGCCGATGAAGCAGACGCGATCCGCATCGCCAACGATACCGTCTATGGCCTGGGCTGCCATATCCAGTCGGCCGACCGTGACCGGGCCCGCCATGTCGCGTCGCGGATCAGGGCCGGGCAGGTCCATATCAACCACCCGGCCTGGGATGCCCATGCCGCCTTTGGTGGCTACAAGCAGTCCGGAAATGGCCGCGAATATGGGGAGTTCGGCATGGAGGAATATCTGGAGACCAAGGCAATCCTCGGATATTTCCCGCAATGAGCGGGGGCAAGCTCACCCGTCGGGTTCTGCTGGGTTCCGCTGGTGCCGGGCTGGCAGTGGCCGGGGTCCAGTTGCTGCAAAAGCCCCCGCCGGTGGCACCCCGTCCAGCCGGCGGTTCGTCGGAACCCCGGATCGGTGGTCGGATCCGGGTGGCCAGCACATCATCGTCGACCGCCGATACGCTGGATCCGGCGAAAGGATCGATGAGTACGGATTATGTCCGTCATTATATGCTGTATAGCGGCCTGACCGAACTGGACCGCGATCTGAACCCGCGCCCGGCGCTGGCAGAGATGATCGTCAGTGACGATCAGACAGTATGGCAGGTGAAACTGCGCCAGGGCGTTCAGTTCCATGACGGCAAGAACCTTGACGCATCGGATGTGGTTTTTGCCCTGCTGCGGCACAAGGACCCCGGCATCGGTTCGAAAATGCTGGAGATCGCCAAACAGTTCAAGGAAGTCCGGGCGACAGGCCCGCTGGGACTGCGCATCGAGCTGACGGGACCCAACGCGGATTTGCCGGCAATCCTCGCCCAATCCCATTTTCTAATTGTTCCCCAGGGACAGACCAGTTTTGCCACGGCCAATGGCACGGGGCCGTTCCGTCTGGTCGAGTTTCAACCGGGTATCCGCACCATCGTCCGACGGAACCCCAATTTCTGGAAATCCGGCAAGCCGTATCTGGAGGAGATCGAACTGATCGGCATCCCCGATGAGATGAGCCGGGTCAATGCCCTGCTGTCGGGTGATGTACAGATCATCAATGCCGTCAATCCGCGTTCGGCCCGGCGCATCCGGGAGGAGCCGGGATATGATCTGCTGGAAACACGATCCGGCCTCTACACCAACCTTATCATGCGGCAGGATTACCACCCGACCTCCAGCCCCGATTTCACGGCGGCGATCAAGTATCTTCTGGATCGGCCGTTGATCAACCGGGCGCTGTTCCGGAACTACGGGACCATCGCGAACGACCATCCGATCCCGCCGTTCCACCCCTACTATCGAGAGGATCTGCCGCAGACCAGCCTCGATCTGGACCGGGCCAAATGGCACGTGCAGCGTGGCGGCCTCTTCGGAATGCGCCTGCCGATCTATGCTGCGCCGGTTGCGGAAGGGTCGGTCGAGATGGCGTCCGTTCTTCAGGAATATGCGGCACGTGTCGGCCTTAACCTGGCGGTCAACCGCATGACATCCGATGGATACTGGTCGACACATTGGATGAAGCACCCGTTGAGCTTCGGCAACACCAATCCGCGCCCGACGGCGGACATGATCTTCAGCCTTTTCTATAAGTCCGATGCCGTGTGGAATGAGACCGGCTGGCGAAATCCCCGGTTCGACGGATTGCTGCTGGAAGCCCGCGCCGAACCGGACCCGTCGCGGCGCAAACAGCTCTATGGCGAGATGCAGGGTCTTGTGCGGGAGCATTGCGGCAACGCCATCCCCGTCTTCATGAGTGTCCTGGACGGCTATGACCAGCGCCTGAAGGGCCTGTATCCCGTCCCGCTGGGCGGGTTCATGGGCTACACCTTCGCCGAACATGTCTGGTGGGATGCCTGAAGCATTAAGTTCTAACTTATCTGTTGATGCAGAAATCGTTAATTGTCGCGCTCTCACCGCGAGGGCAAAAACAGATCACCCAATCTGCGAGGATCCCTCTGTGACATATGCGGAATTCCAGACCAAACCAGAACCAGAGGTAGAAAAGCTGCGTCTGGCTGATCTTGAAACCCCTTGCTTGCTTCTGGATGCCGACCGTATGGATCGCAACATCGCGCGGTTGCGGCAGCGGCTGGATGCTCTGGGGGTTTCACTGCGCCCGCATCTCAAAACCGCGAAGTCGGTCGATGTGGCCCGTCGGGTGATGGGCTCGGCAGCGGGTCCGGCCACGGTATCGACATTGAAGGAGGCCGAGTATTTTGCGGCGGCCGGCGTTCGCGACATGATCTATGCCGTGGGCATTGTTCCCGGCAAGCTTGGCAAGGTGCTGCAACTTCGCCGGAAGGGTGTCGATATTGCCGTTGTTCTGGATACGGTGGAACAGGCGGAAGCCGTTGCCGCCGCATCGCGGGCGGCAGGCCAGGCGATCCCGGCCCTGATCGAGATCGATTGTGACGGCCATCGATCGGGGGTTCTTCCGGGCGATGCCGCGTCTCTGCTGGCGATCGGCCGAGCCCTCGCGGATGGTGCCGAGCTTCGCGGCGTGCTGACCCATGCCGGTGCCAGCTATGGCGCGCGGACCGAACAGGCGCTGATCGAGGCGGCGGCGCAGGAACGCCGCGCCGTTGTCCAGGCGGCAGAGACGCTGCGGAGTGCCGGCCATTCCTGTCCCGTGGTCAGCTTGGGCTCCACCCCCACGGCCCATTTCGCGACCGACCTTACCGGTGTCACCGAAGTACGGGCCGGCGTGTTCGTGTTTTTTGATCTGGTGATGGCGGGTATCGGCGTTTGCAAGGTCGATGATATCGCCCTGTCGGTCCTGGCCACGGTGATCGGACATCAGCGGGAGAAAGGCTGGATACTGGTCGATGCCGGCTGGATGGCGATGTCGCAGGATCGCGGAACCTCCAAACAGCCGGTCAGCCAGGGCTATGGTCTGGTCTGTGACAGCAGCGGCAGGCCCTATGGCGATATCATCCTGGCGGATGCCAATCAGGAACATGGGATCGTGACGG
>NZ_JAGOGJ010000221.1 GCF_017996735.1 Niveispirillum sp.
GAAGCGCCGCACCGGTGGGTGGGAGGTGTGGAACACACCCAGGGTGCCGCTGTCCCAGGCCCGCATCACGGGCCGGATGCGCCCCTCCGCCGTGGCGATCAGCAGGTCCAGCGTCTCCACGGCGCGGGCATCGCTGTCGCTGTGCGGATATTCCTTGAAGGCGACGATGATGTCGGCGGCACCGACCATGCGGGCCGACAGGTTGGCATGCGGATCGATGGTGGCGCCCACCACGACATCCGATCCCACAAGCGCGCGCACGCGGGCCAGCAGGTCGCCCTCGCAATCATCATAGCCGTCGGCATGCATGGCGCCGTGCAGCGACAGGGCCACGATCTGCACCGGCATCGCATCCGCAAGCTCCCCCAGGATGCGGTCGCGCAGGGTTTCATAGGCGGCACGCACGATCAGACCGCTGGGGTCGGCATAGGCGCAGGTCCCCTCGATCAGGTCGAACGCGCCGCACCGCGCGCGACGGCGGGCCTCCTGACACAGGGCGACGCCGTCGACATGGCTGTCGGGCCGCGCGCCGGGCCCGAACAGGCCGCCCTGCGCAAAGCTGCCCAGATCGACGGGGAAGGGCGCGAATATATTGGTCTCGTTCCAGAGCGCTGCCGTGAAGACCCGCATGTCCGTCCCTTTTTATAAACCTGACATCGCCTTCATAAATCGATGTGCCGATACCCTTTGTCAAATGATTGTTGGGAGGGGAGGGCCGTTTGCCGCCGGGTGTCGTCGCGTGGATTTGAGGCGATTGACACCATATCATAAACCTGACATCAGTATCATATTTTGGCGAGGACCGGGAGGAATGGGGATGTCGGCGGGGGTGACGAGACGCTGGTTTGGCTGCGGCATTGCGCTGGCGGCATTATGGGGGGCCGGGTGCGCTGCGATGGCGACGGCCGGGACCCCGGTGGCGACACCGCCTGCCGCAACCGCGCCGCAGGTGGCGCGGCCCGACACCTCCTATTACCTGGCCATGCGCGATGGCGTGCGGGTGGCGGTCAGCCTCTGGTATCCGGGCGGCAAGCTACCGATGGCGCCCGCACCGGTGCTGCTGATCCAGACCCGGTATGGCCGCACCGGCATCTATAATTTCAACGAAGGCGGCCATTACGCCCTGTACCGGCAGGCCGGCTATGTGGTGGCGGTGATCGACACGCGCGGGTCGACCGCATCGTTCGGCCCGCGCGACGTGGAACTGGGCCCGGATGAGATCGCCGATATGGACGAGATCATCGGCCATCTGAAGGCTCGGTCCTGGTCCAACGGCCAGATCATCGCCGCCGGCCTGTCCTACATGGCGGACACCGCCGACCTGGCCACCGGATCGCCGGCCGGGCTGACCGGTGCCATCATCCGTCAGGCCGATTTCGACGTCTATCGCGGCCTGATGGTGCCGGGCGGCATCTGGAACGACGCGATGCTGGAAGGCTGGGGTGCGGATACGCTGCGCCGCGACCTGGGCCGCTCGGTCGATCCGTCGCTGGGGCTGGATTGCGGGCTGCGTGTCGCCGATTGCCCCAAGCTGTTCCCCCGGCTGCAGCCGGTCGATGATGATACCGATTTCGCCCTGGTCCGCAGGGCCATCGCCGGCCGCAAGCGCTGGACGTCCGCCACCTATGCGGACGTGGCCTTCATCGATGACAGGGCGGCTAACGGCTATGCCCTGGCGCAATTCAGCCCCGCCACCCATCTGGCCGCGATCCGCAAGCAGCGTGTGCCGGTGCAATATTGGGGCAGTTGGATGGATGCCGGCACGGCCGACGGCGCACTCGCCCGTTATAATGCCGCACCGGAGGTACCGGCCCAGGTGATCATCACCGCCAACGACCATGGCGGCGGGCAACTGACCGACCCGTTCCTGTCAGGCGAAAATCCGCCCAACCCGGCGGGTGAGGCACAGGTCGCGGCGATGATGGATTTCGCGGCCAAGGTCCGCGCCGGCCAGCCCATCGGCCGTTCCATCCGCTATTATGTGCTGGGCACCGGTGAGTTTCGGGAAACCCTGGTCTGGCCGCCCAAGGGCATCAGCATGCGGCAGTTCCGCCTTGCCGAGGGATATTTGCTGGCCGCCAGCGCGGGCCGTGCGGGGTCGGATCGCTACGCCGTCGATTTCACCGCCAGCGCGGGTCCCGCTACGCGCTGGAGCACGCAGATGGGCACTGCCGCCGCCTATGGCGACCGCCAGGCCGCCGACGCCAAGCTGCTGACCTATACCAGCGCACCGTTTGATCAGGATATGGAACTGGCCGGGCGGGCCAGTGTCACCCTGACCATGAAGGCGGAGACCGCCGACCCGGCCCTCTTCATTTATCTGGAGGATGTCGCCCCTGACGGGCGTGTCACCTATCTGACCGAGGGCCAGTTGCGCGCCATAAGCCGCAAGCCGGCGGCGCCGGGCGATCTGCCCTATCCGACCGACGGTCCCGCCCATAGCCATAAACGCGCCGACGCGTTGCCGGTGGTGCCGGGTGAGACGTTCGAGATCAGCATCCCAATGTTTCCGGTCGCGGCCCGCATCCGCCGTGGTCATGCGATCCGCATCGCGATTGCCGGCGTCGATGCCGGCACCTTCCGCCGCTATTCGGAGGGCAAGCCGGACGCCTTCACCATCCTGCGCGGTGGCGACAGCGCCAGTGGCGTCACCCTGCCGCTGCGGGTGTGGCAATGAGCGCCGTAACCATGGGGCAGGGGGGCGATGGCTGGCCGTCGCCCGCCCGTGCCTGGTGGGTGATGGTCGTCCTGTTCATCACCGCCATCGTCTATTACACCGACCGCTTCATTCTGAACCTGCTGGTTGATCCCATCCGCGCCGACCTGCACATCACCGACACCCAGGTCAGCCTGCTGCAAGGTGTGGCCTTCACCTTCGTCTATGCAATGGCCGGCCTGCCGCTGGGCCGCTTCGCCGACATCCTGCCCCGGCGCCGGGTGATGGTTGCCGCCGTGACCGTCTGGAGCCTGGCCACGGTGGCCTGCGGCTTCGCGCGGTCGTTTGAGGAGCTGTTCATCGCCCGCATGCTGGTGGGCATCGGGGAGGCGGCACTGGCGCCGGCCGCCGTCTCCATGATGGGCGACTATTTCCCGCCCCATCGCCGGGGCACGGCCATCGGCGTATTCATGACCGGCATGTCGGTGGGCGGCAGCCTGTCGATCGCGGCGGGGGGCGGGTTATTGCAGGCGGCCAATGGCGGCCTGTTCGCGGCACTCCCCGGCTTTGCCGATCTGGCCCCGTGGCGGACGGTGCTGATCCTGCTGGCCGTGCCCAGCCTGCTGGTGATCGCTCTGCTGCTGACGGTGCGCGAACCGGTTCGCCAGGGCGGCGGTGATACGGGGGATCGGGCGCCGTTGAAGGATGTGGTCGCCGGCTTCGTGGAACGCCGGCATATCCTTGTTCCGCTCTATGTTGCGGTGGCGATGGCATCGGTGGGGGATTGCGCCCTGCATAACTGGACACCGTCGCTGCTGTCGCGCCGCTTCGACTATACGCCCGGCGAGATCGGGGCGATCCTGGGCGGGGTTTCGCTGGCCATGGGCGTCATCGGCTCGTTGTTTGGCGGCATGCTCAGCGATCATCTCTATCGTCGCGGCGGGTCACGTGCCCGGCTGCTGGCGGCCTCGATCTTCGCCCTGCTGATGATCGGCGGCTCGGCCGTGGCGCTGGCCGGCAACGGCCTCACCGCCATCGCGCTCTATGCGCTTTGGGCCGTGATGTCGTCGATCGCCGCGACCATCGGGGTGACCATGATCCAGGAAACCATCACCAACCCGATGCGCGGCGTCGGCACCTCCCTGGTGTCGTTCGGCAACATCCTGGTGGGGATGAGCCTGGGCACCAGCCTCACGGCCGTCTTTACCGACTATGTCTATGGCGATCCGCTGGCCATCGGCTGGTCCATCACATCGGTGGCGGCGCCGGCCGGCCTGCTCTCCGCCCTGATGTTCTATCGCGCACTGCGGAGGTCGTGATGCTGGAAGATGTCGAAGCGGCGGCGGCGCGCATCACGGGCCATGTCCGCCACACGCCGATCCTGCCCCTGCGTGGCGGGCTGGGCCTGAAGGCGGAAAGCCTGCAGCCGACGGGATCGTTCAAGATCCGCGGTGCCTTCAACACCATCCTGAGCCTGTCCGCCACCCAGCGCGCGGCCGGGGTCGTGACCCATTCCAGCGGCAATCACGGCCAGGCCGTGGCCTATGCCGCTGCCCGGCTGGGTGTGCGGGCCGTGATCGTGATGCCCGACGACGCGCCGCTGGCCAAGCGGGACGGCATCCGGCACTGGGGCGCGGAAGTGGTCACCGTAGCCGCCGCCAGCGCCGAACGCGCAGCGCGGGCCCATGAAATCGCGGCTGCGGCCGGCTTGACCCTGGTCGAACCCTATGACAGCGAAGCGGTGATCGCCGCCACGGGCACAATCGGGGATGAGATATGGGCCGAACGGCCGGACGTTCGCCGGGTATTTGTCGCGGTGGGCGGCGGCGGTCTGGCCTCCGGTCTGGCCCGCGCGCTGAAGCACCGCAACCCGGCCATACAGGTGATCGGCGTTGAGCCGGAACTGGCCGCTGACGCGCAGGAAAGCAAGAGGTTGGGTTCAATCGTTTCCTGGCCCGGCGACCGGACGGGCCGGACATTGGCTGACGGGTTGCGGGTGCAGCAACTGGGCAACCTGAACTGGCCCCTGATCCGCGACCATGTCGACAGCATCGTCACCATCGATGAGGCCCAGATCCTGCGCACGATCCGGCTGATCGCGACGCAAGCCAAACTGGTCGCCGAACCCAGCGGCGCCGTGGCGGTCGCTGCGGCCCTGGCGGCCGGCGCAAGGGACGGGGATGTGGCCATCCTCAGCGGCGGCAATCTCGATCCCGGTCTGCTGGCGGAGGCCATGACATGCTGATCATTGATGAGGAAACGGCGATGAAAGCGGTGGGAATGGCGGATGCCATCACCGCTGTCGAACAGGCTTTCATCGCGTTGGAGCAGGGCCAGGCGGAACTGTTCCCGGTGGTGACCGGCCATGGCGGTGCCGCCGACCGCTTCTTCGCGATCAAAAGCGGCGTGATCGGCGATCGCGAACTGGTCGGATTGAAGCTTGGCACCTACTGGCCCGCCAACCGAACTGCCGGCCTGCGAAGCCATGGATCGACCACATTGCTGCTGGACATGGCCACAGGCTTTCCACGGGCGCTGGTCAGCGCCAGCGGTTTGACCGCAATCCGGACCGCCGCTGCCGATGCGGTGGCGGTCAAGCATCTGGCGCGTGCCGATGCGGCGACGCTGGGCATCGTCGGGGCCGGTCATCAGGCCTGGTTCGATCTGATAGCCATCTGTCAGGTCCGTCCCATCACCCGGGTCGTGGTCTGGAATCGCGACCTCGCCCGGGCAACCACCTTTGCAGGACGAGTCAAATCGGATCTGGGGATCGACGCCGCAGCGGCCAGCCTGGAATACACTGTGCGGGCAGCCGATATCCTGGTGACCGCGACCGCCGCGCGCGAAGCGTTGGTGAAGGCCCGATGGGTACGGCCCGGCACTCATATTTCCGCGATGGGTGCCGATGGCCCCGGCAAGCAGGAATTAGACACAGACCTGGTGGCTTCGGGTGTTTTGGTGGCTGATATCGTGACCCAGTCATTGACGATCGGTGAATTCGCAGCGGCGGCGCGTGCCGGCCTGATCGGCGCCAATAATGTGACCACGCTTGGCGCTGTCCTGCTGGGACGGGTGAAGCCGGTTGTTCCCGATGCTGTCACGATCTTCGACAGTTCCGGAACGGCGGTCCAGGATATTGCTGTCGCCGGGCTGGCGGTGGAGCGTTACGCATCCACGGGAGCCTGATCCCGTCATCCCATAACCCGCGCCCGCCGTCAGAACAAATGGGACACCGGATTGTGAACGGCGCCGTGCTTTCAAGCGTTTCAATCGCCAGCGCCCACCTCCTTGTGCTCGGGCGTGCCGCACGAGCGGTACGGCGCCATGGTTTTGGTTTCCAAAGCTGCGTGGAAGCCTGCTGCACGACAGTGAGCACGAACTCCGCCTGCGCCGAGGTGCAGACGTGCCAGCCCACGATGTTGCGCACGCCATAACCCCACCAGTTCCCCGCCAACACGCGGCCGCCCTCCGCCCACTCCAACGGGACAAGGCCGACCTGTTAAGGATTAGGGTCTGTGGGGATTCACAAAAGGGGCTTTATGTGATTCAAGCTCTGGATGGATAGGAATCTTCTGACGGACGCCCAATGGGCGAAGATAGAGCCGCACTGCCTTGGCAAGCGCACCGACCCT
>NZ_JAGOGJ010000092.1 GCF_017996735.1 Niveispirillum sp.
GTGCTGATCATGGCCACCAACATCACCCCCCTCACGCCGCTCCGGTGCGGCATCACCGAGACGGAGCTGTGCGGCTGGCTGGGTCAGGCCGCCCCCGGCGACCGCCTCGCCTACCACCGCGGCTTCCTCGCCCTCGATTGCATGCCGACGAACGGCCGGCTATCCGAGGGCAACCGTGGCGAGCTTCGTCGCCCATGGCGCCGCCATCATGGCGGCGCTGCTGAAGCTCGTCGCCTGGGGCACCACCAAGGTCGCTGTTATCGAGGGCCGGATTGGCACCCTGGAGCGCGCCGTCGACAACGACATCACCGGCCGCCGCGTGGTGGCGCAGATCGTCAACGACGTCGCCGTAATCAAGAGCGAGATCGCGGAGGTGCAGCATGTATTGCGCGAAGACGGACATCATGATGCATAATTAAATCTGCGCGCTCCCAAAATGTCTTATCTTCATTGAAGCGCTCATGCAAAATCGAACAAAACCCATTCGCTTTGTGACAATTTCAGGGAGAAATGGTTTCCTGCAATCTATTTCTACTCCACTATCGCAAAGGCTCGCAGTGATCAATCTTGCCCCCACCTGCAAGCACAGACTGCTACAGTTTTCTTGTGTCCGCGCTATGACGCGTGTGGCAAATATCAGAATGTGGATTGGCCCAGACAAGGCGGTCAACACGGCAGGCGTAAGGAAAATGCAGAAGGTCCGGGGGCTCAACTGAAAGGGATAAAGGGGACGCCAGAATTCAAGGGCGCAGCAGTTGGAGGACGTCATCTGGATCGACAGGTTGGAGGTGCGCAAGTGCATTGCGTGCACGTGTAAGCGTTTCCAGCCGCTGTAACTCAGGTCTGCTTAGTTGACTACGCAGTTGGAAACGGAGTGCGCCGAGTTCGATCTGATCGATCGAGGTGACGCCTAGACTGCGCAGGTGCTCGTCGATCCGCAACCGGCTCCGATATGTTGCCACGATCTCGAGCCGCCGGCCTTCGAGTGCCGGAAACAGCGCCGTCAACTGTGCTTTCCAGATTCGTTGATAAAGATCGCCTTTTCGTTGTGCGGCGAGAACGTCCAGCGGACAGGGCGGATCTGCCCCGACGATTGGCGTCTCGGTGCGACGCGAAAGCCAGCCGACCGGTTCGGCTAAGTCGTCGAGACCTGCCCGCACCAGCATTGCAGCAAGGTCAAGCCGCCAAGCACACAGTTCCACAGCTAGCATCACGGCGAGGTCGGCCGCCAAACCTTCGCGCGCCGCCGGCAGGTGTTCTTCCGCCCAGATCACGCGATCGCCGCGGCGCAGACCGGCCCGCCATATCTGGGGCAGCGCCTCGGCTGGGGCATCCAGCCCCTGCGGCGGATCAGCGACAAGCAACGCGGGACCCGCGCGCCCCGAAGCGCGGGCGGTCGCGAGACGCTTAAGGAACACCGACCACTCCTGCAAATCGTCCGGCCCGACTCCCGTAAGGAATATGATGACCAGTTCCTGATCGAGGACTGAATTGAGCAGCGCTTCGAGCGTCGGTGCGGTGCCCAAGGCGTCGGCCACGGCGGCGGCAGGTGACTGGCCCGCACTTGCGCGGAGCTCGACGGGGTGAAGCCGCAGATGCCCCCGCAGAGCCTCCACAACACCGGGTGGGCGGCTTGGGTCTGCGGGAAGCACGGCGAGCCCTCGGTCGAGCCGCCGTACCACGTCGTCAAGCCACCGACCAAGGCCTGGCAACGCCCACGGGTTCGGGTCCACAGTCATGCGGCGATCAGCTGTCCAAGCGGGGTCAGGATCGGTGCAGCGCCGGGTGTCCGACCTTGACGAAGCGTTCCGAGAACCGCAAGCCGTTCGAGTCTGGTCTCGGTCGCATCTGGGCAGAACGCGGCGAGTTCGTCTCGCGACGGGCTCTCGTCCTCTAGTTCGCGAATCGTTTTCAGGCACGCAAGATCCGCCTGATCGAGACCCAATGCTTCGGCATGAAGCGGCGTCTTCTCCGCCCAGGCGACTAGAAACTCGACACGGTCGGCGACCGGTCGGGCCGCCAGATTCTGGAGGTCACCTCGCAGCATCTCCAGACGGATCGGCGCTCCGCCCGTCGCGGCCATCAGCGCCGTGCGGGTTTGCGGATCATCCAGGGCCGGAGCGAGGCCCTCGTCGGCCAACCAGTGGCGCAGCATCGCCTCGGACCACGCACCGACATCGAAGACGATCATTCCTTCGACCGGTAAATCGCCAAGCGACCCGCACCAGATCGGCAGCACCTCGCCGCGCGCGACCTTAGGCTGTCGTGCAAGCTGCGCGGCGGAGGAGGATGACCAGTCGCCTTCAATTACAAGAACCGCAGGGGCTGTCTTGACCCTGTCAAGTGCGCGCCGCACCTGCGCGTCTTCGCCCTTCGTTCGGATATGGTCGCACTCAGGCAACCAGAGCTGCGCGGCAGCGAGAATGAGACCGGCGACATCGTCGCCCGCAACCGCCGTGGTGGAGCGTACCAGCCGTATACCGAAAACCCGCCGATCGAACAGTCGGTCGAGGTCTCGGTCAGAAAGTGGGGCACGCGTGGTGGGCATCTTGTGTCCGAGCAGCCGGAAGAAGAGCGCCGCGTCGTATGCCGGGTCGTCCTCACGTTCGTCGAGCCGAAGGAGAGCCTCCTCCAGCTCCTCTTGCCGTCCCAACATCTGTGCCACTTGGGCGTTGCGCAAGCCGTAGCGATTATCGGGAAACCGGTTAAGGATGCCGAGATCTACCAACTCCTCAAGGAGTTCTTCAAAATCCGTCATCGTTGGCTGCGCCAGGGCCTTCGGCCAGTATGTGACTTGGCGAATCTCGGCTGCTGTCAGTCCCTGTGCAAAGACCTGATTGTCGCCGCCAGTGGCATCCAGCCGGTGCAGCGCAATAGAGCGGGCAATGCAGTCGAAACGGACATCGAGGTTCAGGGTCAGTTGGAATCGATCGCGGATCTGGCTGGCAATGCGCTCGGCGGCGGCACCTTCGAACATGTTTTCTCGGTCGAGCTTCCAGCACGGTCCCTCTTCTCCCGCATACGGGCGCCGACCGAAGCTTTCCACGATCTGCCGGCCAAAGACCTGCACAAGGGATGGATAGTAGTTCATTCTTGCCAGCATGTCTGACGCCAGTCCCGGATTGGAATAGTCGAGACCAGCAGCGCGCATCGGCTCGACCGCAAGCCGCCGCAGGGCAGCGCGGTTTGCGGGGGTTTGATTCATCGGTCCGATGCAGATAGGCTCGCCAAGGTGCGGCAGCGGCGAATTGGGTGCCCGTGCCATCCGGCGGACATTGTGCAGACCCGCGAACACGGCTTTGAAGCGCCGTCCGGTCTTTTCCATGAGCCCCTTGATCGGCAAGAGATGGGGATAACCTGCGGCATGTTCCGCGCGCAGGAAGTTGTCAGCCTCGTCGAACATCACTAGGAGCCGTCGTGTCGGATCACGGTCGAGCCAAATCTCGATCGCAGCGATCAGGTTCTTGGGGTCGGGCGCGATCTCCTTAAAATCCTTGAACCGGCGCAGGTCATGTGCGAGCGACTGCCAGATGCCCTCGGTCGGCACGCCAGGTCCACCGATCGACCTGATGTCGAGATAGAGCGCCAACTCCCCGCGCTCAGGCCGGTGCCGTTCTCCGCGGATGTGGTTGAGAAGAACAGACTTACCCAACTGCCGACCACCGTAGATCAGGCAACCCTCTGCGTTGCGAGAGACGATCCGATCGATCTCGACTTCGCGACCGAAAAAGATCTCGGATGGAATCTGGCCCGGGCTAATTGTATACGGTTGCACCCAGGCAAAAGGCATTGCGCAATCAAAGAAAATTGATAAAGGGTCGTCGCTTTCAAGTCCGGCAAAGAGCAAAAGGGTCTCATCGAGAACTATAGCCGATCGCGCTTCTGACCTCATTTGGCGCGCAAGGCGGTGGCGATCTTTGACGGAGAGTCTGCTGAACAGCACTACGATCCAAGGCGCATCAGGGGCTTCGCTTCCGATCTGGCGCAAGATCTGGTCGATGGACACATCAGCGCGCGCTGCAAGCAGCTGATAGCGTCCCCCAGCGGCACTGCCAAAGGCTGGAGGAAGAAAGCCGTCTGCCCGACGCGGTACATCGCAGTTCATTGTCAACAGCCGCAGCCGTCCCGGTAACGCTTCTCGCCCCTCGAAAAGCCGCAGAAGCGGAGCCTCGAGCAGGTCGTGCAGGCGCGGCGCGACTGAGACTGCGGCCCGGCCATCGATAAGCACTCGCAGATCGTCGAGCTTCGCGGTCAGAATCAGACCCGCAGCCTCGGCAAGCATGCCCTCGCCTTCGGTCGATCCGCCGACGGTGGCCTCAAGCGCCTTGCGCACGGGGCCAAGCACGCGCCGAAGCCGCTCGCGGCTGTGATCCTGCGTTTGCCGCGCATCTTGACGACACGCCTCTAGCCAGTCGGAGAGGTGATCGCAGGCTTCCTGAATGCCGCGACAGAACCAATCAAGGGCCATGCCTTCGATCCGGTCACGCCGCGGCCGGCTGCTCCGCCGTTCGGCTTCCGAAACCAAAGTCTCCTGCGCACTCCGATTATGGGCGAGGCGATTAATCAAATCCCCAGCAAGAGCTTCCGCGTTCGCCGCACCGTCCAGTACAGCCTCCGCGACGCCGCCGATTTCATTCTCGGGGCGGAGCTCACGGTGGAAAATGAAATAGGTCGGTTGATGCATCGTCTTCCGGTGGCGCGCCTCAGCCAGCCAGTTGGCAAGGCGCTGACGTGCGGCCGGTTCAGCCGGCGGTGGACGGGTTCCAGCTAATTCTGCAAGTAGTCTGGCTGATAGGCGTACCTCATAGCCGAGGCCGGCAAGCCCCTCGATCAGCGGAGCCTCCGCCTCGAGCCCCGGATGGCCAAGGAGGTTTTCCAGATGTCCGCGAGCGCCGTGATCGGGGTCGAACAGCGCCGGGCGAATTAGCGCCGCAAAGGCAAGTCGCCCCGCTGCGACGGGGTCGGCCGCCTCGAGCAAAGCGGCTGCCAGCTCGGCTAGCGCACTGCTGCGCCTTGGGTCGGCCATGGGCGAGCAGTTCCTCCAGCGTGACCTTTACGGTTTTCTTGGCGTCGCTGTCCTCGTCGTCATCCGCATCCTCGTCCTCCAGCGCCGAGCGCAGCGTCTCGACCCAGCCGTCGACCAGTTCGGGGAACCCATTCTCGACGATGACGCGCAGCTCGTAGCGGATTTCGTCCCACCAGCCGGCGATGGAGCCCATGAGCGCATAGCGGTCGAGGCAGCCGACCGGCAGCATCGCCGGCTCGAAGCTGTCGAGCAGATCGCGACGCAGCGGCATGAGGCGCTTGCTCTCCGGCAGGTCCGCCAGCCCGGAACGTGCCGAGGACCACCAAGCATCGAAGTCGCTGACCATCTCGTCCCGCCGGGCAGCTATGCCGGCATCCGCTTCAATTAGCGTCCGGATATCGGAACGTTTCGCGATTTTTGCCGCGAACTCGACATACGCATCATCATGAAAATCAATTGCCATTGAATGCTTTCCCAATTTCAAATCCCTGCGCCTGGGCGCGCGGGCGGACAGCCTCGATCTCCCGTTTCGGGACCCCGCCATAAAGATGGGCGCGCACATCATGGGGCTCAGGCGGCGGGCTGCTATCGGCATACCGCCGGATGTTCAGGTTGCCAGCCTCGTCCTCAATGATCGCTTTGTTATCGACCACAGCCGCAAAGCCGGGGACGTTGGTGAAGGCATCATAGGCGCTGACAATCTTTTCTATGTGCTCGGGGTCGATGAAGTTCTGCGCCCGGCCTTCGCGGTATTCCCGGTCCGCGTTGATGAAGAGCACCTTGCCCTTGCGATCTTCCGGCTTGCCGCCGGGGTGGCGCATGACGAGGACGCAGGCCGGGATGCCCGTTCCATAGAAGAGGTTTTGCGGCAGGCCAATGACGGCCTCGATGCAGTCCTCTTTGAGCAGCCCGATCCTGATCTTCTTCTCTTCTCCGCCACGGAACAGGACGCCGTGCGGCATCACCACCGCCATCTTCCCGTTCTGCTTGAGGCTCGCCAGCATGTGCTGGGCGAACATGAGATCGGCTTTCTTGCCGGTTGTCGGGCACCAGCCGAAACGGAAACGGTCGCCGAACTGGATGCCGCGCTTGGTGTAGTTCTGACTGAACGGCGGATTGGCGATCACCCGGTCGAATCGCATCAGGCGGCCGTCCTCGATGTGCTTCGGTTCGAGGAGCGTGTCGCCGTTCCGAATGTCGGCGTCCGGGATGCCGTGCAGGAGCAGGTTCATCCGGCAGATCGCCCAGACGGCACCGTTATCTTCCTGGCCGTAGAGGCGCAGGCGCGGCCCGCCATGCTGCAGGGCATGCTCATTCCCCTGGTTCAGCATGCCGCCACTGCCGCAGGTGGGATCGTAGAGCGAAGTGCCTCCCTGCGGGTCGAGGATGCGGACCATCAGCTGTACGACGCCCCGGGGGGTGTAGAATTCGCCAGCCTTCTTGCCGGCGGAGTCCGCGAACTCGCTGATCAGGTACTCGTATGCGGCCCCCAGGAGGTCAGGAAACTCGAAGTCCTCATCCAGCAGGCGGTACTTGTTGAAGTGGCTGATCAGGCGGCGGAGTTTCTCGTCGGGGATCTCCGACTCGCCCATCTTCCGCGCGAAATTGATGTGCCCAAGGACGCCGTTCAGGGCTTGGTGATTCGCGTTCTCCAGTCCAGCCAAGGCTTTGTTCAGCTCATTGGCGACGTTAGAATGCACATCGTTGAGGAGGCGGTCCCACCGGGCAACCGGCGGGACAAAGAACGTTTTCTCGTAAGAGGACGGATGGTCAGCCCGCTGGAGCGCTTCCTGTTCAGTCCGCCCCTGCGCCTTCTGATCCTTCAAGATCTTGTCGCGCTGCTGATCGAACACGTCCGAGCAACGCTTCAGGAAGAGAATACCAAAAATATACTCCTTGAATTCCGACGCATCCATCTTGCCGCGAAGGATGTCGGCTGCTGCGAAAAGGTGGCGTTCAAGTTTCTCCAGGGTCAGCTTGGCCATTAGCCGTGCACTCCAAGGGCATGGTTGTCGCCGCCTGTCACGGCCTCACGATTCAAAAGCACGATCTGCTGATCCTGCGGGCGCCTTGCCACAGGATCGGTGTCCAAACCCAGCCGCTTGAGCGCGTAATAGAGCAGCGCTTTCCGCACAGGGATCTTGGCCCTACCGCTACACATTCCGTAATCGAGGGCGATGACTTTCTGCTGCGTGTCGGACAGCTCCGGGTGCGGCCCTATCTCCAAGGTTACCTGCTCGTTCCAGTCGGCATCCGTGTCAGGCCGCACCTCGCTTGGCCTAGTGCCGCGGGTCTCGATGATCCGCGAGAGCAGGAAGTCCTTGAAGCCTTGATCTGTGAGGCAGAATGCTCGGGTATGCCAGCGGAACCCGTCGAATCCGATCGCGTGTGGCGCGATCCAGCGCCAGCGAGGCTCGGGGCGGGAAAGCGACTGGTACTTGACCTCGACAGCCTGTGATCGCCGGATCGCGGCGATGACTGAACGTAGGGTCTTGGCATTGACGCCCCGCACAGGGGTCGGTGCGGCGTCGTAGGATGGGAACTGGCCAATCCACGCGTCAGCCCGGTCAAGAATGTCGTCGGCAACGGAGCGCAGCTGAGACAGGTAGCGGCTGGCGTCAGGCTTCAGGAACAGTGGCTCAAACTCACTGCCTCTGATGTAGGTCCGGGCGCTCTTGTCGTAGACCATGTTGTCCGGCGCCATTCCGATGTAGCGGTTCAAGTCGGTAGACGCTTGGTTCACCGAGACGCCGAACGCATCCATCAGATCGCCGCGATTCACATGCCCCTCCCAAAACAGGCGGAACTCAATGAACTCGAGCCGTCGCTCGATTCCCCATCGAAGATCCGATCTCTCCGTCATCAAGCGATGATCCTGTCATTGCACTGAGTACGCCCAGTTTCTGGGCCGTCACCGAGAGTACCCAATGCGGGAGAGACGCTCAACCGAATTTGGAGGGCACCATAATCGGTGGCGGGCTAGACGCCACGGATTTGGCGGAACGGTTGCAGCTGCGGTGGTCGAGCATAAAGCTGCTCGTCGCGACGGGGAAGACGGACGGTAGTCATTACGTCGAATAGATCAATACCTCGGTGTGGATTCGTCCATTTCCTGTGCGCCGAGGAAGAGAAAGCAGAATTAACGAACAGTATAGATGACGAAATGACTGTTCTTTTTTCGAAAATAATTATCGGTTAACATGCAATCAATTGTAATTAGGAGAAACCTGCGCCTAGCTGTGTCTCCCGTCTCTGACAGATTTGTGCAAGCCCATGCGAAGAGAGAGTTTGTCTCCAGGTGCTTTCCCTCCGCCAGCCGTCTTTTGAAGACGGTTCCGGATAAGTCGCAGACAGTCCGACATCATCAAAAAGGCCGGAAACCTCATGGGTTCTGGCCTTTTTGCTGTTCTGGCGGATCTGCGATGATGCGGACATCATCTCCCCCATGAGGAAGCTGGAACCGTCTCCGCATTGTCGGGCGTGGAGGTTGTGAGCGATGAGTGGGGGAGCGACGGGCGGCTGATCGGGGGCGATAGAATCGGCCCCGCGGTTGCGGTAATCGCTGGTCACTGAGGCGCCGCTGCGTCCCCGCCCCAGATCCCTGGGCTGGAGAACTGTCGGAAGGGTTGCGACAGGGTGCCGCAAGCCCTCCCAGGCCACAGTGTGGGGATCGGCGGGTAAGGGGCCTTTACGCCGCCGTCACCGCTGCCCGGTCGGCCGCGTCGGGATCATAGTTCAGGTTGGGGGCCAGCCAGCGTTCCATGTCGGACAGGCTCATGCCCTTGCGGGCGGCGTAGTCGGCCACCTGATCGCGTTCGATTTTGGCGACGCCGAAGT
This sequence comes from Niveispirillum sp., assembly GCF_017996735.1. Classification (GTDB taxonomy): domain Bacteria; phylum Pseudomonadota; class Alphaproteobacteria; order Azospirillales; family Azospirillaceae; genus Niveispirillum. The sequence continues at coordinate 8,864 of NZ_JAGOGJ010000092.1, forward strand.
ACTTCGCATCCGGATGGGCGAAGTACCAGCCGCTGACCGCTGCCGTCGGCATCATGGCGAAGCTTTCGGTCAGCGTGATGCCCGCGATGTTGGTGGCATCCAGCAGGCGGAAAAGCGTGGATTTTTCCGTGTGGTCGGGGCAGGCGGGGTAGCCGGGGGCGGGGCGGATGCCGCGATATTGTTCGGCGATCAACTGCTCGTTGGTCAGGGTCTCGCCGGCGGCGTAGCCCCAAAGCTCGGTGCGCACGCGTTCATGCAGGCGTTCGGCAAAGGCCTCTGCCAGACGGTCGCCCAGGGCCTTCAGCAGGATGGCGCTGTAATCATCGTGTGCCGCCTCAAACGCCTTGGCGCGTTCGTCCAGGCCAATGCCGGCGGTGCAGGCGAAGCCGCCGATCCAGTCGGCAATACCGCTGGATTTCGGTGCGATGTAATCGGCCAGCGAGAGGTTGGCGCGCTCCCGGCCCGGGTCGCGGGCCATCTGCTGGCGCAGCATGTGCAGGCGGTCCCGCACATTCGTGCGGGTATTGTCGGTGTAAAGCTCGATATCGTCGCCGACGCTGTTGGCGGGCCACAGGGCCACCACGGCGTTGGCGCGCAGCCATTTCTCGCCCACGATCCGCTGCAGCATGGATTGGGCATCGGCCCAGAGCGCGCGCGCACTCTCGCCCACCTTGGCATCTTCCAGGATGGCGGGGAAATTGCCGTGCAGTTCCCAGGCCTGGAAGAAGGGCTTCCAATCAATGCGGGAAACCAGTTCGGCCAGATCGTAATCGTCGAACACCGTCACGCCGGGCTGCAGCGGCTGCGGTGCCGCATAGCCGGCCCAGTCCAGCTTCAACGCGTTGGCCTGCGCCAGGGTGAAGGGCAGGCGGTTGCGGGTCAACTGGCTGGCGGCGTGCGCCTCCCGCATGGCGGCGTAATCGGCCTTGGTCTTGGCGGTATAGGCAGGGCCATTGGTGGGGTTCAGCAGGCTCTGCGCCACGCCGACGGCGCGGCTGGCATCCAGCACATGCACGACCGGGCCATCATAGTTGGGGTCGATCTTGACGGCGGTATGGACCTTGGACGTGGTGGCCCCGCCGATCAGCAGCGGCATCTTCATGCCCGTGCGCTGCATCTCGCGGGCCACGAACACCATCTCGTCCAGCGAGGGGGTGATCAGGCCGGACAGGCCGATGACGTTGCACTTGTGGGCCTTCGCCTCGTCCAGAATGCGGGCGCAGGGCACCATGACGCCCAGGTCCACCACCTCGAAATTATTGCACTGAAGCACCACGCCCACGATGTTCTTGCCGATATCATGGACGTCGCCCTTCACGGTGGCCATCAGGACGCGGCCGGCCGGTTCGGACTTGGCGCCGTCCTTTTCCGCCTCGATATAGGGCAGCAGCCAGGCCACGGCCTTTTTCATGACGCGGGCGGATTTCACCACCTGCGGCAGGAACATCTTGCCCGCACCGAACAGGTCGCCCACCACGTTCATGCCGTCCATCAGGGGGCCTTCGATGACGTGCAGGGGGCGTTCGGCCGCCAAGCGAGCCTCTTCCACATCGGTATCGATAAATTCATCGATGCCGTTGACAAGGGCGTGGGCCAGACGGTCCTTGACGGGCAGGCTGCGCCAGGACAGATCGGCGGCCTTCTTCTTTTCGCCGCCCTTATACTTGTCGGCCACTTCCAGCAGGCGGTCGGTGGCGTCGTCACGGCGGTTGAGGATCACATCCTCCACCCGCTCGCGCAGCTCCTCCGGGATGTCGTCATAGACGGGCAGTTCGCCGGCATTGACGATGCCCATGTCCATGCCTGCCGGGATGGCGTGGTAGAGGAACACGGAATGCATGGCCGCGCGGACGGTGTTGTTGCCGCGGAAGCTGAACGAGACGTTGGACAGGCCGCCGGAAATATGGGCACCGGGGCATTCGCGGCGGATGTCGCGCGTCGCCTCGATAAAATCGACGGCGTAGTTATTATGCTCCTCAATGCCGGTGGCGACGGCGAAGATGTTGGGGTCGAAGATGATGTCTTCGGGCGGGAAGCCGACCTTGTTCACCAGCACATCGTAGGAGCGCTTGCAGATTTCCAGCTTACGGGCGCGGGTGTCCGCCTGGCCCTTCTCGTCAAAGGCCATGACGACGACGGCGGCACCATAGCGGCGGATCTTCTTGGCCTGGGCAACGAACAGCTCCTCCCCCTCCTTCAGGGAGATGGAATTGACAATGGGCTTGCCCTGGACGTTTTTAAGCCCGGCCTCGATCACGCTCCATTTGGAGCTGTCAATCATCACGGGCACGCGGGCGATGTCGGGTTCAGAGGCGATCAGGCGCAGGAAACGGACCATCGCCGCCTCACTGTCCAGCATCGCCTCGTCCATGTTGACGTCGATCACCTGCGCGCCATTGGTCACCTGCTCGCGCGCGACATCCAGTGCCGCCTCATAGTTCCCGTCCAGGACCAGTTTCTTGAACTTGGCCGAGCCGGTGACGTTCGTGCGCTCGCCGATATTGATGAAGCTGGCGGTGCGGGGGGCGGTGGTCATGATCGGTCTCGGGGTTTTGGCGGGGGAGGGACTTGGGAGGCAGGGGGCGGTGTGCTATGTTTAGCGCATGAATGCCAAGTAAGTTGGGGGACGCGATGGATAACCACCTCGTCCTGGACCTGGAGCCCACACTACGCGAGCGGCTGGAGCAACGCGCCCGCCAAAATGGATTGACGCTTGAGCAGGAGGCGCAACGCCTGTTGTCGGCTGGCACCACAATCCTGCCAGATGACCCGTCTTTACCTGCCGGGCAGCGGATTGCCCGGCAATGTGCAGATTCCGGTGTTGGGTTCCTGGAGGGTGAGGTCGTTGAATTGCGGGGCGGCGGCCTGCTGATCCCGGATTTTGGCGAATGATTGTTCTGGATACCAACGTTCTGTCGGCCCTCATGGCGGCGAAACGCAATCCGGGAATCCTGGCCTGGGCGGACAGGTTCAGGGTAGAGGATTTCTGGACCACGACCATCACTATCTTCGTGCTGCGCCATGGCATCGAAAGAGTGAAGGACCCTGTGCGCCGGGCTGATTTGGACGCCATGTATAAACGCGTCATCTTGGCGATGACCGGCGACCGCCTGCTCTCGATTGACGAGGGGGCAGCCAACGCCGCTGCGGTACTCAAGGCCCGACGGGAGAAGGACGGCGTCGTACAGGAAATCCGGGATACGCTTATTGCCGGCATCAGCGTCGCCCATGGCGCGACGCTGGCCACGCGCAACGTCCGGCATTTCGCAAATGCGGGCGTCCCTCTGGTCGATCCCTGGGATGAGGCGGCGGACACCTGATCCGTCCCCGCCTTAAAACGCCGGCATGGTAAACGGTTCCAGGCCGGACAGGCGCATCTGCCGTTCCGGCTGGGCCGGTTCGCGGGGCGGGAGGCCCTTCACCGACTGGGCGATGGCGCGGATATGGTCGGGTGTGGAGCCGCAGCAGCCGCCCACGATGTTCACCAGCCCATCCTTAGCCCAACCCTGAAGGTCGGCCGCCATATGTTCGGGCTTTTCGTCATACTGGCCGAATTCGTTGGGCAGGCCGGCATTCGGGTAGGCCGACACAAAGACATCCGCGATGCGCGACAGTTCCTGGATATAGGGGCGCATCAGATCGGCGCCCAGCGCGCAGTTCAGGCCGATGCTGAACGGCTTCACATGGCGCAGGCTGTTCCAGAAAGCCTCCGTCGTCTGCCCCGACAGGGTGCGGCCCGACCGGTCGGTGATGGTGCCGGAGATCAGGACGGGGAGGTCCAGGCCCTTTTCCTCCAGCACTTCCTCAATCGCGAACAGGGCGGCCTTGGCGTTCAGCGTGTCGAAGACGGTTTCCACCATCAGAAGGTCGGCCCCGCCATCAATCAGGCCGGCCGTCTGTTCCTTATAGGCCAGACGCAACTCGTCGAAATCGACATTGCGGAAGCCGGGGTCGGTGACGACGGGGCTGATGCTGGCGGTGCGGTTGGTGGGGCCAAGGGCGCCGGCGACATAACGGGGCTGGCTGGGGTCGGCGGCCTCTGCCACGTCGGCGGCCTGCCGTGCCAGCTTGGCGCCTTCGAAATTCAGCTCATAGGCCAGCTTTTCCATGCCGTAATCGGCCAGGCTGATGCTGGTCGAATTGAAGGTGTTGGTTTCGATGATGTCGGCGCCGGCATCCAGATACTGAGCATGGATGTCATAGATGATCTTGGGCTGGGTCACCGACAGAAGGTCGTTATTGCCCTTCACGTCATGGCCCCAATCCTTGAACCGCTCACCCCGATAATCTTCTTCTTCCAGCTTGTGGCGCTGGATCATGGTGCCCATGGCGCCGTCGATCACCAGGATACGCTGGCGCGCGATGTCGCGCAGCCGGGACAGCCGTTCAGCCCTGGTCATCAAACCCTCCATCATCCAACAGCCGGGCGCGGTCACAGCACCCCTGTCAGCGGTTCTACCGCCGGGCCATCACTCATGCAAACATAAAGATATCTTTATGTGATGATGGCTGACATGCCCGCAGCGCCCAGGGCGGGGACAGGCGGCGGCGGTGTGTCGCTATCGGTGCGGACGGCACCGGGCAGCCGGACGGTCACGCGGGTGCCGCCGCCGGCCCGGTCCGCCACGTCCACGCTGCCGCCCAGCGGGCCGGCGACCAGCGTATAGACCATGTGCAGGCCCAGACCGGTGCGTCCATCCGCCCGGCCCGTGGTGGTGAAGGGCTCGAACAGGCGGGGGCGCACGGCTTCGTCCACGCCGACACCGTCATCCTCCACCACCAGTTCGATCTGCCCCGCGGGGGTGAGGCTGGCGGTCAAACGGATATGGCCCGGCCGCCCATCCGGGAAGGCATGGTCCATGCAGTTGGACAGAAGCTGGCCCAGCACCTGGGTCAGGGCCCCGCCATTGGTTTCCAGCACCAGACCGGGCCGGCTTTCCACGGTCAGGCTGATATGGGGCGCATCGGTCCGCACCTCCATCGCAGGGCGCAGTTCACCCAGCAGATCGTGCAGGTCCAGCCGGCGCAAGCTGTCGTCCGAGCGTTCGGTGGCGATCTGCTTGAAGCTTTGCACCACAGCGGCGGTGCGTTCCACGGTGGTGGTCAGCAGACTGGCCGCCTCCTTCACCTCCGCCAGGAAATCGGCCAGTTGCCGGCGGGTCATGGTTCCCGACGCCATGGCCGCCTCCGCTGCCTCCACCTGCTGTGCCAGGTGGGTGGCGGTGGTCAGGGCGGTGCCGACGGGGGTGTTGACCTCATGCGCGACACCGGCGACCAGCCGGCCCAGGCTGGCCAGCTTTTCCGACTGCACCAGACGGTCCTGCGCCAGTTGCAGCCGGTCGACGGTTTCTGACAGGTGCCGGGTGCGGTCGGCCACCTGATCCTCCAGCGCGCCGTTCAGGGCCGCCAGCCTTGCGTTGGACTGCTTGGCCTGATCCAGCATATGGCGTAGCCGGTCGATCAGCAGCGCCGCCTGCAGGAACAGCATGAAGCAATACCCCGCCTCCATGATGCCGGTAAAGCCGATCCGGTGGACCAGGGCCAGATTGGCGCAGGCCAGCACGGTCCAGGCGATGGCCATGGGCAGGGCCAGCGGCTGTCGCTGACGCGCGGCGGTCAATGTCGCGGCGAGCAGGGTCATCAAGGCCAGGATCAGGCCGATAGTGGCCGTCCAGGTCAGCAGCCAGGGGAATTGCAGGGTCCAGAGACTGGCCACCGGAACGGCCAGGATGAACAGGAAGGAAGGCCAGGCCAGACCCTTGCGCAAGGACCCCGGGAACAACAGGGCCGCACTGGCCAGACAGGACAGCCAGACGAAGGGGAACATCACATTGTTGAGGAAGCCCAGCAACTGCCCTGGCAGACTGTACAGAACCTCACTGCCCAGCGGCGTGTTGGAGGTTAGCTGCACCAGGGCAATGGCCACCGACATGACGGAAAAGACCAGACATTCCCGGTCACGGGGGCGCAGGACATAGAGGATCAGGTACAGAAGCCCGATCGACAGGCACACCGACAGGAAAGCCGCGCGCAGGGCCAGTTCCTGGTGCCAGTCCTCAAACATGCCATCGGCATCGCCCAGCAGCAGGGCACGCGGAATGCCGCCATAGCCGCCGAACGCCGCCACCTGGACCGTGATGTCCAGCACCCCATCGACGGGGGCAACGGCGGCAATGGCCTTCTGCCCGGCGCTGTCGGTGCGGTCCGCATCGGGGCCGACGGTGCCGGCATGGATGGCGCGTTCGCCATTGACCAGCACGTCCCAGGCCACGAACCGTTGATTATGGCGCATGGCCAGCGGCGGGGCATCCTTGGGCAACAGCACGCGCAGGTGATAGGTGCCGATGCCTTCTGAATGTAAGAGAGCACCATCCACACGCTGGTTCGTCCAGCGGCCGGGCACGCCCAGCAGGGCGGGAGGGGGCGTGGTACCGCCAGCGATTTCGACGGGAGAGACCAGACGGTCACGCCAGAACTGCCAGTCGCCTTCCAGGAAGATCTGCCCGTTATGGCGGAAATCCCACCCGCGCAGGTCCAGCACACCATCCACCGCCAATGGCCGCTGTGTCAGTGCTGCCGACAGTCCCGCCCAAAGTGTGGACAGGATCAAAGCCGCGACAAGAGGCGCCCAGAACCAGCGCATCATACCGGAATGGCCCAAATAACGCTGAACGGCCATATTTCCGCACTATCCCGCCTGAAAGGTTGCTCCGATCAACCTTGCGACAGACGGCGCGGCGTTGCAATCCGCACGTTTGCCATGCCTGCTTTCCGCGCGGCCCGGAATGATGTTTTTTCCTCTACCCGTTGCGCCGGGGCCGGTGGCTGCTTATTTTCATGGCATGAAAAATCCTGTTCGGCCGCACCGACAAATCCCCCGCCTCTCCCGCCGACTGACCGGCCTGTTTCTGGCGTTGATCGTCGCTGCCGGTGGCGCCCATGCCGCCTGTACCGATCCTGCGGCTGACGGGGTGAACTGGCGCCGATGTTATCTGGATGGGCGCGACCTGAAGAATGTGTCGCTGGACAAGGCCATGCTGCGCGAGGCGACGTTCCAGCGCAGCGATCTGAGCGGTGCCCGTATGACCGACGCCGATGCCTATCGCGCCAAGTTCCTGTCGGCCAGGCTGGACCGTGCGATTCTGGATGGCGCCCGGCTGATCGAAGCCGACCTGACCCGGGCCGAGATGATCGGGACCAGCCTGAAGGGGGCGGACCTGCGCAACGCCAAGCTGGTGGGGGCGGTCATGAAGGAGGCCGACCTGACGGGGGCTCGGCTGGAAGGGGCGGATCTGCGCAATGCTGATCTGTCGGGAGCGCGGTGGACCGATGGCCGGGTCTGCGGTGACGGGTCGTCGGGCCAGTGTCATTGAACACGTGTGGATTCAACAGACAGTAAATTCGCTGAATTTCCAAATATATGGAGTGGTAGTTTCTTCTTGGTTGGCGTGCATCTTATTAGGTGTTGATTTAATCTATTTTTGATAAAATTCAATATATTGATCTGTTGGCGTCTGTCACGATCAATTGACAATTCCGGTAGTGCAAGTCATGTTGCGCCGCACGTTGAAGGATGCGGTGAATGGGCGGCATGTTTTCCGTGGGACACGGTGTGGACCACATAACCATTGCCCTTAGTGAGGGTTTCCTGTGTTTCCAAGTGTCGGGAGAGGTGGCATCCGCCGACATTGAAACGGCCATTATTCTGGCTGTGGAGGCCGGCATGGTGCGGCCGGACAATCTTGTACTGGTGGATATCCGGAAATTCCGGGGTTCCATTGATTGGGGAATGATCCGCGACATGCGCCGCTATGCCCCTTGGGTCAATGCAAGCAGCGATGTCAAATGCGCCTATCTTGTGCCCGAAGGGTTCGGCAGCTTCGTCACCATTCTCTCCAGCTTCTACCCCGGTGCCCGGCATCGGGCGTTCCGGGATGAGACGTCGGCCCTGCGCTGGCTGACCTTGCGGCGCGATGCGGCCTGACAGGGTGGCGGGCATGCCCCCCCTGCCGCCGATGAGGCTGGCGGGAGAGGGCGGAGGTGGGTAAAAGTCTGGACAGATTGTTGAAATTCCGTCCGGAACCCATCCCATGGCCCTGATCACCCCCCGCACCCCCGCCGGCACCATGGAACTGCTGCCGCGCCGGCAGATCGCGTTCCAGCGCATGCTGGACACGATCCGCCGCAATTACGAACGGTTCGGCTTCGTGCCCCTGGAGACGCCGGTGTTCGAGGTTGCGGATGTTCTCCTGTCCAAATCGGGCGGGGAGACGGAGAAGCAGGTCTATTTCGTGCAGTCCACGGGCGCCATTGAACAGGGGCATAAGCCCGATCTGGCCATGCGCTTCGACCTGACGGTGCCCACCGCCCGCTATGTGGCGCAGTATGAGCGGGAACTTGCCTTCCCCTTCCGCCGGTACCAGATGCAGCGCGTCTATCGTGGCGAACGGGCGCAGAAGGGCCGCTACCGCGAATTCTATCAGTGCGACATCGATGTGATCGGCAAGGACAGCTTGCCCGTCGCCTATGACGCCGAAATGCCGGCCGTGATCTATTCGGTGTTCACGGAACTGAATGTCGGGCCGTTCCAGATCAACTTCAATAACCGCAAGATCCTGCTGGGCATGTTCGAGGCGCTGGGGGTTACCGATCCCGGCATCCGCATCCTGGTGCTGCGGCAGGTCGACAAGCTGGACAAGCTGTCGCGTGAGGACGTGCTGAAGCTGCTGACGGGCGAGGGGATCGCGCTATCGGCGGAACAGGCAACCAGCGTGCTGGACATGATCGGGTTCAGCGGGTCGTCGGTCGACACGCTGGCCCACCTGGACCGGCTGGGCCTGGACAATGCCCTGTTCAAGGAAGGGGTGGAGGAACTGCGCCAGGTGGTGGCCGCCCTGACCGCCTTCGGCGTGCCGGAGACGCATTGGCGCGTTAACCTGGCCATCGCCCGCGGCCTGGATTACTACACCGGCACCGTCTATGAGACGTTCCTGACCGATCACCGGTCGCTGGGGTCCGTCTGTTCCGGCGGGCGCTATGAGAATCTGGCCGGGCTTTATACGAAGTCCAAGCTGCCGGGCGTCGGCATCTCCATCGGCCTGACGCGCCTGTTCTATGCGCTGGAACAGGCGGGCATCGTCAAGGATGGGGAGAGCAGCGTGCAGGTGCTGGTGACGCAGTTCGACCCGTCGCTGCTGACCGACTACCTGTCCATCGGGGCCGAACTGCGCGCCGGTGGGGTGAACACGGAGATCTATCTGTCACCCGACAAGCCGGCCAAGCAGTTCAAATATGCCGACAAGGCCGGCATCCGCTATGCCGTGATCGTCGGCGGGGATGAGAAGGCCAAGGGCGAAGTCCTGGTGAAGGATATGGTCGCCGGCACCCAGGTGGCCGTGACGCGGGACGCGTTGGTCGCGTGGTTCACCAATAAGGAATAGGAAGAAATCTGAACAGTGTTTACGTCGTTCGGGTCGCGTTAACGTGCCTGTCACCCCGGCTTTCGCCCATGCGCTGACGCCGGGGGGACGATAGAGGGTTTGCTGGATCATCGCGCTTTCAGCCACCCAACATCGCCGTTCCCGCCACTTCATCGCCATAATCCACACGGCATTCCTGACGACCCCACGGAAATCCGCCAGTTTCCCGCTTGGCACGGGGGTTGCTCTATCCCTGGTCAGAAACAACCGATGCAATCGGAGCTGACCAGATGTTGCTGAAACCCTTCCTGCTTGCCACCGCCCTGACCCTGACCACCCTGCCGGCACTGGCCTTCGGACCCCAGGATTATGCCGCCAAGGAAGTCACCGTGAAGGGTGTCGTGGGGCGCCTGTCGGTCAAGGTGGATAGTGGTGCGTCCAAGGTTACCGCCAGTGTCACCGGGCCGGAACGCTGGTTGGCACTGGTGGAGGTGCGGCAGGAGGGCAGCGATCTGGTCATCAGCCAGAAGGACAGCGGCCGCAACTGGCGCAAGAACGGCAGGGAGGATTGGATCGATGTCCAGGTCACCGTGCCCGTCGGCACAAGGCTGGAGATCGACGAATTCGCCGGCGAGGGGACCGTTGGCGACCTGCGCGGCGCTTTCTCCGTCGATGGCATGAATTCCGGCAAATTGTCGGTCGGCCATGTCAGCACGGCCAGCGTCGGCATCGACGGGTCGGGTGACGTCGTGCTGGGCGATGTCGATCGCGATGTCAATCTGGAGATCAATGGCTCCGGTTCCATCAGCACGGGCCGCACCGCCGGCAACACGGCTCTGGAGATCAATGGGTCGGGTGAGATCACGCTGGCCCATGCCAACGGCCCCATCAATGCCGAGATCAACGGGTCCGGCGACATCCGCATCAAGTCCGGCGTCGCCGACCCGCTGGCGGTGGAGATCAACGGGTCCGGCTCGCTGCTGCTGGACGGCGTTGCCCGTAACCAGAGCGTCGAACAGTCCGGTTCCGGCAGTGTGAAGGTCACGGGCCGGGCCGGCTGACACCGCCTTCGCTCACCCAGCCTTAAAAAACCCATTTTGACGACCCCGCCCATGCCGGGCGGGGAACGGCATCATCTTGCCTGAACGATCCGGGGCCACGGGGGGCCTTTCATCATGCGCAAACTCACATCCATGCTTTTCGCCACCATCGCTCTTGGCGCCCTGACGGGGGCCGCACAGGCGGAAACATCCGGACCGCAGCGTTTCGATGGATCGAGGCTGATCGTCCGTGATGTGATCGGGGATGTGAAGGTGACCGTCGATCCCTCCGCCAAGGGCATGACCGTCACCATCGATGCAGATCCCGCTGAGTTCCCGCTGCTATCGGCGCGGGCCGGCGAGGGTGGTGTTGTGGTTGCGCGATCGCGTCCGGCGGAAAAGAAGCGTGACTGGAATGTGGACGATCATGATGTCGTCATCACCATCACCCTGCCCAAGGGGGCGTCCATTCATGTCGATGACATGATCGGCAAGCTGGACGTGGGGGACCTGGATGGTGCGCTGACGGCGGATATACGCTCGGCGGCGGACATCAACACCGGCCGGCTGACCAGCGCCCGCATCGATGTGGCGGGTGCCGCCGGCATCCATATCGGCGATATCGCCGGCAAGCTGGACCTGAACATCGCCGGGGCCGGCGATATCGATATCGGAACCGTGCGACAGGGCACCGATATCAGCATCGCCGGGTTCGGCAATGTCGATGTCGCCGGCGTCAAGGGCCCGGTTTCCGTGCGGGTCGGTGGCGTCGGCGATGTTGATCTCAATAACGGGGACGTCGATATGCTGGATATTTCCGTCTCCGGCCTGGGCTCCGTTGCCTTCAACGGGGAGGCCAGGGACCGGCGGATCAACACCTCCGGCCTGTCCAGCGTAAAGGTGAACGGCAAGAAGGTTTCGGGGTGAGGTGACCCCGTTTCCGTTCACCCTTCCGGGGTGGGCATCACCAGGACCTTGTCGATGCGGCGGCCATCCATGTCGACAACTTCGAAACGATAGCCGTCATGATCGGCATATTCGCCGGCGGTGGGAATGCGGCCCAGCTTGAACAACAGGAAACCGGCCAGCGTGTGATAGCCGCTATCCTCGTCGCGCAGGCTCTTCAGGCCCAGATGTGCCTCCACCTCTTCCACGGCCATCATGCCGTCGATCAGCAGGGAGCCATCCTCACGCCGGACGATGTCGCTGTCTTCGCCGCCATCGTCGGGCAGTTCGCCGGCAATGCCTTCCAGCACGTCGGTCAGGGTGGCAATGCCCTCCACCGTGCCATATTCGTCCACAACGATGGCCATCTGCTCACCGGACTGCTTGAACAGGTCCAGCAGACGCATCACTTCGGTGCCGTCATGCACGACCAGGGCGTCACGCACATCGGCGCGCAGGTCGAACGACCCGCCTTGCAACAGGCGGTGCAGCAGGTCCTTGGTGTGGATGACGCCGATCACATCGTCGAAATCACCGCGGCAGACCGGGAACCGGCTGTGCCTGGCTTCCCGGATCTCACGCTTGATATTGTCGGGTTCGTCGTCGATATCGAGCCACATCACCTCCGGCCGTGGGGTCATCAGCGACCGGACGGTACGGTCGGCCAGACGCATCACGCCCTCGATCATGCGTTTTTCGCCGGGATCAAAAACACCGCTGGCTGTGCCCTCGGCGATCAGGCTCTTGACCTCTTCTTCGGTCACCAACTGCTCTGCCTTTTCCGGCACGCGCAGCAGTTTCAGCATCGCTTCGGTGCTGGCGCCCAGCAGCCAGACGAACGGCGCGGTGACCCGCGACAGGTAGCGCATGATGGGCGCGGCGAAGCTGGCGATGGCCTCGGCATTGTTCAGCGCGATGCGCTTGGGCACCAGTTCGCCGGCGATCAGCGACAGGTAGGTGATTGTCATGACCACAATGACAATCGACAGCGTCTGACCATAGCCGGTCAGCATGGGAATGGCGTCCAGGAACGGGGCCAGCCGTTCGGCGAGGGTGGCACCGCCAACAGCACCGTTGATGACGCCGATCAGCGTGATGCCGATCTGCACCGTGGACAGGAAGCGGGAGGGGTCTTCCTGAAGGGCCAGCGCGGTTCTGGCGCCACGGCTTCCTTCCTCGGCCATCTGCTGGAGCCGGATTTTTCGGGCCGAGACAACGGCCATTTCCGACATGGCGAAGAACCCGTTCAACAGGATCAGGAACAGGACCGCGGCGAGTTCGAGCGAAACCATCTTCTCGGGATATGTGACGCGAGCCCGGAAGCGGCCCGCACCTCATCCTATCGCATCGCACGCGAAATGCGAGCAATCATCATTGCCTGTCACCGTTTCATAACGAAAACCCTGGTCGGTGACCGCCATCACTTGTCCGGATTGCGCCGTCGCCTACATCTGGGTCCATGAAATGGTGCGCTGCCGCACACGCTGGCTCGCGCCGCAACCTCGCTTCAGGGACCTTCCCAGATGAGTGAACAGAATCTTTTGTCGCCCATGCGTTTGGGTGATCTCAACCTGCCCAACCGCGTCATCATGGCGCCCATGACCCGGTCGCGCGCCGGCAAGGGCGATGTGGCCACGGCCTCGACCGCCAAATATTACGTGCAGCGGGCCAGCGCCGGCCTGCTGATCACCGAAGGCACGCAGATCACCCAGCAGGGTCAGGGCTATGCCTTCACCCCCGGCATCCATTCCCCCGAACAGGTGGCGGGTTGGAAGGGCGTGACAGAGGCCGTCCATGCCGCCGGCGGTCGAATCGCGGCCCAGCTCTGGCATGTCGGCCGCCTGTCGCACCGCGTGCTGCAGCCGGGCGGGGCGCTGCCCGTGGCACCGTCGGCGATCAAGCCCGACGGTCAGGCCTTCACACCGCAAGGCATGCTGGATTACGAAACGCCGCGCGCCCTGGAAACGGATGAGATCGCCGGCATCATCGCCGATTTCGCCAAGGCGGCGGAGAATGCCAAGGCCGCCGGGTTCGATGCGGTGGAACTACACGGGGCCAATGGCTACCTGATCGATCAGTTCATCCGCAGCGGTTCCAACCAGCGTACTGATCGCTATGGCGGGTCCGTGGAGAATCGCAACCGCTTCATGCTGGAAGTGGTGGCGGCGGTGACCGATGTGCTGGGCGGTGGCCGTGTCGGCATCCGTTTCAGCCCCAACGGCGCCTATCACAACATGTCGGACAGCGACCCGGCCGCCACGTTCGGTTATGCGGCGGAACAGTTGAACCGCTTCAACCTCGGCTTCCTGCATGTTATCGAACCGCTGGTCGATAATCACAATATGAGCCCGCCGCCCGGGGCGACCCGTGTTGCCGGGTTGCTGCGCCGCACCTTCAAGGGGCCATTCATTCTGAATGGCGGCATTACGCGTGAAGTGGGCGACCGGCTGATCGCGGAAGGGGCGGCGGACGCCATCGCCTTTGGCGTGCCCTACATCGCCAATCCCGATCTGGTTGAACGTTTCCGCCTGAACGCGCCCCTGGCCCAGGCCGACCGCGCCACCTTCTATGGCGGGGATGACAAGGGCTATGTGGATTATCCGGCGCTTGACGCCGCCTGACCCCGCCGGTCCAAGGCCCCCATCCCTGTAAGGCATGGGGGCCTTGTTGCAAGGCAAGGATGTCCTCAGGCCGATTTCATCACTGGAATGCCGCTTCGGCGAAGCTGCGCAGCTTGCGGCTATGCAGGCGTTCCAGGCCCGTATCGCGCATCATTTCCATGGCGCGCATGCCGATGGCCAGATGCTGGTCCACGCGGGCGCGGTAGAAATGGTTGGCCATGCCGGGCAGTTTGATTTCCCCGTGCAGCGGCTTGTCCGAAACGCAGAGCAGGGTGCCGTAGGGCACGCGGAAGCGGAAACCGTTGGCGGCCACCGTGGCCGATTCCATGTCCAGCGCGATGGCGCGTGACTGGCTGAACCGTTGCACCGGCTCGCTATGGTCGCGCAGTTCCCAGTTGCGGTTGTCGATGGTGGCCACGGTGCCCGTGCGCATGATCGATTTCAGTTCCCAGCCCTTCAGGCCGGTCACTTCCTCCACCGCATCCTCCAGCGCCACCTGCACCTCGGCCAGGGCCGGGACGGGGACCCAGGTGGGCAGATCGGCGTCCAGCACCTTGTCGTCACGGACATAGCCGTGGGCCAGCGCATAGTCGCCAAGCTTCTGCGTATCGCGCAGGCCGGCGCAGTGACCCAGCATCAGCCAGACATGCGGGCGCAAGACGGCGATATGGTCGCTGATCGTCTTGGCGTTGGACGGGCCGACGCCGATATTGACGATGGTGATGCCGTTGCCATCCTTGCGCTTCAGGTGATAGGCCGGCATCTGCGGCAGGCGGGCCACCTTCTGCCCCTGCGGTTCCTTGCCCTCGAACAGGGCCTGGTTCCAGGTGATATGGTCGCCCGGCTCGATGAAACATTCATACTGGCGGCGATAGGCCTGGGTCGCCGGGTCGTCCGACGGTTGCATGATCTCCAGCCCGCGACGCACGAACTCATCAATATAGAACTGATAGTTTGTGAACAGCACGTAGTTCTGGAAATGGTCGGGCTTCGTCGCCGTGTAATGCTTCAGCCGGTGCAGGCTGTAATCCACGCGCGGGGCCGTGAACAGGGCCAGTGGGCGGGGCGCTCCCGGTGGGGTGATGTGGGTGCCGTTGACGATGCTGTCATCCATATAGACCAGATCGGGCAGGTCGAAATAATCGCGCAACTGGTGAAGCCGCTCTGGCGTCAGGTCGCCTTCGACATGCATGCCCTCCGGAAAGGCGAACTGGATGGGGATGGGGCTGTCGCTGATCCCCACCTCCAGCGGCACACCATGGTTTTTCACCAGCAGCGAGAACTGGTGATGCAGATAATGGTCGAACAGGTCGGGGCGGGTGACGGTGGTGCGGAACGTGCCCATGCCATGAACGAAGCCATAGGCCAGCCGGCTGTCGATGCGGGGTTCGCTGTCGATGCGGACCTGAATAAACGGGTAGCAGGCGCGTACACGCCCGCCCAGATCCTCGCCACGGGCAAAAGCGGAAAACCGGTCACGCAGATAGTCAACGGCCTGATCATACAGCGCCCGGACACGGGCATACGCACCATCGGCGTCGGTGAAGCTTTCCACCGCCGGATCAAAGGACGAATTGTTGGATGAATTCACTGTGCAAGCTCCTATGAGTTTGCACTTCTTTATGCGCCAGGGAGGGGGTGGTTGGGAAGGGGGATTTTGCGAAGGTTCCGCGACTGGTATGCTGGGCGGAGGATCGGGACCATAGGTGCGGCATGGCCGAAAAATTGAACGGGCGAAAATTGGTGTTGTTCATTGTGCTGCCCGGCATAACGATAGCATTCTCTATCGCGCTTCTGACTTTCTTTTGGCGAAGCGATCTTTTGGCTCCGGTCCCACACTTGCGGCTTGGGCGGGAGATCAGCTTCTTTCTCCTGCTGGTCGCGACGGTCGTCGGTTGTTATTTCGGGTATCGTCCCGACCCGATAATGAAGCCGGTCTATCGCGAAGCTTTTCGCGTCGGTGGATTATTTGTCGGTGCTGTTGCCGTTACGCTGCTGTTCCCCGGCAGCTACCAATCGATTGAGTGGACGATCGTGCTGACCGTCCTGGAGAGCGTGGCTCTCCTGACTCTGTTGATGCGGGTAGGCCGATACATTAAGCGGGGGCCGAAATTGTTGCTGGCTGGGCTTTGGGTGTTGGTTACGCTCAACGGGGTCAGTGCCCTTACGCATGTTATATGAAGATATCGGTTACTCCAGCCCGACCAGCGCCCGTGTGAAGCCCCGCGCCTCGAACGGGCGCAGGTCGTAGACGCCTTCGCCGACGCCGATGGCATGCACGGGCAGCTTGAACCTTTCCGCCAGTGCCACCAGCACGCCGCCGCGCGCGGAGCCATCCAGCTTGGTCAGGACCAGGCCGTTGATGGCGACCATGTCCTTGAACACCTCGATCTGGCTGTGCGCGTTCTGGCCCGTGGTGGCGTCCAGGGTCAGCAGGGTGGTGTGGGGCGCCTCGGGGTTCAGCTTCTTGATGACGCGCACGATCTTGCGCAGCTCTTCCATCAGGCCGGCCTTGTTCTGCAACCGGCCCGCCGTATCGATCAGCAGCACATCGGCACCGGCCTTGGTCGCCTGCTCCACGGCGTCATAGGCGAGGCCCGCCGCATCGGCGCCGGTATCGCGGGACACGACCGGGCAGCCCGTGCGCTCACCCCAGATCTTCAACTGCGCCACGGCGGCGGCGCGGAACGTGTCTCCGGCGGCCAGCCAGACCGTCTTGCCCTCGTCCCGAAACTGGCGGGCCAGTTTGCCGATGGTCGTGGTCTTGCCGGTGCCGTTGACGCCGACCAGCAGGATGATGTGCGGCTTCCTCGACGGATCGATCACCAGCGGCTGGGCCACGGGCTCCACGATCTTCTGCAATTCGGTGGCGAGGTAATCCTTCACCTCTTCCGCCGACACTTCCTTGCCAAACCGCGTCTTGGCCAGGCCGGCGGTCAGCCGGGCCGCCGTGACAGGACCCAGATCGGCGCGGATCAGCAGCTCTTCCAGTTCCTCCAGCGCCTCGTCATCCAGCTTCTTCTTGGTGAAGATGCCGGTGATGCCCTCGGTCAGGCGGCTGGTGGATTTGGACAGGCCGTCCTTCAGGCGGGAGAACCAGCTTTTCTTTTCCGGCTTGTCCTCCAACTCCGGCATCACCTCCACCACGGGGGCTGGCACGGGCGGCGGTGGGGCAGGGGCTTCCTCGATCACCGCTTCCGGTTCAAGGGCCGCAGGTTCAACAAAGGCTTCCGCCTCGGCAACCGCCATCTCTTC
>NZ_JAGOGJ010000222.1 GCF_017996735.1 Niveispirillum sp.
GTATGACGCCGTTGGTAAATCCTGTTTTGTTCTCATGCCAACAAACGACGAAAAACCCTTTACAATCAAGGTGGTGCTCGCTACCGGACTCGAACCGGTACGCCCCGAAGGACAACAGATTTTAAGTGTCAGAATAATGTAATAAAATCAATCACTTACGACGCATCGTATGCGCCCGATATGCGCTATATGTGACAGGCCAGCCATGCGGGCGAACTGATGCCGCCCGCATGGCCGAAAGCTTACCTGCCGTTGATGCCGCTGCGAATTGTGGCGCCGAGAACCGCCGTCAACCCGATCTCAAACGCATCCGGAAGGCTGGCATCACCCGTCAGATAGGCAGCCACCGCACCCGCGACACCCAGCGCAGCGGTGATATAGGTCTTCTTGCCGGCGAGCTGGCCGCCCTTCATGAGCTTACCCATGATCTGTCCTTTCTTTTCCGGCGCGGTCCAGGTCACGCGCCATAGCATCGATGTCGGTCATGGCCCGGTCGAGCCAGCCCCCGACGAACAGGGCCTGATCCCTGGTTTCTCTGCCCGCTTGGCGGGCGTTGGCATTCTGTTGGACGAGGTCCCCGAAGAACCGCACCCGCGCCGCTGTGAAGGCGAGGCGAATGGCATTCGCCGGGCGGCGTGCGATGGCGGCCAAGGTCGCCGGGCCGATGATCCCATCTGCCTTGGCCCCCACGGCGAGCTGTAGCCATTTCGCGGCCTGGCCTGGCCCCGACAGCACGCCGGCATCAATGACCAGGCCGCGCAAGGCCGGGTCATTGATCTGATCGAAGCGCGGGGCTGTGATATAGCGCTCTGCATAGATCGCTCGCGCCTCCGCCTCCCCCAACGCCCGCACATCCTCCGCCTTGACCGGCCGTCGCCGCCATGCGGACAGGGTGGCCAGCGTGATACCCCCCTTGGTCGGGCCGCCCCTGTCCGCCGGATGGTCGGTGTATTGCGGCCAGCCCTCACGCCTGAGGACTTCGGAAATGACGCTGTTCACCTCGTCCATTTGCGTCAATCCCCCCCACCGGACTGGTGCCGTTGCTGGGCTACCAGTTGCTTCAGGTCGGTGCGGATCTCGCCCACTGCCTTTTCCAGATTGTCCCAGTGGGCCTGCCAGAGTTCCCGACTGAGATATTGGCCCGCCACATCGTCCCGCAGCTTGGAGATACGGGCATTGAGTTGGCTGTATCCCGCCCACGCGGCGGCCAGAATGGGCAGCACGACGCCAGCCAGGATGG
Organism: Niveispirillum sp.; assembly: GCF_017996735.1. Taxonomy (GTDB): domain Bacteria; phylum Pseudomonadota; class Alphaproteobacteria; order Azospirillales; family Azospirillaceae; genus Niveispirillum. Next base: position 1,241 of record NZ_JAGOGJ010000222.1, read on the forward strand.
CGACCAGGAATTCTCCACTGATCATGACGTCACCTCGACCGTGTAGCCTGCCTCCGTCAGCGCGGCCAACGCAGTCAACGGCGCCTGTCGGCGCGGCGCCACATTGCGGGCCGCATCCTCGGCGCTGACATGGGCCGTGTGCGGGCCGGTGCCGGCCTCAGCCGCCACCCGCAGGGCGAAGGCCGCAAACGTTTCCGCCGGCGCCGCCGCCACAAAGGTGCGGGTGGTGGTTTCAGGGCTATAACAAGCGGCCTCCAGGATTACCGCCGGCGGTTGCGCGCCTTCCGGATACCGGTTGCGGCCGCACCCCATTACCTGGGCCGAATACCGGCCCTGTAGCTTGAACCCCAGAAGCATTTGTACCCCCTTACGCTACCAGCACTTCCGCGCCGATTTTGATTTTCGAGTTGTTGTTGCCGGGGTTGTAGGCCCCGGTGTGGCTGATGGCCCCGCTCCCGTTGCCCAAGATCCCGCAGGCCCCGGAGATGGCGAACCGACCGTTCACATTGTCGATTTTCGTCACCAGGCCCCACGCCTGCACGCCGGACCCGGCGCGTTCGGATGTGATGCCCGTATACAGATGCAAGCCGTCTTCCCCGGCCGCGATCTGGTCATAGATCCCGGCCTCGTCATTGTTCAGGAAGTCGCTGTTTGCGACCTTAAGCGATGAGCAGCGCAGGACGCGCAACCCGTTCCGGCTGGCGCCTGTAATGCTGGCCCCCGTGATCTGGACCCCACGTCCCGCTGTATTGACGCGGATGCCGTCGCGGAACCGGCCCGAAGCCATGAACTGCGAGACCGACACCGCCGTTGAATTGGAATGGATATCCAGGGCGGCAGAGGTGGACGCGCCCGACACCAGACGGGCGCTGCAATTGACCAACTGCGCCTGCCCCACGAATGCCAGGGTCCAGGCGGGGTGATCGCCCACGATCTTGGCCCGGCAATTCGTCCAGGCAGTGCTCAGCGAATAGTAGACGCTGAACGCATAATCCCACTCGCCGCCCCCGGGAGCCCCTTCGACATCGACGTTCACGACCTTGCACGCCGCATATGCGCCGGTCACAACGATGCCATAGCCTCCTGGCAGGCCGCCGTTGCGGTTGTTGATCCTGATATCGGAAATCACGGTCTCGCCCTGTTCGTCGTATGGATCGACGATGATGCCGTTGCCACACAGATACAGTGTGCAATCGGAGAGATTGTTGTGCCCCCGGATGATCCGGATGGCTTCGTGGCAATATTCGATGACCAGGCGCGTGACGAACTGGTCCGTCGATCCCATCAGCAGCCCCCGGCCGAAACCGTTGATCCAACATTTCTCAATGAACGCGCCATTTGCGTGGCCGCCTATGGCCCCTGTGAGGCCATAGGCGCCTCCAAGTTCCGCTACAATGAACAGGTCTTTGACGACGGTCGGCGGGCCGCTGCTGTCCGCCCCGGCCATGGCGAAGACATAGCCCACGCCAGCCGTACCGTTTCCGACAGTGATGTATGAAGACCCAAGGCTTTCGCCCTCCCAGACGTCTCCGATATACATCTGGATAACGCCGGCCTCGGACAGGTGCGGCACCTCCCCCGGCAGGATGCCATAGGCCGGATTGTTGATGGCGGGACGTACCGGCCCCTCACAGAAAAAATTACCCGTCGGCACCACCACCCGCGACCGGACCCCGACGCGGTAATGGCTGGCGCGGGCACAGGCGCCCAAGGCATCGTAATTGTTGGTGGCCGCATCGGCGTCGCCGGCATAGTCGCCGACAGCGCCCCACCAGCAGGGAGAGCGTGCCACATTGCCGAATGACCCGATCACCTCGCCATCGGCGATGTCGAAAATATGCTGGGTGATGTCCGCCCATACGCGGCCGGTAATGGTGACCTTGGCCCCGCCGATGGGGCGCAACATGCCGCCCTGCTCAAAGCGGATATTGCGCGTGATTGTGGTGTCCGCAGCAATTTCATAAACGCCGCGGCACACCGTAAAATCAAAGGGCGCGCCCGCTGCCACGGCCCCGAAATCGACGGTCCCCTCCGGTGCCATCCCCGGCAGCGTACGCTTGCCCCCCAACAACATTTCCTGCCGGACCGCATGTTTCGGCCACCCGGTATGTTCGGGCCATGGATAAGCCATCTGTCATCCCTCCACGTCTGCCAGGCGGCGGCGCAACTCCTGTCGCCGGTCCAGCCAATCTTGCTCTGATTGATGGGGCGGCAGGCCCGCCCGCGCGTCTTCATGCCACCGCGCTTGAAACTCCGCGTCGGTCGCCGCCAGCGCGGCAATAAGGCTGTCTCTCAGCGACGGTATCGGATGCCGTTCACGTTCTGCCTCGGTCAGCGCACGCACATGCCAGTGCGCGCCATCCCAAACCGCCGTTTGTGTGTGCGGGTCCAGGGGGGGCACCGGCGGCAGGGACAGGGTCCAGCCCGGTTCCGGCACCCCCTGCGCATCCAACCGCAATGCCCCGGCGCGCGTCCGCAACAGGTGCTGCAGGTCATCATCGGACGACGCATCGGCCAACACCTGGCCCGCCGCGACCCAGGCCGCATAGGCCGGATTGTCCCCCTCCACCGGTTCCCCATCCGGCCCGGCGGCCAGGGTGGCGGGCGGCGGGTCGTGCGCCGCCACCCTGGCCGCCGCCTCCACCGCTTCGGCGCGCGCGGCGATGGCGGCCACCGCCCGGTTGACCGCGATGGTGGCCGCTACCTCCGCCGCCGGCGCGGTGCCCAGCACCAGGGCCGGCGATGGACAGCGCGGATAGCCATCCGCCATCGACCAGACGGACAGATACCGCCCGCCGCCATAAACACCCGTGCCGATATCTTCACTGCGCATAGGTCAAATCCTCCGAAATGCGGGTCAGGACCACGCGAGCGGTCCAGACCATGCGGGTCGCCGCCACGCCCGTCACGCGCACGGCCACGGTCTGGGCCGTACTGTCGATAGAAAGGGCCACGTCCATGCCGGACTCCGTCTCCTGATCCTCGCCGATGGTCTGCACCGACCCGGCCAGGGTGACGCTCCCGCCGGCATCGCGGACATACCGGGCCAGCCGGCGATAGGTGCCGCCCTGCGTGGATGCCGCACCATAGGTGCGGGCCTGTACCGTCACATCCAGGGTCACGGCCTCCCGCTCCCCGATGGCGATGCGTGGCGTCAGGTCGGTCGGCGTGGCGTCGGTCGTAACGCCGCGCATGGTCACTACCCCCGGCCCATCGACCGGCGATACGCGGGGCCGGCCGGCCGGGACCATCCGATCCCGCGCGATCACCCCATCGCTGATCAGGCCCGCGCCGGCCGCCGTGCCGATCAGTAGATGCGGGCCAGACGCCGACACCGACACGATGGTATCGCTGCCGATGGCCGCCCCGCCGCTGGCCCCGTCAAGATACTGCACCCGGCCAAGGCCCGCGAAGATCGACACACCGTCGCCGGTGCCTACCGCCAGGGTGCCGGCCGCGTCATTGGCCGCCAGCCACGTGACATAGTCGGATGTGCCTCCCAGGGTGGCCGCTACGCCACCGGCGATCAGCGCCCGTTCATCTTCATACATGCGGCGGATCTGCGCCGGCGTGGGCGTATAGGCGCTGATCCGGAACAGCAGCAGACTGCCCGCGTACGGGTTGGTGCCCGTGACTTGCCCCCCCACCCGCAACACAGCGGCGGAATTTGATACGCTGCCGACCGCGCCTACGCTGGCTGTGCCCTCTCGCACGCCATCGACCCATATCTCCAGGAGGCCAGATCGACGGACAACCAGGATTTGGTGCCAACGATCTGAGGTGAATACTGCCGTGGCGGTATCCACCAGCGCAGTATTTACGCCATCGGAGATCAGGAACCGCAGCAGACCGCCAGTCTGGAAATTCGCCTGTATCAGCGCGCCGGTGCCGCCGCTGGTCCAGCGCTGCCATATCCGCTGGCCCGCCGTGCTGCTGTTACAGCGCATCCAAAAGGCTGCGCTGAAATCACCGGTCCCGAAATCCAGATCCGGATTGTAGGGCTGGTACAGATAGTTTCCGGAGGCAAATCCGCTGACGGCCGCCAGCCCGCAGAGAAGTGCCGTCCGGTCAAGAAATCCGCTCACTACCAGCCCACCGCCCTTAGAACTTCGGTCTGGCAGCGAGAGGCGGACGGACACGTTATCGACCCGCGATGTACCGGCGCCCGACCGGTGCAGGCGGACCCATGTCAATGATCCGGTAGCGGTAAACTGCCCAACAAAGCCACCCGTGCGGTTAATCGCGGACAGCAGTTGTGATCCGGACTGGATCGTCCCGACGAAGACGTTGATCGGGTTGTCGGATGCGATTAGTTCGATCCGGTAAGATTGCCCCGCAATGGTGGCAATCGACTGATCGATATAGGCGGCCTGGACCCCGTTGCCCGTGAGGGCCGCCGCTCCCGATGCCCATACGGCGCTTTGCCCGCTGCCACCCGGATCAGTCCCGGCGGTCCATCCCGTCAGGTCGCTCGCGAACCCGCCGTTGACGATCATTTCGCCCGAAGCGGTTGCTGCTCCGGCCGTCGTGTCACACAGCCACGCGCCCCGGACGTCTCCGGGCATCCACCCAGTGGCATAATCCTTGGTGATATACGCGGCCATCCCGTTGGTGGCATTTGCGATGTCTTCAGCGACAAGTGAAAGGCCCACATTCTTGCCAATCACCAACACGCCATTGATCACAGCCAGCGATGGCTTGTGATCTGGCGCCCCCGAGAGGGTCGCCGGCACATCGGAATTCGCACGGTACAGTGCGCTTGCGCCGCCAGACGCCGCATCCGCATAGGGCAGCGGGAAGCGATATACGAGCCCCCTGCCATCGGGGCTCAACAGGCCATAAGTTGTCCCCACAGACCTGTAGACCAGCAGCGACCCCGCTTCATCCAGCAATACTCGCGCCACTGAAAAATCCGTGCAGCGGTCGTAGAC
>NZ_JAGOGJ010000223.1 GCF_017996735.1 Niveispirillum sp.
GCATCATCCAGCGCCATGCAGCTTTTGTCCCGGTTCCACACCGGATCGGCCGTCTCGCCCCCCGCCGGGACCAGCCGCGTCACCGATGCGCCCAGTTGCGCCAGCATATGGCCCGCCAGCGCGCCCAGTTCGCCGGTGGCGTCGATGATGGTCAGATGGTTCAGCATCATCATTCCCCTCACGCCAGCGCGCCGGCGGCGGTCAGTTCGTCGACCTCCGCCGGGTCCATGCCCATCAGGTCGACAAAGACCGCGCGATTGTCCCCGCCCAGCAGCGGCGGCGAGCCAACCTGGATGGCGGCATCGGAAAAGCGAAGCGGCGGCCCCGGCATTTCGCAATCGCCGAGCCTGTCATGCTGAATGCGATGGTAATGGCCGGCGCGTTCCAGTTCGGCATCCGTGAACACGTCGCGCCCGTCATTCACCGCCTCCGCCGGCACACCGGCGGCGGACAGATGGTCGGCCAGCCTGTGCTTGTCCTGCGTCCGGGTCCAGGCGGCGAGCAGGGCGCGCAGATCCGCCGCATGGGTCTTGCGGCCCTGCAAGCTGACGAAACGTGGATTGTCGATGCCCGTCAGCGCCACCAGCACGCGCCAGTCGGCATCGTCGCGCGCGGCAATGGCGCACCATTGATCGGGGCCGCGACAGGGGAACAGGCCGTGCGGCTCCATGCGCGGATCGTCATTGCCGCGGCGCGGCTCAATCCCGCGCTGCCCGTCGGCCAGACAATCCGACGTGACCAGCATCATCGGTTCCACCTGCGACACGTCCAGATGCTGGCCTTCGCCCGTCACCCGTCGATGTTCCAGCACCGCCAGAACCGCCACCGTCGCCATCATGGGTGCCACCACATCGCCATAGGCAAAGGGCGCCATGTGCGGCCCCCGGTCGGGCCAGCCGGACAGCGCGGCGAATCCCGACAGGGCGGCGGCGGAATTGCCATAGCCGCGCAGATCGGACAGGGGACCGGTGCGTCCGGTCACACTGACCGACAGCAGGATGATGTCCGGCTTGATGGATTTCAGCGTGTCGAACGACAGGCCGATCCGGTCCATGTAACCCTTGCCGAAATTCTCCACCACCACGTCGGCCCAGGCGACCAGCTTCTTGGCCACCTCGATGCCGCGCGGATCGTTCAGATTGATGGTGACGCCCTGCTTGCCGGTATTGGTGATGGCGAAAAAGGCGGAGGCGTCGTGGTGGCGCTTTCCATCCTTGAAGGGGGGGGACAGGCGGCCAAGGTCCAGGCGCCGGGCGCTTTCCACCTTGATGACGGTCGCGCCGTAATCGGCCAGATCCTTGGTGGCGCGTGGGCCGGCGCCGACCCAACTGAAATCCGCGATGCGCAGCCCGGCAAGGGGGCCTTCCAGGGGGCCTTCGCGTGTCATGGCGATTGCTCCGTTTGGCTGTTGAAACAGGCCGGGGTTTCCCCCCGGCTCCGCGCGGCGATCAAATCCTGGGCATGGGCCAGGATCGGATGGCCATCGATATCGAAATGCGACAGCTCGTCCGCGATGCGCCGCGTATTGGCGGCATAAAGCGTGCGGAACCTTTCCTGATCGTCGGGCGGCAGGGCATCGGTGATGCGCATGCCCATCGCCTTGCCCTTCTCCATCCCGCGATCCTCGGCACTCAAAATCTGGCGGGATAAGGCGGCTTCCCAGATCGGCTGTGCGTCTTTCAGCACCTGGCGCAGTTCCGGCGTCAGACGCTGCCAGGCCTTGTCGGACATGGCGCGGGCCGGATAGGCGCCACGGTCGAAATGCAGGGCCGTGAAATAGGAGGCGACTTCCCCGAAATGCAGGGAATGGACCGTGTCGACCGGGGCGACCACCCCGTCGATCACACCCTTGGCCAGGGCTGAATAAACTTCCCCCATGGGCATGTTGACGGGATCGGCGCCCAGGTCGCGCAGCACGCCCAGCGCCTCGGTCTGCGCGCGCAGGCGCAGGCCGCGCAAATCCTCCAGCTTCTCAATCGGCTTGTGCCGCGTCAGGACGCCGGGGAAGTTACCACCCTGGACGGCCAGCACATGCAGCCCCTCCAGTTCCCGGCCGAAGGCGGGGAAGGCCGCTTCCAGGCATTTATAGATGGCGACCTGATCCGACAGGTCCTTGATCCCGCCATAGAACCCGGCCTGTCCGCGCAGCGCATGCGCCCCGCCTCTTGCATAGATCGGGGTGATCAGGCCGATATCGGCCACGCCATGGCGGATTTCCACCATGCTCTGGTCCGAGGTGATCAGCGATCCCGACCAGAAGGGCTTGATCACCAACTTGCCGCCGGATTTTTCTGTCACCGCCTTCATCCACTCGATATCCGCCTTGCTGAATGGATGGCCGGGCGGGTAGGGGCTGGCATAGGACAGGCTGATGGTGCCGGGCGCTTCCTCCTCGCCGCCACAGGCGGACAGGAGGGTCAGGGCACAGGCGGCCAGAAACTGTTTCAGACGCGTGCCCATCATCATGCCCCCAGCACCTTGGGCAGCCACAGGGTCACCGCCGGAAAGGCGATGATGACCGCCAGATGCACAAAATCGATGGCCAGGAAGGGCACGATGCCCCGGAAGATGGTGCCCAGCGGAATATCCTTGGCGATGCCATGAATGACGTAGCAGTTCAGCCCCAATGGGGGATGCACGAACCCGATCTCCATGGTCCGCACCAGGAAGATGCCGAACCAGATGGGCGACAGCCCCAGATCGATGATGATCGGCAGGAAGATGGGCGCCGTCAGCAGCATCAGCGCCAACCCGTCCAGGAAAGACCCCAGCACCAGCAGCAGCAGGGTCATCACCAGCACGGCGGCCAGCGGCCCCGCATCCAGATCGGCGACCAGCGCCGACATGTGCCCGGTAATGCCCGTCAGGCTGACGAAGGTGGAAAACAGGATGGCGCCGATGATGACGACATAGATCATGCCGGTGGTGCGCAACGTGTCCGACAGGGCCTTGGTGATGGCGGCCCGCGTCAGGGCGCCCCGGATGGCGCAGAGCAGGAAGGACCCCACGGCCCCCACCGATGCGGCCTCCGTCGGCGTGAACCAGCCCACCATCAGGCCGCCGACCACGAACACGACCAGCGCCACGATGTCGATGATGCGCCGCAGGGCCGGCAGCCGGTCGCGCCACGGCACCCGCGCCGTCTTCGGCCCCAGTTCGGGCCAGATGCGGCACAGGATATAGATGCCGACCATATAGAACAGGGCCTGGCTCAAGCCCGGGATCACGGCGGCGGCGAACAGGCGGCCGATGGATTGTTCGGCGATGATGCCGAACACGATCAAGGCACCGGACGGCGGGATCAGCGCGCCCAGCGTACCGCCGGCGGCCAGCGCGCCCGTGGCGAAGGCCGGGGAGTAATTATGCTTGCGCATCTCCGGCAGGGCCACCGACCCGATGGTGGCGGCGGTGGCCAGGCTGGACCCGCTGATCGCCCCGAACCCGGCGCAACCGGCGATGGAGGCCAGCGCCAGCCCGCCCGGCCGGTGCCCGATGAACCGGGCCGCCGCGTCAAAGAAATCCCGGCTGGCCCCGGCGGCGAAACACAGATGCGCCATCAGCAGGAACAGCGGCAACACGCCCAGTTCGTATTTGGCGATGGTCTCGAACGCCACCACACCGGCCTTGATCATGGCCGCTTCCGGCGTGACCAGGATGGCAATGCCGCCTGCGCCCACGGCGGCCAGGGCGACCCCGATGGGCAGGCCCAGGGTCAGAAGGGCCAGCAACGCAACGATGCCGATGGCACCCCAGAGTTCAGGACTCATGATGTCCCCCCTTGCCCAGGGCCCGCGCCAGGAACAGCAATGCGATCAGTACGCAGGAAGCGATCCAGACCACGCGCAGCCAGCGCAGAGGCAGGCCCAGGATCTCCGTCACCTCGAACCCGCTCCACAGGTCGGCGGCGACCCAGGCGGACCCGGCGGCCAGGAACAGGAAGAACAGGCAGCAGGCGATATCCGACGCCCGGTCATAACGCTGGTGCCAGGTGGGGCCCAGCCGTTCGATCAGGATATGAACGCGGGCATGGGCACCCGACAGGGTGGCGCCAACCATGGCGGCCGAGGCCGCCAGAACCACACTGGCCTGCACCACCTCGATGGCGCCCAGCAGGGTGAAACCGACATGCCGGCCCAGCACCGCGATGGCATCCGCCGACATGGCCATCAACAGCCCGGCCGCCCCCAGCACGAAGGAAATCCGGGTCAGCAGCCCGCCACCGGCCGTTGGTGGTTTGTCAAAGCGTTGAACCAAGATGCGCTTCCCCCTAATCGCTCATTCTCGTCATCCCCGCGAAAGCGGGGACCCAGCGTAAGGCGCGGTTAGCGCCGACATGAGTCTTGTCGCGGCCGACGCCGCTCTGCGCTGGGTCCCCGCTTTCGCGGGGATGACGGTTTAGATGAGATCAAGTCAATTTCACCTAAACTAGGCAAACTCCAGCCGGAACGCCCCCTCAGAACGTCACCCGGATACCACCATAAGTCATGCGCGGCGGCTTGTAGGTGACCATCTGGTTGCCATTGGCGGGGGAGGCGACGCCGTTGGCGATGACGGCCTTGTTGGTGATATTGCTCATCGCCACGAACAGTTCCCAGCCACCGGCGGCGGGCACGAAGGTGATGCGCCCGTCGAACACGTCATAGGCGTCCTGGGCCACGGCGGCGGTATTGTCGATGTCGATGAAATAGCTGCTGGAATGGCGCCAGTCGCCGCGCAGGCGCAAAGCCGCGCCGTCAGCCGACACCGGCACCTCATAGGTCAGGCCCAGATTGCCGGTGAATTTCGGCACGAAGGGCAGTTCGTTTTTCAGGCTCAGCAGCACCGTGCCCGGCGTGGCCTGCTGCGGCAGCAGCTTGGTGAACTTGAAGTCGGTATAGCCCAGGCCCGCCTGCAGGGTCAGACCCTCGGCCAGCAGCGCCGTGGCTTCGGCTTCCAGACCCTTGATCTCGCCGTCGCCGCCATTGGTTTCCAGGCGGATGAAGGCGCCCGTGCTGTCCGTGGTGTTGCGGGTGATCTGGATGTCATTGTATTCGCTGAAATAGGCGGCCAGGTTCAGGCGCAGGCGGCGGTCGAAGAAGTCGCCCTTGAACCCCGCCTCATAGGCCGTCAGCTTTTCCGGATCGAAGGTGTTGAACAGATCGGCACGCGTCGGGCGGCCATTGACACCGCCGGCCTTGAACCCCTTGGACCAGGAGACATAGGCCATCATGCTGTCGTCGAACTTGTATTCGGCGCCCAGCTTCGGCGTGAACACGTCCCAGGTATCGCCGGCGGTGACATTGTTGAAGCTGATCAGATTGTTCTGAAGGGGCCGGACCTCGTAATAACGGAAGTCCTTCTTCTCCTTGCTGATACGCGCGCCGGCGGTCAGGCTGAAAGCGTCCGTGACCTTGTATCCGGCATGGGCGAAGGCGGCATAGGACGATCCTTCCAGCCAGCGGTTGCCCAGGCGCATCTGGTCATAGCGCAGATTATTGTTGTTATTGGCACCACCCAGGCAGCTTGCCGGGCCGGTGCCGTTGGCGGGGCAGGTTGCGGCCGCCACGCCGGGCGGGGAGATGGACCGGTTGGGGGCCGCGCGCAGCGCCTCCACCAAGCCCACCAACTGCCGCGATGACTGCGTGTCCTGGGCCTTTTCCTCAAAATACCACAGGCCGACCAGCCAGTTCAGCCGGTCGTCGAAGGCGTCGCCGCTGAACTGGAATTCCTGGCTGAACTGGTGCTGCTGCACAGAGATGCCGGCAGAGGCCACGATATCGGCGGGGGTGCCGTCGGCGTCGGCCTTGCTGCGCACATCCAGGTCGCGATAGGCGGTGATGGATTTCACGCCGATCACGCCGGGGTCCCAGTCCACCACGCCGGACACGCCCCAGACATCGGAATTGGCATAGCTGGTGGAGGTGGAATAGGTGGTCCAGGGCTTGGGCGCCACCCAGCGATTATCATAGGTCAGGCCCTGCGGGGCCAGCACCACGCGGTTATACAGTTCGATATTGGGCGCGGACGCCGCGCTGTTGAAGATGCCGACGGCCTGGTAATCCGTTGCCGCCTGCCGTTCGCGCGTCACGTCGCCCGACAGGGTGACCTGCAGGCTGTCGGTGGGCGTCCAGGCCAGGGTGGCGCGCCCGCTGCGCACATTCACGTCGTTGTCATTG
>NZ_JAGOGJ010000093.1 GCF_017996735.1 Niveispirillum sp.
GGTTACCCCGATTTCACGGGAACCGACCTGACGGCCGGGCCGTGATCACAACATCACGGCGCCGCCGCAGGGGCTGATGCACTGGCCGATCATGTGCTGGGCGTCGTCGGAAGCCAGGAACAGGTAGGCGGGGGTGACATCGTCCACGCTGCCCAGGCGCTGGCTGGGCAGGGCGCGGCGCAGCACCTCCACCCCCGCCTGGGCCACGGGGTTGCCGGCCTTGGGATCGATGGCGCCGGGGGCGACACAATTGGCCGTGACGTTGCGCGGGCCGATATCATGGACCAGGCTGCGCGTGAAGCCCAGCAGGGCACCGGCGGCGGCACCATAGAGCGTGTAGCCCGGCGCCCCGTGATAGGCCACATCCGACACGGTGGAGACGATACGCCCGTAATTCTGGGCAAACATCAGCGGCAGCACCATGCGCGTCACCATAAAGGCGGAGCGCACATTGGCCGCCATCACCAGATCGAACTGTTCGGCCGTGGTGTCGACGAAGGATATGGCCGGCCGCAGCCCGGCATTGTTGACCAGGATATCGACCCGGCCCAGCCCCGTGACCGCCGTTTCCACCAGCCCATAGGCCCCTTCGGCATTGGTGACGTCGGCGCGCAGGGACAGCACGCGGCGGCCCATCCGTTCCAGATCACGCGCCAGATCGCCGACGGCCGTGCGCTGGCCCTCTTCCTCGAAATGCAGGACAAGGTCGGCGCCCTCGCGGGCGAAGGCCAGGGCGACGGCCCGGCCGATACTGTTCCCGGCCCCCGTAATCAGGGCCACACGATCCTTCAGCCGCGGCATTTCCCACTTCCCCCGATGGCTTTGACATGGGCGCATCCTGACCATCGCGCGCCTCAGCGTCAACCTGTACGGGCGACAGGGGAAAAAGCCTACAATATCTTGCCCAGGCAGGCCGATTCGGGCCTGTCTTCATAGGGGCCGTAATTGGCGATGATCCGGTATCCGTGGCGGCGATAGAAGGACACCGCCCGATCATTGGCCCAGCGCGTCTCCAGCACCAGCCGTCGATATCCCAGCCTGCGTGCCCCCTCCTCCAGGAAGCACAGGATGGCGGCCCCCACGCCGGGGCTGCCGGGCAGGGCATACATGCGCTTGATTTCCCCCACCTCCGCGTCGAAGGGGCGAAGCGCGCCACAGCCGGCGGGTTTCCCGTCCAGCCGGGCCAATGCGAACAGCGACCGGTCGGCGACATCCTCCCACCCGGCCAGCCCCCGGCGCCCATCGCTGCCGAACCGGGCCAGCAGATCGGCCGACAAGGCATCGATCAGGGGCGTGGCCTCGGGATCCTCCGGATGTGCCGCCGCGATCACCAGCCCCGGCGGGCGCTGGGGCAACGGGCGGTACATCACATGGGTGGCATGGCTGGTGCCGTCGCCATTCAGGGCATAATCCGGGATGATGCCGCAGCTCTGCCAGCCCAGCCGGGTGTAAAGCCATTCGGCATCGTCACCCACCCGCGTATCCAGCACCAGCAGCCGGCGCGCCTGTGCTCGCGCCAGTTCCTCCGCCCGTTTCAACAGGGCGGCGGCGATGCCCTGGCGGCGGGCCTGCGGATGTACCAGCATCTTGGCGATCTCCGCCCGGTGCGTGCCGTTCACCTGCGGTGCCAGCGCCAGGGTGACCGTGCCGACAATGTCCCCGGCCTGCGTGACGGCCAGCAGGATCTGCTTCTCCCCCGTCCTCACCGCGTCCCCCTGCCCCCGCCAGAAGGCGGCGGCCTGGTCCAGGTCCAGCGGCGGGATGAAGCCGACGGCGGCGCCATTCATCACACAGGCGCGCAGCACCTGGGCAAGCGCCGGGATCGCCGCCGCATAATCATCTGCGGTGGCCGTCACGATATCAAAACGCATGGAAATGCCTGTGCTTTTAGTTTGCCGTGTGATTCACGGTCCAAATGACGCCATTTGAACCGATCGCGCGTCAGGGGCGGGTGATGGCGATGATGTAGCGGGCGGGACCATCGCCCAGGCTGTGGAAGCGCGACGCGCCATAGAGCCGGAACCGCAGGACGTCGCCCGGCTCCAGCACATGGGCCACCCCGTCCAGCCGGTATTCCAGCCGGCCTTCCAACAGCCAGATATGCTGTTCCAGCCCCGGTACCGGCGGAGTGTCATAATCGATGATGGTGCCGGCCGGCAGGGTGCCGTGGATCAGTTCCGTCTCCAGCCCCGATGCGGGCGGAGAGAGAGAGCGGCGGACAAAGCCGTTGGACGGATCCGTCCAGACCGGCTGGTCCGCCGCCCGGATCAGCAGGGCGGGTTCTGCCTCCACCTCTGCCAGAAGGCGCGACATGGGGCGGCCATGGGCCGCGCAGAGGCGGCCCAGGAGGCTGGCCGTGGGGCTGGTCTCCCCCCGCTCCAGCCGCGACAGGGTGGCCTTGGGCACGCCGCTGCGCGCCGCCAGATCATCCAGTGACCAGCCGGCGTCACGGCGCAGTTGGGCCAGACGCGCGGCCAAGCGTGTGTCAATGTCATGTTCCATAAATGAGATTTAATCCCATTCATGGAACATGTGCAAGGCAAATCAGAGATGGGCGAGCGGTGATCGGTTACTTTACCCGGCGGACCTTGATGATGCCGGTGACGCCGTCGATGGTCATGGTGAAGCTGCCGACAATCCCCTTCTCGATTTTCACCATCTTGCCCGGCTTGGCATTGGCGATGGAGCGGGCGACGACCTGGGTCCAGACCTGACCATTATCCAGGGTGAAGCTGTAGCGGTCGATGGTTTGCTGGCTGACGGAGACCAGCTTGGCCGTGATGGCCTCCGCCTCTTCCGCCACCGCACCGGGGGCATCCTTGCGTTCGATCCGTTCAGCGCCGAAGGCCTGTTCACGGGTGACGGGCGGTGCGGGCGGGGGCGGGGGTGCTGCGGCGACGCCCGGCGGCGGGAGCGGGGCCGCGCGCAGGGCCGGAACCGTGCGGTCGAAACAGGCCAGCCGTGCGGTGTTATCGACAATCCCCAGGCATTTCAGCACCTCATCCTGACCGGCGGCCAGGGCCGGTGCGGTCACGGACAGGGGGGCCGCCAGGACCAGGGCGGCGGCAAACAGGCGGGACAGGCGGATAGCGCGCATCGGGTCTTGTTCCCAGCAAGGAGGTTTTCCGGAACCCTGGCCGCAAACGCCCCCCGCCGACAAGCAAAAAGGGACGCCCGCAGGCGTCCCTTTCCATTGGTGGTACTCTTCCCATGCCCACCCTGCGGCAGGCCGCCAGGATCAGGCCACCAGTTCGATCGAGTAATTCTCGATGACGGTATTGGCCAGCAGCTTGCGGCACATTTCCTCGATCTGGGCCTTGGCCTTGGCCGGGTCGGTCTCCGCGACCTCCAGCTCGATCAGCTTGCCCTGACGGACTTCACCGACGCCATCGAAACCCAGGTTGGTCAGGGCGTGGCCGATGGCCTTGCCCTGCGGGTCCAGCACGCCGTTCTTCAGCGTCACAACGACCTTGGCCTTCATGGGAGGAACCCTTTTCAGCAATGGTGAGGGGATACCAACCTGCCGAAGGCTGCCTTCGGCGGGTTGGAGGCCGACGACTGCCGGCCCGCGCCACGTGGCGCGTAAGCCAAGCCGCCGGATGGCGGCGCTCGGCGTTTGAGGGCCAGCCAGATCCCGGCCACGGGATCTGGCTGGAAAAGCATAACTTACTGTACCAGCTTGGGTGCCGTATGGTCGCCGGGGCCGGCCTCGGGCAGGATGCCCAGGCGGCGGGCCACTTCCTGATAGGCCTCGGCAACATTGCCCAGGTCCTGGCGGAAACGGTCCTTGTCCAGCTTCTCGTTGGTCTTGGCGTCCCACAGACGGCAATTATCCGGGCTGATCTCGTCGGCCAGGATGATGCGCATCTCTTCATTTTCGTACAGGCGGCCGAACTCCACCTTGAAGTCCACCAGCTTCAGCCCGATGCCCAGGAACAGGCCGTTCAGGTAGTCGTTGATGCGCAGCGCCAGCGACAGCATGTCGTCCAGGTCCTGCGGGGCGGCCCAGCCGAACGCCGTGATATGCTCTTCCGACACCATCGGATCGCCCAGTTCGTCGTTCTTGAAGTAATATTCGACGATGGAGCGGGGTAGCGGCGTGCCTTCGGGAATGCCGAAACGCTTGGTCAGGGACCCGGCGGCGATGTTGCGGACCACCACTTCGATCGGGATGATCTCCACCTCGCGCACCAACTGCTCACGCATGTTCAGGCGGCGCACGAAATGGTTGGGGATGCCAATCTCGCCCAGCTTCTGCATCAGATATTCGCTGATGCGGTTGTTCAGGACGCCTTTGCCCGTGATCGTGCCCTTCTTCTGGGCGTTGAAAGCGGTCGCGTCGTCCTTGAAATACTGGACCAGGGTGCCAGGCTCAGGGCCTTCATACAGGATCTTGGCCTTGCCTTCGTAGATGCGCCGGCGTCGCGTCATGGGTCTGGTGTCCAGCAATCGTTCCAGCCAAAGGGATACGGACCCGCATGGCAAAACCATCGGGTCCGGTCTCAACCCTATAGCAAGCAACGCGGTCCGGCACAACGAAACCAGCGATGCGGGCGGGTCAGTGCTGGGTGGCTTGGATCAGAGGGCGACCGGTTCGAAGGGCACCAGATCGGGCCGCCCGGCGGCGAAAAGGAAATGCGGCTTCGTGCCCAGCCGGTCGATGGAGGGCAGCGCCACCAGCGCCGAACTGCCCGTCTCGAACCCGCCGGGCGTCACGATGCACATGGCACCGCGCGGGCCGGCCTCCCCGTCCCAGATGCGGCAGCCCAGCAGTTCCGGCCAGCCGCCCCAGTCGCCGGCCACCGGATCGGGAACCTTGCTGTTCTTGAACAGCGGCTGGAAAAAGCGGATGCGGGGATGGTCCTTATCGTTCAGGTCGGAGGCCGCCAGCATGGAAAGCCCGTCGGGAATGGGCAGGCAGCGCACCCGCGCGCCCTCGGCCGGCAGCGACAGCCAGAAGGCATCACGATTGTCGGCCACCACCAGATTGAAGGGCCGGTAGGCGCGGCCATCCAGATGCTGAAGCATCTCCGCGGCGCCGGCCGCGTCGGCATGGTCCAGCGCGTCCAGCACCAGTTCGCCCCGCGACCGCTTGCCCGCCTGCGGCCCCAGCGTGCCCTCGCGGTTCAGCACGGTGGCGACAACGCCATTGTCGTTCAGGCCCAGCCAGGACCCGCCCGCCGTCTCGTCCAGGCCGGCAACCAGTTCCGGCCGGTCGGGCCAGTGACGGCCGGGCGGCTTCCATGGCCTGCCCTTCATTTCGTCCCGGTTGCCCGCCAGCAGCAGGGGCCAGTCATGGCCGGGGCGACGCAAGATAACGACTGTGCACATGGCTGCTTTGACCTTCAAAAAGCTATAATGGCTCACCATCCTAAAGGTGAGGGGAGCATGTCAGGTGATGGCTTATGTCACATCTGGCGTATATAAGGTCCACGGCTTATCGGTTCGACCCGACTGCAGAGGATAAAAAATGACGACGTTCGATGAACGCGAACAGGCCTTCGAAAACAAGTTCAAGCATGACGAGGAACTGCTGTTCCGCATTAATGCCCGCCGGGCCAAGCTGGCCGGCCTGTGGGCTGCGGACCTGCTGGGCTTGAGCGGCGATGACGCGGCGGCCTATGCCAAGCAGATCGTCACCGTCGATTTCGAGGAGCCGGGCCACAAGGATATCGTCCGCCGGCTGCTGACCGATTTCAAGGCCAAGGGCGTGGACGTTTCCGAACACCGCATCGAAAAGGAACTGGACATCCTGCTGGAAACGGCCCGCAAGCAGATCCAGAGCGAATAGGTCCAAGGATACCGTGGACGGGGCCTCATGGCCCCTCCATCTCTTCCCTGTCAATGACGCGCCGGGCCGTTTCAAGGTCGAACCCGGCCCGCGCCATCGCGGCGATATCCTTGTCCCGGCGTGTCCGCGCCTCGTCATCCGACAGGCCACGGTCGGGGCGGAAGCCGCCCAGCCGGCGGCGCCTTGCATAGGCAAGTGCCGCGTTCCATTCCGCCTCCCCCTCGTCCGCCCCTTCCAGGCTGGACAGGGCCTTGTCCACCTGATCGCCGTCCAGGCCCTTGGCCATCAGCTTCTGGCGGATCACGCGGGTGGACCCGCCGCGCCGCTGCAGGCCCGACGCCTTCATCTCCGCATAAAGCCCGTCATTCAGCAGGCCGGAGCGCAGATAGCGCGTGATCAGCGCGTCGACCCATTCGCGACCCTCCTGCGGGTCGGTGCCATGCGCCCGGGCCGAGGCATCGACGCGGCGCAGCAGCAGCCGGCGCAGATTGGCCGACGAACTGGCGAACCGCTCCAGGTAATGCAGGGCCGCCCGGTCCAGATAGGCAGGATTCACCCGCTTCACCTTGCGTTCGCGGTTCCCGTTCTGCCCACCCGTGTCGTCCGTCACTGCCGATCCCTCCGCCTTCCGGCAACATTGCCGCCGCCCCTTCGCCCGTATAGTGTCGGGCGCCATAACTCCGCTGCCCCGGACAGGTCCCAGAACAGCCATGTCGCAACCGACCATCCCCATGCCCCGCGCCGTCGGCGCCGTCAACTGGATCGGGCTTGCCACCCTGATCCGTAAGGAAGTGCACCGGTTCCTGAAGGTCTGGGTCCAGACCGTGGCGGCGCCGGTGGTGACGACGCTGCTGTTCTACGCCGTCTTCGCCCTGGCGCTGGGCGGCGTGGTGCGCAAGGTGGGCGACGTGCCCTTCCTGCTGTTCCTGGCGCCCGGCCTGATCATGATGGCCATCGCCCAGAACGCCTTTGCCAATTCCTCCTCCTCCATGCTGGTGGCGAAGGTGCAGGGCAATATCGTGGACGTGCTGATGCCGCCCATCTCCGCCCTGGAACTGACCAGCGCCTATGTCATCGGCGGGGTGGTGCGCGGGGCCATGGTGGGGCTGGTCACGGCGCTGGCCATCGCGGTGTTTGTCCCGCTGCAATTGCATTCCATCGGCTTCATCCTGTTCCACGGGGTGGCGGCGGCGTCGCTGCTGGCGCTGCTGGGTCTGATCGGCGGCATCTGGGCTGACAAGTTCGACCATATGGCCGTGGTCACCAATTTTATCGTGACGCCGCTCTCCTTCCTGTCAGGCACCTTCTATTCCATCGACAGTGTGCCGCCAGCCTTCCGCTTCATCGCGCATCTGAACCCGTTCTTCTATTTCATCGACGGCTTCCGTTACGGCTTCATCGGCCAGACCGACGGCACGCTGGTCACCGGCATCGTGGTGATGCTGGGCACCAATCTGGTGCTGGGTTTCGTCGCCTGGCGCATGATCGCCAAGGGCTACAAGCTGAAGGCGTAAGGCGCTTCGGAAGGGAGTGCAGGTCATGAGCATGCAACAGACGCGCGGCCCCGCCGGCGCCTTCAATCCCGGCATCAGCCGGCAGGTGCCCGCCTTCCACTGGGTGGCGTTCCTGACGCTGTGCCGGCGCGAGTTGCGGCGCATGGTGAAGATGGCCGCCGCCTTCCTGATCGCGCCCGCCCTGATGGCGGCCATCTATTTTGTCTGTTTCCTGTTCGGCCTGGGCGGACAGCGCGGCACGCCGGAGGGCGACGCCGTGCTGTCCTATCTGGTGCCGGGCCTGATCATGCTGTCGATCCTGCTGCGCGCGGCGGAGAATGGCGGCTTCATGCTGCTCTACAGCAAGATCGAAGGCCATATCATCGATGAACTGATGGCCCCCATCGGCGCGCGCGAAGCGGTGCCCGCCTATCTGCTGGCCGGGCTGGTGGCCGGCATGGGCAGCGGGCTGGTCGTCTGGGTCGCCTCGCTGTTCTTCTGGCCCCTGCCCGTGGCCCATCCCGTGGCGGCCATCGGGTTCGCGCTGGCCGGCGCGCTGCTGATGGCGCTGTGCGGTTTGCTCTGCGGCATGGCCAGCACCAAGTGGGACCATATCTCGGCCTATTTCACCTTTCTGTTCACGCCGCTTTCCTTCCTGTCCGGCCTGTTCGCGCCGGTGGACAAGATGCCGGAGAGTTTTGCCGCGCTGGTGCGGCTGAATCCGCTTTATCATGCGATGGAGGGGTTCCGGCACGGCATCCTGGGTGGGCCGATGCCCTGGGGCTCTGCGCTGTTCCTGGCCATCGTCATTGTCCTGCTTTATGCGCTGGCAGCAAAGCTTTATGCATCGGGCTGGCATATGAAGAGTTAAGCGTTGGTAACAGGCGCGCTATCATCGGTTACCCTGGACGCATTTTTGTAACCCCCCTGCAAATGCGGCGGACAGGCGGGTTTGGCAGCCGCATTATCCAAGGCGAGATCACGGAACCGATGACACGCAGGAACCGACCCATGGATGGCGCCTATTCCTCTGCCCCGCCCGCCAGTCTGTCCAACCGCCCGCGCCTGACGCCGGGCGTGCCGGCGGGGGGCATCGCCGCCATTCTGGTGGCCCTGGGCGTCATCGGATGGAGCCTGGCATCGGGTGACATCGACAGGGGCGACCATGGCCTGCATGTCAGCTTCGATATGCCGGACGCGCCCGAGCCGCCGGAACCGCCTGAGCCCCCGGAGCCGCCGGAACCCCCGGAGCTGCCCCGCGCCTTCAACGCGCCCGATGTGCGTGTGAATGTCGATGTCAATCCGCAGATGGTGGAGCGGGCCGTGCGCGACGCCATGCGCGGCGTTGATATGGATGCCACCCGGATGCAGGCGCTGCGCGAGGCGCAGGCCAGTATGACGGAGGCGCGCCGAGAAGGTCTGGCCCAGGCCCAACGTGAACTGGCCGCCGCGCGCGAACGCCTGCATCGCGAAGGCAAGGACGTGCCGGCCATTGCCGACGGCGCCTTGCGCATGGCGGAGATGGGGGTGGCCGCGGCCGCCGGCGCCGCCAGCGGTGTTGCCGCCAGCAAGGCCGGGGCCGAAACCGGCGAAGGCAGCATCATGCAGTCCTTCGATGCGCCCAAGGGCGTGCAACTGGTCAATATCGGTGGCGATATCAATATCGAGCGGTCCAGCCGCGCCGACAAGGTGCGGGTGGAGATCGACAATGGTGCCAGCGCCCTGGATCTGGACGTGAAGGATGGGGTGCTGACGCTGCGCGGCCGCACCGACCCCAATGTCAGCCATACCGAAATCCGCCTGATCATGCCCCCCGATACCGACCTGACCGTGGCGGGTCTGTCCGGCGACCTGTCGATCAGCGGCCGGTCGGATGCGAAACTGTCGGTGCAGTTGCTGCGTGGCGACGTGTCGGCCGAACGGGTCGGCGCCCTGTCGGTCGATATCCTGGAATCGGGATCGGTGTCGGTGGAACGGGTCTATGGACCCGTCAATTTTAATGTCCAGGGTTCGGGCGAACTGTCCATCGAACGGGTGGAATCGGCGAAGCTGGATGTGAAGGGTCACGCCACCATCTCGCTGGGCCGGGTGGAGAATGGGCTGGCCATCGCCATTCCCGGTTATGCGGAAATGGATATCGGCCGGGTCAACGGCCCCGTGCGTGTCGATTTCCCCGGTACCGGCCGTATCACCATCGGCGATGGCGAAGCGGAGGTCGAAGCCCGCATCAGCGGTGCCGGCAGCTTCGAATTCAACGGAACCGCCGTCAATCCGATGGTGCTTGCCTCTGGCGGCGGCAATGTCCATATCGCCCGGCACAAGGGCAAGGCCAATGTCCGCAATACCGGTGGCGGCAACACCTATGTCGGTGATTGAGGGGGCGAGGGGTTGAGGTGACGGCACGCCGCCCCCCGCCAAAGCCGCCCGGCGCCATCGGTCCCGGTGACGACGCACTGGATGGCCGCATCCGGCAGGGGGAGATCGAGCGGCTGCGCCGTCAGGCCGTCGACCATGGTTTCAAGGAACAGGTGCAGCGCGCCGCGCGGGCCAAGGGCGAAGACCCCTACCAATTGCTGGCCGAAGCCATCAAACGCCTGCTGCGGGGGGAATAGGGGGCTAGCCCCCCGCGACCGACCGCAGGAAGGCCATCGGCATGGATTGCACGCGGGCCGGCGGCAGGGTCACGGTCACCAGGGTGCCGTGGTCCAGCCGGCTTTCCAGGCGGGCATCGCCACCATGCAGGCGGGCCAGCGCCAGAACCAGCGGCAGGCCCAGCCCCACGCCGCCGGCACTGCGGGAATGCCCGCTTGCGATCTGGCGGAACGGTTCCATGGCCGTGGCCATATCCTCTTCCCGCATGCCGATACCGGTATCGCGGACATAGAGGGACAGAGAGCCGTTCCCCTCCACCCGCGCGCCGCAGACGACCTTGCCGCCGCTGGGGGTGAATTTGACGGCATTGGTCAGCAGATTGTTCAGGATCTGTTTCAGCGCCACCTCGTCGGCGCGTACCGGCGGCAATTCCGCTTCCATCTCCGTTTCCAGCAGCACGCCGCCCTTGTCGGCCCGTTCGGCCACCATGCGCAGGCTGGACCGGATCAGCCGCGGCACATCCACCAGCTTTTCCGACAATTCCTTCTTGCCGGCCTGGATGCGGGACAGGTCCAGGATGTCGTTGATCAGGGTCAGCAGCATCTGGCCGCTATCATGGATGTCATGGGCATATTCGCGATAGGCGGGCTGGCCGATCGGCCCCATGGCCTCCGTCGCGATGATCTCCGAAAAGCCGATGACGGCGTTCAGCGGCGTGCGCAGTTCGTGCGTCATGTTGGCCAGGAATTCGGATTTGGCGCGATTGGCCATCTCCGCCGCGTTCAGGGCCTGTTCCACAGCCAACCGGTCGCGCCGCCATTGGGTGATGTCGCGCACGCTGCCCTGGAACGCGACGGCCCGCCCCTCCGCATTGCGGATGATGCGGGCGGAGATGGCGACCCAGAACCGGTCGCCGTCGCGCCGTCGCAGTTCGACCGGCACGCTTCCCACCTCCTCCTGCGTCAACAGGGCCTGGGTGATGGCCTCCCTGTTTTCCTGATCGGAATAGAAGCTGACGGTGGCGTCGCTCACCTCCGCCTGTAGCTGTTCCAGCCCGTCATAGCGCAGCATGGTCAGCAGGGCCGGGTTGGCCGACAGGAAACGGCCGGCGATGTCGATGGTGAACATCCCCTCCATCGCCGTTTCATAGATCGCGCGGTATTTCTGCTCCGACTGGCTCAGCCGGTCCAAGGCCAGTTGCTGGCGTGCCACCTGCGCCACCAGGGCGGCATTGGCGGCCCGCAGTTCATCCTGTTCACGCCGCATGTCCGACCGTTGTTGCCGCGTCGTCTGGGCGATGACCGCCAGCAGCAGCAATACGGCAAGACCGGCGCAGGCCAGCGTGGCGGGCTGCCATGGATCGATGCCGGCGGGCAGCACCACGTCCGGGCGGATCAAGGCCAGGGCAAGCACGCCCAGCCCGGCCAGCGTCAGCGACAGGGCCAGCCAGGGGAAAAGGACCGATGCATACGCCCGGGAGCGTTTCGGTCTATGGGGTGGCCGTTCTGCGCCGGTCGTACCGTCCATCGCCTGCTCGCGGCCAGATCATTTGCGAGAGGGTATCATCACCGCCCCCTGGTGTCATGGCGCACAAGCATAGTATTGGCTGATGATCGGATATTCGGGGCTGGACAGAGGGCGGATGCGCCCCATCTGGCAGCCATCGCGATCCGCAACCCATGGCGCCCGCATGACCGACAAGAATTTCGTTTCCACCGCCATCATCGGCGCCGGTCTGGCCGGGCTGTCCACAGCCCTGGCCTTGTCGGCACGCGGCCTGCCCGTCACCCTTTACGACAAGGGGCGGGGGCCGGGCGGGCGGCTGTCGGCGCGGCGGGCCGGCGACTGGCGCTTCGACCATGGCGGGCAATTCGTAACGGTGCGGGACCCCGGTTTCCGGACGGTGATGGCGGACCTGCTGGCCGATGGCCACGCCGCCGCCTGGGACAGCCATATCGTGCGCCTGTCGCCCGATGGCGGGGTGGAACCGCATCGGGTGGAACGGTTCGTGGGCACGCCCGGCATGAACGGTATCATCCAGGGTCTGATCGCGCGTCTGCCCGACAGTGCCCGCCCGCGTTTCGGCGCACGTGTCACCGCCATCTCGGGGGTGGCCGGCCACTGGTGGCTGGTGATGGAGGATGGGACGAGCGAGGGCCCGTTCGCGCGGGTGGTCCTGGCCATGCCGTCGGTGCAGGCGGCCGACCTGCTGCGCCCCGTGGCGCCCGCATTGGCCGGCCGGACCGATGCGGCCGTGATGGCCCCCTGCTGGGCCCTGATGCTGGGCTTCGACCAGATGGTGACCTTGCCCTGGGACGCGGCCTTCATCGCCGGTGCCGGCGGCGATGACCGGCCCCTGTCCTGGATCGCCCATGACGGGGCCAAGCCGGGGCGGGGTAACCGCGCCGGCTTCGTGGCCCATGCCGCCCCCGACTGGTCGGCCCGGCATCTGGAGGAAGCGGCCGATCAGGTCGGGCCGGCCCTGCTGTCGGCCTTCCGCGCGGTCACCGGGATCGCGGCTGAACCGGCTTTCCTGGCGGCACATCGCTGGCGTTATGCCCTGCCCACGGTTCCGCTGGCCGAGGGCTTCCTGTGGGACGCGAAACTGGGCATCGGGGCCTGCGGCGACTGGTGCCTGGACGCGCGGGCCGAAGCCGCCTTTGTCAGCGGCGCCCGGCTGGCCGCCATCATGGGGGACGTGTGATGGAAGGGCAAAATCCCGTGGATTACGTGCCCAGCCCCTGCATCCGCCGCTGCGACCTGGACCGGAAGCGGCAATATTGTCTGGGCTGCAAGCGGCTGCTGGAAGAGATCATGCGCTGGGGGGCGATGACCCCGGACGAACGCCGCGCCGTCTGGGCTCGACTGGGCAGGAGTATCCCGGAAGGACCGTGAGCGGCGGCAGAATCCACTAGGCAAAAAGCGCCGGGTCCCTGGCGAATGGCAAGGGGGGCTTGCGGAATGCAAGGCAGTGTTTGGCGCTAACCCATTGAAATTAATTAAATCACCTTCTCTGGCCCGTCCCTTGCTTCTCCATCCCCGTTACCAGCAGCGGGGGTCCCCATGGACGGCGGCGCGCATCTTCGTTTCATTGCTTCCGGCGACAATCAGACGGACGCCGATGGCAGTTTTGCCCAGCAATACCGGCAGGCCCATGCCAAGGCCGGCCTGTCGCGTCTGGGTGTGGGGTCCATCCTGGATTGGTTGACCCGGCGCGGCGGCGATGCCCAGGGCATCGACATGCTGCTGGAGGATGGCGCCCCCCTGACATCCGACAATCGCGACCGGGTGAAGGGCAATCTGTTCCTGTCCTTCCTGTTCCATGATCTGCGTGACCGGTTGCGCGGCCATATGGATGCGGCCCGCGTCGCTGGCACCGGCCCCTTTGCCCCCTTGCCCGCTGGCCTGTCGCAGCCGCAGAAACTGAACTGGCTGCGCGCCCAGGCCTGCATCAGCCTCAATCAGGTGCTGGACGAATGGGCCGTCGCCCTGGCCGGCAAACCGGCCCCGGCCTGCCCCTTTGCCCGCATGGCCCGTTTTGCCCAGGGTTTCTTCAAGGGTTCGGCCCTTTATGCCCGCGCCGACCATGACATGGTATCCATCTCCAAGACGGGCAGCAACACGGCGCTGCATATGTGTTTCAGCCTGGTGGAGGCGTCGCTGCATCTGGGCCTGGACCTGCCGGTCGAACCCTGGCGCGACGCCATGTGGCGCAGCCGCAAGGAACTGAAGACGCTGGCCGCCGGCAGCCTGGGCATGATCGTCACCTTCCTGCATGCCTCCAAGCTGGAGCCGGAGGGTGAAAGTGCCGTCAACCCGACGACGGGCGAAGCCTGCGCGTTCCGCATCGAACATGCGGCCGATGGTGTCCGCCTGCGCCTGGACGGGCGGTCGATCACGCCGTTCAGCACGGGCAATGACCGGATCTATACGGGCTGCCCCGCCTTTCATGTTTCGGGCATGATCGAGATGTACCTGGACTGGGTGCTGGACCTGGCCATCCACCACGGCCTGCACGCCCCGGAACGCCCGCTCTATGATCGGCCCTGGCCGCAGCGCTGGACCGACACTGCCGCCGCCGCGGATTAAAAAAAATCGTACAACCGGTCTCTTGCCGGTGATCCGGGGTGCCCCATCCTTCGTATCCATTGGCATGGAACAAGGTGGCCTCTATAGTCCGGGCGTGCTCGGACGGACCGGACGCGGCGGAAAGGCTGCCGCGCGGTCCGTTCTTGCCGTCAGCAGGACAAAACCGCCGGATATGCAAGCCGACGACAGAGCCGAGATGGACCGGCTGAACGGCCTGATGTTGCGCGTTGCGCGACAGCGGGACCGGCAAGCCTTTGTCACCCTGTTCCAGCATTTCGCCCCCCGGCTGAAATCCTTTCTGCTACGCGCAGGGATGGAAGCGGGAGCGGCGGAGGAGACGATCCAGGACGTGATGGTCACGGTCTGGCAGCGGGCCGAGACATTCGACCCGCGGCTGGCCGCGGCCGGAACCTGGATCTACGCCATCGCCCGCAACCGGCGTATCGACCGGTTGCGACGTGATCGGCGTCCTACCTTCGATCCGAACGACCCGGCCCTGGTGCCGGACGAGGCGGACGGATCGATGGATACGATGCTGGCAGAGGAACAGGCGGCGGCATTGCACCGGGCGATCCGGGAATTGCCGCCCGAGCAGGCGGAACTGTTGAGGATGGCCTATTTCGAAGACAAGGCGCACAGCGCCATCGCGGAGGAACGGCGGTTACCGCTGGGCACCGTGAAGTCGCGGCTGCGCCTGGCGCTGGCCCGCCTGCGCAAGGCCATGGCCAGCGGCGACCCCACGGGGGAAACGATATGACCCACAACCCGCATCATCATCCGGGGACCGACCTGTTGCTGGCCTATGCCGCCGGCACGCTGTCGGAGGCGCCCAGCCTTCTGGTGGCCACCCATCTGGCGCTCTGCCCGCGCTGCCGCGCGGAAGTGGCGGGCATGGAAGCCATCGGCGGTGCCCTGCTGTCCGACGCTGATCCCGGCACGCCGGTCAGCGCCGGCCTTCTGTCCAATGTTCTGGCCCGCCTGGACGGGCCGCCCCTGGCCGAAGCGCCGCGCCGACGCAGCATGGCGCCCGGCCCGACGCCTGTCCTTCCGGAACCGCTGCGGTCCTATATTGGCGGTGATATCGACCGTGTCCGCTGGCGCCGCACCATCCCCGGCCTGCACGAAGCCGACATTTCCTGTTCGGGCGGCTCGGTGCGCATGATGCGGATCCGGCCCGGCATGGGCATGCCACAGCACACGCACCATGGTGATGAATTCACGCTGGTGCTGCAGGGCGGCTTTACCGATGCCAGCGGCCATTTCCTGCGGGGTGACTTCGCCGCGACCGACCCCAGTGTCGATCACCGGCCCGTCGCTGACGAGGACGGGGACTGCATCTGCCTTGCCTTCACCGACGCCCCGCTGCGCCTGACGGGCCGTTTCATGCGCTGGCTGAACCCGTTCATGCGGGCGTGACGGGGGCAGGGCAGCGGCGGGTATCTTCAGGAGAGGTGGGAACAAAGACGCGTCGATCCCATTTCTGTTATAATGGGTTTATCGATGATGAGGCCCGCCATGTCTGCTTGTACCCGTATTGTCCCCCTGTCCCTGCTGATCCTGGCGCTGGTCGGGCCGGCGGCCGCGCAGCAGGCCAAACCGCAGCCGGAAGTGATGGACGAGGTCATCGTGACCGCGCCGCGCAATGGCGAACCCGGTTTCCAGGAATCCCAGGAATACCATCAGCAGGAATATCAGCGCCTGCACGCCATGTTCGGAAAGCCGATGGCGGCGCAGCCACGCGGTGATCAGGTGTTCGCTGCCGGCGGCACCATGAACGGACCCAATAACCGTTCAGCCGCGCGTGACCAGATCCAGAACGCCCCGCGCCTGCGCGATACGCTGGCCGCCGATTGATCCCGTTCAACCGGCCAGCACGCGCGGGTCGGTATTTTCCATGTCGATGACGGCCACATTGCCCAGGGTACGGGTGGACAGGATGCGCAGCCTGTTGTCCGGCCCGTGCGGATAGAAGGCGGGACCCGCCAGCCGGGGGGCGCCGGCCCGGCCCAGAAGGAAGGGCGCCACGGCCACGCGCAGCCGATGGAAGGCGCCGGCGGCCAGAAACTGCGTCAGCACCTGGCACCCGCCCTCCACCATCAGCCGCCGCACGCCCATCCCGTCCAGCCGGGCCAGGATGCCGGCCACACCGTCCGCCGCCGCCACGCCGATCACCGTCGCGACCGTGCCCAGCCGGGCGCGGGCGGCGGGCAGCGCCTCTTCCTCGCACAGGACGACAACGGGGCCACCCTTCTGGAAAAACGCGGAATCGGGATCAAGATCGCCGGAAAAGGTCACGACCACCTTGGTCGGGTGATCCGGCATCCCCCGTGCCCGGCGGGCCGCCAGCAGTTCAGGATAGCGCACGGTCAGCCGTGGCTGGTCGCGCCGCACGGTTGCGGCCCCCACCAGGATGGCATCGCAATCAGCCCGGACCGCATGCATGTCGTGGCAATCCTCCTCGCTGGACAGGATCAGCCGCCGGCCGCAATCGCTGTCGATATGCCCGTCCAGGGACATACAAACGGACAGATGAACCCATTCCATGCGCCGCATCCTTTTTCCATACGGGTTCATGAACAAGGCAAACCTGTGGCGGGTTCCCTGCCGCCCCCCCTCGGGAGGCCCGGTATTTCCGGGATTTAGGGGGTACCAATTCCGCGGACATCCCGGCGCGTCACCGGGATAACAAAAACAACGGCCGTCATGCCCGCCCCGACAGGGATTGAGGGTGGGGCGTGGGCCCGTGTCTGTCCAGTGCAGGAGGGGGCGCGACGGTGAAGTTTTTTGCCCGCGTCCGGGCAAACCTTCCGGTCAGGTCTTGCGCCATTGACAGGCATTCCCCGCCTGATTACCAACCCTGGCTGATTTACAGCCAAAGAAGTGGAGAATGGTGATGCGGCGGTTGGTCGGGTGTTTCACGGCGGTCGGTCTGGTGGCGCTGTCGATGGCGGGTTTCGCCGTCGGGGCCGGGGCTGCGGAGGTGAAGCTGCGCGCCGACGGTTGGTGCCCCTATAACTGCGAGCCCGGCAACCGCCCTGGCTACCTGATCGATATCGCGAAGGCCGCCCTGGAGCCGGCCGGGCACACGGTGGATTACCAACTGATGCCCTGGACCGAGGCGCTGGCCGCCGCCGCCGCCGGAACCGTGACCGGTGCCGTCGGGGCCACGCGGGAAGAGGCACCGACCCTGGTCTATGCCACCACTCCGCTGGGCCTGTCGCGTCCCACCCTGGTCATCCGCAAGGGCAAGGAAACCAAGGATTTCAAGGTCACCAACCTCGATTCGCTGAAAGGCCTGCGCTTCGGGTCGATCAAGGATTATTTCTACGCCACGGAAGTGAACGCCTTCATCGATGCCAACAAGGGATCGGCCAATCTGGTGCAGGTGACGGGCGACAATGTGACCGAGGATCTGGTCAATATGCTGATCGACGGCAAGCTGGACGCCATTGTCGAGGACAGCAACGTCGTCGATTACCTGCTGGAATCGAAGGGTTACCGTAACCTGTTCAACTATCACGCGCTGGGCGAGAAGGCGACCGTGTCCATCGGCTTTTCGCCCAAGGACCCGAACAGCGCCACCTATGCCAAGCTGATCGATGCCAAGCTGGCCGAACTGCGCAAGAACGGGCAGCTTACCGCCATCCTGGAAAAATACGGCATGAAGGACTGGCAGTGACTGTCCGGCGGTTCGGGGGAAATGCCCCGAACCGCCGGCCCCGGTATCATAAGCGTGTCAGTAAATCCTGACTTCGGCGGTTCGGGCCGCCGCCGCGCCAGTCGGCCGTATCAGACCGGCCCGGTCATCAGGAAGGCGTTCAGCTTGTTGCCGTCCGGGTCGCGGAAATAGGCGGCATAGAAACTGTCACCGCGCGGGCCCGGCGGCCCTTCGCACGAACCACCCAGAGACAGGGCGATATCGTACAGGCGATGGACCTGTTCCTTGTCCTTGGCTTCGAACGCCACCATGACGCCGTTGCCGACTGTGGCGGCGTTGCCGTCATAGGGCTTCATCAGTGCCACGCCGGCGCCGCCGCCGGGCGTGCCCCAGGCGATGCCCGTCGGGAATTCCATCATGCGGCTGGTGCCCAGTTCCTTGGCGATCGCGTCATAGAACGCGGCACCGCGTGCCAGGTCGTTCGTTCCCAGCGTCACATATCCGATCATTGTTTTCCCCCAATCATTCCCCCGCCGCGTCTGACGGGGTGGTGGGAACAATACCAGAACATTTGGGGGAATCCGACTCCTTTTCAGGCGCTTCGGAAGCAGCGGGCCTTCAGCTTGGCGAAGGCATCGGCGCGGTGGCTGATGGCATGTTTCAGGTCGGGGTCCATCTCCCCGCAGGTGATGTCATGACAGTCGGGGATAAAGATCGGGTCGTAGCCGAAGCCGCGCGTGCCGCGCGCCGGGAAGGTCAGGCGCCCCGGAAACCGGCCCTCCACCGCCTCCACATGCCCGTCGGGCCAGGCCAGGGCCAGGGCACAGATGAAGGCGGCGCGGTCGCCCTTGCGGTCGGGTGATGCCTCCAGCGCCAGCCGGACCTTCTCCATGGCCAGGGTGAAATCCTTGGCCGGCCCGGCCCAGCGCGCGGAATAGACGCCGGGGTCGCCACCCAGCCCGTCGACCGACAGCCCGCTGTCATCGGCCAGCGCCGGCAGGCCAGAGGCAAGGGCAGCCGCCCGCGCCTTCAGCATGGCATTGCCGATATAGGTCGTCTCCGTCTCCTCCGGCTCGCCCAGACCCAGTTCACCGGCACTGGGGAAACGGCGGACATGATCCTTCAACAGCGCCGCAATCTCCGGCACCTTGCCCTTGTTGTGGGTTGCGATCACCAGCGTGTCACCGGTGAAGAGGCGGGGGATCGTCATGAGAGGGCCCTTGTTGCAGAAGCGTGTTCAATATATGGTGTGGAGGATTTTGTCACTTCTACTCCATCATCGACCACGGATTTTATTTCGTGAAATAATTCACTTTGTTTTTCTCCAGGAGAAACGATTATTCTTTTAAGTGGAATTTTTTTACGGAATTTGCACTCTATGTACCTTCTTCCGTCAGGCCTATTTTTTATTTCCTTTATTTTCAATGAAATTTCTGGTCCGTGCTTTTCGAGTATACTTTTGAGTTCTATGCTTGCCGGAGATAAAACGGCTCGCACCTCGCACTCCTCTCTAAACCCAACATGTTTGAATTTTACTGCACATTTTAGATATTCTTGGATTAATTTATGAAACACACTTTCGGGATCAGGGTGGGTACTCTCAATCAAGGCCGCGTCTAAAGCTAATTCAGCTAAAAGATTGTGGTCATTTTGGAATTTTTCCCGATCAACTCCATAATTCACATCATGTATGCCAAAATGATTATATAAATAACTATCTCGTTCGCCTGATAATATATCGTGGAGGGCATCTCTATCAAATACCAGGCAATATCCACTTCTGCCATATGCTCTCCATTGACTTAACATACCGTTATAATATTCATAGCTACTATTATCATGACTGCAAAACGACATTATGAACGGATCAACTGCTCTTGGCAGTCTTTCTTTACCATCAAATAGAATTCCTCTAAGGGTTTCAATTAATTTATTAGCTTGATAGGTGGAGGCCTTGCTTATCCCGCGTTTGGTGCAGTTTTTCTTTATTTCCTTTCTTCTCTCTTTTGTGAATCGTTTGAATACTATATCCAGAGAATCTGAAAGATTGTGCAAAAGAAAATCATCTATATGTCGTATCTCCGTTGTGTCATTCATCGTATCGTAGCCACTAAACCAAAATGAATTTCCGCCCACTATGCTTAATTCCGCATCTTTCCCCGTATAGTGAAAGAGTTCCATGGCCGCACCTATTGAGTTGTCAGAATATTAATTTGACGTGTTCGATCAAACATTAAATAGCTCGGGATCGTGCCCTTGAGGGATCGCAGTTTCTCTATCAGAGGGGGCGCATCCACCTTGGGGAAAACTTCAAGCATGTGAATCCGGGCAGCGTGGATATCGACCTCATAGCCTTTCTTCAACGCCAGCTTCTGCATCACATCTTCGGGAAGGCGTACGGCCAACCCATCGTCCCACCGTGCCAGCTGCATCACGGCCTCCCGATCACGCTGAGGTTATTATAGCCCCATCATTTGGGAAGATAAATCCGCTGCCCACAAAGATGGTTGGCGATACACATTGCCACTAGCCTTGGCGGGAACGGCAGCATCATGCTAGCATCAACACATGGATGGACATTCACAACCCGTCAGCACCCCTTTGCCGGACGATGTTGAACAGGCCCTGCGCGTGGCGGAAGCCAGCGTGCGGGAGCGCCGGGTTGTGGATCACGCCCATGTGCGCCGGTGGTTGCTCTCCTGGGGTGCGGCAGATGAATTGCCGGCGCCAAGCGGCCGTTCTTCCTGATTGGCGATGCCAATCACCTGGACAGCGGAGGCCATTGGCGATCTTCAAAGCATCAGGCTTTACATCGCAGACTTTAACCCTGCGGCAGCGGAGGGCATGGCCCGACGTCTGCTGGATGCCGCTGAGGGGCTGGTCCTCTTTCCGGCGCGTGGTGAAAGGGTCGCGGGAAACCGGCGACGCCTGAGTACCGTGCCACCTTACAGCATTTACTACATGCTGGAGCAGGAACAGGTAGTGATCCTGCGCGTGCTTCATGATCGCCGGGACATTTCGGCCCTCTGACCCGTACCCTTGCAGGCCCCATGCCTGCAGGATACGGGCGTCTGCCCTTACATCCCCAGCGCCGCGCGCTGCAGCGCCGTCAGTTCGCTGATGCCCTTGCGGGCAAGCGCCATCAGGGCCATGAACTCGACCTCCTCAAACGGCTTGTCTTCGGCCGTGCCCTGTATTTCCACGATGCCGCCGCGGCCGGTCAGCACGAAATTGGCGTCGGCGCCGGCATTGCTGTCCTCCGGATAATCCAGGTCCAGGACGGGCACGCCGTTATAGATGCCGCAGGAAATGGCGGCGACCTGATCGATCAGGGGGATGGTGGACAGCGTGCCCACGCGCACCAGATGCTGAAACGCCAGATGCAGGGCGACATAGGCGCCGGTGATGCTGGCGGTGCGGGTGCCGCCATCGGCCTGGATCACGTCGCAATCGACCTTGATCTGCACCTCGCCCATGGCCTTCAGGTCGGTGACGGCGCGAAGTGACCGGCCGATCAGGCGCTGGATTTCCTGGGTGCGGCCCGACTGCTTGCCCTTGGCGGCCTCGCGGTCGGTGCGGGTATGGGTGGAACGCGGCAGCATGCCATATTCTGCCGTGACCCAGCCCTGGCCCTTGCCGCGCAGGAAGGGCGGCACCTTTTCATCGACGCTGGCGGTACACAGCACATGCGTGTCGCCGAACTTGACCAGGCACGACCCTTCCGCATGGCGGGAGAAATTGGTCTCCAGGCTGACAGGGCGGAGCTGATCGGCGAGGCGGCCGGAGGGGCGGGTCATGATATCTTCCATGGTCTTGGGATGTCCGGCCCCCGTCATAGCAACGGGTGTGCGTCCACGTCCAGCCATGGCATGGCGGCCCCTCCATTGATTTGGCCTTGAACCACCACTACTCTCCTGCAACGAGGCAACGGCAAAGGACCGGTGCGAAAGGCATGATCAGCGAGCTGAACCAGCGGTCGCGGGAGATTTTCCGCCATATCGTGGAAGCCTATGTCCAGACGGGGGAGCCGGTAGGGTCACGCACCCTGTCGCGGCGCCTGACGGCCACCCTGTCGCCGGCCACCATCCGCAATGTCATGGCGGATCTGGAGGAGCTGGGCCTGCTGATCGCCCCGCACACATCGGCCGGGCGCATCCCCACCGATGCCGGCCTGCGCATGTTCGTGAACGGGCTGCTGGAGGTCGGCGACCTGACGGAGCGGGAGCGGGAGGATATCGAGGCCACCTGTTCGGCGCGCGGCCGGTCGGTGCCGGAGGTGCTGGAAGAGGCGACCAATCTGCTGTCGGGTCTGTCATCCTGCGCCGGTCTGGTGCTGGCGCCCAAGACGGACCGGCCCCTGAAACATATCGAATTTGTCAGCCTGTCGCCGGGCCGGGCGCTGGTGGTGCTGGTCACCGAGGATGGGCTGGTGGAGAACCGGGTGGTGGAGGTGCCGACCGGCCTGCCGCCATCGGCGCTGCAGATGGCCAGCAACTATCTGAACGCCCGTGTCGTGGGCCGCACCCTGGCGGAAGCCCGCACCTTCATCCAGAAGGAACTGGAGGATCAGCGCACGCAACTGGACAGCCTGACCCAGAAGGTGGTGCAGACGGGGCTGGCCACATGGTCGGGCGCGCGGGGCAGCCAGGGCTATCTGATCGTGCGCGGACAGGCCAAGCTGTTGGAGGATGTCACCGCCATTTCCGACCTGGAGCGTATCCGCACCCTGTTCGAGGCGCTGGAAACCCGCGAGCAGATGCTGCGCATGCTGGACGCGACGGGCAAGGCCGAAGGGGTGCAGATCTTCATCGGGGCGGAGAATGACCTGTTCTCCCATGCCGGCTGTTCGATGATCGTAAGCCCCTATGCCAACACCAAGGAACAGATCGTGGGTGCCATCGGCGTGATCGGCCCCACCCGCATCAATTATGCCCGCATCATCCCCATGGTGGACTATACGGCAAAGCTGATCGGCCGGCTGATGGGGTGAACGGAAGCCGTCAATCGGCTTCTGGTTCGGGGACGACCGCCGCCGCGCCGCTCCCCTGCGGCATAGCCGGGCCGACGGATGTTGGCGCCGGCTGAACGGTTCCGATCGGCAGGAACGCGTATGTGTCCCCTTGCGATAAGGGGGGAGGGCACCCTATTTCTGGGTTGCGGCATCTCGACAGGCGGCTCAATCCCGCCTAAACCAGAGAGCCATTTCCATCCCCTGTATGATCCCAAGGGCAAGTTCCGCGATGACCGACACGATCAACACCCACGAAAGCGACCCCAACGCCGAAGCCGCCCCCCAGGCCGGAACGACAGAGGCCGGTGCCGACGGGGCCCGAGTCGCCCAGTTGGAGGCGGAGGTCGCGTCCCTGAAGGACCAGGTGCTGCGCACACTGGCGGAGACGGAGAATGTCCGCCGCCGGGCCGAGCGTGAGCGCGAGGATACCGCCAAATACGCCGTGGCCAAGTTTGCCAAGGAACTGCTGGCCGTGGCCGACAATCTGCGCCGCGCCGTGGAGGCCGTGGGCGACGATGTGCGGGCCGAAAACCAGGCCGTGGGCAACCTGCTGACCGGCGTGGAAGCCACCGAACGCCAGCTTCTGGCCGCCTTCGACCGCGCCGGCATCGCCAAGGTGGAGGCGCTGGGCGCCCCGGCCGATCCCAATTTCCATCAGATCATGATGGAGATCGAGAATACCGGAAAGCCGGCCGGCACCGTCGTCCAGGTGCTGCAGGCCGGATACACGATCCATGGCCGCCTGCTGCGCGAGGCCATTGTCGGCGTCGCCAAGGGGGATGTCAGCGCGCATGTGAATACCAGCGCGTAAACGCGTCGCCCGTCACAGTGAACGCGATCACCCCTGTACGATCGGCGTCAATAAATTCTGGTTCGTCATGATTTATACCAAGAGCCATGGAACATGGCTCTTGGTCTGTGCATTCGCCCTCACGCGCCGGGCGCCGCCATCCGGCGGCCCGCATCCGTCCCGGGGCGGAAAATTCCGGAATTGGTCCGCAGCGGGCCGCCCGAATTGGCCCCCTACCTTCTGCGCCATTCGGGCCAATCTCATCAAGTCCTTGACCTGGAAGCCAAACCGGGCACCCTGCTTTCATCGGACGTGAATAATAAACGGGTGTGCTTCCATGATTTCTCGCCGTCATCTGCTGGCGCTGGGCGGGGGTACCGCTGCGCTGGCCCTGCTGCCTGCTGTCGCCTTCGCCGCCGAAGGTCCCGCCGACCAGGCACTTTACGCTTTCTTCAAGGAGGTGTTCGAACGCGACGTTGCCGCCAATCCGTTGCGGGCCATGCAGTTGGGCCGCAAGACCGGGTACGATCAGCTTGATGATGTCAGCGAGGCGCGGGCCCTGGCCGATCTGGAACAGACCAAGGCCGATCTGGCCCGGCTTCGCCGTGACTTCCCCCAGGACAAGCTGTCGGCGACGGCGCGCCTTTATGCCCGCCTGTTCCAGGAACGGGCCGAAGACCGGATCGGGGATTTCCCCTGGCGCCATCACCAGTACATCCTGACCCTGGTCAGCGGGCCGCACACGAACCTGCCCGTGCAGATGATCAATCAGCACAAGGTGGAGAGCAAGGAAGACGCCCTGGCCTATATCGCGCGGCTGCGGCAATTCCCGCGCTATTTCGGGCAGATCGAGGAGAGGCTGCGTCTGGCCGATGCGGCCGGTGTGCTGCCGCCGCGTTATTTCTTCCCCGACCTGATCAGCACCACGCGCAACCAGATCAAGGGGCGGCCGATCGAACCCGACGCCACCGTCGACGCCCCGCTTTATGCCGACCTGACGGGCAAGATCGCCAAGCTGACCCTGTCGGACGCGGACAAGGCAGCACTGGTGGAACAGGCCCGGGCCGCCATGGTCGACGCCGTGGCCCCCGCCTTCCGGTCGCTGATCACCTGGCTGCAGGGGGTGGCGCCGCGCGCCAATCCCGACCATGGGGCCTGGCGTCTGCCCAAGGGCCAGGAATTCTACGCCTCCTGCCTGAAGCGCTGGACCTCCCTGCCGCTGACTGCCGATTACATTCACAAGACGGGTCTGGCCGAGGTCACGCGCATCCATGGCGAGATCCGGGCCATCATGAAGCAGGTGGATTTCAAGGGCAGCCTGGCCGACTTCTTTGAATTCACCCGCAGTGACGACCGTTTCTATTTCCCGGATAGCGAGGAGGGGCGGGAGGCCTATCTGGCCCAGGCGCGCCAATATGTCGACGCGATGAAGGCCAAGCTGGATCTGGTCTTCAACCTGAAGCCCAAGGCGCCGATGGAGGTGCGGGCCGTGGAGAAGTTCCGCGAGAAATCCACCTCCAGCGCCTTCTATAACGGCCCCTCGCCGGACGGGTCGCGACCCGGCATCTATTATGTCAACCTGTCCAACATGCGCGCCCGCCCGCGTTTCGGGCTGGAGACGCTTTCCTATCACGAAGGCATCCCCGGCCATCACATGCAGGTCGCCATTTCCCAGGAACTGGAGAGCGTGCCGGATTTCCAGAAATTCGGCGGCGGCTATTCCGCCTATGGCGAGGGCTGGGCGCTCTATACGGAGCAACTGGGCAAGGAAATGGGCTTCTTCCAGGACCCGTACAGCGATTACGGGCGGCTGGTGGCGGAGCTGTGGCGCGCCGTGCGGCTGGTGGTGGACAGCGGCATCCATGCCAAGCGCTGGGACCGGCAGCAGGCCATCGATTATTTCGTCAACAACACGCCCATGGATCGCGACGGCGCAGCGCGGGAGATCGATCGCTATATCGGCTGGCCCGGACAGGCCACCAGCTACAAGATCGGCATGCTGAAGATCCTGGAACTGCGCGAGGCCGCGAAGAAGCGCATGGGCGCGCGGTTCGACATTCGCGGTTTCCATGACACCGTCCTGAAAAACGGTCGCCTGCCCCTGCCCATTCTGCAGGAACAGGTTGAGGCTTGGTCCAAGGTGTGATGACATGAACCGGGCCGGTTCGCGCGATCCGGCCCGGTTATCGCCTTAAATGTTGAGGCTTGTCTCAATGATTGCGCGGGATCAGGTCCGATAACCGCCAGCCATCCCGGTGGGGGCGTGATAGGCAGGGATCAGGCCCACCCCTCCCGCCCGGACCCTTTTCCATGCGCCTGTACCTCTCCACCCTTTCCACCCCCATCGGCCTGTCCCTTATCGTGACGGATGGGGCCGGCACCCTGCGTGCCCTGGATTTCGAGGATTACCGGCCGCGGAT
>NZ_JAGOGJ010000224.1 GCF_017996735.1 Niveispirillum sp.
GTCAGGATCTGGTCGCCAACCGGCTGGTCAGCGATGCGGCCATCAGCCTGCTGATCAACAATGCCGGCCTGGGTCCCAATGGCCCGGCGCTGGCCAGCGCCCCCACCGCCTATGATCCCATGCTGGCCCTGAACGTGGCGGCCGTGCAGCGCCTGACCCTGACTGCCGCCCATGTGTTTGCGGCCAAGGGGGCGGGCACCATCGTCAATATCGCGTCCGCCGTCGCCTTGCTGCCGGAACAGTTCAACGCCCCCTATGTCGCGACCAAGGCCTTTGTCCTGGCCCTGACACAGGCCCTGGCCGCCGAAACCGACGGCAAGGGCGTGACCTTCCAAGCCGTCCTGCCCGGCTATACCAGGACGGAGATTTTCGAACGCGCCGGCATCGACCCCGCCATCCTGCCGCAGGATATGGTGATGGAGGTGGGCGATCTGGTCGATGCCGCCCTTTCCGGGCTGGACCAGGGCGAGTTGGTTACTATCCCATCCCTGCCCGACCCCGCCGACTGGCAGGCGTTTGAGGCGGCGCGGATGAAGGTCGCCGGCAATGCCTCGCGCAATAAGCCCTCCACCCGCTTCGGTGTGGCCGGCGCTTAAGCCGTTCCAACGTTCCGTTCATGATCGGCCAGCCGTCGCATGACCTGCGGTGGCTGGCCGAAGCTGCGCAGGAAGGCCCGGCGCATACGCTCACGGTCGGCAAAGCCGGTTTCCCGCGCGATGATCTCCATCGGCAGGCGGCCTTCATCCATCATGGCGCGCGCTGCCTCCAGCCGCAGATTCTCCACAGCCTTGGCGGGGGATTGCCCCGTCTCCTGCCGGAAGACGCGGCTGAACTGCCGGGGTGAGAGGCTGGCGGCCTCCGCCAGTTCCTCCACCGACAGTTCATTGCGCAGGTTCTCCTTGGCAAAGGTCAGGGCGCGGCGCACCCGGTCGGATTTCGGCTCCAGTTCCAGCAGGGTAGAGAATTGCGATTGCCCGCCGGGCCGGCGCAGATAGACAACCATGGCCCGCGCCACCGACCGCGCCATCTCCCGGCCCAGATCCTCCTCCAGCAGGGCCAGGGCCAGATCGATACCCGCACTCATCCCGGCGGAGGTCCAAAGGTTGCCGTCCTGGATGAAGATCCGGTCTTCCTCCACCCGCACCTTGGGAAACCGCGATGCCAGCGCGCGGGCATGACCCCAATGGGTGGTGGCCCGCTTTCCATCCAGCAGCCCGGCTTCGGCCAGCAGGAAGGCGCCGGTGCAGATGCCGGCCACCCGGCGCGAGCGCTCGGCCGCCATCCGTATATAATCAAGCAATGCCGCAGGGGCCGGCTTGGCCAGCAACGATCCGGTTGTGATGGTGGTGTCATGGAACACCGCCCCCGCAGCCGCAGTATCAATCCCGAAACCCAGGGAGTTCCGGACCTGCCCCCCCGTATCCGACAGCATATGGATGTCGTAGTGGGTCTGCCCGCCCAGCAGGTTTGCCATTTCAAAAACCGACAGGGCCGCCAGCCCCATCACCTGGAATCCGTCGAACACCAGAAAGCCGACAGTACGCATGACGCATAATCCATATAAGCCACAAAACAAGACATAGATGGGTGTCGACAGAACGGGCTGTCAACACCCATCCGTCCCGCCGGCTCACGCAGGCGACGCAAAGTCAGTCGACATGGACAAAGCCCGCCATTGGGCCAAGATGGCCGCGTCGCTCTCATGCTTGGCTGCAATCGCCGCCACTGTGTCGCTGCCCAGCGGCAGACGGACAGGCGGATTCGGCATCTCGATGAAGGTGATGATGGCCTGGGCCAGCTTGTCCGGATCGCCCGGCTGTTTATGGCTGATCCCCGCCGCAAAATCCCGCACTGTGCCGGCCGTGCCGTCATAATCCGCGATGCGCACCGGGCTTACCGACAGCGAGGTGGCATCCAGGAAGTCCGTACGGAAATAACCGGGCTCAATGGAGGTGACATGGATGCCCAATGGGGCCAGTTCCGCCGACAGCGCCTCGGTCAACCCCTCCACCGCGAACTTGGTGGAACAATAGACCCCGAACCCCGCGCCGCTGCGATAGCCGCCGATAGAGGAGAAGTTCAGGATGTGGCCTGTCCGCTGCCGCCGCATATGGGGCAACACGGCACGGGTCACGGCCAGCAGGCCGAAGACGTTGGTGCGATACAGCGCCTCGATTTCGGCTGCTGTCGCCTCCTCCACCGCGCCGAGCAATCCATAGCCGGCATTGTTGACCAGCACGTCGATACGCCCGAATCGTTCGACGGCAGCCTTGGCGGCTTCATGGGCCTGTTCTTCCCGTGTCACATCCAGAGCGACGGCCAGCAGATGGGGATGCTCGCCCAAACGCGCCGTCACCGTCTCGGGCTTGCGGGCGGTTGCCACGACATTGTCTCCCTTGGCAAGGGCCCGTTCCGCGATCAGGGCACCAAAGCCGCGTGAGGCGCCGGTAATAAACCAGGTACGCATGGGAACTCTCCTTCTCTTCTCTCATCGGTGCTGGTCCGCCCAGCGCCTGGGAAAAGGTTTAGCCCCGTTTATTTGCTGAGATAATCGACTGGATATTCCACACGCTAATGAGCATATTTCAACAATGCGACATGTCAGCGCCACCGATCTTTCCAGCTTCCTGGCCATCGCCCGCCACCGCAGTTTCCGCCGTGCGGCGGATGAATTGGGCTGCACCCCGTCGGCGCTCTCCCATGCCTTGCGGCAGTTGGAGGAGAGGCTGGACCTGCGGCTGGTCAACCGGACCACGCGGTCCGTGGCCCTGACAGAAGCCGGAGAACGATTATTCGCCCGGATCAGCCCGGCCTTCCGCGATATCGACGATGCATTGGACGATCTCAACAGCCTGCGAGGTGCCATCAGCGGCCGGCTACGGATCAATACGGCCCGTTCGTCTGCCGGTCTGGTGTTGCTGCCGGTTGTCACCCGGTTTCTGGCCCGCCATCCGGGCGTGCAGGTGGAGATCGTGGTGGACAATGCCCTGATCGACACCGTGCTGGAAGGATACGATGCCGGGGTGCGATTTGGTGAGATCATCGCCAAGGACATGATCGCTGTACCACTGGGGCCACGCCAGCGAACGGCCATCGTCGCCTCCCCTGCATTTTTTGAAACCCACCCCAGGCCGCTGGTCCCCGAGCAGTTGAAGAACCTGCCCTGCATCGGCCTGCGTTTCGCCAGCGGTCGGCTTTATGCCTGGGAGTTCGAGCGGGGCGGCGTGGAACTGTCGGTGGAGGTGGAGGGGCCCCTGATCCTTGATGATACCGACCTGATCGTGGAGGCGGCGCTTGCTGGTGCCGGTATCGGCTTCGCGTTTGAGGATCAGGTCAAGGACCTGGTTCAGGCAGGGCGGCTGATCCGCGTTCTTGAGGACTGGTGTCCCTATTACAGCGGCTTTTACCTCTATTATCCATCGCGGCGGCAGATGCCGGCAACGCTGCGGGCCTTCATCGATTTTGTGCAGTCGGAGCGTGTGGCTTGACAGTCGACCCGCGTCGGTCGATTAGCTTGCAAAACAGTCCATTGGGGCCTCTGGAGGAAGCGTTTTGATGCCGGCAGCGCAGCAACAATCCATGTCCCGCCGTGACGTGCGGACCCTGGCTCTGGCGGCCCTGGGTGGGGCGCTGGAATTCTACGACTTCATCATCTTCGTCTATTTCGCCGCCGTGATCGGACAATTGTTCTTCCCGCCCGAACTGCCGGACTGGATGAAGCAGCTTCAGACCTTCGGCATCTTCGCCGCCGGCTATCTGGCGCGACCGTTGGGTGGCATCGTCATGGCCCATTTCGGTGACCGGCTGGGCCGCAAGCGCATGTTCACCCTGTCCATCCTGATGATGGCCATCTCCACCCTGGGCATGGGCCTGCTGCCAACCTATGCCCAGGTCGGGATCATCGCGCCCGTGGCGCTTCTGGCCCTGCGTGTGGCGCAGGGGGCCGCCATCGGCGGGGAGGTGCCGGGCGCCTGGGTCTTTGTGGCCGAACATGTGCCGCCCAACCGGGTGGGGCTGGCCTGCGGCACCGTCACCTGCGGCCTGACGGTCGGCATCCTGATGGGGTCGCTGGCGGCCACCGGCCTCAATACGATGTTCACGAAGGAGGTGATCCTGGACCATGCCTGGCGCCTGCCCTTCCTGCTGGGCGGCGTGTTCGGCTTCATCTCCGTCTATCTGCGCCGCTGGCTGGCGGAAACGCCGGTCTTCAAGGCGATGCAGGAGCGCAAGGCCCTGACGGAGGAATTGCCGCTGCGCGTGGTCGCACGGGATCATTGGCGCGGTGTCGCCGTCTCCATGGCGCTGACCGGGCTGTTGTCGTCGGGCATCATCGTGCTGATCCTGATGACGCCGGCCATTCTGCAGAAATCCTACGGCATCGATGCCGCAACGGCGCTCAGCGCCAACAGCCTGTCGACCATCTTCCTGTCCATCGGCTGCATCCTGGCGGGGCTGATTGTGGACCGGATCGGCGGCGCGCGCTTTTTCATGTTTTTCAGCCCGCTGCTGGCCATTTCGGCCTTCATCCTGTTCATGACGCTGCGCGTGGACCCGTCCTGGCTGTTCCCGTTGTCGGCACTGGTGGGATTGTCGGTCGGGACCATCGGAGCCGTACCGCACGCCATGGTGCATGTCTTCCCGGCCGCCGTGCGGTTCAGCGGCCTTTCGGCATCCTATAATCTGGCTTATGCGGTCTTTGGCGGCCTGACGCCTATTGCCGTAACCGTGATGCTGCAGATAAGCCCCCTGGCCCCCGCGTTCTACGTGCTGATGTTCAGCATCGTCGGTGTCATCACCGGTTTCGCCCTGCGGGGACAGCAGAAATTGTGATCGAAGCGGGCTGCCGGAGCAGGGCAGCCCGCTTCGATCAGGCGATCAGGCGCAGAGCCTCGCGGACATTGACCACCTGCTGGTTGGCGGTACGCGTGGAATGGGCGATCTCATCCATGTTCTGGTGGATCTGGGCCACGGCACCGGATGCGCCGCGCATATTGGAATTCATCAGGCGTGCAACAGCGCTCTGTTCCTCCACAGCGGAGCAGGTGCCGACCACGTAGGAGCGGACGGCATCGATGGCCCCGCGGATGGCATCCAGCTTTTCCGCCACATCGCCCGCCACCGACTGGAGACCGACAATCTCCCGGCCGATCCGCTGCGTGGCCTCGGCGGCCTGACGGGCCAGGGACTTCACCTCGGTCGCGACCACGGCGAAGCCGCGGCCCGCCTCACCGGCCCTGGCGCTTTCGATGGTGGCGTTCAATGCCAGCATATTGATGCGGCCGGCAATCTCGCCAATCAGCTTGACGATGCCATCCATGGCCTGGGTACCTTCCAGCAGGCGCTTGGTGGCCTCGTCCACCACCGACGCCTCCTGGAAGGCCTGTTCCGTCGCCGTCTTGGAATGGCTCATGCTGCGCGCGATCTCCTGGATCGAGGCGTCGAGCTGTTCCGATCCGCTGGCGATGGCCGCAACGCTGACCGACGTCTGTTCGGACGCGGCGGAAGCCGATACGGCCCGGTTGTTTGACTGTTCGACAGCGTTGACGATATCGCCCAGATATTTCTGCACCGCCTCCAGGGTCTGTTCCTTGCGATGGCGTGCCTCCACGGCCGCCGTCACATCCGTGGCGAATTTGACGACCTTGATGGCTTGACCCTGATCGTCCAGGATCGGGTTGTACGTGGCCTGGATATAGACGACACGGCCGTCGGCGGCGATGCGCTTGAATTCCGCCTGACTATAGCGGCCGGCGCGCAAGCTGTTCCAGAAGGAGCGGTAGTCCGGGCTCGCCACTTCCTGCGGCTCCACGAACATGCTGTGGTGCCGGCCCTTGATCTGATCCAGCCGATAACCCATCGTCTTCAGGAAGTTGGCATTGGCGTCCA
Source organism: Niveispirillum sp. (assembly GCF_017996735.1). Lineage (GTDB taxonomy): Bacteria > Pseudomonadota > Alphaproteobacteria > Azospirillales > Azospirillaceae > Niveispirillum. The sequence continues at coordinate 5,887 of NZ_JAGOGJ010000224.1, forward strand.
GGATGGTGCCATCCAGGGCAAAGGAAATCACGGCCTGTGCCCGGTTCAGCGCCACCAACTGGCCCTGCATCTCCAGCGAGTGCAGGTGTTCAGCCGTCACATCTGTCGCGATCTTTACAACTTTGACAACATGCCCCCGCTTGTCCAGGACGGGGTTGTAGCTGCCCTGTATCCAGACTTCCCGTCCGCCCTTCGCCAGACGCCGGATCATCTGCACCGTTCCGGCCTT
>NZ_JAGOGJ010000225.1 GCF_017996735.1 Niveispirillum sp.
CCTCACGGGTGATGGGCTTGAACGTGTTCACGGGCTTGCCCGCCTCTTCCGCCAGGGCCGGTGCCGAGATCGGCAGGGCCACCAGCAGGGCGGCGATGCCGGTGGCACGGGCATGGCGGGTGAAAGCGTTACGCATCGGAACAATCTCCACTGCCGGGGCGGGGCATGTCTGTGAACAGGGCCGGCGCCGCAATCGGGGGAACGGGGCCGCCCCATGGGCGCCCGCATCATGTCCCTAAGGTCATGCGTCGGGCCGCCCGCGTCAAGGGGGCATCGGGTCTCTTAGCCTACAATCTCCCAACTTCCGTCAGGCTGGCGGCAGGCGGTGCCATAGACCGCCTGCGCCCGGCCGCCGATTTCGGCGCGGCTGGTATATTCCCGGCAATAGCGGCCGGATGAGGCTTCATACGTGCGGGTCGGGATCAGCGTGTAGCGGGCACCCGCGTCCGGGTTGTCCCAGACCACCGCCTGGCCCGTGGGGGCGCGTTCGAAGGTCTGCACGGCACAGCCATAATCGGCGCCGTCATAGCCGCCGGACAGGCTGCTGCCGATGGCCGCACCCACCAGCACGCCGCCCAGCGTGACGGCGATCTGGCCACGGCCATCGCCGATGGTGGACCCGGCCAGCCCGCCGGCAACGGCGCCCAGCAGGGTGCCGACATTGCTGCCCACCGTGCGCCGGTCGCAGCGGCCCCGGTCGATCCCGACATTCAGGGAATAGAATTCCGGCAGGCGGTGCCAGCGCTGCCCGTAATGGCCATGCCATTGATGGGGCTGCACCACATGATAATGCACGACCGGCGGCGGGGGCGGCGGCCGGTGATGATGGTGATGGTGGACGACCCGGGGCGGTGGCGGCGGCGCCGGCCGGTAATGATCGTGCCGGTGTTCGTCGCGGCCCCGGCCCCGGTCATGATGGTCGCGACCCCGGTCATGGTCGCGGTCGCGTCCCCGTTCAGGACCTTGATGGGGACGACCGCGATGGTCGTCGTCCCGGTCGGCCAGGGCCTCGCCGGCGGGCGTCAGGGCCAGCAGGGCGGCCGTAAGGGCCGCAAAAGGCAGGGATGTGCGCATGATCATCACCAGAGTTTGATTTCCGGATCTCGCGTCCGGTCATGATCACGGTGGTCGTTGATCAAGGCCGGATTGGGGCGCGCGATGGGCAATCCTGGGATCGTTCCGGGCCGGGGTGGCGGCGGCGCCCGACCGCGTGCTAGGGTGCGCGCCGATGCCCGGAACCTTGAACATCCCATGCTGGAAAGCCTTTATCGCGGCCTGACGCGTCTGGCCGGCCCCGCCGTCCACCGCGTCCTGGACCGCCGGGCCGTGCGCGGCAAGGAGGACCCGGACCGCCGCCATGAACGGCTGGGCCAACCAAAGATCCCGCGCCCGGCCGGACGGCTGGTCTGGCTGCATGCCGCATCCGTCGGGGAATCCCTGGCGGTGCTGCCCCTGGTACAGCACCTTCTGTCCACCGATGCCGGTCTGTCCATCCTGGTGACGACGGGAACGGTGACGTCGGCCGACCTGATGGCCCGGCGCCTGCCCGGTCCGCGCGCCTTTCACCAATATGTGCCGGTCGATCTGTCCGCTGCCGTCGATGGCTTTCTGGCGCATTGGCGGCCCGATCTGGTCTTGTGGGTGGAATCGGAATTCTGGCCCAATCTGCTGTCCGCCATCCGGCGCGCCGGCATTCCCTGCGCCCTAGTCAATGCCCGCCTGTCGGAGAAGAGTTTCCGCAACTGGCGCCGTTTTCCGCGCACCGCACGGCGGCTTTTGTCCGTGTTCGGAATGGCACTGGCCCAGACGGCATTGGAGGCGGATCGCTTGCGGGCGCTGGGCATCGGCGACAGCCGCGCCATCGGCAACCTGAAATATTCCGCCGATCCCCTGCCGGTGGAAGAGGGGGCGCTGGCGGACGTGAGGGCCCGTATCGGCACCCGCCCCGTCTGGACCTTCGCCAGCACCCATGCGGGGGAGGAGGCGATGGCCATCGCGGCGCAGCGGGAATTGCGGCGGACACGGCCGGATGCAATGCTGCTGCTGGTGCCGCGCCATCCCGACCGGGGGCAGGCCGTGGCAGAGATGCTGTCGGTGGCCGGCCTGTCCTTTGCCCGGCGCAGCAGCGGCGGTCAGCCCGGTGCCGGCGATGATGTCTATCTGATGGATACGCTGGGGGAGATGGGGCTGGTCTTCCGGCTGGCGCCCGTCACCGTGATGGGCGGGTCCTTCGTACCGGTCGGTGGGCACAACCCTATCGAGCCGGCCCTGCTGGACAGCGCCGTGATCCACGGGCCGCATATGTTCAATTTCGCGGAGGTCGCGGCGGAGATGCAGGCTGCCGGCGGGCTTCTGCCTGTGCCGGGGCCGGAAGGGATCGCGGCCGCGGTGGACAGGCTGCTGTCCGACCCTGTGCCCCGCCGGACGCAGGCTGAGGCTGCGCGGGCCGTGGCCCTGCGCAATGCCAAGGCCGTCGACAGGGTGATGCTGGCGCTGGGGCCACTGTTGTCGCGGGCGGGGATCGGGTGATGCGGGCGCCGGGTTTCTGGTATCGGCCGCCCGGTCTGGTCTCGGCACTGCTGACCCCGCTATCCTGGCTATGGCGGGCCTGTGCCGGTCTGGGGCGTGGGCGCCCTGTCGCGGTGCCGGTGCCCGTGCTGTGCGTGGGCAATCTGGTGGCCGGCGGTACCGGCAAGACGCCGGTGGTAAGCGATCTGGTGGAACGGTTGAAGGCCCGCCACGTCGCGGCGGCGTCACTGTCGCGCGGGCATGGGGGCCGGTTGGCGGGGCCGCTGGCCGTCGACCCCGCCCATCACACGGCGGCCGATGTGGGGGACGAGCCGTTGCTGCTGGCTCTGCATCACCCGGCCTGGATCGGGCGTGACCGGGCGGCGGCGGCACAGGCCATGGTCGCGGCCGGTGTGCGGGCCGTCGTCATGGACGACGGGTTCCAGAATCCGTCCCTGCGAAAGGACCTGTCGCTGATCGTGGTGGATGGCGGGACCGGCTTCGGCAATGGTCGCGTCATCCCGGCCGGCCCGTTGCGTGAGACCCTGACCGCCGGTGTTTTGCGGGCTGATGCGCTTGTGGTTGTCGGTGACGGGCCGGGGATGGCAGCAGCCAGGAGCGTTGCGGGAAACCTGCCTCTCCTGTCCGCCCGTCTGGTGCCCGATCCGGCCGTGGCGGCGACGCTGCGCGACCGGCCGGTGCTGGCCTTTGCCGGCATCGGCCGGCCGGCCAAGTTTTTCGACACCTTGCGGATGATCGGCGCGCGTCTGGTGGAGCAGGTGTCCTTTGCCGACCATCATGATTTCACGCCCGCCGAACTGTCCGCGCTGTCCGACCGGGCCATGCAGAGCGGGGCCATGCTGGTGACGACGGAGAAGGATGCCATGCGCCTGACGCCGGAATGGCGACAGCGTGTCTGTGTGCTGCCCGTGCGCCTGTCCTGGGATGATCCGGCGGCGGTGGAGCGGTTGCTGGACCGGTTGATGGAGGGGGCCCATGGCTGATCACGGCCGTCTGCGCCGCCGGTTCGACCGCGTGTTGGGTTATCGCCTGCAGGCGGCCCTGGTCTGGCTGTTCATCCGGGCCATGCGGCTTCTGTCGCCGGAGCGGGCGTCCGACATGGGCGGCGCTCTGCTGCGCCGGCTGGGTCCCCGTCTGTCGCGGTCGCGGCGGATGCGGCGGGATATCGAACGCGCCCTGCCAGGGATGGAGCCGGCGCGGATCGATGCGGTGATAATCCAGGCCTGGGACAATCTGGGCCGCACCTTTGCCGAATATGTGCATCTTGACCGCATCGCCGCCCATTTCGACCGGCATGTGGAATTGTCGGGGGCCGAGCATCTGGTGGCGCTGCGCGATGATGGCCGGCCCGGCATCGTCTTCACCGGCCATTTCGCCAATTGGGAACTGTGCGCCATGGTGGCGGCCAGGCTGGGCCTGCCTCTGACCTATGTTTTCCGCAAGCCCAACAATCCCCATGTAGCGGAAATGCTGGCCCGCGCCCGCGCGCCGCTGGGCGGCACCATGGTGCCCAAGGGGCGGGAGGCGGCGCGTGGCCTGATGGCGGCGGTGCGGACCGGCGGCCATGTCGGGCTGCTGGTGGACCAGAAGCTGAACGAGGGGCCGCTGGTGCCGTTCCTGGGGCGCCAGGCCCGCACGGGCACGGTGCTGGCCGATCTGGCCTTGCGCTACGACGCACCGGCCGTGCCCATCCGCGTGGTGCGCACAGGCGCGGCGCGGTTCCGGGTCACGGTGCTGCCGCCGCTGGAATTCCGGCGCGGCGAGGATGGGAAGGCAGACATCCTGTCCGCCATGGCACAGGTGAATGCGCTTCTGGCGGATTGGGTGCGCGACGAGCCCGGCCAGTGGATGTGGCAGCATCGGCGCTGGCCGGACTGAGCGGCCTCATTCATATACGGCGTAGTATTTCTTCGCGGGTTCCACGATCTCCCACACCCCGGTGAAGCCGGACGGCATCACGAAGGCGTCGCCGGCATGAAAGCGGCGCTCGCTGCCATCGTCGCCTCTGACAATGACCACGCCTTCCAGCAACTGGCAGAACTCATTCTCCGTGAACATCACGCGCCAGGACCCGACAGCGCCCGTCCAGATCCCGCAATTGAAGCGGCCATCGGCGCTGCTGAACCGGTTGCTGACGGTCTGCACCGGATTGCCCGACAGGATGCGGTCGGCGGCGGGACTGTAGGTTTCGGCCGGGGCGCTGGCATCGGCCAGGGCGACCACAGGGGGAATGGGGGCTTGGGTCATCGGGACACTCCTATCGCCGGTCCTTGAAAAAATCGCGCAGCAGCATGGCTGCCCGTTCCTCCCCGAATCCGCCATAGGCGTCGGGGGCATGGTGGCAGGTGGGCTGCTGGAAAAAGCGAGGGCCATGATCCACGGCCCCGCCCTTGGGGTCGTAAGCTGCGAAATAGACGCGGCGCAGCCGGGCAAAACTGATGGCCCCGGCACACATGGCACAGGGCTCCAGGGTGACGAACAGGTCCAGGCCGGGCAGGCGCGGGCTGTTCAGAGCCGCGGCAGCCTGCCGGATGGCCAGGATTTCCGCGTGGGCCGTGGGGTCGGACAGTTCCTCCGTCCGGTTGCCGGCGGCCCCCAGCACATGTCCCGTGACAGGGTCCACCACGACGGCCCCCACGGGCACCTCCCCGCGTGCGGCGGCCTTCTCCGCTTCGGCGAAGGCAAGGTCCATGGGGCTGGGGGCGGGGGCAGGGGCAGGGTCGGTCATGATGCGCGCAAGGCTGCATGGGACGGTCGCGCCCGTCAAGGCGGGGGGCTGCTTGCGGCGGCCCGGTTTCGCGCGTAATCTCCGCCCCCATGTCCCAGAACAGCTACGATCCCTTGCGTCAGGTGCCGGTTGATGCCGTTGCCGACGAAACCGACCTTGATGCCACGCCCGAGCTTGCCGGGGGTGAACGCATTGCCAAGCGGCTTGCCCGCGCGGGCGTCTGCTCCCGCCGCGATGCCGAACGCTGGATCGCGGAAGGCCGCGTCCGCGTGAATGGCGTGACGCTGGAAAGCCCGGCCTTTCTGGTCCGCGATGGCGACCGTATCCAGGTGGATGGCCAGAATGTGGGCGAACCGGAACCGACGCGCCTCTGGCGCTACCACAAGCCGGAAGGCCTGGTGACGACGGCGCGGGATGAGAAGGGGCGAGCCACCGTCTTTGACCATCTGCCCCATACCATGCCGCGCGTGATTTCGGTTGGCCGCCTCGATCTGTCGTCGGAGGGGCTGCTGCTGTTGACCAATGACGGGGCGCTGGCCCGGCATCTGGAATTGCCCTCGACGGGCTGGCTGCGCCGCTACCGTATCCGCGTGCATGGTGTGCCGACGCCGGAAACCATGCGCAAGCTGGAAGAGGGTGTGGTCATCGAGGGGCTGGCCTATGGTCCCATCGAAACGGTGATCGACCGTACCGTCGGCTATAATTCCTGGCTGACCGTGGGCCTGCGCGAGGGCAAGAACCGCGAGGTCCGCCGCGTGTTCGAATGGCTGGGCCTGCCGGTCAGCCGCCTGATCCGCATCGCCTATGGCCCGTTCCAGTTGGGCAAGCT
>NZ_JAGOGJ010000094.1 GCF_017996735.1 Niveispirillum sp.
GGTCGGTACTGGTCGGTGGTGATGCGCCGATCACGGTGCAGACCATGACCAACACGGTCACGGCCGACGCCAAGGCCACCATCGAACAGATCCGCCGGGCGGAAGAGGCGGGTGTCGATATCGTGCGTGTCTCCTGCCCCGATGAGGAAAGCACGGCGGCCCTGGGCGAGATCGTGCGCGCGGCCCAGGTGCCCATCGTGGCCGACATCCATTTCCATTACCGCCGCGCCATCGAGGCGGCGAAGGCCGGCGCCGCCTGCCTGCGCATCAATCCCGGCAATATCGGGTCGGCGGAGCGGGTGCGCGAGGTCGTGCAGGCGGCCAAGGACCATGGCTGTTCCATGCGCATCGGCGTCAATGCCGGCAGCCTGGAACGCGAGCTGCTGGAACGTTATGGCGAACCCTGCCCGCAGGCGCTGGTCGAAAGCGCCCTGACCCATGCCAAGATCCTGGAAGACCATGATTTCCGGGAGTTCAAGATTTCCGTGAAGGCGTCGGACGTGTTCCTGGCCGTGGCCGCCTATCAGGGGCTGGCGGAGGCCTGTGACTACCCGCTGCATATCGGCATCACAGAGGCGGGCGGCCTGCGCGCCGGTACCGTCAAATCCTCCATCGGACTGGGCATGCTGCTCTGGTCCGGCATCGGCGATACGATCCGTGTCTCCCTCTCCGCCGACCCGGTGGAAGAGGTGAAGGTCGGGTACGAGATGCTGAAAAGCCTGGGCCTGCGCCGCCGGGGCGTTACCGTCATCTCCTGCCCCTCCTGCGCGCGTCAGCAGTTCGACGTCATCAAGACGGTGGAGGTGCTGGAGGAACGGCTGGCCCATATCACCACACCGCTGACGGTCAGCGTTATCGGCTGTGTCGTGAACGGGCCGGGAGAGGCCACCATGACCGATATCGGCTTCACCGGCGGCGGCAAGGGCACGCATCAGGTCTATCTGGGCGGCCTGCCGGCCCACCGTCTGAAGGACGAGGCCATCGTCGACCATCTGGTGAAGCTGGTGGAGGCCAAGGCGGCCGAGCTGGCAGCGGCCAAGGGCTGAGAAAGGCCCGATCGGCGTACCCCCATTACGCACCTGCGGAATTGACCTGCCGCAATGCCAATGCCGTCTCCGCACCGTATGCTGACCGCATCATCGCCCGATGAAGCGGAGTGTTCCCATGCGTGCGCCACCCCTGATCGCCCTGCTGGCCCTTGCCGTCGTGGGCAGCGGTTTCGGCCTTTACTGGTGGAACGCCAGGGCCGGACAATTGCCCCCCGGCCTGGCCAGCGCCAATGGCCGGGTGGAGGTGGAGCGTATCGACATCGCGGCCAAGCTGCCGGGCCGGGTGATGGAAATCACCGTGCGCGAGGGCGATGCCGTGGCGCGGGGGGCCATCATCGCCCGCATGGACAAGGCCGAATTGCTGGCCCAGCGGGCGGCGGCGGCGGCCTCCGTGCGCCGGGCCGAACAGGCGATCCTGCAGGCCGAGGCGCAGGTGGCCGTGCGGCAGGCCGAATACCGGCTGTCGGGCGTGGAACTGAAACGCGGCATGGATCTGGCCCGCACCAGTGCCGTGCCGGCCAGCGAGGTCGATCGCCGCAAGGCCCAGAACGAGGTGGACGCCGCCACCTTGCAGGCGGCCCGCGCCAATGTGGGCGACGCCCAGGCGGCATTGGAGGCGGCCAAGGCCCAGTTGCTGCAGATCGATACCAATCTGGCTGAAACCGATCTGACCAGTCCCGTGGCCGGCCGCATCGAATACAGGCTGGCCCATCCGGGCGAGGTGCTGGCCGGTGGCGGGCGGGTGGCCACCCTGCTGGACCTGTCGGACGTGTTCATGACGGTCTTCCTGCCCACGGGTCAGACGGGACGGGTGGCACACGGGTCGGATGCGCGCATCGTACTGGACGCCGCCCCCACCTATGTGATCCCCGCCAAGGTCAGCTTCGTGGCGGCGGAGGCGCAGTTCACGCCCAAGGCCGTGGAAACGGCGGATGAGCGGGAAAAGCTGATGTACCGCGTGAAACTGTCCATCGATCCGGCGCTGTTGACCACATATCGCGACTATGTGCGCGCCGGGCTGACGGGACAGGCCTATGTGCAGTTGGACCCGGCGGCACCCTGGCCGGACCGGCTGGCCCCGAAACTGCCGACGGCGCCCGCCCATGCCAACCGCTGAACCCGCCATCACCCTGTCGGGCGTCCGCCATCTTTATGGGGAAAAACGGGCGCTGGACGGCGCCGACCTGTCGATCCCGGCAGGCGTGACCGTGGCCATCATCGGGCCGGACGGGGTGGGCAAATCCACCCTGCTGGGCCTGATCGCCGGGGTGCGGAAGCTGCAGGCCGGCACGGTGCGCGTGCTGGGCGGGGACATGGGCGACGCCGCCCATCGCGACCTTGTGGCCCCGCGCATCGCCTATATGCCGCAGGGACTGGGCCGCAACCTCTATCCCACCCTGTCGGTGGCGGAGAATATCGACTTTTTCGGCCGGCTGTACGGTCAGTCGGGGGCGGAGCGGGCGGCCCGCATCGGCCGGCTGCTGAAGGCCACGGGCCTGGACCCGTTCCCCGACCGCCCGGCGGGCAAGCTGTCGGGCGGCATGAAACAGAAACTGTCGCTATGCTGCGCCCTGATCCATGATCCCGACCTGCTGATCCTGGACGAACCAACGACGGGCGTGGACCCGCTGTCGCGGCGGCAATTCTGGACCCTGATCGACGCCATCCGCGCCGAACGGCCCGGCATGACCCTGCTGGTCGCCACCGCCTATATGGAGGAGGCGGCGCGCTTCGACCATCTGGTCGCCATCGATGAAGGACATATCCTGGCCGCCGGGCCGCAGACCGAAATGCTGGCCAAGGCCGGGGCCACCACCCCCGAACAGGCCTATGCCGCGCTGCGGGCCGGGGGCCGGGGCGGGCAGGAACCGCTGGTGATGCCGCCCTTTGTCGATCGCGAAGGTCCCGACGCCATCATGGCCGAGGGCCTGACCCGGCAGTTCGGCGATTTCACGGCCGTGGACAATGTCAGCTTCCGTATCAAGCGTGGGGAGATTTTCGGCTTCCTGGGGTCCAATGGTTGCGGCAAGACGACAACCATGAAGATGCTGACCGGCCTGTTGCCCGCCACATCGGGCACGGCCACCCTGCTGGGCCGCCCCGTGGGCAAGGCCGATATGGAGACGCGGCTGCGCGTCGGCTACATGTCGCAGAGTTTCTCGCTCTATGAGGAACTGTCGGTCCGCGCCAATCTGGAACTGCATGCGCGGCTTTACCGGATCCCGGCCCACCGGGTGGCGGCGGTCACCCAACAATCGCTGGCCGATTTCGGGCTGGCGGAGGTGGCCGAGTCCCTGCCGCCCGCCCTGCCGCTGGGCATCCGGCAGCGGCTGCAACTGGCGGCGGCCTGTCTGCACAAGCCGGAAATCCTGATCCTGGATGAACCGACATCGGGCGTGGACCCCGGTGCGCGGGACCTGTTCTGGCGGCATCTGGCCGATCTGTCGCGCCGCGACGGGGTGACGATCTTTGTCTCCACCCATTTCATGAACGAGGCGGAACGCTGCGACCGCATCTCCCTGATGCATGCGGGCCGGGTCCTGGCCGTCGGCACGCCCGTCGAACTGCGCGACGGGCAGGGGGAGGCGACGCTGGAGGATGCGTTTGTCGCCGTGCTGAAACAGGCCGGCGGCCTCAGCGAGGAACCGCCGCCGGCCGCGACCCTGGCCGATGACGGACCGAAAGGCGATGCCAGGGGCGGGCTTGCCACCTCCCTTTCCCGCATCTGGGCCTTTGCCCGGCGGGAGATGGTGGAGGTGCTGCGCGATCCTGTCCGCCTGACCTTTGCCCTGTTCGGACCGCTGATCCTGCTGCTGACCTTCGGTTACGGCATCACCTTCGATGTGGAGGATCTGCCCTTCGCCGTCTATGACCGGGACCAGAGCCTGGAAAGCCGGCAGTTGGTGGAAAACCTTACAGGCTCCCGCTATTTCCGTGAACGTGCGCCCGTGACCAGCGATGCCGATATCGAACGGCGGCTGAAGACGGGTGAACTGCGCCTGGTCATTTCCATCCCACCCTCCTTCGGGCGCGACCTGATGCAGGGGCGGCGGCCGGAACTGGCCGTCTATCTGGACGGGGCCATGCCGTTCCGGGCGGAAACGGCGCAGGGCTATGTGCAGGGGATCGCGCTGGCCTATGTGCAGGATCTGGTGCGCCGGTCGCGGGCGCCCGACACGGCGTCGGTCGCCGTCACGATCGAACCCCGCTTCCGCTATAATCAGCAGTTCCGCAGTGCAGCCGCCATTCTGCCGGGGGTGATCATGGTGCTGCTGATCATGATCCCGCCCATGCTGACCGCCATCGGCGTGGTGCGGGAGCGGGAGATCGGGTCCATCGCCAATCTTTACGCCTCCCCCGCCAGCGTGGGTGAATTCCTGATCGGCAAGCAGGCGCCCTATGTCCTGATCGGGTTCGCCAGTTTCCTGATCATGCTGGTCGTGGCCTGGCTGCTGTTCGCGGTGCCGGTGAAGGGGTCGCTGGCAGCACTGTGCCTGGGCGTGGTGCTGTACATCATCGCGGGCACAGGCCTGGGCCTGCTGGTCTCCACCTTTGTGAAGACGCAAGTTGCGGCCATCGCGCTGACCGCCATCCTCTGCACCGTGCCGGCGGTGAATTTCTCGGGCTTTCTCTATCCCGCCGCCACGCTGGAAGGCGGGGCGCGGCTGTTCGGCCTGTCCTTCCCCTCGCTCTGGTTCCAGACGATCAGCCTGGGCAGCTTCGCCAAGGCGCGGGGCTTTGGCGCCTTCCACCTGGAATTCACCATGCTGGCCCTGTTCGGCCTGGTGTTCCTGGGGGCGGCCTGCCTGTTGCTGAAAAAGCAGGAGGATTGACCATGCGGCACTGGCTGGCCACTGTCTGGTTTCTGGGCCGCAAGGAACTGTCGTCCCTGCTGGCGGACAAGGTGCTGCTGGTCCTGATCCTCTATTGTTTCACCCTGTCGGTTTATACGGTGGCGACCGGCGTGAAGACCGATGTCAGCAATGCCCGCGTCGCCATCGTCGATGGCGACCGGTCGGCCCTGTCGCACCGGATCGGCGATGCGCTGCTGCCCCCCTATTTCCGGGCGCCGGACCGGCTGGACCGGGGGGCCGTGGATGCGGCCATGGATGGCGGGGACTATACCTTCATCATCGACCTGCCGCCCCGGATGGAAGCCGACCTGCGCCACGGCCATTCACCCACGGTACAGCTTAACATTGACGCCACCGCCATGACCCAGGCGGGGCTGGGCAGCGCCTATATCCAGCAGATCATCCAGCAGGAGGTGGCGGAAGCGCTGGACCCGCAGGGAACGACGGCCGCCCCCGTCACCCTGGTGTCGCGCACCCTGTTCAACCCCAACCTGGAAGGCATGTGGTTCCAGGCCGTGATGGCGGTGATCCAGTTCATCACCATCCTGTCCATCCTGCTGGTCGGGGCCGCCGTGATCCGGGAGCGTGAACATGGCACCATCGAACACCTGCTGGTCATGCCCATCACCGCATCGGAAATCGCCCTGGCCAAGATCTGGGCCAATGGTCTGGTGATCCTGGTGGCGTCGGGCCTGTCACTGACCTTTGTGGTGCGGGGCTGGCTGGGCGTGCCCATCCATGGCTCGCTGGGCCTGTTCCTCTGCGGGGTGGCGCTCTACCTGTTCGCGACCACATCGCTGGGCATCCTGCTGGCCACCGTCACCCGGTCCATGCCGCAATTCGCCCTGATCGCCATTCCCATCTTCATGGTGCTGAACATGCTGTCGGGCGCCACCTCGCCCCTGGAAAGCATGCCGCAGGGGCTGCAATGGCTGATCCAGGCGTCGCCCACCATGCATTTTGTGCAGTTGGCGCAGGCCATCCTCTATCGCGGGGCCGGGCTGGATATCGTCTGGCCGAAAATGCTGGTGCTGGCGGGGCTGGGCGGTGCCTTCCTGGCGGTCGCCCTGCCGCAGTTCCGCGCCATGCTGGCCCGAAGCTGAATAAAAAACGCCGCGGGGTGTGGACCCAGCGGCGTTCTTGTCATCAAGACCGGAAATCGGATCAGGCATTGCCCTGCGCGTCGCCCATCTCGGCCTGCTGGGACAGGACCTGACGGCGATACAGGTCGACAAAGTCCAGCGGCTGCAACAGCAGCGGCGGGAAACCGCCCTGGGCCGTGACGTCGGCGATGATCTGGCGGGCGAACGGGAACAGCAGGCGCGGCCCCTCGATCAGCAGCACGGCGCGCTGGGTCTCCGCCGGCATCGGCGGCAGGGTGAAGACACCGGCATAGACCAGTTCGGCGATGAAGGCCGTGGCCTCGCCCACGGTCGCCTCGGCGCGCAGGCGGATCTGCACCTCGGCCACATTGTCGGCCAGACCCTGGGCCTGCAGATCGACCTGCAGGTCGATCTTGGGCTGTTCGGAAGCGCTGGCCAGGATGCGCGGCGCGTTCGGGTTTTCGAACGACAGATCCTTCACATACTGCATATTGACGACCAGCGGCGGCACCGGGCGCGCGGACTGGGCTTCGGCGGCGTCATCAGCCTGGTTGATCGTCTCGTCGGACATCGGATGCTCCGGTTAAAAGGCGTGAAGTGTTTGGGCGGGACCTAGCACGGAACACCCCTCCACGGCAACCGGGCCGGCGGCCCGATCGGGAGGGAATGGCATGGCATTCGCGTCAGGAGGGCCCGTTACCCGGCCGGCCCACACTCAGCCACAGGGTCGGGTCCGACAGGGGCGTGGCCGGCGGCAGGTTGGGATTGGGCAGGCGGATGATGGTGGCGTCGTTGAACCGCTCCAGCGGAAAGGCCCCGCGCGTGGAGGGGTGGGTGGACAGCATGTGCCGCAGCTCGCCACTGGCCACCATGGTCCGCAGCCCCTCTTCCAGCCGGCGATATAATGCATCCTGCCCCGGCGCCACATAGAAATAGACCGGCATCGGATAGGCGATGACCAGCCGGTCGAAGATCATCAGGTCCGATCCGCCATAGGTTTCAAATTCCTCCGCCACCTCTGCCAGACCCCGCGCGAAATAATCACAGCGGCCGGCGCGCAGCATGGCGTAAAGCTGGTCGAAATGGACGTTGGTGACCTGGGGCAGACCGCTGGCCGCCAACACATCGACATCCGGCCATTGCGCGCCCTGGCAGGCCGTGAAGCGCTTCAGATCCTCCACCCCGCGTATTGCGGCAAAGGCGGCGGCATCCCGTGTCCGGATGACGGGCACGCGCTGACCGATCAACCCCATGTCGATCGGGATGCGCACGGGCCTTCCGTCCCGTTCCCGCTCGATATTGGTGCCGGTCCAGGTGACGTCGATACGCCCGGCCTTCAGTTCGGCCAGCAGCCGGCTCTGGGAGAATTTCTCCCGCACCGCCTCGATCTGGACGGGGCCATATTGGGGTGTCGTCTCCACCATCAGGCGGCGGAACAGGTCGTGGAAATAATCGACCCGTGTCTCTTGCCCCTGCGACTGCCAATCAGAGACCCGGACAATGGGGGCGTCTGCGCAGGACACCGGCGCTGTCAGGGCAAGGGCCGACAGCAACATCACCAGCATAAGGGACAGACGTCCCCGCATCATGCGCTCTCCCGGCGATACCCAGCCTCCGATTCCTCCAGGGAAACACCGCCGGGCTGGGATAGCAAGGGACTCGACCCACCGGAACCGGCGGGTCCTCACCCTTCCAGCATGCGGCGCAGCAGTTCGACATCCTCGGCGAAGGCGGGGTCGGTGCCGCAGAGTTCGTCCACCTTGCGGACGGCATGCATGACGGTCGTGTGGTCGCGGTCGCCGAATTTGCGACCGATTTCCGGCAGGCTGCGCTGGGTCAGTTGCTTGGCCAGATACATGGCCACCTGGCGCGGGCGGGCCACGGCGCGGGCACGCCGCGCGCTGCTCATGTCGGCCAGGCGGATGTTGAAATGTTCCGCGACCTTCTTCTGGATCTCTTCGATGGTCACGCGGCGGTTGGATGCGCGCAGCAGGTCGTGCAGCACATCCTGCGCCGATTCGAGCGTGATGGCGCGGCCCACCAGTTCGGCATGGGCAACGATGCGGTTCAATGCCCCTTCCAGCTCGCGCACATTGCTGGTGATCTTGTGGGCCAGGAATTCCAGGACCTTGGGCGGCACCTTGGCGCCGATGCGGTCGGCCTTCTGGCCCAGAATCCCCAAGCGCAGTTCATAGGTGGTGGGGTGGATATCGGCCACCAGACCCCAGCCCAGGCGCGAGCGCAGCCGTTCCTCCATGCCTTCCAGGTCCGACGGGCTTTTGTCGGCGCTGATGATGACCTGACGGTTCTGGTCCACCAGGGCATTGAAGGTATGGAAAAATTCTTCCTGGGTGCTGTCCTTGCCGCTGATGAACTGCACATCGTCGATCATCAGCACGTCGACCGAGCGGAACTGCTCCTTGAAGGCCATCGTGTCCTTGAAGCGCAGCGCCCGGATGAACTGGTACATGAATTTTTCGGCCGAGAGATAGATCACACGGCGCGACGGGTCCTTCTTGCGGATGGCCCAGGCGATGGCATGCATCAGGTGCGTCTTGCCGAGACCCACACCGCCATAGAGGAACAGCGGGTTGAAGGGCACGGCCTGCGCATCGGCAACGCGGCGGGCGGCGGCAAAGGCCAGTTCGTTCGGCTTGCCCACCACAAAATTCTCGAACGTGAAGCGCGGGTCCAGCGGGGCCGACATCTCGTCGGTGCGATCCTCCACCGCCGACAGGGCGGGCGTCGGCTCGATCACCAGTTCGGTGACGGGTTCCGGCTTGGGTGCGACGGGCGCGACCGTGGCGGCCACCGGCGCGTCATTGGCCGGGGTCGCGGCGGCGTCAGGCCGGGCAGCACTGGCCACCACGATCTCCACCGTCTGCACACCCGGATTCTCCCCGGAGAACAGGGCGCGAATCCGATCGGCATAATGGGTACGGATCCAGTCGCGCATGAAACGCGTGGGCACCAGGATGCGAAGCTGTCCGCCATCCAGCGAGCCGACGGTCAGCGGCTTCAGCCAGGAACGATAGGCGGTTTCGCCCACTTCGTCCTTCAAGCGGCCCCGCACGCGCGCCCACTGTTGATCCAGCGAACCCTGCACTGACATTCGACCGTTGCTCCCCGCCCCAAGGCCCAACTTCACATTGCCCGCGCCGCTGCATCTGCTGCGGCACGCCACCTGCAGGCAGCTTCATGCCGCCTGCAACTTCCAATCAATGTATCGGCAAACAAAGGTCGCCTGTTCCGCGGACCCGCCGGATACACACCTGACGCCACCATGCCAGCGTCATGCGGCCGGCCGGACATCCCCATCGCCATCGGGCCAATGTCGCCATTGGCACCGCCCCACCCGGCACCCGACCCGCCCGTCCTTCTTTCGGTTCACCCTTATACTGGGTAAGGCGGTTGGTTGCCGAAACACAAAACCGTAACAACGGACGTTCCCTTGCGGAATACCCCCTTCGTACAGGTCATGTTTTCAAGAATATGGCAGCCCACCGGCGGGGCCGGAACTGGGATGCAGCTTGGCATCCACTATCCGATGCGCCAACTTGGATTGCAATCCAAGGGCGACACACACCCGTCTGCATCGCTTCCATTGTCACACCGGATGGCGGACGAGGGATGCTAGAGGGGTGGCGGGAGAGTCGCAACGGGACCGAAAAGGGAACGCCGAAAAAAGCAAAAATCGTTCGCAGCGGACGCAGGCGGCGGCGAATGATTGGCGGCGGCGTGCCGAACCCCATGCCGACAAAGAAAACCGCGCGGGCGATGTCGCACCGCGCGGGTCCCTTACGGCAAGCGCGCTATCAGCCCAGGGCCTTGATGCGGCCCGACAGGCGCGACAGCTTGCGCGAGACGGTGTTGGCGTGCAGCACGCCCTTGGAGGCGCCGCGCATCAGCTCGGGCTGCGCCAGCTTGAAAGCCTCGGCAGCGGCGGACTTGTCGCCGGTAGCGATGGCAGTCTCAACCTTCTTCAGGAAGGTGCGGATACGGCTGACGCGGGCGCGATTGACCTCAGTCCGGGTGGCGGTCTGACGGATGCGCTTCTCAGCGGACTTGTGATTGGCCATAGGAAACCTTTACGCGGGACATGGATGTGCCGTAGGAAGCGGCGCTTATACAGGCGCCCCACCGCCCCGTCAAGCGGGTGCGGGCAAGGCGCCCATACGAAACTTGCTTGTCTGGCAATCGCCCTGCGGGTTCCGCCAGAGTCCTGCCCGAGTCGTCATGGGGTTCTTCACAAGACGCCCTGCAGTAATACGATGTATATGGGGTCCCGCTTGATTTGAATACCCCATCCCTTGTTTGATCTGGGTTGCGCGGGATGTGTCGGGGGTCGCTATCGGCACCCCGCCCGGCATCAACGGTCGGCGCGCGGCGACAATTGGAACCGCACCGTAAGACGGCGGGTGGGCGCATCCGTTGCGATCGTGATGTCCAGCACCTCCTCCGCCCGGGTCCAGCGGCCATCCGTTCCCCGCGCCCAGCCCAGTTGCGGCAATGTCTCGGCATAGAAGCGGGTGACGGTATCGGCGTCGGCGGGGCCGATGGCCGTGGCCTGGATGATGCGGCCGGTGGGATTGTCGAAAACCAGCGCACCATCCGCGACCGCCGCCAGCCCCGGCGCCAGGGGCACATCCTCCGTGCCCGGCACAAAGGCGGCATGGGCGGGGGGCAGGACGCCGAGGGCCAGCAAAAGCAGCAGGGCGGGGAACAGCGTGCGCAGTGGCGGGAACAGATGCGGCATGGGTGCCTCCTTCAAGGCGTCAATGCTGGTGCCGGGCACAAAGGAAGGTGGAACGGCCGGACTGGATGATACGCTTCACGCCGCCCGTGACCGCCGGGTCGCAGTCACAGCGCCCGCACCCTTCCCCCTCGCGGCCATAGACCTGGAAACTGTGCTGGAAATAGCCCAGTTCCCCGTCCGACTGCACAAAGTCGCGCAGGGTCGATCCGCCGGCGGCAATGGCTTCGCCCAGCACATCGCGGATGATGGGAACCAGACGTTCGGCATCGGCCCCGGCCACGCTGTCGCCGCTGCGCGTCGGGTCGATGCCGGCGCGGAACAGCGCCTCGCAGACATAGATATTGCCCAGGCCCGCCACCACCTTCTGGTCCAGCAGCATGGATTTGATGGGTGCCGCTCGCCCGCGCAGCCGGGCCGACAGGCCGTCGGCATGAAAGCCGTTGCCCAGCGGTTCCGGCCCCAGACCCGCCAGCATGGGATGGGCATCCATCCCCGCCTCCTCGAACAGGTCCATGAAGCCGAAGCGGCGCACATCATTATAGGTGACGACCCAGCCATCATCGGTATGGAAGACCAGATGGTCATGCGGCGCCGGGCCGCCGGCCGGCCCCGGCTTCACCACCATGCTGCCCGACATGCCCAGATGGATCATCCAGATCAGGCCACCTTCCACGCGGATCAGGATATATTTGGCCCGCCGGTCCAGCGACAGGATCTGCCGCCCCGTCAGACGGCGGGCAAAATCCAGCGGCAGGGGGAAGCGCAGATCCGGCCGGTGCTGATCCACCCGCACCAGCCGCCGCCCCTGCAATTTCAGGGCAAGGCCATTCCGGACGGTCTCCACCTCGGGCAATTCGGGCATGGGCAACTCGGGTCAACAAAAAAGGGACCCGGCCGTGATAGCACGACCGGGTCCCTTGCGCGAGATGGCCCGTAAAGCATTGGATTTAGCGTAAAATCCGGGTTTCTACCCCCCATTTACCCGCGCGAGATGGACAGGCCGCCATCGACCAGGCTGGCCGTGCCGGTGACGAAGCTGCTGTCGTCGGACGCCAGGAACAGGGCCGCCCGGGCCAGTTCTTCGGGCTGACCGGCGCGCTTCAGGGCATGCAGGTTGTTGATGAAGCCCTGGGCTTCCGGTGTGCTGTTGGCCGTATGGTACATTTCCGTTTCCACGGCACCGGGCAGCAGCGCATTCACCCGCACCGCCTTGGGGCCATATTCCGTCGCCAGCGCCTGGGTCAGGCCGATCAGGCCCGACTTGCTGGCTGCATAGGCCGCCATGCCGGCAAAGGCAGCGGTATAGCCCACGAAGGTGGAGGTGAAGATCACCGAGCCACCGCCATTGGCGGCCATGGCCGGGATCTGATACTTGGCGCCCAGAAAGGCGCTGGTCAGGTTGACGGCAAGGGTCTGGTTCCAGCCATCGGCATCGATGCCGTCGGTCGGCCCCATGGCGCCCAGGGTGCCGGCATTGTTGAAGGCCACGTCCAGGCGGCCGTAACGGCTGACGGCCAGATCGACCAGGGCCTTGTTGAAGTCTTCGGATTGCACGTCGCCGGCCAGCGCCACGGCCTCGCCACCGGCGGCGTGGATTTCAGCGACCAGACTGTCCAGCTCGGCCTGACGGCGGGCGGCGACGACCAGCTTCGCGCCTTCGGCGGCGAAAAGGCGGGCGGTGGCGCGGCCGATGCCGGCGCTGGCGCCGGTGATGATGACGACCTTGTTCTGCAAACGGTTCATGATCGGGTCCTTTCGGGTTCAGGTGGGCGCCGCATCGGCGCCGTTGATGATTGAACCCTACGCCCCATGATTACTTTCATCGATGGGGTAAAAATGCTTTGATCATTCAGTTTTTATGAATGAAAGGCGGACCATGGACCGGCTGCGGGCGTTTGAAATGTTTGTGGCGGTTGTGGGCAAAGGGGGCTTTGCCAAAGCCGCCGACGCGCTGAACACCTCGCCCGCCAATGTCACCCGCTATGTGGCGGAGCTGGAGGCCTATCTGGGCACCCGCCTGCTGAACCGCACGTCACGCCGCCTGTCATTGACGGAGACGGGTCAGGCCCTGTTCGACCGGGGGCGCGCCATCCTGGACGAGGTGGCGGAACTGGAGGCGCTGGCCGGCGCCGCGACCGTGAAGCCGCGCGGGCGGCTGCGCATCAACGCGCCGGTCAGTTTCGGCATCCGGCATCTGGCACCGCTGTGGCCGCGCTTCATGGCGCAGCATCCCGACGTCATGCTGGACGTGTCGCTGATCGATCGTGTCGTGGATATCGTGGAGGAAGGGTACGACATGGCGATCCGCATCTCCCGCGCCGGCGCACAAAGCCATGTGGCGCGGCGGCTGGCCGTGTCACGCAACATCGTCTGCGCGTCGCCATCCTATCTGGCGCGGCATGGCCACCCGGAAAGCCCGGATGATCTGGCCGCCCGCCACCGGTGCATCATCTATACCCAGGCCACGATGGCGGAGGAATGGCGGCTGACGGACACGGACGGCCGCGACCATGCCGTGCGGGTCAATGGCGCCCTGCTGACCAACAATGGCGATACGGCGCGCGCGGCGGCATTGGACGGGGTGGGCATCACCTGGCAGCCCACCTTCCTGATCGGCGACGATCTGCGGGCGGGCCGGCTGGTCCCGCTGCTGCCGGGATATAGGCTGCCCGATATCGATGTGCTGGCCGTCTACCCGTCGCGCCGCCATCTCAGCGCCAAGGTGCGGGTGATGGTGGATTTCCTGGCCGACGCCTTCCACGGCACCCCGCCCTGGGACCGGGAACCGGTCATGCCGCAAATCCCTGTCGCCGCGGTCTGAATCCGCTATCATCCCGGCCATCGCCACTGTCGGACGCCTATGCCATGTCGCTTTCCATTCCCCGCCTGATCGGCCATCGCGGTGCGGCACGCCATGCGCCGGAAAACACCCTTGCCGGCATGCGCACGGGCGCGCTGCAGGGGGCGCTGTGGGTGGAGCTGGATGTGAAGATCACGCGCGACGGCGTGCCCATCCTGATGCATGACGATGACCTGGACCGTACCACCAATGGCCGGGGCCCTGTCGCCGCCATGGATTTCGCCGATATAAGGCGACTGGATGCCGGCTCCTGGTTCGACCCCGCATTCCGGAGCGAACGGGTCCCGACGCTGGCGGAGGCGATCGAGGCGGCCCGGCTGCTGGATATCAACCTGAACCTGGAGATCAAGCCCTGCCCCGGCCGGGACGAACAGACGGCGGGCATCGCGCTGTCCCTGGCCCTGAACCTGTGGCCCGCCGACCGGCCGCCGCCCCTGATTTCCAGCTTTTCGATCGAATCACTGTCCATGGCCCGCGTGGTCGCCCCCCATTGGCCGCGCGGATATCTGATGGATGAGGAACCGTCCGACTGGGCCGACATCGCCGACCGGCTGGGCGCCACCACCATCAATATCGATGCGAAGAAACAATCGGCCGACAGCATCCGGGCCTTTCGCGCCACGGGGCGGCCGGTCCTGGCCTATACCGTCAATGATCCCGACCAGGCCCGGCAGCTTTTTCAATGGGGTGTGGCCGGCGTCTTCACCGATACGCCCAAGGGGCTTTACGACGGGCTGACGGGAAAGACAGGGGTCGCCTGATACCGGTCAAGAATTTGACCGCTGGCATCATTTGCCGGGCGCGGGGCGGGCGATCAGGTGGGCCACCCGTTCAAGCGCGCGTGTATCGGCCGTGCCCAGCAGCGCATAGACGAAGGGGCCGGAGCGCCAATAGACGACATCCCCTTCCTCCGTATGGCCCAGGGTGGGCGGCAGGGCGGGCTGTCCCGCATCGGCCTTGTCCTCGGACACGAACAGCACCACGGTGCCCTTCGTCTCGTGCCGCCAGAAGACCTGGACGGCATCGCCATGGTCCCAGGGTGTCAGTTCAGCCCCCAGCAACTGCCAGCGCTGGGTAGGCGGGGCCGGAATGGGCAGCGGATGCTCCCCGTCGACGGATGCCAGCCGCGCCGGCAGATCCGTATCGCGGAAGGTCGGGACACGGTCGGCCCCCAGCCCCTTCATGGCGGTACGATAGGCCTCCGCCGCCTCATCGGCGAACAGGGGCACGATATGCGCGGCCACAGCCGTCTGCTGCCCGCCCGTGGGCAGCCAGCTCAGCCCGTAACCGGCGGCCAGCGGCAGCAGGATCATCATGGCCCGCTGCATGACATGGGTGACGCCGCGCCAGATCAGGCGCTGGCGCAGCCGGCCGGCCAGATGCCGCGTGCCCGCATCGGCCGTGGCGGCGAACATCTCCTCCCCCAGCCCTTCGCGCAGCAGGTCCGCCTCCCCCAGTTGGGCCATGATGCGGGCCGCCTCTTCCGGGTATTGGGACAGCCATTGCTCCACCTCGGCGCGGCGGCGCTGATCAAGGCCGCCATCGATATAGGCGTTGAGATCGTCCTCGGTGATTGGATCGAAAGGATGCATCCGCCTACTCCACCAGCCGGAACGAGGCCCGTCGCGACTCCGGTGTCACGGAACCGGTATCGACCTGCTGTCGCAGGGCGGCCCGGGCGCGGGCCAGACGCGACATGACGGTGCCAAGCGGAATGCCCAGCATGTCCGCGATCTCGCGATAACTCATTTCCTCCACCACCGCCAGCAACAGAATTTCGCGCATGCCGTCGGGCAGGGCCAGCAACCGTTCCACCACCTGCCTTGCCTCCACCCGCAGGTCGGGCAGGGCCGCCATGACGGCATGCGGCGCGGTTTCGGCGACCTGTTCCAGGCCCGTCCGCACCACCTGTTCACGCCGCCATCCCGATATGAACGTGTTGTGGGTGATGGACAGAAGCCAGGCCCGCAGATCCGATCCCGGCCGCCAGGAACGGCTGCCGG
The DNA here is from genome assembly GCF_017996735.1 of Niveispirillum sp. Taxonomy (GTDB): domain Bacteria; phylum Pseudomonadota; class Alphaproteobacteria; order Azospirillales; family Azospirillaceae; genus Niveispirillum. Next base: position 15,626 of record NZ_JAGOGJ010000094.1, read on the forward strand.
CCAGGGCACGGGCCAGGCTTTCCTGGACAAGGTCTTCCACCTGTCCCGGATCGCGGGTCAGCACCAGCGCGTAACGCCGCAGGGCCGGGATGTGTCGGGTGATATCGGGCAGCAAGGCGGGGACGAACCGGCAAGTGTGTGGTGTTTGATCATATACGCGGCGCCCGGCCCGCCTATTCCATGCATCTGCGCAAAAAATCCATCCGGCACAGCGCACCGCATCCGCGAAAGGAATTTCGCAGGCGCAAGGGAATAGAAGGGCGGCCGGCGCGTACATGAAGGGACAATGCCATCGCGGGACATCCCCATGCTGACCGATCTGCTCACCCTTCCCCCCGAACAGGAATTCACGGCCGATGTGGCCATCGTCGGCGCCGGTGCGGCGGGCATTGCACTGGCCCTGCGCCTGGCCCGCGCCGGCAGCGATGTCTGCCTGATCGAAAGCGGCGGCCCGTCGTTGGAAACAGACCTGCAGACCCTGAACCAGGGCGAGAATGTGGGCCTGCCCTATTATCCGCTGGATGTGACGCGCAACCGCGTGCTGGGCGGCACCACGGCCACATGGTCGGGGCGCTGTGTGCCGCTGGACCCGATCGATTTCCAGCGCCGGTCCTGGGTGCCGCACAGTGGCTGGCCCGTCACGGCCGGCGATCTGGCCGGCAATTACCGGGACGCGGCCGAATTCTGCGGCGTGGGTGAGGCGCGGTTCAACGACCTGTGGCTGGAAGCGGGGCTGGAGGATCCGGGTTTCGATCCGGCGCTGGTCCAGACGCGGTTCTGGCGCATGAAGGCGCAACGTTTCGGGGAGGCATACCGCACCGAACTGGCGGCCAGCCCCCAGGTGAACACCCTGCTGCACGGCACGGTCGTCAATATCGATGTCTCCGGCGATGCGCGCCGGGTCACCGGCCTGCGGCTGGCGACGCCGTCGGGCGCCCGCCACCGTGTGCGGGCACGCCATTACGTGCTGGCGGCGGGGGGTATTGAAAACCCGCGCCTGCTGCTGGCCTCCACCGATGTGGAGACGGCGGGCATCGGCAATGGCCGCGATCTGGTGGGCCGGTTCTTCATGGAACATCCCAAATGCCGCACCGCCCGGGTGACGGCGGATGACCCGGTCCGGCTGCTGGAGCGGTTGCGGACGACCTATCCGCGCCACCTGCCGCCCTTGTGCCCCAGCCTGGTGCTCTCGGCGGAAAAACAGGCGGAACTGGGCGTGCTGAACAGTTCCATCGCCCTTTATTACCGTTCCCTGCCCGGCGTGACGGACGCGGCAACGGAACTGAACGCCGCCTGGAAGAAGGGCCAATGGTGGCCGGAAGGGGCAGGGCGCAAGCTGATGCGGCTGCTGCCCGTGCTGCCGTCGATACCGACCAACCTCTATCGCCGCTATGTCCGGCGGCGGGCGCTGATCGCGCAGCCGACCGCCCTGTATCTGCTGGTGCGCGGCGAGCAGGCACCCAACCCGGACAGCCGCGTGCGCCTGTCATCCGACCGCGACATGCTGGGCCAGCGCCGGGCCGACCTGGATTGGCGCCTGTCCCCCATCGATAAACGGTCGGCACATGCGGTGACCGAACTGGTGGGGGCCGAGCTGGCACGCACGGGCCTGGGCAGGATCACGATGGACGAATGGCTGCACGACGGCAGCCCCGACTGGCCCACGGGGCTGGATGATGGCGACCATCACAATGTGCTTCAGGGCGGCCATCATCATATCGGCACCACCCGCATGTCGGCCGATCCATCCACCGGCGTGGTCGATGCCAATGGCAAGGTCTGGGGCAAGGAAAACCTGTTCATGGCGGGCAGTTCGGTCTTCCCCACCTCCGGCTGGGCCAACCCGACCCTGACCATCGTGGCCCTGTCGCTGCGCCTGGGCGCACATCTGGCACAGCAGGTGCGGATGGCCGAAGCCGCCTGACGCCCTCCACCTTTGCCTCCCTTGCCCCGGCCTGTACTTCGCGCCAGCATGCGGGGTGGCGGCAGAGAGGGAGGCAGGAATGGGCTGGAACCCGGACCTTTACGAACGCTACCGGGCGCTGCGGGAACGACCGGGGCGGGACCTGATGGCAGCGATACCAGCCATCCCCGTGCGGACGGCCATCGATCTGGGCTGTGGCACCGGGTACCTGACCCGGCAATTGGCCGACCGGTTTCCCGAAGCCACGGTAACCGGGCTGGACAGCGATCCCGCCATGCTGGGCAAGGCGGCCGCCACGCCGTCGCGCATTGCCTGGCAGCATGGGGATATCGGGTCCTGGCGGCCCGATGCACCGCCCGATCTGGTCTTTTCCAATGCCGCCCTGCAATGGCTGCCCGATCATCCGGCCCTGTTCACGCGGCTGGCCGGGCATCTGGCGCCGGGCGGCGTGCTGGCGGTGCAGATGCCCGACAATTTCGCCGCCCCGTCACATCTTCTGCTGCGGGAACTGGCGGCTCGGGAGCCGTGGCACGCCATGCTGACCGGCGCCCTGGACCATGGCAGGGTCCTGCCGCCGGCCGATTATTGGCGGGTGCTGCGGCCCCATGCCGGCAGCATCGACATCTGGCACACGGATTATGTGCAGGTCCTGGAAGGCGAGGACCCCGTGCTGGAATGGGTGTCGGCGACGGCGCTGCTGCCGGTCACGGCCCGATTGCCGGCGGAGCAGGCGGACGCCTTCAGGGCGGCCTATGGCGACGCGCTGAGCCGGGCCTACCCGCCTGAGGCGGATGGCAGCACCCTCTTCCCCTTCCGGCGTATTTTCATCCTGGCCCGGATTTAGGATAATGACCCGGGGCTTTTAACCGGAACAGGTGTGGGTGATGCCGCTGAACGTACTGGAAGTGACGATATTCGCCATGGTGCTGTCGGGCGGCGATCCCGTGGTCTGCACAAGGCAGGACGGGACGGAGGAGATGATCCTGTGCAGCAACAGCCAGGTGGCGACCCTGGACGAGGATCGCATCACCTTCAAGGACGGGACCGCCGTCGTGAAATTCCCCGACGGGACGCTGGTCTTTTCCAACGGCATCCGGTCCCATTGGGGCAGTGCCGGCTGGGTGCAGTTTTCCAACAAGATCTCCATACGCCGCAATCCCGACGGCACGTTCAAGACCAGCGGCGGCCTTCTCTGCCGCAGCCTGAGCGGTGAAAAGGCCACCTGCCAGAAGAGCTAGACGGCAGCAATCTCGCAGCCCCTCTTGACCCTTTACCGCGCAAACGGTAGGCAGGGCCAACCTGTGGTTTTTTTTATGAATGCTAAGGGGCTGCGCCCATGTCCGCTCGCCAATATCTGGATCAGCTCTGGTCGCGGGGCCGTGATTTTCTGGGCACCGACCTTGCCATCATGGGCGGAGCCATGACCTGGGTGTCGGACCGCAATCTGGTGGCCGCGATTTCCAATGCCGGCGGCTTCGGCGTAATCGCGTCGGGGTCGATGCCGCCCGACCTGCTGCGCGCGGAAATCCGCGCCACGGCGGCCCTGACCAGCCGGCCCTTCGGCGTCAACCTGATCACCCTGCACCCGCAACTGGACCAGTTGGTCCAGGTCTGCCTGGAAGAGAAGGTCGGGCATATCGTGCTGGCCGGCGGCCTGCCGCCCGGCACGGCGATCAAGGCGGCCAAGGATGGCGGCGCCAGGGTCATGTGCTTTGCCCCCGCCCTGGTCATCGCCAAGCGCCTGATCCGGGCCGGTGCCGACGCCATCGTGATCGAGGGCAGCGAGGCCGGGGGCCATATCGGCCCGGTGTCCACCTCCGTCCTGGCGCAGGAGATCCTGCCGGAAATCCGTGACGTGCCCGTGTTCGTGGCGGGCGGCATCGGTCGGGGCGAGGCCATCGTCTCCTATCTGGAGATGGGGGCGGCCGGCGTACAGCTTGGCACCCGCTTTGTCTGTGCCACCGAATGCCGCGCGCACCCCAACTTCAAGCAGGCCTTCATCCGGGCCGGCGCACGCGACGCTATCGCGTCGGTGGCGCTGGACAACCGTTTCCCCGTGATCCCCGTGCGCGCCCTGCAGAACGAAGGCACCAAGCGCTTCATGGAAAAGCAGCGCGAGGTGATCGCCAGATTCGACGCGGGCGCGCTGGATCAGAAGGAAGCCCAGTTGGAGATCGAGCATTACTGGGCCGGCGCGCTGCGCCGCGCCGTCATCGACGGCGATGTGGAAAACGGTTCCCTGATGGCGGGACAGTCGGTGGGCATGGTTACCCGCGAACAGCCCGTGGCCGAGATACTGGCCGACCTGCTGAACCAGGCCGAAGCGGCGACGGCGACACGGGGTGCGGCGGCGTAAACCACCGCCCTCGCCCCCCTCCTTCCGCCCCTCACCCGGCGCTGCACACCGGGGACGGGCGCGGAGTCGCTTACGCCATCGCCATCAGGCCGGCCCGGCGGCCCAGCGCCATGGGCGGCAACAGGGGGGTGGTTTCGGCATGGGATCGGACGCGACGGACCACCTTCTTATAGGCGCCGCTTTCGATCTGGCGGATACGCTCCTTGCTGACACCATAATGGCGGGCCAGGGTTTCCAGCGTCACCGGCTGGTCCGACAGGTTGCGGGCGGCAAAGATATGCCGTTCACGCTCGCCCAACTGGGTCAGCGCGTCCTTCATCAGGGCGCGGCGCGCCGTCAGCTCGCCGCGATCGACCAGCCGCTCTTCCACACTTTCGGTGTCATCGGCCAGCAGGTCGATGGCTTCATGGTCGCCATCCTCCCCCACCGGCACGTTCAGCGACCCGACCGGTGTCGCGAAACGGTGTTCCATCTCGCGCACATCCTCGACGCTGGCGCTCAGCGTTTCGGCCACCCGCTGCGCTTCGGCGTCGCTCATCACCCGGTCATGGATACCCAGCTTGCGCTGGGTCTGACGCAGGTTGAAGAACAGGCGCTTCAGCGTGGCGGTGTTGCCGCCCTTCAGCAGCGACCAATTATGCAGGACAAAGGACTGCACCTCCGCCCGGATCCACCACAGCGCATAGGTCGCCAGACGGAAACCACGGGTCGGATCGAAACGCTGCACCGCCTTGATCAGGCCGATATTCGCTTCCGATACCAGATCGGCGATGGGAAGGCCCGAGCGCGCATATTTGCCCGCCACCTTCACGGCAAGGCGCATATGCGACTGCACAAGCTTGTCGAAGGCACGGCGGTCCTGCCGGTCCGCCCAGTCGCGCGCAAGCTGTGCCTCCTGCTCGGGCAGCAGCATGGGATAGCGGTTGGCCTGGGCCGTGAAAGTCCGGAGGAACTCGGTGCTTTCGTTGTAACTGGCCATGGTCTTTCTCCCCGGATGTCGCGAGGGCCGCATCGGCGGCCGGACGCCCCACCCGTCTTAGAATAATTCTAAGATAAGGCGCCGGTATCGGGGCCGCAAGCCCACCCAGGGTCATATCCACAAGGACATAGCGGCCCCTCGTTCCCGGCAATGCTCTCAGGAAGCCAACAAGGAGAAGTGAAAGAAAGTTCCGCGAAGGCGAATCGATCAGGCGGCGGGCAGGCCGGACAACGCGTCCAGCACGATGCCTTCCGTCAGAATCTGCGGCAGGACCACCGGGTTCGGCTTGCCGGGCAGGTACAGCAGATAGAGCGGCACGCCGCTGCGCCCGTGACTTTCCAGCACGCGGGCGATGGTGGCGTCCCGGTTGGTCCAGTCGCCCTTCAGATAGGTGACGCCCTTGTCCTTCAACGCCTGCTTCACGGCATCCGTGGAAAGCGACGTGCGTTCATTCACCAGACAGGTTACGCACCAGGCGGCGGTGAAATTGACGAAGACCGGTTTGCCCTGGCCCAGCAATTCGGCCTGCCGCCCCGGGTTCCAGGGTTCGTGGTCGGCGCTGCCGGCGGTCTGTGCGCCACCAGTCCCCGTGGCGGGGGTGGCGACGGGGGCCGCCGTGGTGGCGCCGGCAATGGCCCCGCCCAGCGCCAGCAGGGCCAGGACGCTGCCCAGGGTCCGGCCCAACCCGCCCGACAGGCGCGTCTGGCCATAGACCCAGGCGGCAAAGGCGACGGCGACCATGCCGGCCAGCACGGTGGCCAGCGCCGCCGGCCCCGCCTGGATCGACAGGACCCAGATCAGCCAGGCGGCCGACGCGTAAAGCGGGAAGGCCAGCGCCTGCTTCACCCGTTCCATCCACAGGCCGGGCCGGGGCAGGCGCCGCAGCAGCGCCGGCGAGAAGGACAGGGCCAGGAACGGCAGGGCCATGCCCAGGCCCAGCGCCAGAAACACCGACAGGGCCACGGGCCAGGGCTGGGTGATGGCAAAGCCCAGGGCCGTGCCCATGAAGGGGGCCGTGCAGGGCGTGGCCACCACGGTGGCCAGCACGCCGGTGAAGAAGCTGCCGGCCAGCCCGTCGCGCCCGGCCAGCCCCTGGCCCACCCCCATCACCGAACCGCCCAGCGTGAAGACGCCCGACAGGGACAGGCCCAGCAGCAGCATGACATAGGCCAGTACGGCAACGACCAGCGGGTCCTGAAGCTGGAAGCCCCAGCCGATGGCGGCCCCCCCGGCACGCAGGGCCAGCAGAGCCCCGGCCACCACCGCAAAACAGGCGATCACGCCGCCTGTATAGGCCAGCCCGTGCCGACGGGCATGGCCCGGCACATGGCGCAGCAGGGCCAGCGCCTTCATCGACAGGACAGGGAAAACACACGGCATCAGGTTCAGCACCGCCCCGCCCAGCAGGGCCAGCAGCAGCGCCGTGGCCCAGCTTGTCTGCCCTGCCCCACCCGCTGCCGGGCCGGCGGCGGCACCGATGGCGGCCTCCACCGCAAAGGCATGGCGCAGCTTCTGCCCGTCCAGTTCCTCGGTGAAGGTCAGGACACCGGTGACGGGGCCGGCGGGCAGCGGGCCGCCGGGGACCAGGGACAGGGAAAGCCCCTGCCCGTCCACCGTCAGGTCCTGTGCCGCATTGGAACTGGCCACCTTGTAATCATGCGGGAAAAAGAACGCTTCGCTGATCTTGCCCCGGTCGATACCGGGGGCCGACAGGGTCAGGCGGTGCGCCTTGTCGCCCGGCGACAGGGTGGCCGGAAAGGGGCTGGGCACCGGCAGGCTGGCGCGGGCACGGGTGAACAGGGGGGCCGCCTCCGGCTCCACCGCCGCCGTACCAGCCACGACCGGCACGGTGATCGACAGATCGGCCGATTCCGGAATGCAGATATCCTCACAGACCAGCCAGTCGACCTTGGCATCCAGCGTCACCGCCTGCCCCGGCACGGCCGTGGCCGGCACGCTCAGGGGAACCAGCAGATGCACCTGATCGCCATAACCGAAATTGACCAGCGGCCCGATGGGGAACCGGGTCGGCGCCGGCCAGGTGATGGCATCGGCCGCCCACCCTTCCGGCAGGGTCCATTTGATCTCGGTCGGGATGCCGCTGTCGCCGGGATTGATCCAGTAGGTGTGCCAGTGGGGACGGATATTCTGGGTCAGGGCGGCCCAGACGGTCTGTCCCGGTGCCACGCCGGCGGTTTCCAGGGTGATGAAGGTCTCCACATTGTCCGTGGCCACCAGATTGGACCGGACGGGGGCCGCCTGCACGGCACCGGCCAGCAACAGGGCGGACAGGACGGAAAGACCCAGCTTCTTCATCACCGAGAACCATGCAGGGGAATAACAGACCCTATGTAGTGCGGCACAGGACCAACGGCCAGTATCGCTTTGGCCGCAGCACCATCATCCGCGATAAGGATGGTGGTTGCCGCGCGGGTCTTCCACCCGCCATTCCCCCGCCTGCCCCGTCGGGGTCAGATAGCTGTCGGTCAGCGGCACCTTCCCGTGGCCGCCGGGAATGTCCAGGATATAGGTGGGCTGGCACAGGCCGGAGACATCCCCGCGCAGCGCCTTCATCAGGGCGCGGCCCTCCGTCACACTGGTGCGGAAATGGCTGGTGCCCTTGGCCAGATCGCCATGGTTCAGGTGATAGGGCTTGATCCGGTTGGAAACCATGGTGCGGAAGGTGCGGGTCAGCGTCTCGACATCATCATTGATGCCACGCATCAGCACGCTCTGCCCCAGCATGGGAATACCGGCATCGACCAGCCGCGCCACCGCCGCCTTCCCCTCTTCGCCGAATTCCCGCCAATGGTTGGAATGCAGCACCACCCAGGTGGCGATGCGCGGCCCCTTCAGGGCGGCCAGCATGTCGGCATCCACGCGGCCGGGATCGACCAGGGGAACCCGCGTGTGGATACGCACCAGCCCCAGATGCGGGATGGCGTTCAGCCGCGCAATGATCTCCCCCATCCGGCGCGGCGACAGGATCATGGGATCGCCACCGGTCAGGATGACTTCCCAGATCTCCGGATTGCCTTCGATATAGGCGATGGCGGCGTCCAGTTCGGTGGCGTTCAGCGCATCCGACCCCGGCCCCACCATTTCGCGGCGGAAGCAGAACCGGCAATAGACCGGGCAGGCATGGACAGGCTTCAGCAGCACCCGGTCCTTGTAGCGATGCACGATGCCTTTCACCGGTGTGAAGGGATCGTCACCGATGGGATCGGCCAGTTCCTCGTCCCTGATATCCAGTTCCCGCGCATCGGGCAGGAACTGGCGGCCCACCGGATCCTGCGGATCGGTCGGGTCGATCAGGTCGACCATGGCGGGGGTCACGGCCACCGCGAACTGGGCCGCCACCTGTTCCAGTTCCGGCAGGGCGGCCCCATGCACCAGACCGTGATCGGCCAGATCGCGGACATGGCGAAGGGTTTTGGGACGGGGGGCGGGGTCGCGTGGCATGATGCGGCCTATGGGCACCGAGCCGGCCCCGCCTGTCAAGCGGTGGGCCGGCGGGGCCGGCATGCTCCCCTGTCGGAACGCTGGAGAGAACGATCATGGTGCAATCCAAGGCCGCCACCGTCGATGCCTATCTGGCAGAGGCTGACCCTGCCCGCCTGCCCTGGCTGCTGCGCATCCGGGACGTGGCGCGCGCCAACCTGCCCGATCCTGTCGAGGAGATGCAGTGGGGCATGCCCGCCTATAGCGTCGATGGTCGCGCGATCTTCGCCTTCGCCAGCCAGAAGCAGCATGTGTCGATCTACCTGACCGGCATCAAGGTGCCGGAACAGCATGCGGACGCCGTCGCCCGTCTGGACCATGGCAAGGGCTGCATCCGGTTCCGCAAACCGGAAAGCATCGATTTCGACCTGCTGGCGGCCCTGCTGCGCGACGGTTATCAACCCGTCAGTTCCTGAAATCCGCCCCCTCATGGCGCAGCAGCCATTCTTTGCGGTGCAGCCCGCCGCCATAGCCGGTCAGGGCGCCATTGGCCCCGATGACGCGGTGACATGGCACCACGATGGCGATGGGGTTGGCACCATTCGCCAGACCCATGGCCCGCACCGCCTTGGGCTGTCCGATACGGGCGGACATGCTGCCATAGGATAGGGTCTCCCCCGGCCGCAGCCGCCGCAGTTCCGCCCAGACACGGGCCTGGAAGATTGTGCCGTTGGTGGCGGTGGGCAGGCTGTCGGGAGCCGTCAGGTCGCCATCGAAATAGGCGGACAGGGCCTGGGCCACGGGGCCGGGCAGCGGGGCATCGGTCAGATCGACCGCGCCATAATGCCGGCGCAGCAGCCGGTCCATCCGCGGCCGGTAATCCTCGAAATCCAGGGCACGCAGGGTGCCGGCCCCATCCGTCACGATCAGGGACAGGCCGATGGGGGTGGACAGGGTGGAGAGGTACAGGCGCATGGAAAAGGGTCCGGGCGGGAGGGGTGGTCCTGATCCCTGCCTATCACGCCCCCACCGGGATGGCTGGCGGTTATCGGACCTGATCCCGCGCAATCATTGAGACAAGCC
>NZ_JAGOGJ010000095.1 GCF_017996735.1 Niveispirillum sp.
GCACCATCCTGGTCGCGGTGCTGATCGCCGTTTTCGGGGCGCTGGAAATGGTGCTGCCCATGCTCAACGTCTATCTGGAGCCGTGGCAATCGGGCGCCGTGACCATCGTGACGGCAGGTGTCATGGCCTATCTGCGGGCCGTGACCACACTGCCCCTGGGTGCGCGGGTGGAGGGGGGCGATGGTGATGTCTGACCCGCGCCTGTTGCTGGGCGGCGCGGCGGCGGTTGCCCTGACCTGGCTGATCTGGTCCTGGCACCAGCGGGGGGCTGATCTGGATGCGGCCCGCCTGTCGGCCGCGCTGGCATCAGAAACGGCGCGGGCCAATGCCAGGGCCGTGAATGCGGTAACCGAGGCGGGCCGGCGCAATGTCCAGACCGTCACCGATGCCGCCGCCGCAGAGCGTGCGCGGCTTTTGGCGCGCCTGACCATTGAAAGGAGGATCAGCGATGCACCAGCGACCCATGGCTGTGCCGGCAGCCCTGCTGTCACTATTGTGCTTGACGGGCTGCGCCGGCGGGCCGCCGGCGGCTCCCCGGGTGGAGGTGGTGCGGATGACGGTGCCGGCGGCGCTGCTGTCCTGCCAGCCCGCCCCGGTGCCGCCGGCGATGGCGGATGATCGCGATCTGGCCCGCTATATCCTGGCCCTGTCCGACGCCGGCGACGATTGCCGCGACCGGCTGTCCAGGGTGCGGGAGTTGTCACCATAAAAAACATGCCGTATTGGCATATTTTCATTGACGCGATCATGCCGTTTCGGCATGATCTGTCTATCCGAAACAGATTCGTGATGGAGCCGATCAATGACCAGCCAGACTTTCAAGCGCATCCTTGCTGCTGCTGGCGTCACCGCCAAATATGAGCGCGCAAACAAGGTGTGGGTTCTGACCGGTGCCGATGGCGGCTATCTGGGCTGCGGTATCCGCCCGACCACGTACAGCAAAACGGAACTGTCCCGTATGTATCCGGCGCGGGAGGTATAAATGTCCTGGATAGAAAACACTAATGGACTTCGACGCAGCGGTGTCGAGGCGGCGCACTGGACTTACCGGTCTGCTTGCGCGGTGATGGCCGCCGCGCCCCGGGACAGGATGGCCGTGGCAAAGGAATCCGCTAGGCAGTTTTTGGCTACCCGATATTATGACGAGCGGCGGCGTGCTTACTTTCGGGTGCCTCCGGCGGTGGTGAGGTCCGAAGATGTGAGTTCCTGGGCAGCGGAGCTGCTAAAAAAGGCTCCCATGATTGTGAAATTCGGGGCGCCTTGTCGCGTTGTGACGACCGCAATGACTGGTGATAAAAATCCCGCCGTGCTTGTGGTCGGCCTGTGGCTCGCCGACGATCATCATTATTTTTATCACTTGTATTCGTTTCAGAAAAATCATTCCCGGTATCGGAAAAATCTCATCAAGTCCTTTGGTGATATCGCATGACGGAAAAAGCTACCCGTCAACTCCCTGATGGTTTGTCCGGTGTCCAGGCGGCTGACATCCTTGGCCTGTCGCCGCCACGTCTTTATGACGCGCTTGCTGGGCGTACAAAAACCCCGCCGCGCGGCCTGGAGATGCTTGTTTATCTTTGGCCCCGCCTGCCGGTCGATCTGCGAGCTGCCCTGCTGGCTGGGGAGCATCGGGCAAATACCGACCGTTCACCATAGGGCCGTGCCCCCGGACCCGAACGCACGTTCCAAGGGCGCGTATATACGTCGCTTCCGCGACTTCATGAAGTAGGCCCGCCGGTTCACGCCGGCGGGCCTTTTGTCGTTCGGCAGTTCGGGGCTGGACAATGGGATGCGGGCGGAACATGTTCTTATTCCGTTCTCATCCCGAGTGGCGATCATGTCATCCATTTTTCCGCACGCTTTCCGCCTGGAACGTGAGTATCCGGGCGGCGTTGAGGTGATTGTGCAGCACGATACCTTCACGCCGATTTTCGGTGCGTATCTGGCTTGTGCGTCACATGACCCAGGCAGCCTCTACCGCGTCATGCAGCGTGCGCGTATCATGCGCAGCAGTGATGCGGATGCGGCGGTCGAAGCGTTCCGGGTGATGCCGAAAGGCACCGACAAGCCAAGGGTAGACAGGGATGTGCAACCACTACAAGGCAGCGGTGGCCAAGCTGGGCCTGAATGACGAAGTCTTTGGCTTCGACCCTTTCAGCCAAACCAAGCTGGATATCTTTCCGGACCGGATGGCACCGGTGGTCCGGCTGGAGGATGGTATCCCGACTTGGCGGGCGATGCGTTGGGGAATGCCGCCCTTTAAGGATACGGCCCACCCCATCACCAATATTCGCAATCTGACCAGCCCCTGGTGGCAGCGCTGGCTGTCCCCAGCCAACCGCTGTCTGGTGCCATTCGAGCGATTCGCGGAATATACATCCGACCCAGGCCCTAAGAAGGCTGTTTGGTTCCGAGTGACAGATGATCGCCCGGCAGCCTTTGCTGGGATCTGGACTGGATGGGACGGGACGCGCGGACCGAAGTCGGCCCCCGTCACGGGCCACCACGATCTGTTCGGGTTCCTCACCACCGAACCCAATGATCTGGTCGGTGGGGTCCATCCAAAGGCGATGCCGGTGATCCTGATCGGACAGCAGGCCATGCGCGCATGGCTGACCGCGCCCATGACCGCCGTTCCTGACTTTGCCAAGCCTTTGCCGAATGATGAGATGGAGGTTTTTGAAACAGCGGCATAGACGGCTCTGTGCCGCCTTTTGTGCCGTCTGTATCCGCTGCGGCTCGCAACGGGAGCGAGTTGCGCAGACTAAAGATTAATATATATCAATTGGTTGTTTGATACTATTCATGTAATTGGGTGGCGGGTTGCGGACTCTGACTCCGCCAGTCTAGGTTCGAATCCTAGTCCCCCAGCCACCCTTTCAAAAGCGCCCGACCTGGTCGAGGCGCTTTTGTCATTTCTGGGCTTCTCCCGATCAACGACTCTGCCGGATCGCCGCTGCTAACGCCGTGACGGCGGCCATCGGGTCTGCCTCAGTCTCCGCCACATCCAGATTGGGCATGACCGGCTGGGCACAATTATGGCCGCCAGGCCGGGTGAACAGCACATCGGGGACGAAGGCGGCCAGGCCCGTGCCGTCCAGCGCCACGCGCCTGACACGGCCGGTACTGCATGAGCGGCCGCCCGTGGGCTGTCCAGCGACGGTGGCGAGGCCCTGGTCCTGCATGGCGGTCAGCATCAGGATGGATGAGGAGTAGCTTCGCGGGCCGGCCAGGATCCAGGTGCGACCGGGGATGCGGGACGGATTGTCGGGTGAGGGTTGGTAATAGCGTTTGCCCTCGATTATCTTCACCGACCCGACCACCTCGCCGGGACTGGCGACGCCTTGGTGCAGTTTCACGGCGGCCCGGGAGTAGAGGCGGTAGGGTTTGGTGGCGAAATAGGGGGCCAGCCCCTCGATCCACAGCTTGTCGTCGCCCCCCGGATTAAAACGCAGGTCGATGATCAGGTCGCGGACGCCTGCGGTGTGGAACCGGGCGAAAAGATCGGCCGTATAGGTGAGGAAGGCACCCAGCCCGGCCCCGTCAAAGCTGTCTACCCGCAGATAGCCGATACCATCGGGCAGGATGGCATTGGAGACGGTGTCGGCGAAGGCGGGCGCCGGGTCGATGATGGTCGGGATACTGTCACGCCCGGGTAGGGTGGTGCTGTCGCCTGGAGTGAAGGTGACGCGGTATTCCGGGCCGCCATCAAAGATCAGCCAGTAGAACAGGACAAAGCGGTCACCGGCCAGCACACGGGCATGGGCGGGGCCGTCGCCATGGGTACGGGCCAGGATGGCCCCAACCAGGGCGCTGGCGGGGCGGCCATCAATGGCACTCACGATGGTGCCCGCCGGGCGGCCCGCAGCGGGTTTGGCCAGCAGCAGGCGACCGGCATCATCGATGCGGACATCGATGGGCAGCAGGCGGCCCCCGGCCTGGATATGCTCGCGCAGCCTTTCCATGCGATCGGGAAAGGCGACCAGCGTATGACCATCGCCCAGCAGCGGGTTCAGCCGGGACAGTGCGCGCCAAGCCTCGCGCCGGGTCATGGGGCCGGACAGGTCGGCGGAGATCCGGGCGGCCATGGCGGTAACGGCCTGGGGGTTCATGGTGAAGCCGGGATCGGGATGCAGTTCCGCGATTGATTCCAGCACGCGCTTCAGATCGGCGCGCACGGCGTCGGCGCTGATCAACGGGTCAGCGGTCGAGGCCAGGGCCGAGGCAGCCCAAAGGGTGGCACCGGCCAGCAAGGCAAGCGCTGCGCGTCGCATTGGTTGGTTTCCTTATTTGGTGGCCATCGCGTCGATGCGGCGGGATAGCGGGTCGCGGTGCAGATGGTCGATGGCGGATTGCAGCAGGGCGGGCAGGTCCGCCCCCAATTGGGCCGACAACCCGTCCAGGGCACGGGTCATGCGGGCCAGATGGATGGACAGTCGCTCCGCCTCGTCCTGACCATCGGAGGTCAGCAGGATCAGGCGGCGGCGGCTGTCCTTCGGGTCGGGCTGGCGGATGGCCAGCCCCTGTTCCTCCAGAGTCGCGATGCGCAGGGTGACCAATTGGTGCTGCTGCCCATAGGCCTGCGCCAGGTCAGTCAGAGAAGAGGGGCCGTGGCGATATAGGTACATCAACGCCGAGACGCAGATGGCGGGCGTGCGGAAGCCCAGCCGGGTCAAGTGCCGGGCGCTGTCATCCGTGATCTGCTGAGCCAGCCGGTCGGCCAGCAGCGCCAGGAAGGCCGGGCGGGTTTCCGGGTCCAGAAAGGAGAGTGTGAAAGCGGGGGGATCGGCAGTTGGTCTCACGATGCGCAAATATTTACGCAAAATATTGCGGAATGTCAAGCTGCATAAAAAACGGGGGCGGACCCTGTCGATCCGCCCCCGCCCGAGTGACCCCGCCTCAGCTTCGGGGTATGTTTTAGAGCGCCTAAATCGCCGGCGCCGCATTCGCGGCTTGGGCTTACGCGGCACGTGCCGCGCGGCGGCGGTCGCCGCCGTAGCCAGCTCTGCCGGTCCGGCGTCGCTGTCTTTACTCCGCCGCCGCCAGAAAGCCGCCCGACTGCCGGTGCCAGAGCTGGGCATAGCGCCCGCCCAGGGCCAGCAATTCGTGATGGCTGCCTTCCTCCACCACCTGACCGCCCTCCAGATAGAGGATGCGGTCCATTTCGGTGATGGTGGACAGGCGGTGGGCAATGGCGATCACCGTGCGGCCTTCCATCAGGGTCCAGAGCGCTTCCTGGATCAGATGCTCCGACTCGCTGTCCAGCGCACTGGTCGCCTCATCCAGGATCAGGATGGGGCTGTCCTTCAGCAGGGCGCGGGCGATGGCCACACGCTGACGTTCCCCACCCGACAGCTTTACGCCCTGTTCGCCCACGATCGTGTCGTACCCGGTCGGACGCTTCATGATGAACTCGTCCGCATGGGCCTTCACGGCGGCGGCGCGGATTTCGTCCAGCGTGGCGCCCGGCTTGCCATAGGCGATATTCTCCCCCACCGTCCGGTGGAACACGCCGGGCTGCTGCGGCACCTCCGCCACCGCCTCGTTCAGGCTTTGCAGCGTGACATGGGCGATGTCCTGCCCGTCGATCAGCACACGTCCATATTGCGGGTCGTACTGACGCCGGATCAGCTTGACCAGGGTGCTTTTGCCCGCCCCCGACCGGCCCACCAGACCCACCTTCTCCCCCGGCTTGACGTTCAGGTTCAGGCCATTGAAGACCTTGGTCCCGTCACCGAAGCTGAAATGCACCTCCCGCAGCTCGATCCCGCCGGCCCGCACCCGCAGCGGCGGGGCGCCCACCGTGTCCGTGATCTCATGCGGGGCCGACACAAGGTCCAGCGCCTCCGACAGGGTGCCCAGTTCCTCGAAAAAGGTCAGCATGCGGTCGGACAGGTGCCAGACCGTGTTGGAGATCTGAAAGGCCAGGGTGAAGACCAGAGTGAATTCACCCACGCTCATCCCGCCGGACAGGGTACGGCCGATGGCCACCCAGACCAGCGCGCCCAGCAGCACCACGATGGACAGCATCTGGAACAGACGCATGACCACCAGGAACCAGCGCAGCCGGCGCGACCGGAACCGCTCCTCATTGATGTAGTGACCCAGGAAGGAGCGTTCGAACAGGGTGCGGGCGAAACCACGGATCAGGTCGGCATTGGTGATGGCGTCGATGATCCGGCCCGAGGAGCTGGATACCGCCGCGCTCATCTTCTCCGACAGGTGGAAGCAATGCCGGGCCAGCCAGCCGGAAACGGCGACATAGACCAGCATCCACCCCGCCAGCACGGCGGAGAAGACGGGCGAGGCCGTCCAGAGCAGACCCAGCGCGACCACCAGCAGCACAAGGACGCGGATCACATCCCACATCAGGATTTCGATCACGCCCAGGACGGCATTGGCCCCCTGCTTGATCTTCTGGCCCAGCTTGCCGGCAAAATTATCCTGGAAATAGCGGGGGCTGTGCCCCAGCAGCCAGGAGAACATGCGCTTCTGCGCCAGCGCCCGGATGGAGGGCGAGGTGTAGATGTCCAGGATCTGATAGACGCGGTACATGCCCATGCTGCCCAGCCAGATGCCCAGCAGCAGCACAAACCAGCCCGTCACACCCAACCCATGCACACCCTCGGCCGGGGTGCCCCCGGTCGCCTGCGTCAGGGCATCGACCACGGCCTTCAACGCGTAGGGCTCGAACGCCTCGATCCCCTGGCCGATGACAACGGTCAGCATCATCAGCGTCAGGCGACCCGCGAACTTTTCCCGCACCAGCCCCCACATGAAGGTGAAGGGCTTGGGTGACAGGGGCTTCGACGCCTCCCGATCCTCCCAGGCGAAATCCTGGTCCTGACGCTCCAAACTGTCGATACGCACCGCGCGCATCCCGGCGCGCAACATGGCGGCGAACATTTTTCACCCCGTCTCCGGCACGGGCCGTTCCCGCACCGCACAATACATCCGATGTCGGAAGTGATGCGGTATGGTTAGGATTCTGTCAACGGGGAAAAAACTTGGGCGATGCATCAATTAGGCTTGGGGGTGCGGTGCAATTCGGAGTGGGAGAGGGGGCGGCTCCGGTTCATGTGAAACATCATGCAACGGAAAACCGGTGATGTTCCGGAGTCCGGGGGTGGCTACTCCGAATGCCAGAGCCCAAGCGACGGTGTGCAGAAGAAAACACGGGATGTTTCAGAGGTGGCGTTTCAGCCGCCCTGAATGGTCGTCATGCCCGTCACGGCAAGCGGGCAGAGATATGGCTTTGATGATGAGAGACTAGCAGAAACCACCCAAAAAGTCAGCCACCGCCGGCGTCCCCGAAATGCCCCTCCGCCCAATTATAGAGCGGCAGGATAAGGCAGCCCAGTTCGCGCCCCTCGGGTGTCAGGGTGTATCCATCCTCCAGCATGATCAGGCGAGCGTCGCGCAATTCCGCCAGCCTGGTGTTGAGGACCGATGGGGAGACGTCGGCACAGCGTTCGCGCAGGGCGCGGAAGGTGAGGCCCGGATGCTGGTGCAGTTCCCACAGGATGCGAAGGGTCCAGCGGCGGCCCAGCAGGTCCATCAGTACCATGATGGGGCGGGCCGATCTGGTTGCCTTGGTCGCCATGGGTCACTGTCGCTACGATTTTCGTAGCGCCTCTTCATCGATTGCGCTACGAATTCTGTAGCACATCCATGGCAAGGGGAGGAATGCCCATGTCCGCGCGCCTTGAACCTGTTCCCGCACCCCATGACCCGGCCGTGGCCGCTCAGATCGACCGTCTGCGGCCGCCGGGTGCGGCGCCCTTGGCGCTGTTCACTACGCTGGCCCATAATCCGCGTGTCCTGTCGCGACTGTTCGCGGGCGGGCTGCTGGACCCCGGCAGCGTTACGGTGCGGCAGCGGGAACTGATGATCCTGCGCACCTGTGCCCAGGCGGGCGCCGATTATGAATGGGGGGTGCATGCGTCGCTGTTCGCCGGGGCGGCGGGCCTGGATGGCGGGCAACTGGCGGCGACGAGGGCGGACAATCCGCTGGGACCGGACTGGTCGGAGGATGACCTGCTGATTCTGGACACGGCCGACGCCCTGTATGCGCACGGCGATCTGTCAGATGGACAATGGGCGGCGCTGTCGGAACGATTCGGGCCGGAGCAGGTGGTGGAACTGCTGGCCCTGGCCGGGTATTACCGCGCCATCGCCCTGTTCTGCCGCACGCTGCGGCTGTCACCGGAGCCGTTCACCCTTGGGCTGGCGGCGGCGTAACGGTCACTGTTCGACGGCGACATCGGCATAGGCGGCGGCGGGGCGCTGGGGCGTGTAGTAATAGCCCGATTCCATCTTTTCCCGTTCCGCCTGGGCGGCGATACGGTCCAGCACGGGCAGCGACCATGCGGCCGCCAGCAGGCCCGTCCACAGGGCCGCCACCACCAGACGTTCCTTCATCGATTGGACCTTGGCCAGCAGGCGGAACATTTTTGCCTCCATCAAACCCTGTGTTCCAGGGTATGCATCAACCATACCAGCCAATCTTTGCCGGGTTCTTAACGGACCCGTGCCCATGCGGCGGCAAGGTTGTGACATTGTGGGGGCAAAGGGATAGGAGCGGTTCGAGATGCGGATCGTGATGATGGCGCTGGGCTCTCGCGGGGATGTCCAGCCCTTCGCGGCGCTGGCGGCGGGTCTGGCGGCGCGCGGGCACGCGGTGCGGCTACTGACCTATGCCGCATTTACCGATCTGGTCGAGGGCCGGGGCGTGACGCTGGTCCCGGTCGCGGGCGATATTCGGGAGGATCTGCACAGCGACGCCGCCCGCACCATGTTCGACGAGGGGGCAAGCCCGCTGGCCGTGGCCGGGGCCATGCGCAGCTTCGCGAACCGGTATGGCCGCGTCTGGACACAGGCTCTGCTGGAAGAGGCGCGCGACGCCGACCTGATCATCCCGACGGGCGCCAGTGTTTTTATGGGTGCCACCGTGGCGGAGAAGCTGGGCATCCCCTATGTCCAGGCCTATCCGCAGCCATCCGTGCCGACGCGGGCCTTTCCAAGCCCCCTGGCCCCGCCGCCGCGTGGCCAACCGTCCGGCCTGTCCAACTGGCTGGGCGGATGGGCGGTGGCCCTGTTCTACTGGCAGATCCTGCGGACCAGCGTGAACAATGTGCGGCGGGAATTGCTGGGCCTGCCGCCCTATCCGTTCGCGGGGCCCTATTGGCGGTTGCGCCGGGATGGCGGGTCCGTCCTGCTGGCCCACAGCCCCGCCGTGTTGCCCCGGCCGTCGGACTGGCCCGCGTCGGTGCATGTCACGGGGTACTGGTGGCTGGACCACCCAGACTGGCAGATGCCGGCCGATCTGGCCGACTTCCTGGCCGCCGGGCCGCCGCCGGTCTATATCGGGTTTGGCAGCATGATGCCCGGCGATGCGGCGGCGAGTACGGCCAAGCTGGTCGAAGCCGTGAGACGCGCCGGATGCCGTGCCGTGCTGGCCGGTGGATGGGGCGGGTTGCGGCCGGAACGGCCCGCACCCGATATTTTCACCCTGGACGCGGCCCCGCATGACCGGCTGTTCCCGCATATGGCGGCCGTCATCCATCATGGTGGCGCGGGCACCACCGCCGCCGGTTTGCGTGCCGGGGTGCCCGCCATCATCGTGCCGTTCCTGGCGGACCAGTTCTTCTGGGCCTGGCGGTTGGAACGGCTGGGCGTCAGCGGCGGAACCATCCGGCACCGTGAACTGGACGCTGAAAAGCTGGCGGCATCCATCCGCCTGTGCCTGGAGGACGCCAATATCCGCCAGCGCGCCGCTTTCATCGGCCGGCGCATCCGGGAGGAGGACGGGATTGCCGAGGCCGTGCGGGTGATCGAATCGGTGAGACCGCGCCCGTAAAAAAAGGCCGCCCGGTGAGGGGCGGCCCGAAGTGGGGTGACAAGAAGAGAGAGAGAGAACCGTCGCCGTCCCCACCCGTGCCGGCGGGGACGAAACGGGTCCGCCGGCTGTTACACCAGCGGCTTGAAATACCGACAGGTCGGCATTTCAAGCATCGGCGGCATGGGCCGCCGCCGCGCCAGTCGGCGCGGATATCACCGGTCAAAAAACAGGACCGGTGATATTACTTGGCCGGGCAGACGGCGTTGCCCGGATCGGCGTCCAGCTTCACGTCGGTGACCGTCAGGCCCAGCCGACCCTCGGTGCTGATCACCACGGGTGCTTCGATGGTCGCCATTCGCGCCCCGGCGGCGGCGAAACATTTCAGGGAAATCTTGGTGGTCTGGAACGTGCCGGGCTTGGCATCGGCCAGAAGCTTGGTGACGTCCAGGCTGCCACGGCAATCGGGGCCGCACAGCATGGAAAGATGGGCCTTGCCCGTCGGCGCCTGATCCACACGATAGCGCAGCGACAAGGTGACATCGCCGTTCGATTGCCGCGACAGGTCAACGGGCCGGCCGGAAATGATCATCGAGCCCAGGCCCGTGCCGTTCCAGGTCAGTTGCTTGGCGTCTTCCTGCGCGGCCACGTCCACCGACTTCAGGTCCACGACCTTGGCCGGGCTGGTGCCTGTGGTGGTGGAAACGCGCAGATCGCCCACCTTGTCGGCGATGGCCAGCGACCAGGGGGCCGGCGGCCCGCCACGGCGGAAGAACACGCCCGTGCTGGACCCCGATCCCGCCGGCACGCCGCTATCCTCTGCCAGGGCGGCCAGGTCGCCCTTATCCTTGTAGGTCAGGCCGTAACCATAGGCGAATTGCGGATTGTAATTGGCGTCGCCCCGGTTCAGCGGGGTCTGCACGGCATTCCGGGGCCAGGAGAAGGACAGTTTGCCTACGAAGTCGCGGTTGATCTTGCCATCCTTGTCCCGGAACAGCACATCGGCCACGCCATTGCCCTCCGACCCCGGCAGCCAGGCGGCCACGAAGGCGTCGGACGCGTTGATCTCCGGGTTCACCCACATGGGGCGGCCCGACAGGAACACGGCGACGGTGGGGATACCCTGGGCCTTCAGCTTCTTCAGCAGGGCCAGATCGGATTTGTCGCCCGGCTGATATTCCAGGGTTTCCACGTCGCCCTGGAATTCGGCATAGGGTTCCTCGCCAAAGACGACGATGGCGACGTCGGGCTTGCTGGTGAACTTGCCGTCCTTGTCATAGGTGACGGAACCACCACCGGCCGCCACCGCCGCCTTCACGCCGTCCAGGATGCTGGTGGCGCCGGGGAATTCATCATTGCGGTTGCCGGTCCCCTGCCAGGAGATGGTCCAGCCGCCCGCCTGCTTGCCGATATTGTCGGCCCCGTCGCCGGCGACCAGCACCTTGGCCTTGGGTGACAGCGGCAGGACGCCACCCTGATTCTTCAGCAGTACCAGTGACTTGGCGACCGCTTCGCGCCCCACGGCGCGGTTTTCCGGGCTGCCCAGCGTCGCGATGGCGGGCACGTCCTTGCGATCCTTGGGCGCGGGCTTGTCGAACAGGCCGGCATGGAACTTCACGCGCAGGATGCGGCGCACGGCATCGTCCAGGCGGGCCATCGGAATGGTCCCGTCCTTCACCTGGGCCAGCGTGTTCTTGAAAAGCTGCTCCCAACTGTCCGACGCCATGTACATGTCCAGACCGGCGATCAGCGAGGTCGGGCAATTATACTTGGTGCAACCGGGCACCTGATCATGGGCGTTCCAGTCGCCCACGATGAAGCCGTTGAAGCCCATCCGGCCCTTCAGCACATCCGTCATCAACTGCTTGTTGCCGTGATGCTTGACGCCCTGCCAGGAGCTGAACGAGGTCATGATGGTCAGCACGCCCGCTTCGATGGCGGGCGGATAGCCGGCATTGTGCAGGCGGATCAGTTCTTCCTCGGTGATCTTGGCATCACCCTGGTCGCGGCCGCCATCGGTGCCGCCATCGGCCAGGAAATGCTTGGCGGTGGCGACCGTCCGGCCCGGCTTCATGAAATCCTTGGAGCCATAGACGCCCTGGACACCCTCCACCACCGCACCGGCGTAGGACGCCACGATCTCCGGATCTTCGGAGTAGCCCTCATAAGAGCGGCCCCAGCGGTCGTCGCGGACGACCGACAGGGCCGGGGCGAAGGTCCAGTCGATGCCGGTGGCCGCCATCTCCCGTGCCGTCACTTCACCCGTGCGGCGCAGCAGGTCGCGGTCGCGGGTGGCGCCCAACGCGATATTGTGCGGGAAGATAGTGGCGGCACCGATATTGCCATGGCCGTGAACGGCGTCGACGCCGAAAATCACGGGAATTTGGGTGTGCCCGGCGCGCTTTTCCACGGAAACCCGGTAGAATTCGTCCGCCAGGTCCAGCCAGGCCTGTGCGGGCGCGCGATCATCGCCGCCGGGACCCGAATTGCCGCCCGCCAGGATCGATCCCAGCGGGTATTTGCGCAGATCGGCGGGCGTGATCGTGGAAATATCGCCCTGAATCGTCTGGCCGACTTTTTCCTCGACACTCATCTGCGCCAGCAGGGCGTCGATCTTTTTCTCGATGGCGGGGTCGATCAGGCGCGACGCCGTGGCGGCCGGCCATTTTTCAGGATGCAGGGTCTGTGCCGCCGTTGGCGTGCCGTCGGCGGAGAAGGCCATGGTGGCCGGCAGACCGCCCGCAAGGGCAAGGGCACTGACAAGGCCAATGGCGCGGACCAGCCGCGCGGTTCGCTTCGACGTCACTTCAGCATCCTCCCACTCTGCGTTCATTGTCGCGCCGGGCCGGAATATCGGCCTTCGGCATTTTATGTATCTGACATCGTTGTCAGATGAAATGACATCAACATGTCGGGCTGTCAACGCCCAAATCCGAGAAATTTTCGGGTCGCGCCGGGATTGGCCGATCCGATGCGTGCGTGCCGCCGTCGCCTCGTATGTCAACGCTGTCAGGTGTCATGTCCTGCGGTCATCCGGCGGGGCGTCCGGCAGGTTTTCAGAGTTACCGCTATCATCAATCTGCTATCCGATGCAAAGCATTAGGCGGCAAATGGTGTTGCGGGCCGTCGGATTTTGTAGGGTCAATTGGCAGCGATGTCAATCGCGGCGGAAGCCTTTTATGGCACCACCACTTTCGCTGCACCTGCGAATAAAATGGCGGAAAACAGCCGAATTTTTGGAACGGGTGTTTGGATCGGTGAATCATGACAGCGTTATCAAATCCTGTTGACTGCGCTGTCAATATTGTCCAAGGTGTGCAGCGGGCGATCAATCAAACCAAAAAGGCGAATTCGCTCGATGCCTTGAGGGAGGAGGAGGGCATGGACCCGCCACAGATGCGCCCACAGTGGGGCATTTAATAAAGCAAAATGCCTTAATGGCCTTAAGTCCTTATGGGAGGTAAGAGATGTCAGTCAAGTTGAAGTCCAGTTTCTATCTGGGCGGCGTCGCCGCCATCGCGCTGGCCACGGCCATGCCCGTCATGGCGCAGCAGGCCCCGGCCCAACCCGCCGAAGGCGGCGTCCTGGACGAGATCATCGTCACCGGTTTCCGCGCCTCGCTGGCCAATGCGCTGCAGACCAAGCGCAATTCCAACGAAATCCTGGAGTCCATCACCGCCGAGGACATGGGCAAGTTCCCCGACCAGAATATCGCGGAAAGCCTGCAGCGCCTGTCGGGCGTGCAGATCGACCGTGACAACGGCCAGGGAACGAAGGTCCGCATCCGCGGTCTGGACCAGAATGTCACGCTGCTGAACGACGAGATTTTCCTGACCGGTTTGGAGATTTTCACCCTGGGTGAAGGCCAGAACCGCAACAATGACAGCCTGGAAGGTGTTCCGTCGGAACTGCTGGGCGGCGTGGATGTCTACAAGTCGCCGAACGCCAAGCTGCTGGAAGGCGGCCTGGGCGGTACCGTCAACCTGAAGACCCGCAATCCCCTGGTGCTGGACCCCGGCTACACCATCGCCGGCAACGTGCGCGGAGCCAAGTCCTCGGGTGCGGATGGCAGCTGGAAGCCGTTGGGTGCCCTGGCGCTCGGCTATAACTGGGACGACAAGGCGGCCTTCATCGCCACGCTTTCCTATGACAAGCAGAACAGCCAGACGGACGTTCTGGGCGGTCAGAATCGCGGCAACTGGCGCTTTGCCGAACGCGGCGACAAGGCCACGGTCACCAAGAACTACTACGCGCCCGAATATCGCTATGCCACCGACCGCGA
This sequence comes from Niveispirillum sp., assembly GCF_017996735.1. Classification (GTDB taxonomy): domain Bacteria; phylum Pseudomonadota; class Alphaproteobacteria; order Azospirillales; family Azospirillaceae; genus Niveispirillum. Next base: position 14,118 of record NZ_JAGOGJ010000095.1, read on the forward strand.
GCAGAGCCGCAAGCGCATCGGCGGATCGCTGGCCGGCGCGGTGCAACTGTCCGATGCCGTGGAAGTGTCGGGTGAGTGGTTCCATTCCGAACTGGACATCCTGACGTCGGAAGCGTCGGTGAAGTTCCCGTTCGCCATCGAAAGCCCCGGCCTGGATACGACCAAGCCCTACACGATTGACGAGAATGGTGTGCTGATCAACGGCACCCTGATCGCCAATTCGGCCGAGGCCATCTCCTATGTCCAGAATTCCCAGATCGACAGCGACAATTTCGGCCTGAAGCTGAAATATGACAATGGCGGCAATGTGCGGGGGTCGCTGCGCGGTGCCTATGCCAAGGCCGATCTGTTCTCTGACAGCGCTAACAACGACGTCCGTTACACGCAGTACAGCGTGCCGACGGCCGACCCGACCAGCCCGACCGGTTACAGCCACAAGCCGGCAAACCCGGCAGCCCCGGCCAATTACCGCTTCAACTACAGCAATGGCAACGGCACGCTGCCGTCGATGACGCTGGCCACCACGCCGGACCTCTATACCAACCCGGCTTACGGCTATTTCAAGTCGCACTGGGTGTTCGGTGACCGCGCCGATCTGGAGAATTATTCGGTCCGTGCCGACGGCGAATATGATCCGGAATTCATCCCGGCCGGCAATGTAACCCTGTCCACGGGCTACCGCTATGCCTCGCGCGATGTCGATTACACCCGCGGCCGTTACCTGGCCAACCTGACCAGCAAGGGTGAACTGGACGGCACCAAGTTCGGCCAGAAATGGACGCCCTATGGTTACTTCATGGATGGCGCCGTCGGTTTCAAGTCGTGCGAACTGCCCGCCGGCACGCCGGGCATTCCCAACGGCTGTAACAACCGTTTCGGCAATTCCGCTCCCGTCGTGACCCCGTTCCAGAGCTTCACGGGTTCGTCGGGCCGTGTGGAGACGATCAACAACTTCTTCTCGTCCGGCAACATGGTCGGCGGCAAGATCCTGGTGCAGGATCGCGGCCAGATGAAGGATGGGGCCGCCTGGATCCAGTCGCTCTATCCCTCCACCCCGTTCGCCTTCTATGAAGAGCCGCTGGAAAGCTTCCGGGTCAAGGAAAGCACGCATTCCGGCTATCTGATGGCCGATATCGGCGATCCGGGCGAGGGCTATCACATCAATGTCGGCGCCCGCCTGATCCACACCAACCTGACCGTCTATCAGAACCGCGCCACGGATCCGGACCCGGTCTATCTGGGCACCGATAGCTGGAACGGCGTTCTGCGCGACAGCGAAACCATCGCCAACGAGCGGTCCTATACCGACGTCCTGCCCAGCCTGAACATGGTCTTCGACCTGGATGAAGGCCAGAAGGTGCGCTTCGCCGCCTCGCGCGTTGTGGCCCGCCAGAACCTGTTCGATCTGGGCCGTGGTTTCCGCGTCGACTTCACCCGCAATCCCACCACCAACCTGTTCGAAGCCACCAACGGGTCGTCTGGCAATCCCGAGCTGGACCCGTTCCGCGCCTCGCAGTTCGACCTGGGTTACGAATATTATTTCGGCAGCCAGGGTCTGGTGTCGGCTGTTGGCTTCTGGAAGGAAGTGGACAGCTTCATCGGCAGCGAAACCAAGCCTGAATTCGTGCTGGATCAGGCCGGTGGGCGCAACACGCCCATCACCCGCCCGATCAATGGCGAGGGTGGACGGATCAAGGGTGTCGAACTCAGCGCCCAGTACGCCTTCGATTTCGGGGCCGGCTTCAACGTCAACTATACGTTCTCCGACAGCAAGTCGCCCATCTTCAACGATTTCGACAAGGGTCTGCCCATCCCCGGCGTGGCCAAGCACGCTTTCAATGGTCAGGTCTATTACGAGTATGAAGGGCTGGAGGCCCGCGTGTCGTACACGTGGCGCAACAAGTCCTTCGCGGGCAATTTCGGCTTCTCCGATGGCACCGCCACCCGCACGCTGGGTATCTGGAACCGGTCTTACGGCCAGTTGGATGCACAACTCGGCTATCAGGTCACCGAGCAGATCGGCCTGACCCTGGAAGCAGTCAACCTGACCAAGGAAGACCAGAGCCAGTATTTGCAGTTCGGTAACCTGCCCTTCACCTACAGCTCCGGTTCGCAGCGCATCATGGCGGGCGTCCGGTTCAAGCTGGGCGGTGGGGAATAAGCCAGGGTAGCGTGACTATTGCCCCTCCTCCCGCAAAAGGGGGAGGGGCGTTTGGAAATTTATCCAAGAACAAGGCCCCGATAACGGGCGCCAAATGGGGAAGGAAACCGGTCATGGCGGGCAGTCTTCCGGGCAGCATCCTGATCGTCGGGGGCGGGACGGCCGGTTGGATGGCCGCCGCCGCCCTGGCCCGGGCCGTAGGACGGCAGACGCGTATCCAACTGGTGGAAAGCAGTGCCATCGGAACCGTGGGGGTGGGAGAGGCGACAATCCCGGCCATTCGTGGCTTCAATCATATGCTGGGCCTGGACGAGGCGGATTTCCTGCGCTTCACCCAGGGCACCTACAAGCTGGGCATCGAATTCCGCGACTGGACCAGGCTGGACCATTCCTATTTCCACCCGTTCGGGGTGCATGGGGCCAGCCTGGACGCCAACTATACCCATCAATACTGGCTGCGCCTGAATTCCATGGGGGAGGGGGGCAGTCTGGAGGAATATTCGCTGTGCAGCGTCATGGCGAAGCTGGGCCGCTATATGGCGCCGGTCACGGACCCCCGCAATATCCTGTCCGTAGTCGGTTCCGCCTATCATTTCGATGCCAGCCTCTATGCCGACTATCTGCGCCGCTACGCGGAACGGCTGGGCGTTGTCCGGCTGGACCGCAAGGTCGTGGATGTCCGGCTGCGCGGCGAGGACGGGTTCATCGAATCCGTGATCTGTGAAGGCGGGGATCGGCTGTCGGCGGATTTTTTCATCGATTGCACCGGTTTCACGGGTCTGCTGATCGAAAAGGCGCTGAAGACCGGGTATGAGGACTGGACGCAGTGGCTGCCCTGTGACCGGGCCTGGGCCGTGCCGTCATCGGGTGACGGGCGTATCACGCCCTATACACGGTCCACGGCGCGTCAGGCCGGCTGGCAATGGCGCATTCCCCTGCGCCATCGGGTGGGCAACGGCCACGTGTTCAGCAGCGCCCATACCAGCGAGGAAACGGCCCGCGAGGTGCTTCTGGCCAATCTGGACGGACAGGCGCTGGCCGAACCGAAGCTGCTGCGCTTCGTCACGGGGCGGCGCAAACAGGCCTGGGTGAAGAACTGCCTGTCGCTGGGCCTGGCGTCGGGGTTCCTGGAGCCGCTGGAAAGCACATCGATCCACCTGATCCAGACGGGCATCACCAAGCTGCTGGACTTTTTCCCCGGAAGGCAGATCGATCCGGCCGAGGTGCGGGAATACAATGCCCTGGCGCAGGCCGAGTTCGAGGCGGTGCGCGACTTCCTGATCCTGCACTATCACGTGACGGAACGGTCGGACAGCGACTTCTGGAACCATTGCCGGACCATGGACCTTCCCGACAGTCTGCAAAGCCGGATCGACCTGTTCCGTCGCCGGGGTCGGGTATCGACGCGCGCGCGCGCTCTGTTCACCGATACAAGCTGGATCGCCGTGATGCTGGGCCAGGGGATCATGCCGGAAGGGTACGACCCGCTGGTCGACCTTCATCCGCTGCCCGCAGTCCGCGACCGCATGGCCACCATGCGGGCCCGCATCCGCCAGGCCGCCGAAAGCATGCCGACGCATGAGGCGTTCCTGGCCAAGCAGGCGGCGGCGTAATGCCAAGAGCCCTGGAGCATGGCTCTTGGCATTTAGCTGCTCCCTCAGGCGCCGGGCGCCGCCATCCGGCCGCTTGGCTTCGGCGGCATGGGCCGCCGCGTCGGTCCTCGCGGACACCAGAGGTGTGGTTTTTGACCTCAGGTATAGGGTTTACAGCCACCCACGCCGCTTGAAATACAGAAACGGCACGATCACCGACACGATCATCAGACCGATGGCCAGCGGGTATCCGAATTGCCAGTCCAGTTCCGGCATGAAATGGAAATTCATGCCATAGATGCTGGCCACCAGCGTCGGCGGCAGGAACACGACCGCCGCGACGGAGAAAATCTTCACGATATTGTTCTGCTCGATCCCCACCACGCCCAACAGCGCATCCAGTTGGAAGGCGATGTTGGAGGACAGGAAGGCCGTATAGTCGGCCAGCGATTGGGCGTCCTGGCTGAGCGTCTTCAACCGGGCGCGCAGCCCCTTGTCACCCGCCAGTTCGCGCACCGTGCCGGTAAAGGCGATGATGCGGGTCAGGGTCACCAGGCTTTCCCGCGCCTTGGCCGTCAGGTCATGGGCGCGCGCGATACGTTTCAGCAGCAGATGCTGCTGGTCGGAATTCAGATGGCCCTGATGCCCCTCGATCAGCAGTTCGCGGGCCACCGCCGTGACATCGCGGCCCGCCCCTTCCAGAACGTCGGCGATACGGTCCAGGATGGCATCCAGCAGGGAGATGAAGGCGGAGATACCGTTATCCAGCTTCACGCTCTGCTTGGTCACCTGATTATGGAAGCCGTAGAAGGGCTTGGGATCGTCGAAGCGCAGGGTGATCAGCGTCTCTCCGGTCAGCACGAAGGTGATATCCATCGTCTCCGGCACGGGCGCGTCGGCGCGGCACAGAACGGTGGCCGTCATGAAGGCGCCCCCCGCCTCGCGATAGACGCGCGACGACAGCTCGATCTCCCGCATTTCTTCGCGAGTCGGCAATTCAATGCCGAAAGTCTGTTCCACCAATTGCCGGTCGGCCGTGCTGGGAGCGTTCAGATCGACCCAGCAGGCCTGTCGCAAGGCCTCCACCGACGGCACCCCGTCCAGCGGTTCGTTGCGACCTTCGATCATGCGGTAGGCGCGTATCATCGGCCTTCTCCCCCGCGTCATGTGCTGCTGACCATCAGGGCTTTACCGCGTCCGGCGGCCGTGGGGAAGCGAAGTTTCGCCGCAGGGCAATTGCAACACGTACTGGCGTGGGGACGCACTTCGCGGTACATGCTGTGCCCCATGAATCCGTTGCTGAAACTCGCCCTCGAAGCGGGGCCGCTCGCCCTGTTCTTCGTCATCAATTCCCGTTACGGCCTGATGGCCGGCACGGGCGTGTTCATGGTCGCCACGGTGGTGGCGCTGACCGTCAACTGGCTGCTGGAACGCCGCCTGCCGGTGATGCCGCTGGTCGGGTGCTTCTTCGTGCTGGTCTTTGGCGGGCTGACGCTCTGGCTGAATGATGAGCTGTTCATCAAGCTCAAGCCCACCGTGGTCAACCTGCTGCTGTCGGCCAGCCTGTTCATCGGCATGGCATGCAAGCGCAACCTGCTGAAGGTGGTGCTGGGCGCGGCCCTGGACCTGACGGAGGAGGGGTGGCGTATCCTCACCGTGCGCTGGGCCTGGTTCTTCCTGCTGCTGGCCGTGCTGAACGAGATTGTCTGGCGCAATTTCGGCACGGAGATGTGGGTAAACTTCAAGGTGTTCGGCATCATGCCGCTGTCGCTGGTCTTTTCCTTCGCGCAGATCCCCGTGATCATGAAGCACCAGAAGCCGGAGGCCGGCAGCGATACGGCGGCACCGTGACGGTGGCGCCATCCGGACGGTGGGGCGGTGTCGCCCATCGCCATGCGAGGCATATTGCGGCGCCGGTGGCAGCAACCGCCCCGTAACCATTCCGCGACACCCGACCCTTTCCATTTCGCAATGAATTCAGTTGGTAACGCCGGAGTAACGTGGCTTGCGGCGGCGCCGACGGCGCTTTCATGATCTCCCGGGTTTCGATCTAACGGGGGGATTTCATCATGTCGCGTCTGGTCCGTGTTTGCGCGTTCACCTTTCTGGGCTTGTCGGCCGGCGGGCTGCTGGGGGCCTGTTCCATCAATGTGAATGACGGGGAGTATGAACACGGCAATTACCGTTCGCCCCGCACCGCCACCGATATCTGCCGGCGGGAAGTGGACCGGTCCTTTGGTGACCGTTACCGCATCGCCTTCGACCTGCCGGAACTGTCCACCAATGGCAATGTGCAGACGGTGCAGCAGCCCTTCACCATGGCCAGCCGCAAGGACGCGTTCGAGACGCCGCAGCGCCGGACCCTGCGCTGTACCATCGTGGACGGGGTGCTGACGCAGGCCGTGCCGAATTGATCAGTGGTGGGGTTGCCCTCACCCTCCCATTGGCTGGCGCCAATGGGCCCCTCCCTCTCCCACGTTCGTGGGCGAGGGGCGGAACTTGGCGTCGGGTGTATTTTCGCCCCTCGCCCGCTTGCGGGAGAGGGAGGGGCCCAAGCCGAAAGGCTTGGGAGGGTGAGGGAGCCACGATAGGACAAAGAAAAAGGCCGCCGGGAGCGATCCTGGCGGCCTTAATTCTTTCCAACCATCCGCTTGCCTTACGCGGCGCGGGCGGCCATCAGCTTCTTGATTTCGGCGATGGCCTTGGCGGGGTTCAGACCCTTGGGGCAGGTCTGGGTGCAGTTCATGATGGTGTGGCAACGATAGAGGCGGAACGGATCCTCCAGCGCGTCCAGACGCTCACCCGTCATTTCATCGCGGCTGTCGGCGATGAAGCGATAGGCCTGCAGCAGCACTGCCGGACCCAGGTACCGGTCACCATTCCACCAGTAGCTGGGGCAGGAGGTGGTGCAGCAGAAGCACAGGATGCATTCGTACAGACCATCCAGCTTCTCACGCTCTTCCGGGCTTTGCAGCCGTTCGCGCGAGGGGGCGGTGCTCTGCGTCTGCAGCCAGGGCTTGATGGAAGCCAACTGCGCGTAGTTCTGGTTCAGGTCGGGGACAAGGTCCTTCACCACCGGCTGATGCGGCAGCGGGTAGATCTTGACGTCGCCCTTCACCTCGTCGATCGGCTTCAGGCAGGCCAGCGTGTTGCGCCCGTCGATATTCATCGCGCAGGAACCGCAGATGCCCTCACGGCAGGAACGGCGGAAGGTGAGCGTGCTGTCCACATCGTTTTTGATGTGGATCAGCGCGTCCAGAACCATCGGGCCGCACTTGTCCAGGTCGATCTCGTACTTGTCCTCACGCGGGTTTTCGCCCGAGTCAGGGTCATAGCGATAGATGCGGAAGGTGCGGGTGCGCTTGGCATCCGCGGTAGCCGACTTGACGGTCTTGCCGGGCACGACCTTCGAGTTGGCGGGCAGGGAGAATTCAGCCATGGATGAAGCCCTCTCAGATCGTGACTTAGTAGACGCGCTTCTTCGGCGGGAACACTTCCACCTCGTTCGTCAGGGTGTAGAGATGGACGGGGCGGTAATCGATGGTCGACTTGCCCGTCTCATCCACCCAGACGGTGGTGTGCTTCATCCAGTTCTCGTCGTCACGCTCGCTGTAATCCTCACGCGCATGGGCGCCACGGGATTCCTTGCGGTTGGCACCGGAATTGATGGTGGCGACGGCCTGGTACATCAGATTGTCCAGTTCCAGCGCTTCCACCAGATCGCTGTTCCAGATCATGGAGGTGTCGCTGACCTGCACATCCGGGCGCTTGGCCCAGACGTTCTTCATCAGCTCCACGCCTTCGTCCAGCACCTCACCGGTGCGGAACACGGCGCAGTTATTCTGCATGATCTTCTGCATTTCGAGGCGCAGATGGGCGACGCGCGTACCGCCCTTGGCAAAGCGGGCCTTGTCCAGACGGGCCAGCGCCTTGTCGGTGCTGTCGTTGGAAATGGTCTTGTGCGGGGCACCCTTCTGCACGATCTCCGCCGCGCGGATGGCGGCGGAACGGCCGAACACGACCAGATCCAGCAGAGAGTTGGAGCCGAGACGGTTGGCGCCATGGACCGACACGCAGGCCGCCTCGCCGATGGCCATCAGGCCGGGCACGACCTGATCGGGGTTGTCGGCGGTCGGACGGATGACCTCGCCACGATAGTTCGTGGGGATGCCGCCCATGTTGTAGTGAACGGTCGGCAGAACCGGGATCGGTTCCTTCGTCACGTCCACGCCGGCAAACACGCGCGCGCTCTCGGCGATGCCGGGCAGGCGGGCATGGATGACTTCCGGCGCCAGATGTTCCAGGTGCAGGTGGATATGGTCCTTGTTGGGACCGACACCGCGCCCTTCGCGGATTTCGATGGTCATCGAGCGGCTGACCACGTCGCGCGACGCCAGGTCCTTGGCGGACGGGGCGTAACGCTCCATGAAGCGCTCACCGGCGCTGTTGGTCAGGTAACCGCCTTCACCGCGCGCACCCTCGGTGATCAGACAGCCGGAGCCGTAGATGCCGGTCGGGTGGAACTGCACGAATTCCATGTCCTGCAGGGGCAGGCCGGCACGCAGCACCATGCCGCCGCCGTCGCCGGTGCAGGTATGGGCCGAGGTGGCGGAGAAATAGGCGCGGCCGTAACCGCCGGTGGCCAGCACCGTCTGGTGACCGCGGAAGCGATGGATGGTGCCATCGTCCAGGTTCCAGGCCAGCACGCCCCGGCACACGCCTTCCTCGTCCATCAGCAGGTCGAGGGCGAAATACTCGATAAAGAACTCGGCGTGGTGGCGCAGGCTCTGCTGATACAGCGTGTGCAGCATGGCGTGGCCGGTACGGTCGGCCGCCGCACAGGTGCGGTAGGCCTGGCCCTTGCCATATTCGGTGGTCATGCCGCCGAACGCGCGCTGATAGATCTTGCCTTCAGCGGTGCGCGAGAAGGGCACGCCCTGGTGTTCCAGCTCGATGATGGCGGGGATGGCCTCGCGCACCATATATTCGATGGCGTCCTGGTCGCCCAGCCAGTCCGACCCCTTGACGGTGTCGTACATGTGGAAGCGCCAGTCGTCATTGCCCATGTTGCCGAGCGCCGCCGAGATGCCGCCCTGCGCCGCCACGGTGTGGCTGCGGGTGGGGAACACCTTGGTGATGCAAGCGGTTTTCAGCCCCTTTTCGGCCATGCCGAAGGTGGCGCGCAGGCCGGCGCCGCCGGCGCCGACGACAACCACGTCATATTCGTGGTCGATGATCTTGTAAGCGGTCGCCATGATGTCAGGCTCCGAAAGCGATCTTCAGGACGGCGAAAGCGCCGGCGAGGAACAGGGCCAGGGCCACCAGCTTGGTGGCGCCGATGGCGAACAGTTTCGCCAGCTTACCGTGGATATAGTCCTCGTAGACCTCCTGCATACCGTATGCGGCATGATGGAACAGGAAGCCCAGGAACAGTACGGTCAGGATGACCGGGCAGGGCTGCTTGAAGGTGGCGACCACCTGCTCATACGGCGCGCCGACCAGGCTGATCACCAGGATGATGAACAGGATGGTCAGCACGGCCAGTGCGGCGGCGGCGATGCGGAAGCCCAGCCAGGCCTGTGCGCCCGTCTTGGCGGAACCCAGACCGCGGGCGCGGCCGATGGGGGTGCGGAAGCTGTTGGTATCGTTGGCCATCATGTCCCCCGTCAGACCGCGAAAGCCACGACCCAGGTCACCACGGTCGCCACGACGGCGCCGCCGATGACCAGCTTGGCGCTGGAATAGGATTGTTCCAGGGTCAGCATCTTCGCCCCGTCCCAGATCAGGTGACGCAGGCCGTTCAGCAGGTGGTACCAGAGGGCCGCCGTCCAGCCGAACATCAGCAACAGGCCGATGGGCGAGGCGATGAAGCCGCTGGCCGTCGCGTAAGCCTCCGGCCCGGCGGCGGCGGCGACCAGCCACCAGACCAGCAGCAGCGTACCAACGGTCAGCCCCACGCCGGTGATGCGGTGGGCGATGGAGGTCAGGGCCGGCAAGGGCAGCCGGTAGACCTGCAAATGGGGGGACAAGGGCCGTTGCCGCTTGGCCGCAGGCGTGTCGGTCATCTCTCTTTCGTCCTTGGTGCTTGCCGGGGTTGGCCCGTGCCCTCCCCCCGCCAGGGGAGACGACACCCGATGGAGGGACCACCGGCGGCTTATGAGACAAAGAAATCGCCGAAGTGACTTACGCCTAACCCCCCGTCTCGTCAACGCTTCGGCACTGCGGTATTGGTGGTGTCCGACCCCCGACCTTGGCATGGCGCCCCTGTTTTTCAGCATGGCAGCATGTTCGTCGTTCGTTTTGCCGCAAGGAACCGCCACTTTATGCTGTCGCCCGATCAAATCGACGATATTGCCCTGTTGGAAGATCTGTCGATGACGGCCTGGCCGGCACCGCGCCGCATCATCCACAAGGGCTGGGCGCTGTATTTCGCGGCCGGCCATACGGGCCGGGCCAATTCGGCCAATGCCGTCGTTCCGCTGGCGACCATCGACGATGCCACCATCGATATGGTGGAGGCGGAGTATCGCCGGCAGGGATTGCCGCCGCAATTCCGGCTGTCGCCGCTGTCGCCGCCCGATCTGGACGCGCGGCTGGCCGGGCGGGGTTATCACATCGCCAGCAAAAGCAGGGTGCTGTTCCGGTCGCTGGACGGCGTGCCGGCCGGTGCGCCCGATGCGGCGGTGCGGGTGCAGGACAGGCTGGATCATGCCTGGATGGACGCCTATCGCCGCATGGTGCCGGTACCGGAGCCGGAGATGCCGGCCCTGCTGTCCATCCTGAACGGCATCGCCGCCCGGCCGCGTTTCGCGACCCTGTGGCAGGACGGGCAGCCGGTGGCCGCCTGCCTGTCGGTCCTGGACCGGGGCTGGGCCGGTTTCTATAAGGTGGCCTGTCGCCCGGACCGGCGCGGGCAGGGTCTGCCACGCCGCCTGATGACCGACATGATGGCGCGGGCGGTGGGAGAGGGGGCCGTCGGTGCCTATCTTCAGGTCGGTGCCGTCAATGCGCCGGCCCTGGCGCTGTATGACCGGTTGGGGTTCCGGCACCTGTATGATTACACCTATGCCAAGCTGGGATAGGCAGATTTCGTGTGCCCTCAACGCCGGGCGGCGGCATCCGCCCCTCGGCTGATAATATCAGCGGCATGAAATCTTGACCTTCGGTCAATCTTTCCTGCCCCTCAAGCGCCGGGCGGCTGCATCCGCAGCCTTGGCTAACGCCGCACGTGCGGCGCGGCGGCGACCGCCGCCGATACTAACGGTCAAGAATTTTGACCGTTAGTATTAGGGTCTGTGGGGATTCACAAAAGGGTCGTTATGTGATTCAAGCTCTGGATGGATAGGAATCTTCTGACGGACGCCCAATGGGCGAAGATAGAGCCGCACTGCCTTGGCAAGCGCACCGACCCT
>NZ_JAGOGJ010000096.1 GCF_017996735.1 Niveispirillum sp.
TCCACCGGTCGGCCATACGCTCCACCCGCCGGCGGGTCACATTGTCCGCCCCGGTCCGTTCCGTCACCAGATACAGGGCGTCGCCCCCAGGCTCCGGCAACGAAGCGATGGACAGGACCTTGCCATCCTGCATCTGATGACGGTGCCAGGCTTGTACCTGATCGCGCGGGGAATGGGTCAGACTGGCCAAGGTCCCGTCTGCCAGCAGGCACCACAACAGGCGATTGGGCAGGCGGCACCAGGCTAACTGCTGCACGCCGGGCGCCGTCACGTCCTGGGCCAACTGGGCAAGGTCGGGCGTGATCATGCCGTCGGCATCGGGATCATAGGTCAGGGTATGCACACCGGCACGGCCGCGCGAGACGAACACAACCGAACTATCGATACGGATCGGCTCCACCGGCGCCGATCCCTCCGTCGTCTGCGGCCGGATATTGGCATTGGCGGCCGTCAGGGCTTCTGACAGTTCCGACGCCCGGCATATATATTCACCGCCCGCCGTGCCCAGCCAGATATTGTCCCCCGGCATCATCCATTGGATCTGGCTCACCTCCTGATCGGCCGCGATCAGGTACAGGCCATTATCGTCCAGTACCTTGGCGTCGGTTTCGGTCGGGCTGCAGGTCTCATAATCCCCGGTGACCGATGCCCAGATGGACACCGGCTCGGCTGTCGTACCCGCCCACCATGTCCGCTGTTCGAACAGCGCGACACAGGACGGCCAGCCGCGTGCCCCGCCCCATGCCGGCGCCCGCCAATTGCTGATCATGCCCGTCACCACGTCCGCCGGTTCGGCCGCCAGCAACAGGTTGACCACGGTCACCGTGACATGCGGCAAGGCCGCTTGTGTCAGGTGGATTTCGGACCCGCCAACGATGGTGTAATGCAGCGTGGGTGTCAGGGTCAGGGTATTGACCGTGACACGCAGATTGTCGGCGCTGAGAACCGGTTGCCACGCGACCGGGATGGGGATCACCTCCCCATTGGCGCCATCGGCATCGACCACGATGGAAAAGCTGGCCTGCACCTCCCCGGCCAGTCCGGGCACGTCGGCGCCCGGTTCAACGATGGCTGTGATGCTGGTCGGGCTGGCCACGGCCGTGACTCGCCGCCAGTACCAGGACCCGTCAATCTGGAACCTGATGCACTGCCCCACCCAATCGGCGCTGGCCACCGCCGCCCCGAACGTCATGGTGACGCCCGACAATGTCACCGCCGGCATGCCGGGCCATGGGTCGCGGTAGGGGCCGTCCCGGAACACGATGGGTTCAAGCGTCCAATTGGTCTGCCCATAGCGCGACAGCCGGTGCGGCCGCACGTCCCGGCAGGCCAGATAGACGATGTCGGCGCTCTGCGCGGACCGGATCGCGGACAGGTGGGAAGCTTGATAGGGGCTGGCCACACGGATGGGGGCGGCCCCATCCATGACCAGGGCGCCGCGCTGGATGAACCGCAACCATCCCGCCGTCCATTCCAGGATATAGGCCTGATCGTCATTGAAGACGAACCGGCCCAGCATGGCGGGCTGATTGCCTTCCGTGGCCGCAATATCATGCGTGCCGGGCCGCCGGGTGACGGGACCCAGGGTCAGGGCAAGGCAATTCAGACTGTCGGTGGCGGCCGTGGGATAGCGTGCCAGATCCACACGGCCGCGCAGTTCCTTTGTCCAGATGCCGCCATTCAGGCTGGAATAGGCAACGGCGCGTTTCATCGGCGCACGTCCAGCCAATCCGGCATGTCGTCACGGTCGTAAAACTGCTGGTCATTGGCCTCCATCGCATCGCTGGCCCGCGTCTCAACCCGTAGGCGTTTGATATCGGCGGCCAGCGACTGGCCCAGCGTCGCGTTGTTGGTCAAGGCCATGGCCAGATCGGCGGCCATCTCCTTCGCCATCAACAGGCGCAATGCCGGGTCCATCTGGTGCGCCTCGATGTCGGCAACGAACCGCACACGCAACGGCCCGGGCAGATCGGTCAGCACCCGGCCGCCCTCAACTGTCCATGGCCCCCGCTTCTGTCCATCCACCTCCCACAGCCGCAGACACCCCGTCGGCAGGGAAAAGGCATTGGCAAAGCCCCAAGCCGGCTTTTCGACCAACGCCGGCAGCAGGGCGCGGCGCATGGCGCAATTCCAGGGGTAGGACCGCAGCACCGCCGGCCGCGAGACGGCCCATTGCACCCGCACGCGCCGGGCCGTCTCGCTGTCATCATCCGGCCCCGACAATAGCGGCTGAGCCAGGCACAACAGCGCCTGGTTCCACACCGCTACTGTGACGTCATTAATCATGGCGAATGCCGTTCGCCAGCGCCTGTCAGGCCCGCGCCGTGAACAGCGTGACCTTGATCAGTCGGTTCGCCGTCAGTTGCGCCCCACCCACGGTCAGGAACAGCGGAATGGGGTCCTGGGTCGTGTTGCGGTAATGCATGCCGGCGATAGCACGCGCCCGCGCGGTGCCAGCGGCATTGGTGGCGACCGCCGCCATGAACCGCGTGGCGGAACCGGCATCGCCAAAGGACAGGGTGGTGCTGATCCCCAGCGCCTCGAAATCGATTTCCGCCCCCAGATAGGTGGAAAGCGGTTCCAACCGCCCCATGAAAATACGGTCGGCAATCGCCTCACCGGTGGTGGTATAGCTGTCCACATGGACTTTCACCTTGGCATCCCAAAGTCCATGCTGGATCAGCGCGGCCTTGGTCCCCGCCAGGGTGGTGTTGACGCCTTTGAAGTCGGGCATGATCAGGTTCCTTCTGCGGTATGATGGTCGGCGGGAACGCGCTTACGGGCCGCGTTCCTTCACCAGCACCTGGAGCACGCCCAGTTCCTCCAGACGACACGCACCGATACGCATCTCGGCATAGATCTGGGTCGCAAAGGACTTGTCGGCCCGCAGGTCGATCCTGGTCATGACGTCCTTGGGCTTGCAAATAGCCAGCGACGATTTCGTATAGACCAGGTTCTGTCGGGTCGTGGTGGTCTTGGGCAACTTGGCCGCCGGCACCACGATCCAGTTGAAACCCATATAGGTGCCGTCAAACTTGCCATTCTGGATGGCGCCGATGGTCACGTAATCGGCGTTGGTCGCCTTGTCCTCGTTCAGCAGGTTGGTAATCTGCTGTTCGGTGCAGACCCAGTAGCGGGGGTCTTCTTCGGGAACCTGCGCTTCGGACAGCATTTCACGGGCAAGGTTGATCTTGCTGAAGGTCAGTCCGGTGGCACCGGCACCTTCGTCCACCGGAATGATCTGCCCAGCCGGGAAGGGCACGCTGCCATCGGTGGACTTCTCACCCGCCGGCACGGTTGCCCACGCCGCTTCGATGATCACGTCATCCTTGGTGCGCTGCATGCCCATATGGCCGGCCTGGGCAAGCTCGCTGGTCGGGTCATGGATCAGCTTCAGCTTGTCATCATCATCGATCAGGTCGCCCCAGTGCCAGGTGTCCGACATGATCCAGCGCCGGCCGAAGGCGGTGGGCATAATCGGCGTATCCGGGTAACGGGTTGTCTTCTTCATCGGTTTGGCCGTGCCGACCCGGTCGACCGCTGTTTCCTTACCCCGCTGGTCCACCACACGTACCGTGGCTTCCAGCTTTGATTTTTTCTGCTGAAGGGCATGCTCCATGCCCTCCTGATAGGCGACCTTCTGGGCCGTGGTGACTTCATAGGCCATGATGTGGTTCCTTCAAGATGGCGGCGGGTTAACTGGCCGGATAGGCCATTTCGTAAAGCCGCTGCCGCTCGGCAACGACATTGGCGTGGTTCGGGTGGTCCGCGCTGTACAGCGCCTCCAGCCATTTCGCGTCTGCGTTCCTGGTAGCCAGTTCGGCTTTGGCGGCATCCGGTGTCCGCGCGCCGAACCCGCCACCACCCCCGCCGCCCTTCATCCGGCTTTCGCCAATGTCGCGGCCGATGGCGGCAAACATCTTGATGATTTCAACGTCGCCGACCTTCTCCGACAGGGCGTCGATACCGGCTTGGGCCGCGTCACCGGTGACATAGGTCGCATAGGCCCGCTTGGCACGTTCCAGCGCTGCCGGTGTGTCACCGCCGAATGCCTGTCGTAGACCCTCCGTCACCTTGGCCTGGTGCGCTTCCTGCCGCTTGGGCAGATCGGCGGTAAACGCCGCGATCTGGTCGTTCGTGTCCTTCGCCAGCCAATCGATAATGCCTTTCGCCTGGGCCGCCGACAGGCCAAGGGCATGCGCCGCATCCCCAAAGCGCCCCATCCGCTCCCCATCCCATTCGGCATCGGGCATATCCACCGGCTTGGCCAGGCCGTAATCCTGCGCCGTCGCGGGGCGGCCCAACGCGGTGAAGAATGCCGCCCGTTCTTCATCCGTGGCGCCTTCCCCCGGAATGGCCACACGCCCGGCGCTGTCCTTCTCAAGGGCCGAGTAGGCGGACAGAAGATCGACAGGGCTTTTCCAGCCCTTCGCCGTCAAGGTAGGGGCGAACTCCGCATGACGGTCGCCAAGCGTGCCGGCCCAGTCAAAATCGGGGGGCGGGGCGCTGTCGCCGCCGCCGCCCCCCTGGCCGCCACCATCCCCGCCCGAAGCGGCGGCGGCCATAGCATCGCCTGCGCCACCACCTTCGGCGTTGCGGGCGAACTCGATCCAGAAACCGGGAACCTTATGCATGCTGGGTCACTCCTCGGGCGGGGGCTTGGGAATGGCGCGCGGGTCCAGGTCCAGCATGGATGCGATATGCAGCCAGACGCGGCGCGCACCTTCGAAATGGGCGGACAGGTCGGGGGAACCGGCAACGAAGGTGCTTTCGCCGGCCATGGTGAAGGCGGCAAGATCGGCCA
This sequence comes from Niveispirillum sp., assembly GCF_017996735.1. Classification (GTDB taxonomy): domain Bacteria; phylum Pseudomonadota; class Alphaproteobacteria; order Azospirillales; family Azospirillaceae; genus Niveispirillum. Next base: position 4,805 of record NZ_JAGOGJ010000096.1, read on the forward strand.
GCACCAATTCGGCATCCTCTCCCCGGAACAGGCGGCGATAGGCCGCCTGGATACGGGCGGACCGGCGCGCACCCCATTGCGCGACAAGCCAGCCGACAGGGTTCATGCTCATACGCCCTCCCCTGCGGCCTGGGCCGCCTGTCCAAGGTCACGCAGGGTTGCGGCCCCCTGCTGCATTTCGGCCGCCTGCTGGGCCGCCGCCTGGGCTTCCGCCCGTTGCTGGCGCAACGCGGCCACCTGGCGCGGGTCGCGGATCAGGGTGCCGGGCACGTGATAGGCACCGGCCAGCTCGCGCATCACCGCGTCCTCGTCGATCACGTCCAGGGCCTCGGGCTTGGCCTGGGCAAGCGGCAAGGCGCCTTCCAGGAAGCGCAGGATGGTGGCCGCCGTGGCGATCTTCTGCGCCCGTGCCAGCGGTGACACATAGGTGACCTTCAGCCCCGGCGCCGCCAGCAAGGCAGGGGGCGGCGGTGGCAGGGCGCGCGCGCGCAACAGGATCAGGAAGGCGCGGGATACAACGGGGTCCAGGAACTCCGCGTTCATGCGGCCAAGGTGCGGCCCCATCAGGCGCAATTGTTCTTCCTGGCGTGCAAGGACCTCGGTCGCCGTGGCCCGGTCACCCGCCTGCAACACCAGCAACTGCCAATAGAAGGCTTCCTTGATGGCCGCGCGGCGCTGTTCTTCCATTTCCAGGCCAAGGCCGATGGCCCCGCCCGATTGCATGGGCTTGACCAGCTCGCGGCCCGACCATGGGTCGATGGCGCCGGCGATCACCTGGCCGGGGCGGAACTGGATACCGCGCATGGCCAGTTCGTCTGTCGTGGCCAGCGGCGGGCGCACGGCCGCCTGTGCCCCCTCCAACGTCGTCTTGGCCATGACATTGACCGTCTTGGCGTCGGCGCGGGCCAATGCGGCGGGACCATCGCCATAGACCTCGCCCGCCTGACACCACCAGCGCGTGACGTGGTAGGGCATCTCCTGATACCCGCCTTCTTCGACCAGATGGTCATGCTCAAGATCGACATACAGCGACTGGAACGCCATCGCATTGCTGCCCCGGCGGGTCGGGTCAAACAGGTCGTTCGGTTCCACCGCATGCAGGAACTGCCATTTACGGTCCGGTTCCTTTTCCAGCGCCTTGCGCATGGTCGGGTGCAGCGCTTCCGCGCCGAATTCCCCCGCCGCCTGTCGTGTGGTCATCGTGAAGGTGCGATACAGCGTATCGACCTGCCGGCGCTGGTTCTGCGCGATGTAGCATTCGGACAGGGGGATGGTGGCATGCCACAGCCGGCCAGCCGTGGCATCCTCATCCGAATACATGATGGCCGTGCCGATGCTGGCCAGATCCAGGAAGTACGTCATGGCCTCGGCGTAGAAATTGCCGCCGCCGGCCGCAAACGCGCGCAACAGGCGCTGTGTGACCGTCCGGCACCAGGCGCCGACCTCTGCATCGGCGTTCAGTTCCTCCACCTCGGCTTGGATGGCGAACCATTCCGTGGCGCTGTTGGTGCCCATGCCCCACAGCCCGGCGGCAAGGTTGGTGGCACCATGCCCGGCCGTCATGTCGTAAATTTCGCCCGACGCCCGCCCGGACCGGTCCCCGCGCACGCCGCCGCCGAACAATTCATCGGCCAGCGGGCGGGTCAGGCGCATCAACTCCCGCCAGTGCCCCTCACGCGGTGCCCGCGCCGTCTTCAGCTCACCGAGGCGACGTTTCGCCCCGGTGACGCGACTGTCAGCCACCGCCACCCAACAGCGTATTGACGGCGGACGGCATGGGGGGCACCCCCTGTCCGCCGGTCAGCATGGATGCCATGAAGCCCCGGCGGTTGGTCAGGCGCCGCCGCACTGCATCCCCCGCCGCCTGGGCCGTCGCGTCGGTGCGCGCGGGAACCTGCTGTTCAACCGGCGTCTGCCCGCTGTTACTGCTGCCGCCCCCGCCGCCGGGTGCCAGGATGCCACCCAACAGCTTGAAGGGCGACGACACCAGTTTCTTGATGATCTTACACATGGGCGCCTCCGGCGCCGGGCACATTGGCGCCCCCATGGTCGGACGCCCGCCATGCATACAGGTGGAACGTCTCCCTCCGCATGCCGAAATCCGGACACGTCGCCTCGCGCACGAAGCCCAGATGTTCCAGCCAATGGCCAGACAGCGGGTGCCCGTCGATACTGCGGGCCTCCATGCGGCGCATCCCTTCCGCCCGGCGTTCGGGGATGAAGATGGTTCGGATAAACTTCGTCACGGAAAAGGCGATATCCGCCCATTGGTCGGTGGCGAACATGCCGGCCGAAAACACGCCCGGCATCACGGGACACAGCCCCACCACCGCCACCGGCACGCCATCGGCGGTCGCCACGAACCCATGGGCGCACGCCTCCGCCATCTCGGCCGCCAGGCCAGCCGGGTCATATCCCCCCGGCTGGCACGCGCCAATCTCCCGCCGGTCGCAGGACCGGGCAAGCATGGCGACCTGATAAATCAGGCTTTCGGACAGCGGATGCAGGTCAAAAGCGGGCACCGGTACCTCAGAAACGACAAAAGCCGCCGGTGGGGACCGACGGCTTTTGCGGGTGGGGCGCTTGTCGCGCCAGCGTAGTAACCATGGGGGTGGTGAGTTGCAACTGTCAAGGGGGATTATGCGGCAGACTTAGCCCTCAATCATAATCCAATCCATCATACCAATCCGGCGGGGGTTCCCCATGACAATGGACGCACCGGTAGCCTTCATACCGCTCGTACAGGTAGTCGTGATCCTCACAGCAGCTTTCGCAAACGCCCGGCCCGTCCTGCGGCTCGATTATCGTGCTGCCACCGCATTTGCCACATTTAAAGGTCGGGGGGATCATGCCGCCGCCGGCGCCGTCGCTACCGCTCCCAAGTGAAAATGCGCCACCAGCACCCCTAAAGCCGCCACCAGATGGGCCGCCGCGTCCTGCGGGCGCTGGTGGGTCCAGCCCGCAAATTCTTTCACGCTCTCGCCCCGGCCCAGCACATACCAGGCCACCCGCCCCGCCGGCTGCTCTGACCCGCCAAGCGCCCTCATGGACGCATCGATGCGGCCGCGCGGATCTCCACCGGCATGGGCGGCCCCGTGCGACGGGCGAACGCCATTCGCCATGCACGCTTCCAACCGGTCATAGCGCATGATCCCGGCAGACCCGTGCGCCGCATCCCATTGCGCCTGAAACCGCCGCCCCGCCTCCACCATCTCCGCCGTGATGCTGCCCCGCCCATGCATGGCGGACAGAGTGTCGGCAACCTTCCTGCTGGTCGTCTTGACCTTCATGATCCACCTCAGAAATCGTTCAAGGGGTTGTAGTCACCGGCTTGTGTGCGGCTTGGTCGCCTCCCCTGCTGGGGGGGGTGATCGTCATCGTCACGCCGGAGGTCGGTGCCGTTCCTTTTGCTCACCAGCTCGTAACCGCCATCGCCCAACACGACGTACTGCAGGGCGTCATGGGGGTTCGAAAACTTGTTTTTATTGACGGTAGGCTCGTAACTATCGCCGTCGCTGGCCCGGCGCTTGCGGTAGTGATATCCGCTGTTGAAGCCACGCCGCAGCATGGGGCAATGAACGGGGTCAATCAGCATGTTGCGCCGATGGGGATCGTCCATGGCCACCGTGCCCAGTTCCTGGCGCACTGCTTCCTGGCGCACGCCGGGCGCGTTGCTGGGGGCGCCCACCACCGTCAGGCGGCATTCCCGCGCCACCAGGGCCGCCCAATGTTGCGCCTCCCCACCCTCTTCCGACGCGGCAGACCGTGCCAGCCCGGCGGGATCGACAAATGCCTTTTCGACTTTGATACCCCGGAAGCGTTCGCTGGCCAGCAGGCGGTTCAGCGCGGCAGCAAAGGTCTTATAGCCGACATTCTCCATGACCAGTTCGGCCAGCACCAGGCGCTGACCGGTCTGCGGAAGACGCTGGGTGATGATGGCAGACGGGAAAAGGCCCTGGTCCAAGCCGATATAAATGGGGATGTAGCGGCGGGGGGCGATGACCTCCGACGCGACATGGATCTGGTCATGATATTCATGCTCATAGACCGGCTTGCCGGCGCGGGAATAACCAGGAAGATTATCGATGAAGCGCCGCACCCACCAATCCGGACGGTTGCGCGGCTCGTAATAACCTGGCGGCAGGTTGGGGACATTCTCTGCCTCCGGCGTGCGACCACCTGGCTGGATATGGACGCTGTATCCTGGCAAGCGCGTTGCGGGATCGTAGATGTCTTCGTAGGCCCAATGATCGACATCCGGCGCGTTCATGTCGAACCAAAGCCCATACCAAGAGCATCCACCATGCAGGGCGTCTGGATAGCGACCGCATCGGCCGGACAGATGCGTGATGACCTCGCGGGCGCATCGATCTGCCTCGTTCACATAGGCGGCGGTCGGTTCAAAGCCTCGGCAGAAATCCTCAACGTCATTATCGCCGATGGCGGCAAAGATCACTTCCATGTCGATGATACCCACGCCCGGCACCTGCAAGCGCAGATGGTGCGTGGTCTGGCCATTCTGGCCACCATCCTGATACCGGCCCATATCCTTGGGAACCCGCTTGTGCCAGGACTTCAAGGTACTGCGCGCCATCTGGCGGTAGGTGTCACGGATGACGACGAAGCGGGTATACCGCACGCCATCAACCGGGCTGGGCCGCTGCTCACACGCGATATAGAAAAACTTCATCAAGGCGGTGGTGGTTTTGGCCGACCCATTCGGCCCGATGATCCCGTGAATGAAACTGCGGTCGGTCAGGAACCGCGCGCTTACCTTCCCCGGCGCCTCGTAACGAACCTCGAACCCCATCCCTACCCCCTCCCCGCCCCTGCCTGGCCGGCTTCCCGACCATCACTTCCCGCACCCTGGCCCGCCTCTCCTGCCGGCCTGATCGGGCCAAATTCAAACCTTGTGAACCTGCTGAACCGATAGAGGGAGAACGGGCGGCCCATCGGCTGGGGGGTCCCCCCCCGTGTCGCGGTCGGGGGGTGGGTTGTGCGATGCATCGTGCGCGATCATATCGCGTCGCGCACCGACCGGCGGATTGGAAGTCTGTGCACCATCTGTCGTAAGCCATTGATGTTGCTCATCTTCTTTATCCCGCACCAACTGCGCCGTACCATCGACCTGCGCGGACAGCGGCGCAACCCCTTGATTTTGCTGCATTTCCGTCGCAAACAGGTCCAGCACCTCGGCCCCATCGGCTACCGGCCCGGCAGCGGCGGGAACGTAGGGCATGTGCAGGTGCAGTGTCGGCAAATTGCCCTCAGCCTTGATGGCCAGCGGCAGCTTCTGGTGAACGTAGGGCGCGACCACCTCCGCCGCACGAAGCTGTAGCTTCATCGCGTCGAGGGGATCGCACCGGAGCCGCATTGCCAGTTCCTCCACCGGCATCGAATAGATATCGGCCGCCGCCAACAGCGGGTCACGATGCGAAGCCAGGAAGTAGGCCCGCCATGCCTCTGTGCTGCGGTTCTTGGCGCCTGCCGGCCTCCCCCCGCCCCGTCGTGGCTTGCCCCATAGGTCGCGGCCCATCTGGCCCAGCAGATCGGCGGGAGTGTCCAGCGGCCCCGCACCCACGCCCTCGCCCCATAGGTTCGCCTGCTCCCCAGCCTCGGCCGGCGCGGACAGCGGTCCTGTCACCACGTCCGCCAGCGCGGCCGCGATGCCTGTCACCCGATCATCCCCCGAACCTGCCATATCACCCCCCTATTTAACCCTAACTGCCCCCCGACACCCGGTCAGGTCGCGGTTAGCCTGGAAACTTCAAAGGAAACAACGACTTGATACCTATCCTAACTTCCTAACCACCTAACCCATCATCCATCCATGCACGCGCATACACACATTTAAAGAGGGTGCCGGTTAGGCGGTTAGGCAGTTAGGAAGCCAATCAACCCATTGATATCATTGACACATACCCCTAACCTGCTTCCTAACCGCCCCCTAACCCGCCACCGAACGCCCCACCACGGACCGCGTTTTTCATGTCTGAAACCCATGGGTCTGGGCCATGGGGCTAAAAGCCGGGGCTGGGTCCGGGATCGTCAGGGTGGCTGCCCAGCCAGGGCTGGGCAGAAGCGGCCCCTGGTGGCGCCGGCCTGTTGGTGCCAGGGGTCGGGGCGGCGCCTGTCATGCCGGCACCACCAGGTGGTTGTTGCGATCCCCGATCGGCACGATCGGGGGGCAGACAGAGGTCAAGAGGCAGCAGCGTTGCCTTGCACGCCCCCCCAATCCAGACTGTTTTCTGCGCGCCCTTTTCGTTGCGCAGGATCTTGTGCGGCAATCGTCGCATGGACTGCACCCACACGCCTTCCGCGCCTGGCTTGTCGGCCCATTGGGTCCGGGCATAGATGGCGCTCAGCCCTTCATGGCTGTTGGCCACGGCCAGCCACCATTTGCATTCGTCCTGGATCAGCTTGATACCGTGCAACGTCAGCAGCTTGTTGGCCGCAATCTGTGCATCCGTGCTTTCGCCATCTCCGGCCAACCCTGCCGCCCGCAATATCCAATCGGCAATGGTCATCCGCCGCCGGTCATGCGTGGCCTCGATGGTCGTGGTCAAAAGCCGTTGCAGGCAGGCATCCTCATCCTTGATGCCGCCTTCCAGAACCTTTTCCGCCCTCAGCCCATCCCGCCATACCGCGAGCGTCTCACTGTCCGGCGGATAGTCGTGCAACAGCAGGTCGGCACAGGTCAGCAGCGTGCCATACACATCCTGGCCGCGTGCCACATGTCCCGCCTGGGCCATGGTCAGCCGATAGGTTTCCAGGGTCTGGGCAAATCGCGGCCATTGCTGCACAAGCCGCCGCAACAACGCGCTGCCCAGCTCGGCCGCCATCGCCTCTGTGATGGTCGGCGGCGGCTGGTCGGGTTTCAGCGGTTCCAGGTCGAAGATGGCGATGCGCGAGCGATCCTGCGTCATCAACGGCGGGATAAGGATCGATGAGAACAGGAAGCACGAGGATATCGTGAAGGTCACCGCCTGATGGTCGCTGCTGCCGCGCACCGACAGGCTGCCCGTCGCTGCATCACGTGCCAGCTTGACCAGCGCGGCCATACGCTTTTCGTCTTCGGGCTCGCCTTCATCGATGGCCACGGGCCGCGAACTGTGTTTCAGCACCTGGCGCACGCCGGCCGGACTGGCGTCCGACGATTGCAGCATGCCGTTCGGCCCCATGATCCATTTCAACAGGTTCTGCAGGCTGGATTTGCCGGTGCCGGCGCCACCGGTCACCCATGTCACTGGCCGCCAACCCAGGGCGGCGCCAAGCATTGCGGCCCCGATCCACCCCAACATTAAATGCGGATCGGTATCCGCCCGCCTGAAATTCCAGGTGCGCAACAGGTCCAGCAGCCGGCCCCCCGGTCCCTGCTGTCCCGGCTCCTGCGCCTCCTTGTGCGGGCGCATCGTGGCCGGCGCCGTGGGGTATACCAACCGCCCGACTAGCCCCGGCTCCATGAAAACCGCCTTGTCGCCGCCCTGCGCTGGCCGGCACAGCAGTGCATCGCCAAGATGCAGGATCAGTTCCCCATCCGGCCCCCGCCATGCGCCGCTACCGCGCACCACGTCGTTGGGTGACCAGACCCCGCGATAGGCGGCGGCCGTCATCAACGCCTCTGCCGCCAATTCGGGCTTCCAGCCGGTAACGATCATTTCCCCTGTCTGCTTATCCTCGGTTTTGCGCGGCCAATATTCATAAAGCAGGTCGCTCCGCTGGCCGAAAAGCGACTGGATGTTCAGGCGGCTATGATCCTTGGCCGCCAGTTCGGAAAGCTGGTTGCACTGGTCGAGATAGTAATAGACCCGGTTATTGAGGCCGAGCGGCCGCACCGGACTGGACACCGGCAAGGGATGTTTGGGCCGGGGCGGGCCGCCGTTGCCCCCATCATCCCCGTCACCCCCGTCATCCTGCGGCGGCGGCGGCCCTGGGTCCCTGGGTGCTGGCTGTCCGCCCGCCGGCTCCTGGCACAGCGCAAGCGCCTGGTCGCGCGCGGCGGCTTCGGCCTCGGCCTCGTCCAGCATCTGCCGGACCACGGACAGGTGAACAACCTTGCTTTCATCCGGGGGCGTCATGCTGGCACCCCCTGGCCTTCCTGCCGCCCGCGCATGTGCGCCCGTGCGATTTTCAGCACGTCATTCACGTCTTTCACCCCCTCGGGCGGCCTGGGCACCACCACGCGCTTTCCCTGCGCGTCGTATGCCGGCACCACTTTTTGGGTCAGCGCCGCATCGGCCGCACTGCCCTTTGCATCATTGTCGCGCCACACGCCCACGGTCCGGATGGCTTCCGGCCATTGGATCGATGCCATATTGTCGATCGAAACGCCGGCGACACAGCGTAGCTCCGGGATCTCGACTGCAAACGACAGGGCGTTTTCGATGCCCTCGGCGATATGCACCTCCGACGGAAACCGCATGTCCCGCCACGCCGGCAATCGGTTGATCTGTCCCGTCTCCCGGTCGATCTTGACCCCGCGCCACAGCCGGATCAGGCCATTGCGCCCGGCAAACAGGCCATAGCTCTTTTTGTTCTCGATCAGATCGGCCTTCACCCACTGGCCGTCGACATGGTCCAGCCAGGTGCGATGGACCGAAAGGAACGTGCCATCATCGGCCGTGATCGCCGCCACCATGGCCGGCAGCTTATGCAGCGGCCGCCCCTGCTCATCGGTGCCCAGCTCCTTGCATGGCAAAGCCGGGTGATACCGCACCCCGCGAAACCACCGCTCGGCAAAGGGCAGGCGCAACAGATCGATGCCGCGCCCCATCAGGTACGCATCGACCGGCGTGTCGATCACGCGTTCCTGGGCCGCCAGATAGATGGCCATGGCCCGCCTGCGGATTTGCTCAACCTTTGCCTCCTGCGCCGCGTCGCGCTCCGCCCGCGCCTCTTTGGCTGCCAGCGTCTTTCGGAACGCGTCGGGGTCGGTCCCGTCCAGGCCCAGCCAGGCCTTGGCCCACGCCACCGCCTGGCGCATATCGCCGCCAAACCAGTAATCGGCGGTAAAGCTGAGCGCGCTCCATCGCTTCTGCGCCGCAAAATCGATAATCAGGCCCTGGCACTTGCCGGCAATGCAGATGCGGAAGCTGCCGGCATGCCGGTCATCACGAAACGGCGACCGGCACACAAAATCCTGATACCGCACCTCTCCGGCCAATCCCCATACGGCCGGAAGCTCCGCCATCCGGTCGCGCAACAGGTCGGATATCTGCTGGGTGGTGGGTCCCTGGCTCATCGCCGCCACCACAGGCCCGGTGCATCCTCCGGCATATCCTCCGCTCGCACGACGGGAGGAGGAGGAGGCCGCCGTTGATGGCGAATGTCATTCGCCGCCTTGCGCCGCTGATGGCCCAGCGTCATGACGGCATCGGACAATCGCGCCTGTGCCTGCTTGCCGTCTGCATCTGTCGGCACCTGCCCGCCGCACGTCTCGCGCACGGCCGCGATGGCGTCCAGCACCGGCCCCAAATCCTGGGGCCAGGCGCAACCCGACACCACGGCAGTCCGCACCCGCGCCCATCCTTGCGGGCTGGGGTCAAGACACCAATTGCTGGCCGCCACCATCACCTCGATATCCGGCGGGAAATCCGTTTCCTCATAGCGTGGCATGTCCATCCCCCTCTGCCGGCATGGCGGTCTGGGCGGCATCCATGGCGCGATAGGCATCGATGGCCGCCGCGCTATAGGCATGTTCCATCTGGGCCAGATGCTCGGCGATCTGCCACGCCACGCTGTCCGGCGCCGTCTCGCGCAACGCCGCACCGGGCAGCTCCACGATGCTGCTGCATTCGGCAAACAGCCGCGTCACCCGCCGGAAATCCTCATGCCATCCGGGGGCCTGGGGGTTCAAACCCACGCCGCCAATCACCTGCCCCCGCCGGTTGAACGGCGCGGATAACAGGGTCAGATGGCCATCGATCTTGATGGCCCGTGAAATGGTCAGGATGGGGGACATGTCACCTCCCTTATCCGCGCGATCTGGTCGGCCAGAAGGTCAAGCTTGGCCGCCACATCGGTGATGGTGGCGCGCGGGGCCGGCTTCGCCGCCCCCGGCAACAAAACCTGTTCCAGCGCCGCGAAGCCAAAAATCAGGGCGGCGCGCATCAGATTGGTGGCGCTTGGCGCGGGGCCGTCGGCGGCAAGCCACCGCTCGGCCGTCTTGCCCGACGTGTCGAAATCCCGTGCGATCTCCTTGGCGCGGTGCCCCGGCGCATATTGCGCGCACAGGAATGCCCGCCATCGGCTGGCGATGTCGTCGGGCCGCGCGGCCGCAATGGCGGCGCGAATTTCGTGGGTGATGATCCCCATTTTATGTCCAACCCCCCGGCGCGAAAGTGACCGCGTCGGAAGGACGGAAACCGGTGGGCACCGGGGCAGATCGTCAAACGGCAATGCCGGGGCGGCGGTGGGGACCGCCGTCCCGGCCCTCTGGGGCGGGGCGAAAAAGGATCGGGCCGATGGGGACCAGCGTTTCATGCCATCCCCTCCCGCCGGTACAGCATCACCAGAACCTGGAATTCGCGGGACCGGCCCGGCCCCGGCTGATTGGCGGACAGGACAAGCGATGCCACGGCGTCCAGCACGTCCGTAAACGGCGGGTCCACCCGCCGCCGCCGCCCGGCAAAGCCCTGCGCCCGCCGCAACTCGTGCCAGACCTGGCCATGCGGCTTGCCCGACGCGATGATCAGGGCAAAGGCGAATGCCTGGGCCTCGGGCCAATCCATGCGCGCTTGTGGCGGGGAACAGGCCAAGATGGCTTTGACCTGCCCCCCGCCACGCGCCACCATCGTGGTACCCCTACCAACGATGGAGACTGGAATGTCGCAACACAACCTGGACACCCCGGAATGGGCCGGCATCGCCGCGCTGGCGTTGGCCACCACCCTGTTCGACCTGCTGTCGCCCAACCTGGGCCCTGCGGCGCCGTTCATGACCGTGGCTCGCGGTCTGTTGGAACAAATGCCGGCGGAGACCGCGCTGGACCGGCGTCGCAATCAGGCGGCACTGGATTTTCTCGACATGCTGTGGAAGCAGCGGCTGGGGCAAATCGGCCAAGCCTGATATCCGCCTCAAGCGCGTCATGCTCCGCCCACCATTGGGCGATTTCGGCCATGGTCAGCGGCCGTTGCCGGGCGATGGCGTGCCATCGCTCGATCAGCGCGCCACGCGCGTCCATCTCCGCCTTGGCGCGGGTGCGCTCCTCCGGGGAACATTCTATGGTGCGGCGCACCACGTCCCAGAGGCCGTCACGCAGCGGCACCACCATCCGCTGCCGCCGGTCCCATTCCCAATACGCAACGGTGCAGCGATGGAAGAACCGCCCCAATTGCACACGGATGCCGGGCTTGCTCATGCCGCCACCTCCCCCGCCGGGTCGGACGGGATGAAATCAGCGGGGGACATGACATCCCCCGCTGCATCCTCTACGGTGTTGTTGCTTGGACAATCACACGCAGAGGAATTTCTATGGATAGGCCCGTCGCTCCCATGACTTGGTTCAGCCGGCCGCAATGGCCTGACGTGAAGCGGCTGTTTGGAAATGAAATTCAGGCCACCCACGATGAATGGCTTAAAGCTGCCGAACAGCTGGAGACGGAGGTCAGCCGGCAAGGCATCCAGGTGGTGCGCGTACCGTTCGATCCCACGGACTTCGTCCGCTTCCGCGATGCCCATCCCGAGATCAAGGGCAATCAGAAACTCCGGCAGGCCTGGGTGGTCAACCGGTTCGCGGCGAACAATCCCGACGGTTAAGATCGGCCGAATTCTCATGCCGCTACCTCCCCCGCCGGGTCGGCGGGGATCAGATCGGCGGGGGTCAAGGGGATATTGTGCCGGCGGGCATAGGCCAGCAGCGGGGCGTGATGGCGGGATGGGATCAGGCCGCCGGTGCCTTTGCGGGATTTTGCCCGCTTCCAGGCAGAAACGGACCCTGCATCGAGCCCGCAAATCGTGGCCACAGCAACGGTGCCGCCAACCCTTCGGATGACGATTGAAGCTATGGGAAGGGGGGTGTCGATATCCATGCCTCTAGATTTGGGATTTTCCCAAAATCGTCAAGGTAAAAATTTCAATACGGCCGAGTGCTTTTTGGGAGCAACCCCGCATCATACCGATATGACTGATAAGAAGTTCATACAGCAGCGGCTGAAGGCTATCGGCTTGCGGCAAGAGGACATGGCCGAGATCATGCATCTCGATCGTTCGTCTGTGAGCGCCATTGTCAACAATAGACAGGCGTTGCGCTTGGCTCAGTTGGAGCCAGCCGCGAAGATGCTAAAACTGTCTGTCGCAGACCTATTGATTGGCCTTGGAATAGACCCAGGAATTCCGGCGATAGACAAAGACCTGCTGGCTGATTGCCTGGCGGCCGTCATGCAACGCCACGGCCTCGATCCGGCTGTGGCGGATCAAATGGCCGTCATGGCATCAACGCTTTACGCGCATGCAGCCTCAGATGCCCGCTTCCGGGCACCGGAGACCATGACCGCTACGGCCGGCATCCTGGCCGAATTCGCCGCCGCCCGGAAATAATTCGTCCAGCAGATCGGACAGACGGCCGCGACGCTCCCGCCGCCATTCGGGATAATCATCATTCACTGTCCTTTGGATTATCTTTTGGATTAGTGATCGTTCAACCTTTTCCTGCATATGATAGTATTCGGCCGGTCTGGCCGGGTGGAACCCGGTTTCGAGCGCGCGCTTGTCCCTTGGGCGTCCCCACGCCCTTGCTGCATCCAGGCTGGCAGGCCAGGAGGCAGACCCGGCTTGCCGGCTGCCTGCAACTATCCTATGGGATAGGTACCATGCTGTCACGTCCTAAACGTGTATGCGGTCTCACCTCTACGCCAGAATACGATAGTATGCGATGGAAATTTTTACGTCATAGGTAATTTACCTATAGACAGGTATGGGTAAATTACCTATAGTCACTCCATCAACAACGCGCTGCGGCGCAGACAATGGAGATTGCGATGAGCTACAAGGTCTACGCCAACGGCGCCATCAGCAAGGGCACCACAAATGTTCGCGCCCGGATCAGCCAGCAACCCAACGGCAAATTTCTGACCACCCGCATGATCGCCAGCTATGCGGGCATCGACACCGGGCTTGATCTGAATATCGACATCGAAACAGCCTATGGTCAGAAGGACCTGGATGCCGTGGTCGGCGCGCTCCTGGAAGGTGCTGACCTTCCCGCCGGCTGGACGATGGGCGCCCGCAAGGATGGCACGCCGCGCGTGATCCGGGCCTGAAATGCAAAGGGGGCGCCCCGAAGGACGCCCCGCATTTGGTGCAATCAGCCCCAGGCCGTAGCCTGGGGAGGCGTGTTAACGGGGGCCGTGGCCGCCGCAACAAACTAACCACCGATTTTATGATAATCGGTAGCAGCTTGTTACAACCCGCTGTAGCGGACCGCAACTGGTATGTGATCTCGCACGCAGCCCGTAAAGTATAAGCAAATGGAGAGACCATGTCCACCCTGACCGGCCCCGAAATTCAGGCCGCAAGGCAAGCCCTGGGCCTATCACAGTCCCAGGCGGCAAGCCTGTGGGGTGTCAATGTCGAGACCCTGCGCCAGATCGAACGGGAACGCTCCCGCCCCGAAACCACGCTGGGTCTGTTATCCACGGTGATCGCTTATCACCGCGCCTACGGCCCGCCGCCCGCCCCCTGACGTTCTTGCTTCGTTCTCATTCATGGCGCATGATCCGGGGCACCCAACCTGCCCCGGATCATGCGCCATGCCCATTCCGCCGCCCGCCATCCCGCTGGATAACCGCCCCCTGCTGCCGCTGACAGACAGGGACATGGCCGAACTGCGCTTCTGCGTCTCCTATGCCCTGGCCAATAACAAGCGGTTCTGGCCACGGGTAAAGCCGGACCGCCATCGCCTGGAACTGGACGATTGGGACGAACTGTCCAACCGTATCCTGTCCCACCTGCTGCGCTGCGGCTATCGCGCCATGCGCACAGGACCAGGCGAACGGCATGCATCGCCGCCGCTTGGCGAATGACGTTCGTCAGGGCTGGCTACATTTTTTCCAGTAATCCTCGGCACTTCGCAACCCACCACCCCCAACTGATTGGGTAAAAGAAGGCTGCCAGCCAAATGATATAAGCGATAATATCACCTGTCGGACTGGGGATGGTCTTCTGCCACTCCCAAGCAACCCACAAAACGCTAGCCCCGGCTAGACACGCTATTGTGCCCAAAGCTTTGGCCATTTTATCCAAATTCGTACTATTCATTTTCCCAACTTCCACCCAACAACCGCGCCAATGATTGCGATCACTAAATTCAACACCCCAAGCCACTGTCGGGCGGACTGATTTCTACCCAATGTCAAATGCCTCCCCCCGGATAACAGCAGCATCAACAGAAACTGCCCGGCAAAGAAGCCTGCAACAAAACCGAATACCGCAAACAGCCAGTGCATCACGCCTCCGCATGCTGGAGAATGCATCGTATGGGTTGGATCAGTGAGGTGATCCACCATTACAGGCTTGCATGCGGAGCAATTGACGTCACGAGGGACTGGCACAAACTCCCACTTGACGAATTTGGGATTTTCCCAAATTAATAGCGAACGGCATTCGCCGTCTGCCCAAGGGAGTTGCCCCATGTCCGCCCCAACCGATAGCCCGTTGCTGTCCCTGACCGTCCAGGGTCCGCCGGAGGAAGCCAGTGCCCTGCTGGCCGCCATCCGCGCCCACGCCGAAACGCTGGGGATCGAACCCCTGTCATCCCTGCTGCATGCCGCCCTGGATGACATCCGCCCGAACGGCCCCGTGCAGCTTTTTGCCGTGGCCCGTCCCGCCGGCACCCTGGGGGTGGGTCATGCCTGACCGCCCCGTCTACAGCCTCACGCCGCGACAATTGCAGGCGATGCAGGTGATCCAGGAACTGACCGACGCCAGCGGCGGCACCCCGCCCACCTATCTGCAAATCGCCGCCGAACTGGAATTGGCGTCCAAGTCTGGCGTCAACCGCCTGGTCAACGGCTTGCACGGCCGGGGCTATCTGTCCCGCCTGCCCAACCAGGGCCGATCCCTGACCATCCTGCGCCGCGTCCCCATGCCGGACTTCACCCCCTTCACCTGGGTTCCGGCCCCCGGCCTGCGCGGACAGGGGGAGGTGGCGCCTTGTCGATGACCTCCCCTTCTGACACCGCCCCATTCGCTGCCACCCTCTGGGACTGTGCCACTGTGGCGGCGCATCTCAAGATCAGCCGGCCCGAATTCTATCGCCGCCGACCGGAGATGGAGCGCCACGGCTTCCCCAAGCCTGTCCCCACAACCCGGTTCTATCAGCCCGTAGCCATCATCGCCTGGGAGATGGAGGCCAGCACGGGCCGCCGAATGGACGGCGTGGCCCTGCTGGAAGCCGCCGGCATGTCCAACGTCTCCACAACCCGCATCCTCGCCGCCCGCGCCGAACGGCTGCTGGCGGGCAACTGAGAAGGAACGCATCATGAAAGCCTTGACGCGTCTCGAAATCTACGGGGCCGCCGGCACCGGCAAGACCCACCTCGCCAATCGGTTGCGCGCGCTCGGGATAAAGTTGAAGGACGTCTCCCGTCCAGGTTCGGACTTCCGCGACGCGGAAGTCTATACGACCGAAACCAATCCCTACGTTATCAGCCGGCACCTCAGTGCTATGGGACATACTGCGGCGATGGGTGACAGGACGGTCACTGTCAACCTTCCCGGCGTCCATATCGGCCTCGACACGGCGCACAACGTCATTTCCCGGCCCGCACGGTCTGATGCGGAAATGGCCAAGGTGAAACAGTTGATCGAGGCGAAGCTGGATGAACTGGATGAATTGATGATCCAGTTCCGGGGCGGCGAACCCGCCGGCTCCGCTGTGATCTTCTGGGGCGACGGCGGGCGCGATACATGGTTCCGGGGCTGCCCCGCCTGCACCGCCATCCAACTGGAAGACCTGGCCGCCCATTTGCGCGCGACGCCCGTCGACGACGAACCCGCGCCGACGCCCGCCTGTCACTGACCCCGAAAGGACACCGCCCATGTCCAGCATCCTTCCCCCCACTGCCGGCGATACGCGCGGCACTTACTTGCGCCGCCTGCGTGAGGCTGCCGGCATGTCCGGCCGCGAACTGGACGCCGCCGCCAGGATCAGTATCGGCAGTGTCGCCCATGTCGAGGCCGGAAAGCGCACCAACATCGGTGATGCCATCTACACCGCCATCGCCGCCGCCCTGTCTGTCGATCCTTCCGCCGTCCTGGCCCTGCCTGTGGTGGCGCCGGCAGAGGCGGAACCCGCACGCGCGATCCTGCCCATGGGTGCGGCACTGCCCCGCCGGGCCGTGCGCCCCTCGCCGCTGAACCCGCGCAAGCGCTTCGACCCGGAACAACTGGCGGAGCTGGGGGAAAGCATCCGCACCGCCGGCATCATCGAACCCATTTTGGTGCGACCCATTGAGGCGGAGCCGGGCGCCTACTGGATCGTGGCTGGTGAACGCCGTTGGCGCGCGTTGGAAACCTTTCTGACGGGTGCCAATCTGGATAACTACATGGTGCCTGTCGTCATCCGTGAAGGCATGACGGATGAGGACCATTTGAAGCTGGCCATCATCGAAAACCTGCAACGGGTGGACGTAGCCCCGCTCGAAGAAGCGGCGGCCTTCGACCAGCTAGAATTCATGGGACTATCGAAAAAGGCCATCGCCAGCGCCATCGGCAAAGTCCCTGAATATGTCCAGCAACGTATCCGGCTGGTGAAGCGCCTGTGCCCAGAGGCGCAAGCGGCTCTTGCGGACAGGAAGATCAACTTCACCCAGGCGCTGCACATGACGTCGGTCGATCATGTCCGGCAACGCGACCTGTTGAAGAAGCTGGACCGCTACCCCACGGCAGAACGGATGCGCGATGCGATCTATGGCGACATGGTGCCCATCAGCCGCGCCATCTTCGACCTGGACGGCTTCGACGCCTGCCCCATCGTGGAAAACCCCGTTACCGGCCTGCGCTACTTCGCCAGCCGCGATGCATTCCACACGCGGCAGAAGGAAGCCGTCGAGGCGTTGAAGGCCAGGTATCTCGCCGAGGGCTGGTCCTGGGTTGATACCGGCTCCTTCATGCATTGTTCCGGGTATGAGGATCAGCGCAGCGATGACCGGACGCGGGCCGGCGTTTTTATCACCTACAGCACCTGGGATGGCGTGGTCGGACACATTCATGAAGGACTAGTGATCAAGGATCTCAGCACCCCCGACCATGAACGGGAGGCCATCGCGGAACGTAACCGGGTCAGGCAGGCAGCCCATGAAGAATTCATGCGCAAGCTGAGATCCAACCTCAAAGCCGATCATGAAATGCTGCTCCGCCTGCTGTTCGTGGACATGCTGGCGCAACGCTTTGAAGTGCAAGACCTGTTCAACCCTGTTCACGGCGGGCGGATGGATGCCAAGTGGGTGCAGCCTAATCCGCTCGCCGCCGATGGCGGGACACCGCTCATCCCACCCTTGGCCAAGCTAGTGGATGAGCATCTGTCCGTCGATGTCGGCCGGCAGCTTGTCGAGATGAAAAGCGGGGGCAGGCCGGATGACCGACAAGTATCCATCCTCGCAGCCCTGCATATGCACGCCGTCCAGATTGGCCCGGCTCTGATGGATATCTGGGCGCATGAAATGGTGCGCCGCCTTGACGTTTCCGCATACCGGTCCGCACCATCGGTGATTTTGTATCTGGCCCGCGTCTATCGGCTGGCCGTACCGCCCCATCTGCAACCGGCACAGACCGACATTGAAGACGCGGCGAACGCCGTTCGTGATGACGACGCAGCGGAAGCGGCGGAGTAACCCGCCATGGCCCGCCGCCCTCGCCACCATCTGCGCCATCTGCTGATCGGGCTGGGCCTTGCCTGCCCGTTCTTGGCGGCGGCCATCTGGCCGGGGGTATAGGGATGCAACGCGGCTTCGGTTTCAACGCCCCCGGCAATGACCGGCCGTCCCGCCCGGGGCGCTTGCCTATGAAGGAGGACGCGCCGGCGCCGCGCGACCCGGATCAACCATACCTGACGCTGTATTGCATCCTGGCCAGCGTCATGACCAGCCTGGGTCAACCGGATCTGAAAGCCTGGATTGCCCAGAACAAGCCGGCCTTCGATGCCCTGTCTGCCGGCTCTCCGGACAGGGCGCAAAGGCTGCGCGAGATCTACACGCTCCATGTCGCCAGCCTTGGGCCGCATGCCGTGGTGACGCCGGCGGAACCGCCTGCCTTCACCCTCCCCGCGACCGATCTGGTGGATGCCATCCTGTCGGATGGGGTGGGCGATGACGAATAGACCCGCCCCGGTCCAGATCGATGCCGCCGACCTGCGGCTGTTGCGCCTGGGCCGCTGGAAATGTGCGCCCACGGACCGGCGGTCTAAACGGCTGGCAAAGCTGCGCCTGTGCGAGAGCACGGCCAATGAGCTGGTGATCGATGACGCGACCGGCCAGCCGCGAACCATCGTGCATTGGCGCATTACGCCCAAGGGCGCGCTGCTGGTGCAATCCTCCCGCATTGCGCCCTGACGCTGCCTGTCTTACCCTGTCTGTCCACCTGCTGCCGCCCCAGCGAGGTTCCCATGCCGCCCAACCGCGTCCCCTGTTTCCGCGCCCGTCCCGCCGCCGGCCACCGCACCCGCTATAGCTGGGAGCCTACGGCCCAACTGGTCAGGGCTGGATGGCCCACCGTGCCTATCGGCATGTCGGACGTGATGACCGAGTATCAGGCGTGCGAGAAGGCCCGCGCCATCAACGCCATGGTCGATGACTGGCGGGCGGGCCGCCTGACGGAAATTCCTGATCTGCTCTTGGCCATGAAGGAGGTGAAGCGCGACCGCCGCCCGAAGGCCCTGCGGCTCGGGCGCCCGCCCGCCATCAAGGGTACGTGCGGCCACCTGATCGAATGCTATCTGGCCAGCCCCGAATTCACCCAGGACCTGGCGGACAATACCCGCCGCAGCTACCGGCCGGATATCGACCTCATCCGCGACTGGTGCGCCGACCTTTCCGTCAGTTCGATCACCCCGCGCGACTGCAAGGGTCTGTACAACACGCTGCGCACCCGCGCACCCACACGGGCCGCCAAGGTGGTGGTTATCGGCCGCCTGCTCTGGGCCTGGGGGGAGGGGGAGAACCTGACCACGGGCAACCCCTGGCGCAAGGTGGTGGCCAAACGCCCCCGCCGGCAGATCCCGGCGATCTGGACGCCGGCAACAGTCGCTCACTTCGTCGCGGTGGCGGACAGAATGGGGGAGCATGGGGTAGGCACGGCCGTCCTGCTGAATAGCTGGATGGGCCAACGCAAGGCCGATGTTCTCCTGTGGGACCGCCGCATGTACCGCAACGGCACACTGTCCGTGCGGCAGCAGAAGACAAGCGCCCTCGTTGACCTGCCCTTAGGCATCGTGCCGCTGCTGGTCGCGCGCTTGCGCGCCGATGATGCCCGCGCACAGTCGCGCGGGATCTACTCCACCTATCTGATTTACGATCCCGCGACGGGCAAACCCTACACGGACGCCAGCATGCGCGACGCGTTCAACTTGGTCCGCGCGGCCGCCGTCTCCGGCCTGCCGGCCACCGATGATCTGCCGGCACTGGCCGGCATGCCAGAAATCGCCGACCTGGATATGATGCGCCTGCGCCATACGGCGGTGACGCAACTGCTTGATGCCGGCTGTACGCTCCAACAGGTCCGCGCGATCTCGGGCCACTCCCTGGCCAGCATCACCCAGATCATGGAGCTTTACGGCGTAGTCACCCGCAAACAGGCCACCGACGCCTTCCGCATGCGCATGAATGCCGAAGGCATGGATGGGGATGGCGAAGGGTGATACGGTAAACCCAGGTCTAACCTACGGGGTCACCGCAAGGTGGCTGGCAACGCCCGGCTGAAAGGTCGGGCGTTTTGCTGTCTGGGTCCAGCCCGTCGGTTCCGCTTGTGTTCTTATGTCGGCACTGGCATTGGTAAACGATGGTATGACGCCGTTGGTAAATCCTGTTTTGTTCTCATGCCAACAAACGACGAAAAACCCTTTACAATCAAGGTGGTGCTCGCTACCGGACTCGAACCGGTACGCCCCGAAGGACAACAGATTTTAAGT
>NZ_JAGOGJ010000097.1 GCF_017996735.1 Niveispirillum sp.
GCGGAACCCATCTGGGCCAGCGGTCATCCGCCGCTCAAACAGGCCGGACACATGAACGCATTCGACCCAGACAAATTCTTTCGCCTAGCCCTTGTTCAGCAGGGGCCGTCCACACATGGTATGATACCAGCGGCACGAAATCACGACCGATGGTATGACAAAGGCGCACGTGGATCAGCCACGGCGCCTTTTTTGGGGGGGGGCTTTACGTCCGCCTGAAGCACCAGCGCCGCACGCGCTGGCTTGCATTTATGCCGTCAGGGCGGCCATGACGGCCGCCGCCGCGCCACCGGCCATAATTCATGACCAGCGATCCGACCCGGCCGAGGTCAGTTGATCTGGGACAGGATTTCTTCAAGCTCGTTGAAGTCGGGCATATATTCGGTCGGCACCTTTTTGCGCGCCGCCTCAATCGACACCTGTGGGGCATATCCGCCCAGATGCGCCACGATGGCCGTCTTGATCACCCCGAAGAACATCGAGTCTTCTTCCGCGATGCCCTTCAGCCGGCCCGCGATCGGCGCCGCCAGACAATAGGCCAGGAAGATGCCCATGAAGGTACCGACCAGCGCGCCACCGATCAGCTTGCCCAGCACTTCCGGCGGTTCCGTGATCGACGCCATGGTCTTGATCACGCCCAGCACCGCCGCGACGATACCCAGTGCCGGCAACGCGTCCGCAAGGCCCTGGATGGCGTGGGAGGAATGCTGGTCCTCATGCTTCATCTTGTCGATTTCCTGCTCCATCAGGCTTTCCATCTCGATGGGGTTATCGACGCCGATGGAGAACATGCGCAGGTAGTCGGCAATGAACTTCACCGTGACATTGCTTTTCATCACGGCGGGATAGGCGTTGAAGATATTGCTTTCCAGCGGCTTTTCGATGTGCTGCTCGATGGCCAGCACACCCTTGCTCTTCATGGTCTTCAAGATCTGATAGAGCAGGGAAAGCAGCTCGATATATTCCTTTCTATGGAAGGGAGAACCCGCGAATATCTTCTTGATATCCTTGCCGGATGCCTTGACCGTGTGGGCGGAGTTGGTGATCAGGAAGGATGAAATCCCCGACCCGCCGATGATCATGACTTCCTTCGGCAGGGCTTCGAGGATGATGCCCATCTTGCCGCCGAAGATGACGTAGCCGCCGAACACGCAAAAGAACACGCCGACCAGGCCGATGATGGCGAACATGCGCTACCCCGGATTGTTGGGTCACACTTTGGACCGATGGGCCAAGGTAAACCAACGGCTTGGCAAAACCAACCCGGCATAGGGATGGGGTAACCCCTATCGCTGGCGCCGGCGGCATCACGGGGCGTGGGTGCCGCCCCGTCACCGGGCACGACACAGCTTACGATTGACCGGGGGTAGTGGAAACGGAGATGCATGGCGTCCGCCTGTTGCGGGGCGCCGCGAGGGTGCGGCCTGGCGCCGTCGCGAGCCCGATCGATCGCGACCTTGTCCCCCGGCTGCGGGCCGTCCTGGGCGGGTACGCGTCATACCAGGCGGCCAGATGCCGCGCCGGGATTGAGGGCTGCATGGATATGAAGATCAATGCAGCGCGGTATCAGGCCTGATCCGGCACTACCAGCCGCCAGACATCGACCAGCGCCACCCGGCCGCGCAGGGAGAAGGCGCCAATCTCCGTCAGCGGCATGTCCACGGTGCAGGCTCCGGCGGCGCGCACCGTATCGTCGCTGACCAGCACGACATAGCATTCGTCGCCCATCATCTCTCCGCCCAGCGCCTCCAACCGGGCGGCCGTGTTCACCGTGTCGCCCACGATGGTGTAGTTGATGCGGGTGGCGGCGCCGATATTGCCCACGATGACGGGGCCGGAATGCACGCCGACGCGCAGGCAGACGGGCGGGCGGCCGACGGCGCGTGCCTCCGCCGCTTCCTCTGCCACCACAGAAGCGATGGCGTGGGCGGCGCGCAGGGCGCGGGCCGCATGGTCGGGCTGATCGTCGGGCGCGCCCCAGAAGGCCATGACGGCATCGCCGATGAACTTGTCCACGGTCCCGCCCTCGGCCTCGATACAGGCAGCGATGCGGGTGAAATGACGGTTCAGCCAGTCGGCCGTGTCCTGCGGCGACATCTTCTCCGCCATGGCAGAGAAACCCTTGATGTCGGTGAACAGGACCGTCACCTCCCGCTCCTCCGACGGGATCTCCGACTGGGCGCCGTCGCGGCGGATCAGCCGCAGGACCAGCGATTTCGGCACATAGGTCTCGAACCAGCGCAGGCCGCTGACCATGGCGTTGAAGGCGGCGGCAGCATCGGCCACCTCGCGGAACCGGCTGTCAGGCAGGCGCGGCACATTCTGGAAATCCAGATCACGCAGCGCCACCGCGGCACCGGACAGAAGCCGGATACGATTGCTGATCATCTTGCCCAGCGCCATGGCGACCAGGACGGAGACGATCAGGATGCAGAACCCGACCACCAGCAGATGCTGGAACCGGGCGATCTCGCGGTCCACCTCCTCCTCCCGCATCACGGCAACCAGTGTGAACGGGTGCTCGCCATAATCGGAGATGGAGCGCAGCAGGTAGAAATAGGAGACGCCATCAACAACGGCTTGCCGGAAATGCACATCGCTGCGCCGTTCATGCACGCGCGTATCGACCTTCTTGCCCTCGTTCCACTTGGCCAGCTTGGTGCCAACCCCGTCTGGTCCCACCACGCTCCAGATGGCGGCCGCGACAGGGTCGCCCACTTCCTCCAGCGTGGGCAGCGGCGGCCGTCCCACGGCCTTGGAGAAGTCGAACTTCCGTTCCGCCAGCGCCGGATGGGCCAGCACAAACTGGTCATCAAACAGGATGAAGGCGGTGATGTCGTTTTCCATGCCCTTGTCGGTATCACGCAGGAAGCGCGACAGGCCGTTGAAGCCCACGACGGAGGCCACGGCACCCAGGAACTCTCCATCCCGGCGCAGGGGCCCCTGCACGGGCATCACCGTGGTTTCGATCTCCTCTGCCCAGATCGGGTCCAGCCAGTGCGGGGATCCGGTCTTCAGCACGTCGGCCAGGATCTCTGCGGCATCCGCCGGCTTGTCCATGGAAAAGGCTGATTCGGTATTGCCCATGCGGGTGGCGCCCAGCAGACGGCCATCGCCCGCCCGCAGGATCCCGATGCCCGCAACCTGCGGCGTGGCGGCCAGGGCGCCGCGCGTCAGCGTTTCGATCCGATCGACATCATCGATCGACACCTGCCCCATGGCCAGCAGGTTGGTCAGATAATCCACCTGATTGCGGGCGGGGTCCAACTGCGCACGCACCCGCGCCTCGACCATGTTCATGGCCAGTTCGGCCTTGTCCGCCAGCAGATTGTAGGTATTGCGGCCCGATGTCTGCACGCCCAGCCAGAAGACGCTGGCCACGGCCACCAGCATCAAACCGCCGAATCCGAGCGTCAGAACAAGCATGATGGGCAGGCGCCACCGGCCTTTGCTGGCCGTGGTTTCTTCGCATGCGGGCAGGGTCAGCAGCGTCTTCATGGGCCGGGACCGTACAGGAGAGCGGGGGTGGCCGGCAATAACCGGCCCCTCCCTACCCTTCGATAATGGTCTTTACCCAGACGCCGGGGCGCGGCTCCGTGCCCGGCGGAATGTTGTTCAGCACGCGGAACCGCTCTTCCGCGTAATCCTTCAGAGGCATCCCGGCGACGAAATCGGCCACCTTCTGCCCCGGTTTCACCTGCACCACTTTGAGACGATAGGGCTTCAGCCCCGCCTTCTCCGTGGCCGTCAGGCGGCGGAACCCCTGCGTCGATGACAGGAACGCCCCGTCCAGACGGCTGGCCTGTTCCAGCGGGGCCGTCAACAGGAAGCGGTAATAGCGGCCGGCATTGCCCGCGATGGCGATCAGCCGGGCATGGACGGGACCATTCTGACCCGACAGCCGCGTCACGGCCGTGGCCGCGGGCAGCCCGTCGATGCTCAGCGTGCGCAGGTCGCCCAGCGGCGCGCCCTTGGCCCAGACATTGGTGATATAGTCGCCGGCGCTGTAGGCACCCTGGGCCTGCGCTTCGCTGAACACGATCTGCGACCCGTCCGGCCCCACGCCGATCACGGCCTGATCGCTGTTCAACAGCCGGAACCCCTGGGGAACCTCGAACCGGATGCCCAGGCCGGTATGGGCAAAGACGCGGCCCCGGACAAAGCCGTGATCCGGACTGTCGCCATAGATCATGCCGTCAATGGCCTGCATATATTCATCCTGCCGGACCAGATAGGTCGCCCCCGGCGTCAGGGATGCGGCCGCCGTCGCCCGTTCGGCCCGGTCACCCGTGGGCGGATGGGTCTGCAGGTAGCTGAACTGATCCGCCTTGCCCGGTTGCCCGGCCAGCAGCGCCTCTAGCTGTGCGTGACGCCCCATGGAGGACAGGAAGCCCGCCATCTCACGCGGGTCATAACCGGCCGCCGTCATGTACCGGATGCCCAGATTGTCCGCCTGCAGCTCCTGCCCGCGCGAGAAGCTGGCCAGGGCCGCCTGGGCGCCCTGCTGGGCCAATTGCCCGGCCCCCTGGCCCAGGAAGATGCCGGCCAGGACCGCCCCGCCCTGGGCCAGCACACCCCGGCCATAACGGTCGGCC
Source organism: Niveispirillum sp. (assembly GCF_017996735.1). Taxonomy (GTDB): domain Bacteria; phylum Pseudomonadota; class Alphaproteobacteria; order Azospirillales; family Azospirillaceae; genus Niveispirillum. Next base: position 4,596 of record NZ_JAGOGJ010000097.1, read on the forward strand.
GAATGGCGGGCCGTGACATGGCCGATCTCATGTCCCACGACGCCGGCCAGTTCCGCCTCGCTGTTGGCCAGCGCCATCAGGCCCCGGCTGACATAGACATAGCCGCCGGGCAGGGCGAAGGCGTTCACGATGGGACTGTCCAGCACCGTGAAGGTATAGCGGGTGCCAGGGATTTCCGTCTTGGCGGCCAGTTGCTGGCCCAACCGGTCGACATAGGCCTGCAATTTTGCATCCCCATACCGGCCGCCAAACTCCTTCAGCATTTCCGGATGCTGTTGCGCACCGATGGCCGCTTCCTTCTCCGGCGGCATCAGGCCCGTCATCTGCCGGTCGCCCGTCACCGGGTTCGTCGAACAGGCTGCCAGAAACAGGGGCAGCACCAGGGGCAGCAGCATCTTGTGGGCGAGGCGGGCCATGGGTTCCCTTCCCTTTCATCAATATCCAACTCCCTTATGCCAAAGCCGGCCCCGCTGGCGAAAGTCGTCCGGTCGGGTTAGGCAGCTTGGACCAGGAGGGTCAGGCGCGGGCGCGGCTCAGTTCCAGCGTCATGAATTCCAGGCGCCGGGCCACATCGCGCAGCATGGGCAGGGCAATGCGCGGAAACTCCTCCATCAACCGGAAAAACGCGTCCCGGCCGATACGCAGGGTATCGACCTCGCCCACGGCGAAGGCCGTGGCCATGCGGGGCCGGTCGCACAGAATCGACACTTCCCCGATAATGCCGGCACCGGCAAAGGTGCCCAGATTGATGGGACCGGACGGCGTCTCAATCACCATGTCGATCCGGCCCGCCAGGATGACATAGGCCGCGTCCGACGGCTCATCCTGACGGAACAGCTTGTCACCATCCTTGAAACGGGCGGTTTCGCTGGTAAAGGCCAGCAGCTTGAGCTGGGCCGTCTCCACATCCTTGAACAGGGGCAGGCGCCGCAGCGCCTCGACCTGCGCGGTCAGGCTGGTAAGCATTCTACCCTCCCTGCGGCGCCGATTTTGTCTTGCTGGCACCTTATTGTCATAGTGGTGCAGCAACCGACCCCTTCTGTCCAGCCCCCCGGCGATCGCCATGCCCCTCCCCCGCCATCCGCATTCCATCCTGTTGCGCGCACAGCCGATGCGGCTGGAACAGGAAACGGCGCGGCTGCACGCCGCCGCGGCGCTGGCGGCGGACGGGGAGCGGGTAATGCTGGCCTGGGGCGGGCTTGCGCCCGCGTCACCGGTGCCGGGCGGTGTGACCTTGTGGCTGCTGCCACCGGCATGGGAGCGGGCGGACGCGGCGGGCCTGATCCTGGATGCGGAAGGTCGGCCCGTGGATCACGCCTGGAAAAAGCGGCGGGCGGCGGCGCTGCTGGCCCTGTTCGCGGGCATGGCACCACGGCTGGTCATTCTGGACCGCGCCGCGCCCGGCTTCCGTTTCGAACTGGAACCACTGACAGAGATCGCCCGGCGCCGTGAACCGGCACCGGACATACGCGAATTCATTTAACCGGCGCCATTGGCAATGGCGCCTGGATCGATCAGTGGCTCAAGACCTGCCCCAGGAAGGCGCGGGTGCGGTCATTCTGGGGATTGTCGAAGAACTGGTCCGGCGGGGCGATTTCCACCACCTCGCCCTTGTCCATGAACACCACCCGGTCGGCCATGCGGCGGGCAAAGCCCATTTCATGCGTCACGACCAGCATGGTCATGCCCGAGGCGGCCAGATCGCTCATCACGTCCAGCACCTCCTTGACCATCTCGGGGTCAAGGGCGCTGGTCGGCTCGTCGAACAGCATGATGGACGGGTCCATGCACAGGGCCCGGGCAATGGCCACGCGCTGCTGCTGACCACCCGACAGTTGGCCGGGATATTTCAGCGCCTGATCGGGGATGCGCACGCGTTCCAGCAACTGGCGGGCCTTGGCCTCGGCCTCCGCGCGCGGCATCTTCTTCACCCACATGGGCGCCAGGACGCAGTTTTCCAGCACGGTCAGGTGCGGGAACAGGTTGAACTGCTGGAACACCATGCCCACGTCGCGGCGAATGCTTTCCACATGGCGCACATCATCGTCCAGCGGCACTCCCTTTACGATGATGTCGCCGGCCTGATGCTCCTCCAGCCGGTTGATGCAGCGGATGGTGGTGGATTTGCCGGACCCGGACGGCCCGCAGATCACGATCCGCTCGCCCTTGGCGACTGACAGGTTGACGTCGCGCAACACATGGAACGCGCCGTACCATTTATTGACGCCGCGCAGTTCGATGATGGCTTCGGTGGTCATTCAGAAAACTCCGTGTCGAAGCGACGGGCGGTCGTTTTGGATGGCATGTTTAACATCGTGACTACCGCCGCCTCCCCTGCCCAAGGACGGTCTCCAGATGCCGGCTGTAGCGGGACAGCGCATAGCAGAACAGGAAATAGATGATGCCCACGAACAGATAGGCTTCCTTGTAGAAACCGCGCCAGGCCGGATCGGTCAGGGCAGCCTTGGCGGTGGACAGCAGGTCCAGCAGGCCGATGACAATGACCAGGCTGGTATCCTTGAAGCTGGCAATGAAGGAATTGACCAGCGGCGGGATCACCAGCGCCAATGCCTGCGGCAGGATGATCAGGCGCTGGCGTTGCCAATAGCCCAGGCCCAGGGCCTTGGCCGCTTCCACCTGTCCCTTGGGGATGGCCTGCAGGCCGGCGCGCACCACCTCCGCCACATAGGCGGCGGAGAACAGGCAGATGCCGATCAGCGCGCGCAGCACCTTGTCGATGGACACACCGGCCGGCAGGAACAGCGGCAGCATGACCGACGCCATGAACAGGATGGAGATCAGCGGGACGCCGCGCACCAGTTCGATATAGACGACCGACAGGCCGCGCATCACCGGCAGGTCCGAGGTGCGGCCCAGCGCCAGCAGCACGCCCAGCGGGAAGCTGGCCACCAGCCCGACGATGGACAAGGCCAGCGTCAGCGGCAGACCGCCCCATAGCTCCGTCGGCACATAATCAAGGCCCAGGATACCGCCGAACATCATCAGGGCAGAAAAGCCGAGGCCGACAGTCCAGATATAGATCAGCGGCCGGCCCCAGAACCGGCGGTCCGCCGACAGGACCAGGGTCCCGATCATGGTCAGGATGGCCAGGGTGGGGCGCCAATGCTGGTCATCCGGGAAGGTCCCGAACAGGATGAAGCGCCATTTCTCCGCCAGGAAGGCCCAGCACGCCCCGCCTGCCGCACGGCAGGCGGCCGCGTCACCGGTCCAGTTGGCCTTGATCAAGGCCCAGTCGATGATGCCCGGAATGGCGCGGGCCAGCAGATAGGCGATCAGCAGCGTCAGCAGGCTGTTGTACCAGGTGGAGAACAGGTTGGCGCGCGCCCAGGCCACGGGACCCTGAGTAGGGCGGATGGGGGCGACGCGTTCTTGGGTGGTCTCGCTCACGCTCATCTCACCGCTCCACCAGCGCCACGCGGCTGTTGTACCAGTTCATCAGGAAGGACAGGCTGAGGCTGATGACCAGATAGGCGGCCATGATGGACAGCACGCCCTCCACCGCCTGCCCCGTCTGGTTGATGGTGGTATTGGCGATGGACACAAAATCGGGATAGCCGATGGTCACAGCCAGGGAACTGTTCTTGGTCAGGTTCAGATATTGGTTGGTGGTGGGCGGGATGATCACGCGCAGCGCCTGCGGCAGCACCACCAGCCGCAGCAACTGCCCCCTGGTCAGGCCCAGGGCCGTGGCGGCTTCCGTCTGTCCCCTGGGCACGGCCAGGATACCCGACCGCACGATTTCTCCGATGAAGGCGGCGGTATAGATGACCAGACCGAACAGCAGGGCGGCGAATTCCGGCGACAGCGTCATGCCGCCCCGGAAATTGAAGCCCTGCAGCACCGGCACGTCGATGGCCCCCCCACCGCCGGCCAGCAGCGCCAGCAGCGGCAGCCCGACGATCAGGCCCAACCCGAAGGGCAGCATGGACAGGCGCTTGCCCGTCGCGGCCTGCCGCTTGGCATTCCAGCCGGCGATGACCAGGGTCAGGATCACGCCCAGGCCGAACAGGGCGGCCACCCAGGCCCAGATCGGATCATCGGCGGGCGCCGGCAGCTTCAGCCCGCGATTGGACAGGAACACGCCGGGCAACGGCTCGAACGCCTGCCGGGGGCCGGGCAGCCCTTCCGTCAGAAGGCCGTACCAGAGGAAAAGCTGCAGCAGCAGGGGAATGTTGCGCACCGTTTCCACATAGAAGGCAGCGATGCGCGCCACCAGCCAGTTGGAGGAGAGCCGCGCGATGCCCAGCACGACACCCAGGATCGTCGCCAGCAGGATGCCGACACCCGACACTTTCAGCGTGTTCAGGATGCCAACCAGGAATGCCTCGGAATAAAGGTCCTGCGGCCCGAATTCGATCAGTGTTTCGCCGATCTGGAAACCGGCCTGCCTGTCCAGAAAGCCGAAACCCGACGCGATCGATAACCGCGCCAGATTGTCCATGGTGTTGCCCACCAGATACCAGGCGACAAGCGCCACGGCCAACCCCACGCCCAACTGCGCCAGGATGGCACGGACGGTGGGGTTGTTGATGGACAGGTGGAAGGCCGCAGGCCCCGGCGGGGCGGCGGCCACTTTGGCGGTGGCTTGACGATCCGTCATCGGCGTCCGGTTCCGGTCCGTCAGATCAACGAACCGGCGGGGCGTACATCAGCCCGCCATTGGTCCACAGCGCGTTCAGGCCGCGGTCCAGCTTCAGCGGCGTCTTCTTGCCGATATTACGCTCGAAAATCTCGCCATAATTGCCCACGGCCTTGATGGCGCGATAGGCCCAGGCCTTGTCCACCCCCAGCCCGGTACCCAGGTCGCCCTGCGCGCCCAGCAAACGCTGCACCGACGGGTCGGCATCCTTCAGCTTGGCATCGACATTGGCCTGGGTGATGCCCTTCTCCTCCGCCTCGATCAGTGCATAGATGGTCCAGGTGACGATGTCGCGCCATTGATTGTCGCCATGGCGAATGACGGGGGCCAGCGGCTCCTTCGACATCACTTCCGGCAGGATGATGAAGTCATCGGGGTTCGACGCGACGGAAGCACGCACCCCGGCCAGGCCGGAAATATCGGTGGTCAGCACATCGCAGCGGCCCGCGAAGAAGGCGGCGTTCACCTCGTCCAGCGCCTCGATCACGACCGGCTTGAAGGTCAGGTTGTGGGCGCGGAACCAGTCGGCCAGATTAAGCTCGGTGGTGGTGCCGGGCTGCACGCAGACGGTGGCCCCGTCCAGTTGCTTGGCAGAGGTCACACCCAGGCTCTTGGCCACCATCAGGCCCTGGCCGTCGTAATAGACGACGGGCGCAAAATCCAGGCCCTGGGCGTCGCGGGTCAGCGACCATGTGGTGTTGCGGGTCAGGATGTCGATCTCACCGGACTGCAGGGCCGTCAGGCGCTGCTGCGCCGACAGCGGCGTATAGCGGATCTTGTTCACGTCATTCAGGACAACGGCGGCAATGGCCTTGCAGATATCGACATCAAGGCCCGTCCACTTGCCCTGGCTGTCCGGGTTGGAAAAGCCGGGCAGGCCGGTATTCACGCCGCAGGTGAGCTGCCCCTTGCTCTTGACCGCGTCCAATGTCGGGCCAGCCAGGGCCGGAGCGGCGGTGAAGGCAAGATACGCGGCGGCCAGGGCGACCGCACCCCGAAGGCGAATGCTCATCGTCTTTAGTTCCCCTGTTTTGCGGGGTCCGGATGTCCGTCAGCCGGCCCCTTTCATGTCAATCAGTTAAGCATCCAATGCCGCGATGAAACAACCCCGTAACGGGGACAATCGCGACAATTCTCGTCCCTGCCGCAAGGATAGGCAGGTTGATTACAAAACATCGCGGGCCAGTTGTTCCAACTGCCCTTCCAGCTTGGCCGACAAGGCCTTGAACTGGGCCAGCTCCGCCTCGTCCAGGCAGTTCAGCCAGCGCTGCTGCCATTCAAGCGCCAGCGGCGCGATTCTGTCATAGAGCGCCTTGCCCTTCACCGTGAAGGACAGGCGCAGCAGACGCTGATCCGACGGGTGCGTATCCCGCGCGATCAGCCCCGCTTCCACCAGCGAGGTCACGGCCCGGCTGACCTTGGCCTTGTCCATGGCCGATCGTTCCACGATGTCGTTCGACGACAGGGGCTGCTCCCGCCCCAGAATCGCCATCACGCGCCATTCGGGAATGGAAATGCCGAACTGCGCCTCATACCGGCGCGCCAGCTCGCGGCTGACACGCTTGGCCAGGACGTTCAGGCGATAGGGCAGGAAATCGTCAAGGTCGAGCATGTCGCAAGGGTGGCCTGCCGAAAGCAGACTTGCAAGCCCCTCAATGATCCGGCATATTCGTTTCATATGAAACGATATCGGTTTCACCGGGAGAGCGCCATGCGTCGGTACATTTCCTTCCCCCGTGTCGAGGGCACATCCTCGCGCCAGGCCCATGCCGATCTGCCGCCCGGCACCTATGAGCGGGAACTGGGCCGCGAAGGTTTCTTCGGCCCCGCCACCCACATGTATCATCGCAACGCCCCCACCGGCTGGACAAGCTGGGAAGGCCCGCTGCGTCCGCGCGCCTTCGACCTGAACCAGTTGGTGGAGGGCATGTCGGTTGGACCCTGGGCAGCGAAGGAGGTGCTGTTCAATGCCCATTGCCGCATGCGCATGTGGCGCTGCGCGGTGCCCATGGACCATCTGGCCCGCAATGGCGACGGCGACGACCTGATCTTCGTGCATGAGGGCGAGGGCGAGCTTTATTGTGATTATGGTCACCTGACCATCGTCGCGGGTGACTATGTGGTCCTGCCGCGCGGCACCATGTGGCGCCTGTCGCCCACCAGGCCGGTGACGGCGTTGCTGATCGAGGCCACCGGATCGATCTATCAGTTGCCCGACCGGGGCATGGTCGGCCCGCACGCCGTGTTCGACCCCGCCATCCTGGACACGCCCAAGATCGATGCGGCCTTCCTGGATCAGCAATCTGACCAGGGGCCGGGCGGTTCCTGGCGCGTGCTGGTGAAGCGGCGCGGAGCCATCAGCACGGTGACCTATCCGTTCAACCCGCTGGATGCCGTGGGCTGGAAGGGCGATCTGGCGCCCGTGCGCCTGAATGTGAAGGATGTGCGGCCGCTGATGAGCCACCGCTACCACCTGCCGCCCAGCGCCCACACCACCTTTGTCGCCAACCGTTTTGTGGTCTGCACCTTTGCCCCCCGCCCGTTCGAAACGGACGAGGGCGCCATCAAGATCCCGTTCTTCCACAACAACGACGATTATGACGAGGTGCTGTTCTATCATGCCGGCGATTTCTTCAGCCGCGACAACATCAAGGCCGGCATGATGACCTTCCATCCGTCGGGCTTCACCCACGGGCCCCACCCCAAGGCGCTGGGCAAGATGCTGGTCCAGACCAAGCCCGCCACCGACGAATATGCCGTCATGGTCGATACGCGTGACGCGCTGGAGGTGGCGGACCTGCCCCAGGGCGTGGAAAACCCCGCCTATGCCGACAGTTGGCGCGTGAAGCCGTAACTATTCGTGACCGTAGAATTTACTCGCCCCGGAGCCTTCCCCCATGAAACTAGCTTCCCTGCAACAGGGCCGTGACGGCCGTCTGGTTGTCGTGTCCGATGACCTGTCGCGCTGTGTGCCGGTGCCCGACATTGCGCTGACCCTGCAACAGGCGCTGGACCATTGGGACAGCGTGGCCCCGGCCCTGGCCGCCATCGCGGACAAGCTGAACGCGGGCGAGATCCAAGGCCAGCCCTTCGACGAGACGGAATGCGCCAGCCCCCTGCCGCGTGCCTATCAATGGGCGGACGGGTCGGCCTATGTGAACCATGTGGAACTGGTGCGGAAGGCCCGCAATGCCGAGATGCCGCCCAGCTTCTGGACCGACCCGCTGATGTATCAGGGCGGGTCCGACAGTTTCCTGTCGCCCCATGACCCGATCCTGATGGCGGACGAGGCCTATGGCATCGACCTGGAGGGTGAGGTGGCCGTGGTCACCGGCGACGTGCCCATGGGTGTGACGCCGGAACAGGCCAGGGCCCATATCAGGCTGGTCATGCTGGTCAATGACGTGTCCCTGCGCGGCCTGATCCCCAACGAACTGGCCAAGGGTTTCGGCTTCTTCCAGTCCAAGCCCAGCAGCGCCTTCAGCCCCGTGGCCGTGACGCCTGACAGCCTGGGCGATGCCTGGGACGGCGGCAAGCTGCACCTGCCCCTGCTGTCGGCCATCAATGGCCAGCCGTTCGGCAAGCCCGATGCCGGCATCGACATGACCTTCGACTTCCCCACCCTGATCGCCCATGCGGCCAAGACACGGCCCCTGTCGGCCGGCACCATCATCGGGTCGGGCACCGTGTCCAACAAGGATGCCGATGGCGGACCGGGCCGTCCCGTCTCCGAAGGCGGCCTGGGCTATAGCTGCATCGCCGAGATTCGCACCATCGAGACCATCCGCGACGGCAAGCCCAGCACCCCCTTCCTGCGCTTCGGCGACCGTGTGCGGATCGAGATGAAGGACAAGGACGGGCGCAGCATCTTCGGCGCCATCGATCAGGAGGTGGTGAAGTACGAGGGGTAAGGCCCCTCCACCGTCATCCCCGCGCAAGCGGGGACCCAGCGAGAGCGGCGACAGCCGCGACATGACTCATATCGGCGCTGACCGCGCCTTATGCTGGGTTCCCGCTTACGCGGGAATGACAAGGGAGAGGGTTAATCACCTCAAAGCCCGCGCAAGCCCCCGCTGGCCCGGATCACCTCCCCCGTGATCCAGGCCGCGTCGGGGCCGGCCAGAAAGGCGACCACGGCCGCAATGTCCTCAGGCTCCCCGATGCGGCCAAGGGCGGTGCGGCTTGTGATCTCCCCCTCGCGTGACCGGTCGCCGGCCTTGAACCGGTCGGTGGCCGTCACGCCGGGGGCAACCGTGTTGATATTGATGCCCAGGGGCCCGAGTTCCTGCGCCAGCACGCCTGTCATGGCATGCACGGCCCCCTTGGACGCGGCATAGACGGAACGGAGGCCCACGGGCATGTCGGTGATGACGCTGCCGATATTGATGATGCGCCCGCCGGACCTCATGGCACGCGCCGCCTCCCGCGCCATCAACAGGGGCGTGGCGGCATTGACGGCCAGCACCTGGGCCAGTTCCTGGGCATTGATCCCGGTAATGGGCGCGAACCGGCCCGTGCCGGCATTATTGACCAGGATATCAGGCACGCCCAGCGTGGCCGAGACGGACGCAAACAGCGCCACCGCCCCGCCCGCATCCGACAGGTCGGCCAGATCCGCCTGGAAGGCCAGCGCCCGCACGCCGTGTTCCCGGATGCAACGTGCGGCCAGATCCTCCGCCGACTGCCGGTGCGACCCGTAATGGACCGCCACATCCGCCCCGTCACGGGCCAGCCGTTCGGCAATGGCCGCACCAATGCCACGGGAAGCACCGGTGACCAATGCTATCCTGCCTTCCAACGGACGGGCCATCGCCCCCTCCCCTTCGTCGCAACCTTTGGCCGGTGATACCACGAAGATGCAGCTCCACACCTATTTCCGATCCTCCGCCGCCTACCGCGTGCGCATCGCCCTGGCGCTGAAGGGCATCGCCTGGGACCCGGCCTATGTGCATCTGCTGAAGGATGGCGGGCAGCAGAAGGCCCCCACCTATCGCAGCATCAATCCCCAGGGGCTGGTGCCCACGCTGGTGGATGGCGATGCGGTGATCCCGCAATCGCTGGCCATCCTGGAATATCTGGAAGAGAGGCACCCGACGCCATCGCTGCTGCCGGCCAATGCGGCGGGGCGGGCGAAGGCGCGTTCCATGGCGCTGGCGATTGTCGCGGATCTGCATCCGCTGAATAACCTGCGGGTCCTGAATTACCTGCGCGGCCCCCTGGGCCAGGGGGATGAGGCCGTGAAGGCCTGGATCGCACATTGGACGGCGGAAGGCTTCGCGGCCCTGGAACAGATGGTCGAAGGGCCGGATTTCTGCATCGGCGGGGCGCCCAGTTTTGCCGATCTGTGCCTGGTGCCGCAGATGTTCAACGCCCGGCGATTCGGCGTGGACCTGACACCCTATCCCAAGCTGGTCGCCATTGACGCCCATTGCCAGACGCTGGAAGCGTTCCAGGCGGCGGCACCGGGTCGGCAGGGGGATGCGGAATAGGGGATGTCGCTCCCTCACCCTCCCACCCGCTGACGCAGGTGGGAATAGGGAACGTAGCACCCTCACCCTCCCACCCGCTGACGCAGGTGGGAATAGGGAATGTCGTTCCCTCACCCTCCCAAGCCTGCCGGCTTGGGCCCCTCCCTCTCCCACCTTCGTGGGCGAGGGGCGAAGATTGGCCGAGAGCCCATTCCGCCCCTCGCCCGCCTTGCGGGAGAGGGAGGGGCCCATTGACGCCAGTCAATGGGAGGGTGAGGGCAAACCGCCCCCTTACCGCGCCGGCTCTGCCGACACCTGCACGGCCAGCTTGCCGGTGTTCCCACCCGTGAACAGCTTGCTGAAGCTGGTCAGGGTGTTTTCCAGACCCTGATCCAGTTCGACCTTCCACTTGATCTGGCCGGCGGCCAGCCAGGGGCCCATTTCGGCATACATCTCCGCCATGCGGGGCGCGTAATCCATCACCAGGAACCCTTCCATCCGCGCCCGGCGGCTGACCAGGACGGACAGGTTGCGGGGACCGGGCGACGGTTCGGTGGAGTTGTACTGGCTGATGGCCCCGCAGAAGGGGATACGTCCCCGGAGATTGAGCAGGCTCAGCGCCACCTCGGTGATCTCCCCGCCGACACTCTCGAAATAGATGTCGATGCCGTCGGGCACGGCGTTCTTCAACGCCTTCTGCCAGCCCTTTTCCTTGTAATTGATGGCGGCGTCATAGCCCAGTTCCCCGGTCAGCCAGTCACATTTGTCCGGCGACCCGGCAATGCCGACGGCGCGGCAGCCCTTCAGCTTGGCGATCTGTCCCACCAGCGACCCCACGGCCCCGGCGGCGGCGGAAACGACCACCGTCTCCCCTTCCTTGGGCTTGCCGATATCCAGCAGCCCGAAATAGGCAGTGGCCCCCGTCATGCCCAGCGGCCCCATATAGGCCAGCAGCGGCAGACCCGGAATGTTGGGCACGCGGCCAAAGCTGGCCCCGTCGGCCACCGTATAATCAGCCCAGCTTCCCATGCCGGTGACGATGTCGCCCACCTTGAACTTGGCGTGGTTGGACTGGTCCACCACGCCCAGGACCAGACCGCGCATGGTGCTGTTCAGGGGGACCGCCGGCAGGTAGCTGTCATACTGCATCCACACCGCGTTGGTTGGGTCCAGCGACAGATAGATGGTGCGCACCCGGATCTGGCCTTCGCCCGCTTCCGGCAGCGGCGCCTCGCGCAGGGACAGCACCTCGCTGAAATTGCCGCACTTGGGACGGTTCAGCAGCAGCCAGTGGCGGTTGATCATGTCGGACATCGTTACCTCCCTTGAACCTGTCGGTTGATTGGCATCCAGCATCGTTCAAACACTTGTTCGACTCAAGGGCGTTTTCGTCCGATCGTTCGAAAACCGCGTACCGGCAACCCGGACCAGGACGGTCGGGCCATGATGGGTTGTCAACAAGAGGGGCTTGGCGCACCATCACCCGACCCAAATAACAGTGAGAAGCCCCGCAAAGAGGGGCCGGGTGGGAGGATGGGTTTTCTTTTACCGACCTTTGACGAGGTCACGGAGCGGCGGTTCGACGTCTGGCGGGCGTCCCGCCTGAACGATGCGTTGCTGGCGCCGGTCGCCATCGGCGCTCTCGCCATGTTCAGCTTCCTGTTATGGGACTGGCTGCTGGACCCCAGCCGGTTCCTGGCCTGCCTGCTGATCCGCGGCAGCGGCACCATCATCATGCTGTGGTGCGCCTGGAAGCTCCTGCGGACGCGGTCATCCCCCATCGAACTGCGCTGGATCGGCATGCTGGCCGTGTCGGCGGGCACGGTTTCCATCGCCCTGACGCAATTTCTGCTGAAGGACGGGTTCCTGTACGGACCGGCGGGGCTGGCCCTGTTCCCCACCGTGTCGGCCGTGGTGGTGACGCGGGCCCGACAGGTGCCGCTGCTGAACCTGCCGGGCTTTGCCGTGGTGCTGGCGCTGCTGCTGCTGAAGGGGGTGGAGGGATTCGCCCTGTTCAATGTCATCGCCTTTGTCGGCACGGGCGTGTTTGCGGCGGGCATCCTGGCGCTGGCCCTGGAACGCACGGCCCGCTACGGCTTTCAGCTTGAACTGAAGCTGGAGGAACAGGCCCATATCGACCCGCTGACCGGCATCGCCAACCGCCGCCGGCTGGAGGATCGGGCACGGGAGGAGGTGGAGCGTGCGCGGCGTTTCAATAGGCCCCTGTCGCTGATGATCATGGATCTGGACCATTTCAAGGGCATCAACGACCGCCACGGCCACCCGTTCGGGGACAAGGTGCTGCGCGCCTTGGCCGCGCTGGGCCGCGCCAACCTGCGTCAGACCGACCTGTTCGCCCGGGTGGGCGGAGAGGAATTTGTGGTGCTGATGCCCGAAACCACGGCGGAGGCGGCGGCACAACTGGCCGAACGGCTGCGCACCCTGCTGTCCGCCACACCGGTGACGGAGGGGGAGATATCCCTGACCGCCACCATCAGCATCGGCATCGCAACCCACGGAGCCGATGCCCCCACGGTGGAAGCGCTGATGACCCTGGCCGACAAGGCCCTGTACGCCGCCAAGGCGCAGGGCCGCGACCGTGTGGTGATCGGTCGCGGGGGGCTGGGTTAATGCCAGTTCCCGGTGCATAGAACTCATCGGGAACTGGTTCGGCGGCGACTGCCGCCGCGCGCCACGTGGCGCGTAGCCAAGCCCACGGATGTGGGCGTCGGCGATAGAGGTCCGGTGATCGGTTACGATCACCGGAAAATGGCATAAGCGCCCGACTGGCTGTAGGCTGCGGGTTCTGACCCAACCGGAGGATCGAACGATGGATTTCGCTACCGCCGATCTGGTCGATGCCCATGAAACCGTCATCGCCAGTTGTTCCACACAATTCCGCAATCTGGGCGGCAAGGCCCGTTTCGCCGGCCCCATCCGCACTGTCCGCTGCCACCGCGACAACGCCCTGCTGAAATCGATCCTGTCCACGCCCGGCGAGGGCGCCGTGCTGGTGGTCGATGGCGGCGGGTCGCTGGCATCGGCCCTGGTGGGGGACATCATCGCCGGGCTGGCCGTCACGAATGGCTGGGCCGGGATCATCGTCAATGGCGTGATCCGCGACAGCGTGGCCATTGCCGGATTGCCGCTGGGCGTGAAGGCCCTGGGCACCAACCCGCTGAAAAGTGCCAAAAAAGGCGCGGGGGAAGCCGACATCCCCGTCACTTTCGGCGACTGCACCTTCACGCCCGGCCAATGGGTCTATGCTGACGAGGATGGGATCGTGGTGCTGCCCGAACGGGCGTGATCACGCCGCCGTGGCAACGGGCGGCAGGCTGATGGCCTGGATCTCCCGCACCAGAAAGTCGATCAGGGGCTGGATCGGGCCATCCTTGGCCCGATCCTCCCCGAACACGGCCGTTTCCACCGGGTCCAGGGCCGGGAACCCGTCCGCCGGGCCCAGCACCCGCAGGCCCGGCACCAGGGCGCCCGCCCCCAGGCAGGTCACGCCCAGCCCGGCCAGGGCTGCCGCGCGCACCGCCATGAAGGACCCGCTGGCATAGGTCGTGTGCCAGGGCCGGCCCGCCCGTTCCAGCGCCGCCACGGCCCTTGTGCGATAGATACAGGGATCGGGCAGCAGGCAGAGCGGCAGCGCCACGTCGCACACCTCCGCCTGCCAGTCGCTGGCCGCCACCCAGACCACCGGTTCGCGCCACAGAAACCGGCCCTGCGGCCCCGTCTCGTTGCGTTTGGCGATCACCACGTCCAGCCGGCCATCGGCGATCTCCTGCACCATGTCGCTGCCCAGGCCGACCGTCACATCCAGACGCACACGCGGATGGGCGCGGCGGAACCGGGCCAGCAGCAGGGGCAGATGTTCGGGCGCGAAATATTCCGCCACCCCGAACCGCACCAAACCGGCGGCATCGGGCGCCATCAGCCGCGCCACCGTCTCATCATTCAGGGCCAGCATGCGGCGGGCATAGGACAACAGCAGTTCCCCTTCCGCCGTCAGGGTCATGGCCCGGCCGGTGCGGTCGAACAGGCTGCGGCCCAGGATGGTTTCCAGCCGCTTGATCTTCATGCTGATAGCCGATTGTGTGCGGTGCAGCCGTTCGGCCGCCGCCGTGAACCCGTCATGATCGACAATGGCCACGAAGGCCCGCAGCGCATCCAGGTCCAGATCGGTGGAACGGCCCAACATCATCATTATCCTTGATCATCTACATCACGATAATTCGTTTCCCTTATTCAAACGTCAAGCCCATCCTGCCGCCATGACACGGGCCGGCGGCCCAACCGATCAGATGGAGAGAAAAATGAAGGCGGTCCTGCTGAAGGATTTCGGGGGTGTGGAGCAACTGGAACTGGCCGACGTGCCCACGCCCGTGGCCGGCCCCGGTCAGGTGCTGGTGAAGATCCACGCGGCCAGCGTAAACCCCGTCGATACCAAGATTCGCAAGAATGGCCGCGCCATCGGCGCCGACCTGCCCTCCATCCTGGGCTGCGACATGGCCGGCACCGTGGCCGCCCTGGGGGAGGGCGTGACGGGCTTCAGTGTGGGTCAGGCGGTCTATGGCTGTGTCGGCGGGGTGAAGGGGCTTCAGGGGACTTATGCTGAATATGTGGCTGCCGACGCCCGGTTGCTGGCGCCCGCCCCGGTTGGCATGTCTCTGCACGACGCGGCCGCCCTGCCGCTGGTCACGCTGACCGCCTGGGAGGCGCTGGTGGACCGGGCGCGGGTGCGGCGGGGCGACAAGGTGCTGATCCATGGCGGGGCGGGCGGTGTCGGCCATGTCGCCATCCAGATCGCCAAGGCCCAGGGCGCCCATGTCACCACCAGCGTCTCGTCGGACGAAAAGGCCGATCTTGCCCGGTCCTTCGGCGCGGATGAGGTGGTGAATTACAAGACCGAATCGGTCGACGCCTATGTGGACCGCCTGACGGGCGGCAAGGGCTTCGATATCGTGCTGGACGCCACGGGCGGCAGCGACATCGCCACCAGCTTCGCCGCCGCCCGCCTGAATGGTCAGGTGGTGACCATCGTGGCCGGTTATACGGCCGACCTGTCGCCCATGCATGGCAAGGGGTTGAGCCTGCATGTCGTCTTCATGCTGCTGCCCATGCTGTATGACCATGGATATGCCATCGACCGGGCGCATCAGGGCAAGGTGCTGGCCGAGACGGCGGGCAAGCTGCGCCCCCTGGTCGATCCCACCCGCTTCACCCTGGCCGATGTCGCCGCCGCCCACACGCGGCTGGAGGATGGCAAGGCGCTGGGCAAGCTGGTGATCGACGTGGTGTGAGGCATCTTGTCCGATGCATTTCCTTCACGGACGCATTGAAACATTGCCCCTGATCCGCCATTTTTGTGCGTGAACATTGTTCCGCTGGCGAAGGCTTTTGCTTTCGTCCGCGTATAAGGATGCAGGGGCGGTGCGGCCGGCGGCACGGGATGATGCCGGCGATGCAAAGTGTCAAGGAGCGTCGGTCATGAAGTTCACATCGAAAACGACCATCCGGGGCTTGATCGCCGCCGGTGCGCTGCTGGGGCTTTCCGCCTGCGCCAACCCGCAGGCCGATCAGGCCGCCTATGCCCAGACGGCCTTTGTCGGCATGCCCAAGCAGTTCCTGCTGACCTGCGCCGGCGTGCCCACGCGCAGCGCGTCGGTCGACAATGTCGATTACTACACCTACACGTCCGAACGGCTGGTGACGACGCCGGGCATGGGTCCGCGCTTCGGCGTCGGCTTCGGCCATTACCGTCCCTGGTCGCCCTGGTACGGCTGGGGCGCGGGCTTCGATGATTATCCCGAAACGGAAACCCGCGACTGTCAGGCCACCTTCACCCTGAAGGACGGTGTGGTGCAGCGTATCGTCTATAACAGCGCCAGCGACGGTCAGGCGGCCCGCCTGGGCCAATGCTACCGCATCGTCGAGAACTGCCTGGCCATGGTGCCGCAGCAGCAGGGCCAGCCGAAGTAAGTTTTCGGCGCCGGCAAATGCCAAAGGGCGGGGATCAACCCCGCCCTTTTTATTTTTACACCAGCTTCTTGTCCGGCACGCCCCAATGGTGGCAGGCGACCTTGTGGCCGGGCACCTTCTCCTCCAGCACCGGCACATCGCTGGCGCAGATGTCGGTGGCCTTGGGACATCTGGTGCGGAAGACGCAGCCGGACGGCGGCTTCATCGGGCTGGGCAGGTCGCCGCCCAAAACGATGCGTTCCTTGTTCTTCTCCACATCCGGGTCGGGCACGGGCACGGCCGAGATCAGGGCCTGGGTATAGGGGTGCAGGGGGGCGGCATAGATGGCGTCGCGGGTCGCGATCTCCATCACCCGGCCCAGATACAGCACCATCACCCGGTGGCTGACATGGCGGACCACGGACAGGTCGTGGCTGATGAACAGCAGCGACAAGCCCATTTCCTGCTGCAGATCCATCAGCAGATTGACGATCTGCGCCTGGATCGACACATCCAGTGCCGAGACGGGCTCGTCACAGACCACCATCTTGGGCTTCAGGATCATGGCGCGGGCGATGCCGATGCGCTGACACTGCCCGCCGGAGAATTCGTGCGGGTAGCGGTTGATCATCTGCGGCAGCAGGCCGACCTTGGCCATCATGTCGCGGACCAGTTCCTTGCGCTCCGCCTTCGACAGTTTGGGGCGGTAGACGGTCAGCGGCTCGGCGATGATGTCGCCCACCGTCATGCGTGGGTTCAGCGACGCCAGCGGGTCCTGGAAGACGATCTGCATCTCCTCCCGCTTCTGCCGCACCACCTCCGCGCCGACACCCGTCAGTTCGGACCCCATGAACAGAACCTGGCCGTCCGTGGGTTTGATCAGTTGCAGGATGGCGCGGCCCAGCGTGGACTTGCCACAACCGCTTTCCCCCACAATGCCCAGCGTCTCCCCCTCGTTCAGGGTGAAGGAGACACCATCCACGGCCTTCAGCGGCGTGTATTGGCCGATCAGCAACCCGCCGGTGCGGATGGGGAAATGGACCTTAAGGTCCTGGACACGGAGCAGTTCCTTGGACATGGCATCAACTCCGGACAATCAGGCGACGGCCAGCGACGGGGCCGCCGGGTCGGTAACGGGGTTCTGAAGGCTGACCAGATGGCAGGCCTTGGCATGGCCGGGCCCGACCTCGCGCAGCAGCGGCAGTTCGCTGACACAGCGGTCATGCACGAAATCGCAGCGTTCCTGGAACGGGCAGGCCTTGGGCAGGCGCTGCAGGTTCGGCGGCTGGCCGGGAATGGCATAGAGCTTTTCCGACCGCACCTCCGTCAGGCGCGGCATGGAGGAGAGCAGGCCGGCCGCGTAAGGGTGTGCGGGTTCATAGAAGATGTCGCGGACGGTTCCGGTTTCCATGAACCGGCCGCCATACATGACCTGCACCTTGTCGCACAGGCCGGCGACGGTGCCCAGGTCGTGGGTGATCAGGACGATGGCGGCCTTGGTAACGCGTTTCAGATCGGACATCAGGTCCAGGATCTGGGCCTGCACCGTGACGTCCAGCGCCGTCGTCGGCTCATCCGCGATCAGCAGTTCCGGTTCGCACAGCAACGCCATGGCGATCATGATGCGCTGGCGCATGCCGCCCGACAATTCGTGCGGATACTGGGCCAGGCGACGGGACGCCTCCGGGATGCGCACCAGATTCAACATGTCCAGCGCGCGCTTGACGGCCTGGCTTTCCGACATGCCCTTGTGCTGCACCAGCACCTCGGTCATCTGCCGCCCGATGCGCAGATGCGGGGTCAGGCCGGTCATGCTGTCCTGAAAGATCATGGCGATCTTGTCGCCCCGGATCCTGTTCAGGTCCTTGACCGGCATGCCAACCAGTTCGGTGCCCCGGTATCTGGCCGACCCCAGGGTGCGGCCGTTGCGGGCCAGCAGGCCCATCACCGACATGAAAAGCTGGCTCTTGCCCGACCCGCTTTCCCCGACGATGCCAACGCATTCACCCTCGTTCACGTCGAAACTGACGCCATTGACGGCGCTGACCTCGCCATCGGGCGTGGCGAAACGGACCGAGAGGTCGCGGACTTCCAGAACTGCGGTCATCTTGTCCGTTCCCTTAGCGGTCCTTGGGGTCCAGCGCGTCGCGCAGACCATCACCGATGAAATTGAAGCAGAACAGCGTCACCGCCAGGAACACGGCCGGGAAGATCAGCATGTGCGGGGCATTTTCCATCTGCGCCGCCCCTTCGGAGATCAGCACGCCCCAGCTTGTCATCGGTTCCTGCACGCCCAGGCCCAGGAAGGACAGGAAGCTCTCCACCAGGATCACGACGGGCACCAGCAAGGTCACGAACACGATGACGGGGCCGATCACGTTGGGGATAATGTGGCGCAGGATGATGTTGGGCGTGGACACGCCGGCGGCGCGCGCCGCCTCGATATATTCCTTGCGCTTCACCGACAGGGTCTGGCCGCGCACGATACGCGCCATGGTCAGCCATTCGACACAGCCGATGGCCGCGAACACCAGGATGATGTGCCGGCCGAACACCACCACCAGGATGATGACGAAAAACATCAGCGGCATGGAATAGAGCACGTCGACGATGCGCATCATGATGCTGTCGATACGCCCGCCGAAATAACCGGCGATGGCGCCATAGACCACACCGATCATCAGCGCCACCAGCGTGGTCACGACACCCACGGCCAGCGACACCTTGGCGCCATAGAGCGTACGGATGAACAGGTCGCGGCCATTGGCATCGGTCCCGAACCAGTGGCTGCCCTCCAATTGCGGCCCGACACCGATATAGTCCCAATAGACCTCGTCATAGGCATGCGGGCTGAGGAAATCGGCAAAGATCGCCATGAAGGTGATGATACCCAGCACGATCATGCTGGCCACCGCCATCTTGTTGGCAAACAGGCGACGGCGGGCGTCCTGCCACAGGGAACGCCCCTGCACATCCTCGCCCGCCTTTTCGATCAGCGCCGCCCGCTTGGCGCCGCCGGTGATGTCTTGAACCATCGTCGTCTGCTCTTTCCTACGACACTATTCCGCGGCCTGGACCTGCGAGCGCTGCCAAAGCTGCGTGCAGGGGATTTCCATCAGGTCCGACCAATGCAGGTCGTACCCGTATTCCCCGATCGTCACCTGATCGAACCGGGCCGGGTTTTCCCGGATCGGCGCGAAGATATCGTACCGGTCGATGATGTCGGAGATATCGACGACCGACACCTGGCCGACATCCCACTCCAACCGCACCTTGCAACCCGGCAGGGTGGTGACGGATTTGATCCGTGGCGTACGCATCCCATCACCTCCTTGCGGGTTCAGGGCCTGGAACATGGTCAGGATAACATCCTGGTTGGTTCTGGCCCAATTCATCAATTCATCCGGCACCCCGGTCAGCGTCCCGCCCAGGGGCTGGAAACTGACGGCATGCACGATCACGTCATGGTCGGGGCCGATGATGTGGAAATGCGGCGGGGGATGGTCGCCCGGTCCATAGACCGACAGTTTCCATTTCCCTTCCCGCCGCAATGTGGGCATCACCGCCTCTCCCTTAAACCCTCACTCCCAGCCGCAGCTCTTGCCCTCGTTCTGCTTGTCCAGCCATTCCTTGAGCGGCGCGAAATAGGCCAGCATGGCCGACGCGTCCATCTGATCGGTCCCGGTGAAGGTCTTCAGCGCCTCCGGCCAGGGCTTGGAAGCACCCATCTCCAGCATGGCCTTGAACTTCGCCCCAACCTCGGCATTGCCGGCGATGGAGCAGCGGTGCAGCGGACCGGTAAAGCCGGCCTGATCACAGGCGGCCTTGTGGAACTGGAACTGCAGGATGCGGGCCAGGAAATAGCGCACATAGGGCACGCTGGTCGGCACGTGGTTCTTGGCGCCGGGATCGAAATCCGCAGCGGTCCGTTCCACGGGCGAGGACACACCCTGATACTTGGTGCGCAGGTCCCACCAGGCCTTGTTGTAATCTTCCGGCTTGATGTTGCCGTTGAAGACATTCCAGCGCCACTTGTCGATCAGCAGGCCGAAGGGCAGGAACGCCACCTTGTCCATGGCCTGTTGCAGCAGCAGCGGCACATCGCCCTCGGTGGAGGGTTCCTTGTCCAGCAGGCCCAGCTTCACCACATAGCCCGGCGTCACCGAGAGGGCGATGAAATCGCCGATGGCCTCGTGGAA
>NZ_JAGOGJ010000098.1 GCF_017996735.1 Niveispirillum sp.
GCCCTGGCCCAACGCTTCAGCCTGGAGCGCATGATCGATGCATATGAGACCCATTATTTGGCCCTGGCGGGCAAGGCGGGTGCTGGCCGGGTGGCGGCATAGCGGCCTGCTGGCCCTGCTGATCCTGATGCTGCCCGTCGCGGCCCACGCGGAAACCTATCCCGCCGACAGCGGTGCCCTGAATGTGCGTGATTTCGGGGCGCGCGGCGACGGGCAGTCGGATGACACGGCCGCCTTCCTGGCGGCCTTGGCCGCCAGCGGTGGGGATACCGGCACCACCTTCTGGCAGGACCGCGTGGTCTTTGTCCCCGACGGCACCTACCGCCTTTCCGCCCCGCTGGTGAAACGCTATGCCGATGGAAGGTTCGGGTCGGGCTTTGTCCTGATCGGGCAGTCTGAAACCGGCACCATCCTGAAACTGGCCGATGGCGCCGCCGGCTATGACAATCCGCAACAGCCGCGAGCCGTGATCTTCACGACATCAAAGCTGCTGCGCGGTGCCCCCGGTGATGGCGGCAAGGATTATCTGGGCCAGGGCGAAGGCAACGACGCCTATATGAATTTCGTGGAAAACATGACCATCGATGTCGGCGCCCGCAATCCCGGTGCCGTCGCCATCGATTTCCTGGGCAATAACAGCGGCGCCATCCGCCATGTCACCCTGCGCGCTGGCGCCGGCAGCGGGGCCATCGGCCTGTCCATGACCCGTAAATGGCCGGGCCCCACCCTGGTACAGCATCTGACCATCGACGGTTTCGCCACAGGCATCATGACGGCGCAGACCGAATATGGCCTGACCTTCGACCATATCCGCCTGCGTAACCAGACCGACGCCGCCATCGCCAACACCCAGAACGCCCTGACCATCCGCGATCTGCATATTGACGGCCCGGCGCCCGTCATCCTGAACAGCGGTGAAAAGGCCTATCTGGCACTGGATGGCGGATCGGCGCCCGTGTCCAACCTGATGGTCCTGGTCCGCAATGACGGGTTCGTGACGGTCCGCGACCTGTCGCTGGCCGGGCAGGCGCGCAGCGGCGTGATGCAGGGCCGCAATGGCTGGCAATCCCTGCCCGCCGCCGACTGGCACATGCCGATGCAGGATGCCCCGCCCAGGCCGGCCATCCCTTCCGCCCAATGGGTCAATGTCGCCCGCTATGGCGCCACCGGCGACCCGGCACAGAATGCGACAGACGCGCTGCGTCAGGCCTTTGCCTCGGGTGCGGCCGTCGTCTATCTGCCCAGCGGCACCTATTCGCTGAGCGACAGTGTGGAGATCCCGGCCAGTCTGCAGCGGATCGTCGGCATGAATTCCACCATCCGCATCCTGAACCGGCGCCCCACCTTTGCCCGCAGCACCGGCATGTTCCGCGCGGCCAGCGCTGGCCCGCCCCTGTTTGTCGAACGGCTGGCCTTTGACAATACCGGCCTGGGGGAACAGGTGGGGATCGAACTGTCGGGGCCGCGCGACATCGTCATGCGTGACATCGTCACCGCCGGCACCACCATGCTGGACCGGCGGGCCAGTGGTGGACGGGCCTTTTTGGACAATATGTGCTGCGGCCTGCTGCGCCTGACGGGGCCGCAACCCGTCTTCGCCCGCCAGTTCAACAGCGAAGGCACCACCACTCGCATCATCAATCGCGGCAGCCCGCTCTCCATCCTGGGCCTGAAGACGGAGGGGGTCTGTACCGTGCTGGACAACCGCGACGGCGCCAAGACCGATATCTTTGGCGGTCTGGTCTATGTGGTGCGTGACGGGGCGCCGGCCAGCGTGCCCAGCTTCATCAATAGCGGCGCTTGGCTGTCGGCCAGTCTGGTGGAGGAATCCCTGCGCACCGGCAGCCGGTATCAGGTCTATGTCGGTCGCGATCCCGGCGATCCCAAGGGAGCGGTGCCGGTGACCGGTTTCCCGCTTCGCGGCTATGGCCGCTTCATCCCCACCCTGCGCGACACGCCCTGATCCATTAGAGCTGTTTGCGGTGAACCGCAAACAGCTCCGGCGGCGACGGCCGCCGCGCCGCACGTGCGGCGTAGCCAAGCTGCGGATGCAGCGCCGGCGATTGAGGCTAATGCAAAGCAAGAGCGTGTTTGCGGTTCACCGGAAATACGCTCTATGGCCGCGTGACCGCGAACGGGTCCTGTCCCGGACGTTGCACTGGGGCGGGACCCTTTGGCGATTGCGACGCGACACAGGTGCCGCCCCGCCGTCTGGCATCCAGGTCACAATCCGCGAAGGCGGGATAGACACAGGACATGACGTTGCCCGGCTGCGCCAGGCAGTAAGGCAAGGCCGCCACCGGCGCCGGCATCTCCCGCGCATTGGTGGTACAGCGTCCCCCCGCCCGGTTCGCTTCGCGCTGACAGGAGGCGGGATCGACATACAGGCACTGGTCGGGCAATCCCGTCACCTTCACGCAGAAGGGGGCCGCCAGGGCCGGTCCCGTCAGCATCGTCACCGTCAGGAACAGCAGACCGATCCGTCGCATCTCAATTCCCTTTCCCTTGATGGCCGATAGCCCGCGCCATCAGCACCAGCAGCAACAGGCAGCAGAGCGCCTGCGCCGCGCCATAGCCCGCGATGACCCAGGGGGCCGGCAGGCCCAGCGCCACACCGCCGGCGAAGACGGCCACCGTCAGGCACAGCCGACCGATCTGCCACCCCGCCGCCAGGGCCTGTTTCTCCAGGATCTGCAAGGTATGGAACACCGGCTGCACCACCGCCTGGGCCAGATAACCCAGGCTCATCGCATGCAGATAGACCACGCCTTCCTGCCAGACGGCGCCGAACAGGGCGGCAAAGGTCAGGTGGCCCACGATATTGGCGGCCAGCACCCAGACCAGCGCCAGCAGGAACTGCCGTGACACCACCTGCCCGAAGCGGCGGCGCAGGCGCGCGGGGTCGCTGGCCGCAATCTTGCCCGCCTCCCCGATATAGACCTGCAGGATGGAGGTGCCGACAATGGCCAGCGGCCGCGACACCACCCGTTCCACCAGAAATATGAAACCCGCGATATGCGGGGAATAGGCAAGTGAGACCAGCAGATACAGCAACTGGCTGCTGCCGGCCGCATCGATCAGGGCGGCCCAACTGCTGATCAGCGGAAAACGGATATAGCGGCGGGCCAGAACCCGCATCTGCCGCCAGGACAGAAGCCGCCACCATCCCCGGATGCGCCGCGCGGCGGCCGCGAACAGGCCCAGGGTACCGGCCGACTGTCCCAGCGCCGACCCGGCCAGCAGGCCCGGCGTGCCGGCGCCCAGCAGGGCCAGCCCGATCTGGCTGCCTGGTCCCACCAGCCCCTGGGCCAGTCTGGTCCGCGCGATGGCAGGGAAATCCCCCGACCGGGTGGCCAGTTGCAGGGCGACATAGTACCCGCCCAGCCCCGCATAACCCAGGATCACCAGCCAGCGATAGAGATCCAGTTCCGCCGCCTCCATCGGTACTGGCCACAATGCCTGCACCGTCGCCGCCGGCACGGCAAAAACCGCCAGCCCGATGGCAAACGTCGTCAGCAGCAGCACGCACAGACAGACCGCCGCCAGATTGACGGCATCGGCCCGCCGCCGCGTCAGCGGCAATGCCAGCTCATAGCGCAGCGAGGCGATGACCGTGCCCATGGTCAGCGCCGCCAGATAGACGGACAGGATGCCGAACTGCTGTGGTGAATAAAGCCGGGTCAGCAGCGGCGAGAGCAGGATGGAAATGGCCTGCCCGCCGGCGGCGCCGGACATCATGATGGCCACATTGCGCAGGAACGGCCGCGCGGCCAGCCCGTTACGCAGACGGCCCACCATGCCGCGCGGTGCGATCAATCCCGATACGGCACTTTCCTGGGTCATTCTGTCCCCATCGGTTTCAGCCTGAAATACGCCGTTCCCTCACCCTCCCACCCGCTGGCACGGGCGGGCCCCTCCCTCTCCCGCAAGGCGGGCGAGGGGCCGAAGGTGGGCAAGCCGCCTGGTTTCAGCCCTCGCCCACGAAGGTGGGAGAGGGAGGGGCCCGTTGGCGTCAGCCAATGGGAGGGTGAGGGCAAAACCCAACCCCACGCATAACATTGAAAAATCCACAACGTACCCGGTAAACCAGCGGGTCACAGCAAGGTCACAACCTGCATTCCAAACCCGCCCGTTAATATTGAGCGTGGAAGATTGTCCGCCCATCACTGCGCCCTTCGCAGGCGCATCGAAGTAATGGGGCCGTGATCACTTCCTCTTTCCTGACCGGCGGGAGCCCAGATGATGCAGGCGGATGACAAGTTCGCGGATAATAATTTCACGCCGCTGCGGCTGGGTCTGGCCCTGCTGGTGGTGCTGGGCCATTACAAGCTGTTTATCGGAATCGGCTCCCCCGCCTTTCCGTTCAATTACGCGGCCCTGGCGGTGGAATGTTTCTTTGTGGTCAGCGGCTATCTGGTGGCCAACAGCTTTGACCGCGACCCGGACCTGAAGCGTTTCTTCATCAAGCGCTTCTTCCGCATCTACCCGCTTTACATCGTGGTGGTCGTCGCCCAGACCCTGATCCTGGGCAGCCTGGCCGAAGGGGGGATCACGGCCAATCTGGGCTCCATGGGCACCTATCTGCTGGTCAATGCCGCCTTTGCCAATTTCCTGCAATATGATGTGGGCAGCGCGCCCCTGTCCGGTCTCTATGAATCCAGCCTGAATGCCAGCCTCTGGACCCTGAAGATCGAATTCGCCTTCTATCTCCTGCTGCCCTTCATCTGGCGGCTGTTCATGCGTTACGGGGTGGTTGTGCTGGTCGGCATCTTCCTGGCATCCGTGGCCTATCGGCAGGGCATGGAACTGGCGGGTCATCACACGCTGGCCAAGCAATTGCCGGGGCAGTTGCAGTTCTTCGTACTGGGTGTTGCGGCCTATCGCTACCGCCATCTTTTGCGGCTGGAAAACCGGTGGGTGGGTCTGGGGCTGGCCGTGGCGCTGGCGGCGGTGGTCACCGCGCTGCTGACCACGCGTCCGCCCGTGCTGTACCCGTTGCTGGTGGCGGCGCTGGTTGTGGCGCTGTCGCTGCTGACGCCGCGGGTGAAGATGAAATCCGACATCTCCTACGGTGTCTATCTGCTGCACGCGCCCATTATTCAGCTCTCGCTGCTGTTCGGCATCTATGAACCCGGTCTGGATGGGCTGGCCGTCACTGTCGCGCTGGTCCTGCTGCTGGCGCTGGCGGTGGAACGCTGGGTGGAGGCGCCGGGCATCGCCCTGGGCCGCCGCCTGATCCGTCGCGCACGGTCCTCCTCCCCCACCCCGCCCGACGGGCCGGGCGAACTGACCGTGGTCATGCTGAACGATTATTGCCATGTCCAGGGCGGGGCCAGCAAAGTCGCCATTGATGAGGCCGTGCGCCTGTCCAGCAGCGGCGTGAAGGTGATCTTTGTCGGTGCCGTCGGCCCCGTCTGCGACGCGTTGCGCGACGCCCCGGTGGAGGTGCATTGCCTGGGCCAGCGTGAATTGCTGGATGCGGGCCGCCATCCTGCCACCGTGATGCAGGGCCTGTGGAACGGCAAGGCGGCGCGGCGCGTGTCCGCCATCCTGGAAAAACTGTCGCCTGCCCACACGATCGTGCATCTGCACGGTTACACCAAGGCGCTGACCACCGCCCCGGTCCGGGCGGCGGAACGGCTGGGCGTGCCGGTGATCTGCACCTTGCACGACTTCTTCCCCGCCTGCCCCAACGGGGCGTTTTTCAATTATCAGACGGCGCAGCCCTGCGCGCGCCGTGCCCTGTCGCGCGACTGCATCACCACCCGCTGCGACAAGCGCCGGCATGCGCACAAGCTGTTCCGGGTGGCGCGCGGCGTGATCCAGCGGGTGCTGGGGCGGTTCCCGGCCTCCGTCGCGCATTATATCGCGCTGTCGGAACGGTCGGTGTCGATCCTGTCCCCCTATCTGCCGCGTCAGGCCCGTATCCACCGCCTGCCCAACCCGGTGGAGGCCCCCCAGTCCGTGCCGGCCCCCGTGGCGCTGAACGACATGATCCTTTATCTGGGCCGTCTGGATGAAGAAAAGGGCGTGTGCCTGCTGGCCCGCGTGGCCGCAACCATGGGCCTGCCCGTCACCTTTGTCGGTGACGGCCCGCTGAGGGCGGAAATCGAGGCGATACCGGGGATGCGCGTGACCGGCTGGCTGGACCGTGCCGACATCCAGTCCTACCTGTCGCGCGCTCGCTGTCTGGTCTTCCCCAGCCTGTGGTACGAGACGTTCGGCCTGACGGTGTCGGAGGCGGCGGCGCGCGGCGTGCCGGCCATTGTCAGCGACATCACGGCGGCGGCGGAGCGGGTGGAAGATGGCGTCACCGGCTGGTGCTTTCGCAGCGGTGACGCGGATGATCTGGCCCGATGCCTCGACCTGATCCTGGACGATGCGCGGGTACAGGCGGCCGGGACCGCCGCCTACCACGCATTCTGGGCCGACAGCCGGTCCGGGGACCGGCATATCGTTGATCTTCTGAAGATTTACCGGGCGGCGGTGGCGCGCGATGCGCTGGCCTGACGGAACTGGCTTTTCCAGCGATCGATCCCGTCCCAGGGCAGGTTCAGTGCCAACGGACGGGCATGCTGGATCCACTGGTCGATGGCGTCGATCTCCATGCGCGACGCCACGGGCAGGCCGGTGGTGGCGCTGATCTCCGTAGCGCGGTTGTCGACGGGGATCACCAGGGCGCGGCGGCGATGCTGCAACGCGCGGATGCCGCCATGCAGGCGGGCGCCGACAAAATCCACATCCTCCTGCGCCAGCAACCGGTCATAGGCCGCCACGTCCGGCGCGATGGGAACAAAGCCCGATGCCCCGATCTGGGCCAGATAGGGCAGATCCTCTTCCTGCTGCGGCCAGACATAGACGGTGCGGTAATGCCGCTTCAGCAGGTCGAACAGCGCCCGGTCCTGCTCCGGCGCCGGCCGGTAATAGGTGACGGCGAAGACGACGGATTGCGCGGTGCGCACCGGAATGGTCTGGCAATGCGCCTCATCCAGCCGCCACATGGTGGGGCAGGCCGTATAGACCAGATTGGGCACATGGTCGCGCAGATTGTCGAACGTGTGCATGTCGCGCACGGAATGCAGGCCGGTGCGCGACAGGACCCGGCGGAAGAACAGCCGCGTTGCCGCGTCCGCCCCGCCCCGCCCATATTGCTGCCAGCCCACCCCCATCAGCACCACATTGCGCCAGCACAGATAATCCAGCGGGGTGATCTTCCAGTTGCCGCGCACCAGCATGTGCGCCTTCAGGATGTTGGTGCCGCCGACGATGGACAGGTCCGCCTTCCGCCCGGCCTGCAATTCGGCCAGCGTGGCGCGGCGGTGGGTGGGGGTGCGGATGAATCTGGCATCGGGCATCAGGTCGCCCACCTCCTGCCAGACCGCATCCATGATGAACTGGTCACCCAGATTGTCGCTTTCCATGGCTGTATCGAACATGTTGATCAGCATGCCTATCTCCTGTCTTGTCGATCTCCCGCTTGCGGGCGAGGGCGAAGTGTTACGAAACCCTTCATTCCACCCCTCGCCCACGAACGTGGGTGAGGGGTGGGCGTCGGCCTCAGCCGATGGGAAGGTGAAGGAACGGCCGTGGCGCCGATGAAAGTCCCCGATGCAGCACCGTGTCCGGGAACCGCCCGGCGAGGCCCCCCAAAGACCGTTCCGTCCCGAACCAGTGGACGGTGCCGCAGACCTCGATCAGTGGCAGGTCATCCTCATGGTCGGTGAACAGCACGCGCGGACGGTCCAGCCAGCCTTGGCGGTCCAGGAAATTCAGGACGGCGTCGCGCTTGTGCGGGCCGACATTGCTGGGCATGTGCGGCGCGCGGTCGGGACCCGTGGCCAGAACGTGGCGCACGCCCAGCATGCGGCCCAGGCCGCGCGCATATTCATCCACGGCCGCCGTGGCCAGCACGGCATCGACCCGCCCCTCGGCCACGGCCGACAGAAGACGGGTGAATTCCGGGCGGACATGATGGAACAGGCGGCGGTTCAGCGTCTGGGCCGATCGGCCGCCATCACCTTCCGTCGCCTGTTTCCACAGGGCCTGCAGGCTGCGTTTCAACCGTTCATGGTCGATAAAGCCGGCCTTGCGCGCCGCGAGCGCCCCGCCGGCGCGCAAGGCCAGGCCCAGCCGCCGGCCGGGTCCCAGATGCGGGTAACGGGCCCGCACCATATGGACCACCCAATGCCGGAAGCTGTTCACATCCAGGACGGTGCCGTCCAGGTCCAGGATCACGACGCTATGCATCGAAGGACCAGGGGAAACGGCAAAGTTGCTGATCATACAGGCTGTACCCGGGGGAGATACGCGGCTGGCGTGTGGTCACGGTGATCACGGCGGACCGGATGTCGGCCTGTTCCGGCGCCAGTTTGCGCACCACATCCATCACCTGCGAAAGGGTAGCCCCGGTATCGATGGCGTCATCCACCACCAGCAGCGAGACACCCTGCCCCGCCCGCGACAGCCAATCATCCAGATGGGACAGTTCGTCCGGGTCGAAGCGGTAGGGCTCGGTCGGTTCCGCCCGGCTGCCCCGCGTCAGCATGGCATGTTCCCAGACGCGCAGCCGGTCCACCAGCGGGCGCGGCAATTGCGACACCAGCGCCTTGAAGGCACCGGATTTCTCCTTCACCGCCGTGCTGGCCCGGCGGCAGGTCAGCGGCAGGACGGGCATGGACAGGCCCGATGCCCTGGCCATGGCCTCCGCCACATGAAGGCCGCCGGTGCGGATACCGATCAGGGCATCGGGTCGGAAATCCCACATCACCTGCCCGATCAGCGCCGCACAGGCACCATCAAAGCCGGACGGGTCCAGGGTGACGACGTCCTGGCGGCGGGCAGTCTGTAAATTCCCTCTCATCGGATGTCTCCATGGGTTTGGGCGCGGATGGGGAGGCGGGAGAGGTCTCCCGCCACAAGGTGCCGATGGCGGCTCCCAGGAACAGGCAGGCGGCCTGATCCTCGATCACGGACAGGACGACGCCATAGCCGGCGGCAAAGGCCAGGATGGCCACCGCCGCCTCTGCCCTGTTCCGGTCGCCGGTGACGGGGCGCAGGGCCAGATGCACCGTCAGCGCCGCGTAAAGCACCGCGAACAGGCCGAACCAGGCGAACAGCAGCACGGCGATATTGTCGGCGGGGTTGAAGGCGCTGGAGGCGTACAGGCGCTGAGGCCCGCCGATGCCGCCCAGCCCCACGCCGAACACCAGCATCTGGTTGCGCGCGATCCAGTCCCAGGCGTCGGGCCAGGTGTAGGCGATGCGCAGATAGAGGGATTCCATGCTGAACACCCCGTCCCCATGGTCCAGGTGCAGCCCATGGGTGAACAGCGGCAACCCCGCCGCCAGCAGCAGGAACCCCAGGAAACAGAGCCGCAGCCAGGTCAGCCGGATCAGCGACGGCAGGCACAGCAGCAGGGCCACCGGCACGAAGGCGATCAGTGACCCCTTCTGCGTGGTCAGGAACACGCCCGCCATCGACGGCACCGCCAGCGCCAGCCGCGCCAGGGGGCTGCGCATGTGCGACATCAGAACGATGGCGAGGCAGGGCAGAATGGCGGCAACGGCAATGGAACTGCGCGTGAAGCCCGCGACCCGTCGCGCGAACGGATCGCTGATCTGCCAATCCTTGGACACGTCGACATTCAGGTCGCCGACCATGGTCCGCATGCCGGTCCAGGGAAAGGCCATGCCTGCCTTGTCCAGCAGGATGCCGACCATGATCAGGCACCAGAGCAGCCAGAACAGCCGGCGCATGCCCGGCCGCTCCCCCAGCAGGATTCCGGCCACAAGGAAGCCGAACAGCAGGTTCAGCAGGATCTTCACGCCATAGGCCACGCCCATGACGCTGCCGATGGTGCCCATCAGCACCAGGCCGTGGAAACCGATGGCAAGCCCGAAGGCCGCAAAGGCCGGGTGCAGGCGAAGCTGCGCGGCCTGCGCCGCACACAGCAGCAGCAGCGGCCCCGCCATCAATCCGTCGCGCAGCAGGATCAGATTGTCCTTGCCCGCCAGATACAGGCCGTACCGGACCGGCGCTTCCAGCGCGTAGAGGACCAGATAGAGTGCGGCGCAGCAGACGAAGACCCGAACCAATCCAGGCACGTCAACATTCCCCGCCCCCGTCATGGGGACGGGAGCATTGGCGCGGGGATGGCCGAAACCGGCATGGAGGGTGGTGTCACTCATGGCACCATCACAACACCCGTGGGGGTGGCGGGGCTTGTGACCAAGCTGTGGCAGGTGCGAAGCTACATTGCCGATGTGCTGCACTGCGGTGTCATGCTGTCGGGGCCGGAGAACCGGTCCTCATGAAGGGAGAGTTCCATGTCCGCACAGCATGTCATCGTCACCGGCGGCGCCGGCTTCATCGGCAGCCACACCTGCAAGGCGCTGTCACGGGCCGGTTTTCTGCCCGTTGCCGTCGACAATCTGTCCAACGGGCGGGCCGATGCCGTACGCTGGGGCCCGCTGGAAACCGGATCGCTGGAGGATGCCGGCTTCCTGAACAGCGTGTTTGACCGCTATAAACCCGTCGCGGTCCTGCATTTCGCCGCCCTGATCGAGGCGGGGGAGTCGGTGAAATTCCCCGGCCGCTTCTATCGCAACAATGTTGCCGGCACCCTGGCGCTGACGGAGGCGATGGCGCGGGCGGGGGTGGATGTGCTGATCCTGTCCTCCACCGCCGCCGTCTATGGCGATAGCGGCGGTGCGCCCATCCGCGAAAGCAACCCGCTCTCCCCCGTCAACCCCTATGGTCAAAGCAAGCTGATGGCGGAAACCATCCTGGGCGATCTGGCCGCCGCCAATGGCCTGCACTTCACGGCCTTGCGCTATTTCAATGCGTCCGGTGCCGATCCGGATGGGGAGTTGGGGGAGAACCATGACCCGGAAACCCACCTGATCCCGCTGGTCCTGCGGGCCGCCTTCGGCCTGCGGCCCGACATCCGCATCTTTGGTACGGATTATCCGACGCCGGATGGAACCTGCATCCGCGATTATGTCCATGTCTGCGATCTGGCCGCCGCCCATGTGCTGGCCCTGTCCCGGCTGCTGGATGGCGGCGGGAACATGGCCTTGAACCTGGGCAATGGTCAGGGTTTTTCGGTGCGTGACATCATCCGCACGGCCATGATGGTCACCGGCCGCCCCATCCGGGTGGTGGAACAGGGCCGCCGGCCCGGTGACCCGGCCATCCTGGTCGCCGACGCATCGGCCGCGCGTGACCATCTGGGCTGGACGCCCTCATTCCCGCATATCCGCGACCATATACGCCATGCGGCCGCCTGGATGGGCCGGCAGGCCGCGGATGAAGCGGTGGGGACGCCGGCCCCGTGGCAGTTGGGCCTGACCGCCGCTCACGCGCAGTCGTGACCGTCCGGATCGGCGCAGTAAATGTCGTAAAGCGTCAGGATCACCCGCTCCGCCTCGACGCTGGCCAGCGCGTAATAGATGGTCTGGGCATCGCGGCGGGCCCGGACCAGACCATCCTTGCGCAACAGGGCCAGTTGCTGCGACACGGCGGTATCGCGCATGCCGATGCGCTGGGCCAGATCGCCCACCGACCGTTCGCCCTGCAACAACTGGCACAGGATCATCAGCCGGCTGCGGTTGCCCAGCGACTTCAGCAATTCAACCGCGCGGTCGGCGTTGGCCTGCATGTCTTCCATATTCATCCCCCTGAGATAAAAGGGAACGCTTTGGCCGTCAATCAGGCAACCGCGTCCGCATCCCGCAACACAACATAGATGGCCGGGATGACCAGCACCGTCAGCAAGGTGGACGATGCCAGCCCGAACAGCAGCGATACCGCCAGACCCTGAAAGATCGGGTCAGTCAGGATGGTGGCCGCCCCGATCATGGCCGACAAAGCCGTCAGCAGGATGGGCTTGAACCGCACGGCACCGGCCTCCAGCAGCACCTCACGCAGGCTCATCCCACGCCCCCTGCCATGGCGGATGAAATCCACCAGCAGGATGGAATTGCGCACGATGATGCCGGCCAGCGCGATGAAGCCGATCATCGACGTGGCGGTGAAGGCCGCCCCCATGATCCAATGGCCCAGCATGATGCCCAGCAGGGTCAGTGGAATGGGCGTCAGGATGACCAGCGGTAGTTTGAAACTGCGGAATTGCGCCACCACCAGCACATAGATGGCCAGGATCGCCACCCCGAACGCCCCCCCCATGTCGCGGAACGTGACCCAGGTGACCTCCCATTCCCCATCCCACAGCAGGGTCGGATGGCTTTCATCCGCCGGCTGTCCGGCCAGCCTTACCACCGGCTTGGGCAAGCGGCCCCAATCATGTGCCTCGATGGCATCGGCCACGGCGCCCATGCCATAGACCGGCGCCTCATACCGGCCCGCCAGTTCCGCCGTCACCATGTCGGTGAAATAGCCGTCACGGCGGAACAGCACAGGCGATCCTTCCTCCCGCGTCACGCGGACCAGTTCGCCCAGTTCCACCACCCGGTTCGATCCGGGGATGGCGTTGGCCGGCACCGGCGTGCTGGCCAGACGCGCGGTCCAGGCGCGGTCTTGCCTGGGCAGGGCGATGGAGATATCGACGGGATAGCGTTCCTCTCCCCGGTGGGAATATCCGACGGGGTTCGTCCCCAGTATGGACCGCAGCGCGTCATAGACTGCCGCCTGCTCCACCCCGAAATATTCCAGCCGTTCCTGATCAATGGAAATCCGCAGGCGCGGCTGCGTCGTGCCATAACTGTCATCGATGTCGGTGATGAAGGGGATGGTGGCGAACAGCGTGCGTACCTCCGCCGCCACCGCCCGGCGTGTGGCCGCATCGGGGCCGTAGATCTCGGCCAGCAAGGTCGCCATCACCGGCGGGCCGGGCGGCACCTCCACCACCTTCAGGCTGGTGCCCTCCGGCAGTTTCAAACCGGTCAGAAGCTTGGCCCGCAAATCCAGCGCGATATCATGGCTGGCGCGGGCGCGCTCCCCCTTGGGCGCCAGATTGATCTGCAGCTCGCCCAGGTCGGGGCTGTTGCGCAGGAAGCTGTGCCGAACCAGACCGTTGAAATTGAACGGGGCCGCCGTACCCGCATAAATCTGCGCCGACCGCAGCTCCGGCAGCCCGGCCGCGATCTCCGCCGCCTGGAACAGCAGCCGTTCCGTATCCTGCAACGTCGCCCCGCGCGGCAGGTTCACCTGCACCGACAGTTCGGATTTATTATCGAAGGGCAGCAGCTTGACCGTCACGCTCTTGGTCGCGAACAACCCCAGCGACGCCACCGTCGCCACCCCGACAATCGCCAGGAACCGACCGGCATTGCGGCGCGAGGACAGGATGGGCACCGCCACCCGGCGATACAGCCTTCCCATCGCCCCGCCATCATGCGCACCCTGATGCCCAGCCCCCGCATCCCCGCCCTTGCCCGTCAGTTTCAGCATCAGCCAGGGCGCCAGCACCATAGCGGCAAAGAAGCTGAACAGCATGGCGGCCGAGGCATTGACCGGGATGGGCGCCATGTACGGCCCCATCATGCCCGACACGAACAGCATGGGCAGCAGCGCCGCGATCACCGTCAGCGTGGCGACGATGGTGGGGTTGCCCACCTCCGCCACCGCCTCCACGGCGCCGGTCAGCCGGTCGCGTCCATCCTGCATGGCCCAATGCCGGGCGATATTCTCCACCACCACAATGGCATCATCGACCAGGATGCCGATGGCGAAGATCAGGGCGAACAGGCTGACACGGTTGATGGTGTAGCCCATCAGATGCGCGGCAAACAGGGTCATCAGGATGGTCACGGGAATGACCACCAGCGTCACCAGCGCCTCCCGCCGCCCGATTGCAAACCAGATCAGGGCGACGATGGACAGGGTTGCCAGACCCAGATGGAACAGCAGCTCATCGGCCTTTTCCGATGCGGTTTCCCCGTAATTGCGCGTCACCTCCACCCGCACGCCATCGGGGATCAGGCGGCCGCGCAGGCTTTCCACTCGCTCCAGGATGGCATCGGCTACAACCACGGCATTGGCCCCCGCGCGTTTGGCCAGCGCCACCGTGACGGCGGGGCTGCGCATCCACGCCCCCTTGTCGTCCTTCACCATGGTCCAGGCCGCCTGATCCACGGGCGCGCTGTCCAGCACGATCTTGGCGACATCGCGGACATAGACGGGACGGTTGTCGCGGCTGGTCAGCAGCAGCAGCCCGATATCGGGCACCCCCGACAGGGTCTGTCCCGCCGCCACCGTCAGGCTTTGGCCCCCGTCCAGCAGCCGTCCCGCGACAAAGGACCGGTTCGCCCCCGCGATCTTGGCCGTCAACTGTTCCAGCGTGATGCCATAGAGCGCCAGCTTTTCCGGATCGGGTTCGACCCGCACCTGTTCCGTCACCCGTCCTGCCAGGAAGGTGGCGCCGATATCGGGCACCTTGATCAATTCTGTCCGCAGCTTTTCCGCCAGCGTGCCAAGGTCGCGGTCGTGCCAGCGGTCTTCCATGCCGGGTTCCGCCGACAGGGTCAGGGTGACGATGGCGACATCATTGATGCCGCGCCCGATGATGGCAGGTTCGGGAATGCCGACGGGGATTTCCGACAGATGCGCGCGGATCTTGGCATGCACCCGGACGATGGCGTCATCCTCGTTGGTGCCCACCTTGAACCGCGCCGTCACCATGACGCGGTCATCCTCCGTCTGGCTATAGACATGGTCGACGCCATTGATGCCCTTGACGATGGCTTCCAGCGGCTTGGTCACCAGTTCGGCCGCGTCCGGGGCCTTCAACCCGTCGGCCGATACCATGATATCGACCATGGGCACGCTGATCTGCGGCTCCTCCTCACGCGGGATGATGGCCAGCGCGATCAACCCGGCGATGAGCGAGGCCATCAGGAACAAAGGCGTCAGCGGGGAACGGATGGTCGCCCGCGTCAGCAGGCCGGAAATGCCCAGCGTCATGGCCGCACCATGATGTCGCCATTGGAAAGACCGGACAGGATTTCCACCCCGTCCGCCAGACCGGGCAACGGGCGGTTCTGCCCGCGCTGCACCGGCACCTGCAGGGTTTTGCCATCGGCCCCGCGCAGTTGCGCATAATCCAGGCCGAAACGGCTGGTCAGGTAGGAGGCGGGCACCACAATGGTCGGCCGGGCGCCGGCCGGCACAAGCACGCGCACCCGCTGGCCCACATAATAATCACCCAGGCCTGCCACGCGGGCGTCGGCCTGCACACGTCCATCGCTGATCTGGGGATAGACCAGGGTGATGGCCCCGGTCCCGTCCGCCGCCCCCGGCGCCATATCCTCCCCATCCAGCCGGACGGGATCGCCGCTTTTCAGGCTGGACGCATGGCGTTCGGGGACGGACAGGCGCAGGACATAGTCGCGTTCGGCAATCATGGCCACCGCCTCCCCCGCCATCACCACCGTACCCGGCGTGACCGGCACGCTCAGCACGCGGCCGCTGGTGGGGGCCAGGACCTGCCCCTCATTCATCTGCTGACCGACCACGGCCCGTTCGGCGGTGCGCGCCTTCAGATTATTGGCGGCGACATTGGCGGCGGTGCGCAATTCGTCCAGCCGCTGCCTGGTGACAAAGCCGTTCCTGGACAGCTCCTCGGCGCGCTTCAGGTCCGCCTGCGCCTGATCCATCTGGGCACGGGCGGCAGCGATCTGCGCGTCCAATCCCCCCTGCTGCAGGGCCAGCTTCTGGTCGCCGATGGTGGCGATCACCTGCCCCGCCGTCACGGCGTCGCCTTCCTTCACCGACAGGCCGGTGATGGTGCCGCCGGTACGCACGCGCGCCGGCACCTTGTTCACGCTTTCCACCGTCGCGAACACAGACTTCTGGTCCGGCAGGCTCTGCACCGCGACGGTGAATTCCTCCCCGGCGGCCAGAACCGGCCCGGCCAGAAGGGTGGATAGCAGCAAGGATGACAGCAGGCGTGCGCGCATTTTTCCCTCCCCCTTCTCTGGCTACCGCCGGTCGATCACGCCGCCGCTGGTCGGGTCCAGCGTGACCGTGGGCAGGCGGTGGGCCATCCAGGCCTGGATGCCACCCGCCATATGCTCGCTATGGTTCAGGCCCGCCTGCTGACAGCGGGCGATGGCCATGGCAGACCGCTTGCCCGACCCGCAATGGAACACGATCCGCACATCCCCACCCGCCGGCAGGGCCGCCGGATCGAAACTGGACAACGGGAACAGCAGGGCGCCATGGATGCGGGCGGCGGCAAATTCCTGCGGCTCGCGCACATCGACCAGCAGGATGCCATGCGCGGTCAGCAGGTTGTGGACCTCGGCGGGCGACAGTTCCTTGATCATGGGATCATCCTATGGAGTTTGTTATATTCAGATATATGAAGGTAATGGAGTGGCATGACCCCGTCAACGGCTGGAGCCATGCCCCGCATCATGACGGCATCTTGCCATTAATCGTATATTCGTATTTTCGTAGATATGATATTTCCTGACGGACAAGCTGAACATCACAAATGGTGAAGGAGGCGTTATGGACAGCATCGCCCATCGGCATCTGGTCTGCCCGTCCTGTCTGGCCATCAACCGGATGCCGGCAAGCCGGCCCGCCGACGGCGCCAATTGCGGCGCCTGCCACAAGCCTTTGTTCGGCGGTCAGCCGCAGAGCGTCACGGCGGCGGCACTGGACAAGCATCTGGGCAAGGGTGACCTGCCCGTCCTGCTGGACCTCTGGGCGCCCTGGTGCGGCCCGTGCCGGCAGATGGGCCCGCAATTCGCCCGCGCAACCACGCTTCTGGAACCCGCTGTCCGCCTGCTGAAACTGAATGTGGACACGGAACCGGAATGGTCGGCCCGCCTGCAGGTGCAAAGCATCCCGACCCTGGTCCTGTTCCGCGACGGCAAACCTGTCGCCCGCCAATCCGGCCTGATGTCCGCCGAACAGATCGCCGGCTGGACCCGCTCTCACCTTTCCTGAAAACATCGCGAACGGAGATAAAAATGAACGTCGACAAAGCCGTCCTGTCATTCGCCGGCATCATGATCCTGGTCAGCGTCGGTCTGGCCTGGTTTGCCAGCCTGACCTGGCTGCTGCTGACCCTGTTCGTCGGGCTGAACATGCTGCAGGCCGGCATTACCGGCTTCTGCCCCGCCGCCATCATCTTCCGCAAACTGGGCCTGCAGCGCGGTTGCGCCTTCTGACGCTGCGTCTCAGTTCTGCGTCAGGCCAGCATCGACGACGAAATTAGCGCCGGTACAGCCGGCACTTTCGTCCGACGCCAGGAACAGGGCCATCCGGGCCACATGATCCGCCGTCAGGCGGAATTTCAGGGCCTGCAGGTCGATGAATTGCTGGTTCAGTTCCGGGGTCAGCCACAGGGTCGCCTGACGGTCGGTCAGGATGGCGCCCGGCACGATACAGTTCACCCGCACGCCCCCCGGTCCATATTCACGGGCCAGCGTGCGGGTCAGGCCATTGATGGCGGCCTTGGACGTGGTGTAGCTGACCATGCCCGGCCGCCCGCGCATCCAGGAGATGCTGCCCAGCATGATGATGGAACCCTGCCCGCGTGCCATCATGGCAGGGGCGACGGCCTGGCTGGCGAAGAACTGGTGATCCAGGTTCAGCGCCAGCATGCGGCGCCAGCTTTCGGGTTCCACCTCCCCCACCACCTGCCGGTCATCCTTGCCGGCATTGTTGATCAGGGTGTCGATGCCGCCGCTTTCCTGTTCGATATCGGCGATGACGGCACGCAGGGCGGCGATATCAGTGATATCGCAGGGCACAAAACGGGCACCGGTGCGTGCCGCCATGGAAGCCCCCGCCGCCTCGTCGATATCGATGAAGCTGACGCGGGCACCCTGGGCGGCAAACGCTTCCACCATGGCCCCGCCGATACCGGACGCACCACCGGTGATCAGGACCGAACGGCCCTCCAGGCTGTGATACCGCACATTCATGGCAGGCTCTCCGGATCGCAAGGCATGTCGGGCAGGCCGGGCACATCCACCGGCATGGCGAACAGGGCGCCATCCATCGGCCCGTCAAAGCCGGCGGCGACGCTGGTGACATACAGCGTCCTGCGGTCGGTCCCGCCGAAACACGGCATGGTGGGGCAGCGGGCCGGCGTGGGGTATTCCGCCATCAACCGCCCGTCTGGATCATAACGCTGCACCCGCCCGCCGGCATAAAGGGCGGTCCAGTAACAGCCGTCGGCGTCCACCGCCGCCCCGTCGGGACGGCCCCGGTCCGGCGCATCGGGATCAAGCTGAGCGAACAGCCGCCTGTTGGCCACCTGACCGCTTTCCGGATCGTAATCATAGGCATGGATGGCAAAACGCGGCGTATCAGCATGATAGAGCGTGCGACCATCGGGGGAAAAGGCCAGACCGTTGGAGGTCAAAAGCCCCCCGAACAGCAGGCGCAATCCCCCCTTCTCCAGCCGGTACAGACCGCCCCGCGCGCCGGATTTCGGCTCGTCAATGGTACCGATGACCAGATGCCCCGCCGGATCGACCCGGCCATCATTGAAGCGGGTATCGGCGGGATTGGTCGGGTTGGCGGCCAGCATCGGCCCTACCCGCCCATCCGCATCCAGCCGATAGATGCCCGTGCGCAATCCCGCGACATAGCCACCACCGGCCAGCGGCACCACGCATCCCGGATTTTCGGGCAGGTCCCGGCTGGACAGGGTTCCGGCATCCGGGCGGTAACGGTGCAGTTGCTTGCCCGGAATATCGATGAAGGACAAGGTCGCCGTCGCCGCGTTCCATACCGGGCATTCGCCCAACCGGGTACGCAGCGGCAGGACCGGGGTGAACTCACTCATGCCAAAGGCTCCACATTGATACGCACGGTGCCGGACAGGCTGTCGCCGGGGGCCAGGATGGCCATGGGTGGCAATTCCGGCTGGTTCAGGGCATTGGCGCCATGGGTCACGGGTTCCACCGCAAAAAAATCGCGTCCGGCGGGGGTATAGACACGCAGGGTACCGAAAATCCGGTCGGCGCGCAGGCTGACCAGCAGGCCGGGGACCGTGCCCGTCATATGGGCAATGCCGGCCCAGCCGGGGAAATCCCCATCCACGACACTGTCATCCAGCAACCGACCATGGCGAAAATCCGGGTCGGGCGGCATGATGACCCTTTCCGGCAAGCCGTCCCGGCCGCTGGACCAGGAGGACAGGGCCGAAAAGCGCAGCATCGTGCCGGCCCCACGCCGGAAGAACGGATGCAACCCCATGCCCGCCGGCGCCATGCCGGGACTGTCATTGGTCAGGTCCAGACCGATTTCCAGACCGCTCCCGTCCAGCCGATACGCCATGCGTGCCGTGAAGGCATAGGGCCAGTCGCCCTCTCCCACCGCCGCCGGCTGGTGCGACAGGCGCAGGCGGAGATGGGTGTCGCCCTGTTCCTCCACATCCCAGCCGCGCTGCCAGCCCAGCCCGTGCAGCGGATGGGCGATGTCCGGCGTGTTGCGCCGGATCTGGTGCCAGCGCCCCGCGAACAGGAAACGGCCATCGGCAATGCGGTTGGCATAGGGCAGCATGGGATAGCAGGCCGTCCGCCGCACCTGCCCCTCACTCACGGCATCGGCCGGTGTCGGACGCATGATATCAGTCCCGTCCCGCGCCAGGGACAGCAACGCCCCCCCGATGCCGGGCGCCACCGCCGCCCGCATCGAACCCGCCGAGAGGGTGATGACCCTTTCCATGCTCAGTACGGCCCCGTGACGACCGGCACCGCCGGCGCCTGTCCGCGCAGCGCCGCCTGCCATTCCACGGCGCGGCCCGTCATCATGGCGATGTCGGACGCCACGGCGGCGAAGCTGTAGCCATATCCGATAAAGCGCCCCACCATCTCCGGGTTCGGCCCGACAATGCCGATGGGCTTGCCCGCCTGCCTAGCCAGGCTTGCCGCCTCCGCGATCCTGGCCTGCACCGTCTCATGCCCCACCTGCCCGATCAGGCCCATGGCGGCGGACAGGTCGCCCGGCCCCAGGAACAGGGCATCGACACCGGGCATGGCCGCGATTTCCACCACCCGTGAGACGGCCCCCGGCGTTTCCAATTGCACGATGACCGCCACCTCGTCATTGGCGCGCTTCAGATAGTCCGGCACCCGTCCATAGCGTGACCCGCGATGCACCGCCGCCACCCCGCGCACCCCATCGGGCGGATAGCGGGTGTAGGAAACGGCGGCCTGCGCCTCCTCCGCATTCTCCACAAAGGGCAGCATCACGGTGCGGGCACCGGCATCCATGACGCGCTTCACCAGCACCTGATCATTCCAGGCCAGCCGCACGATGGCCTGCGCCGGGGTGCATTCGATGGCGCGCAGCAGGTTGGCCAGGTCCGGCATTTCGATGGGCACATGCTCCATATCCACGACCAGGAAGTCGAAGCCGCAATGGCCCATCGCCTCCGCCGTGCTGGGCGCGCCCGACATCAGCCAGGTGCCCGTCAGCAGCCGGGAGGTGTCGGCCAGTTGCCGCTTCAGCGGGTTCAGGGGTTCGTGCATCAGGTTCCTCAATAGATCGGCGGCTCCGGCACCTTGGCGGTGCCGGCCAGGAAATCGAAGTCGCAGCCTTCGGGCGCCTGCGTCACATGCGCCTTGTAGAGTGCCGCGTAAGACCGTTCATAACTATTGGCGGGCGGGGTCCAGGCGGCGCGGCGGCGGGCCAGTTCCCCTTCATCCACCAGCATGTCGAGCGTGCCGGCCACGGCGTCCAGCCGGATCAGGTCCCCCGTCTGCACCAGCGCCAGGGGCCCGCCCACCGCCGCCTCCGGGGCTGCATGCACGATACAGGCACCGTAATGCGTTCCCGACATGCGCGCATCGGAAATGCGCACCATGTCGCGCACACCCTGGGCGAGCAGCTTTTTCGGGATGGGCAGGTTACCCCATTCCGGCATGCCGGGTGCTCCCACCGGTCCGCCATTGCGCAGGATGATGACGCTGTCGGCATCGATATCCAGGTCCGGATCGTCAATGACGGCCAGCATCTGCGCATTGCTGTCGAAGACGATGGCCCGGCCCGTATGGCGCAGCAGGCGGGGATCGGCGGCGCTTGATTTCATCACCGCCCCGTCGGGGCACAGATTGCCGCGCAGCAGCGCCAGGGTCGCCCCGCGTTCCAGCGGCACCACGGGGTTCGATGCGTCGCGGATGATGTCATCATCAAAACATTCCGCCTCCGCAATCTCCTGCCCCAGGGTGCGGCCCGTCACCGTCAGGCAGTCCAGCGACAGGTGGTCGCGCAGCTTCCACAGCAGCGCCCGCATCCCGCCCGCAAAGAAAAAATCCTCCATCAGCGCATTGCCGGACGGGAACAGGTTGGCGCAGACGGGGATGCGTCGCGCGGCGGCGGCGAGATCATCCAGCGACAGGGGCACCCCCGCCCGGCCCGCCAGGGCCATCATATGCACGGCGGCATTGGTGGACCCGCCCAGCGCCATATAGGCGACGACCCCATTCATGAAGGCATCGCGGGTCAGAATCTTCTGCGGCGTCAGATCCTCCCCCACCATCGCCACAATCCGTTCCCCGCAAAGCGAGGCCATGCGGCGATGGCCGCTATCCACGGCGGGGATGGAGGAGGCGCCGGGCAGGGTCATGCCCATGGCATCGGCGATGCCCGTCATGGTCGACGCCGTGCCCATGGTGTTGCAGGTGCCGATGGACCGCGTCATCCGCGATTCCAGGTCCAGCCAGTCGGCGGGCGTGATGGTCCCGGCCCGCAATTCATCCCAGTATTTCTTGGTATGGGTGCCCGCCCCGGTCTTGGTGCCGCGCCATTGCCCGTTGGCCATGGGGCCGGCGGGGCAGTAAATGGCGGGCAGCCCGGCACTGATCGCCCCCATCAGAAGCCCCGGTGTGGACTTGTCGCACCCGCCCAGCAGAACCGCCCCGTCAATAGGGTGGGAGCGCAGTAGCTCCTCCGTCTCCATGGCCAGGAAGTTGCGGTAAAGCATGGTGGTGGGCTTCACCATCACCTCCCCCACGCTCAAGGCCGGCAGTTCCACCGGATAGCCACCGGTCCGCAGCACCCCGCGCTTCACGGCGTCCGCCACATCACGCAGATGGATGTGGCAGGGGCTCATCTCGCTCCAGGTGTTCACGATGGCGATCACCGGGCGGTCCATAAACTCCTCCCGCCGCAATCCCATCTGC
This sequence comes from Niveispirillum sp., assembly GCF_017996735.1. Taxonomy (GTDB): domain Bacteria; phylum Pseudomonadota; class Alphaproteobacteria; order Azospirillales; family Azospirillaceae; genus Niveispirillum. The sequence goes on from NZ_JAGOGJ010000098.1 coordinate 22,113, forward strand.
TGCGTCCGCTGCCGGTGCGCAAAGCCGCGCATGTCGGGAGACACGAACCAGCGGGCGCTGCGCAAGGGGCGTTTCGGGTCGGATGGCGGGTTGGTCATGTCACCAGCTCTTATATAAGACCGCTGACAGAAGGGACGCTTTCCAGGGTAAAGTCAACGCAAAAATCGGCGGAATACCGCCATTCCTGAAAATCATCAAAAACCCATCTTGCCAAGCGCCAAACGTTATGAGCTTATGTGTCTTATATAAGACTTCAGACTTCCAAACGAACCATCCAGCGAACAAGGGGAGGCTCCAAGTGGGCGCACCACATCTTCTGGTCCATGACCGGCGCGACAATGTCGGCGTCGTGGTTGTGGAGGGGTTGAAAGCCGGCACCGACATGCTGTGCGTCGTGACCGAGGATAACAGCGAGTTCCGCGCGACCGTGAAACAGGACGTGCAGATCGGGCACAAGGTGGCGCTGCGCGACTTCGCGGTCGGCGATACCGTCATCAAGTATGGCGAGGATATCGGCAAGGTGGTGCAGCCCATCGAAAAGGGCGCCCATGTCCATACCCACAATCTGAAAACCAAGCGCTGGTAAGGAAACCCGGATCATGAATTACGCTGATCTCAAGATCTGGGGCTATCGCCGCGAAAATGGCCGCGTCGGTGTGCGCAACCATGTCGCCATTCTGCCGCTGGACGATATTTCCAACGCGGCGTGCGAGGCCGTGGCCGCCCATATCCAGGGCACCATCGCCCTTCCCCACTCCTATGGCCGCCTGCAGTTCGGCGCCGACCTGGACCTGCATTTCCGCACCATCATCGGTACCGGCGCCAATCCCAATGTCGCGGCCTGCGTCGTGATCGGGATCGAGGAAGGCTGGACCCAGAAGGTGGTCGACGGCATCGCCGCCACGGGCAAGCCGGTCGCCGGTTTCTGGATCGAGGGCAATGGCGATATCGCCACCGTCGCCGCCGCCAGCCGCAAGGCCAAGGAATTCTCACAATGGGCCTCCGAACTGGTGCGCACCGAATGCCCCCTGTCAGAGGTGTGGGTGGCGGCCAAGTGCGGGGAAAGCGATACGACCACGGGTCTGGCCTCCTGTCCTACCGTCGGCAACATGTATGACAAGATGGTGGAGCTGGGGCTGTATGGCTGCTTCGGCGAAACATCGGAGCTGACGGGCGCCGAACATCTGGCCGCCGCCCGCGCCGCCAGCCCGGAGGTGGCCGCCAAATTCATGAAGACCTGGCAATCCTATCAGGATGACGTCATCGAGGCGCACAAGACCTCCGACCTGTCCGACAGCCAGCCGACCAAGGGCAATATTGCCGGCGGCCTGACGACGATCGAGGAAAAGGCCCTGGGCAACCTGGAAAAGATCGGCAAGAAGACCAGCTATATCGACGTGCTGGAACCGGCGGAAGCGCCGGCCAAGGGTCCCGGCCTGTACTTCATGGACACCTCATCCGCCGCCGCCGAATGCTGCACTTTGCAGGCCGCCGCCGGCTATGTCGTCCATTGCTTCCCCACGGGCCAGGGCAATGTCATCGGCAACCCGATCATGCCCGTCATCAAGATCACCGGCAACCCGCGCACCGTGCGCTTGATGAGCGAGCATGTGGACGTGGACGTGTCCGGCATCGTGCGCCGTGATATGACCATTGATCAGGCGGGCGACGCCCTGATCGACATGATCGCCCGGACCTCCAACGGTCGCCTGACAGCGGCGGAAGCGCTGGGGCATAAGGAGTTCGTGATGACCAAGCTGTACCGGTCGGCATGAGTACGGTCACGCTCAGCCTGGAAGAGGCCAAGCGTCTGGCCATGGGCGCGCTGGTCAAGGCCGGCGTCGCCCGGGCCAGTGCGGCGGCCACGGCCGAGGCGCTGGTGGCAGCAGAGGTGGATGGGCAGGCCGGGCACGGCCTGTCCCGCGTCCCCTCCTACACGCTGCATGCGCGGGTCGGAAAGGTGGATGGCAATGCCGTGCCGGTCGCCGTCGCGGCGGGCGACGCCGGGGTGCGCATCGATGCGGGCCATGGTTTCGCCTATCCCGCCATCGATCTGGCCATCGACCGGCTGTTACCACTGGTGGCGAGGACCGGCGTCGCGGCGGCCGCCATACACCACTCCCACCATTTCGGGCAGGCCGGTCGGCATGTCGAACGGTTGGCCGATCAGGGGCTGGTGGCCTTCGCCTTCGCCAACACGCCGGCCGCCATGGCCCTGCCGGGCGGGCGGCGGTCGTTGATGGGCACCAACCCCATCGCCTTTGCCGCCCCGATGCCGGGCCGCGCGCCGCTGGTCATCGACATGGCCCTGTCGGTGGCGGCACGCGGCAAGATCATGGCGGCATCAAAGGCGGGCAAGCCCATTCCCGAAGGCTGGGCCCTGGACGCCGATGGAAACCCGACCACCGACGCCAGGGCGGCGCTGGCCGGATCGCTGCTGCCCATCGGCGGCGCCAAGGGGGCGGCCCTGGCCCTGATGATCGAGGTCATCTGTGCGGCCCTGGTCGGGGGCAATTTCGGCTGGAACGCCAGCGGCTTCTTTGATGGCGATGGCGGCCCGCCCGACCTGGGGCAATTGCTGATCGTGCTGGACCCCGCCCGGTTCGGTGGCGACGGCTATGCCGCACACATGGCGCATCTGCTGCTGACCGTGGCGGGGGGGGCGCCGGCCCGTCTGCCCGGCGACCGGCGGCGGGCGCGGCGGGGGAAG
>NZ_JAGOGJ010000226.1 GCF_017996735.1 Niveispirillum sp.
AGGCACGCCCCCCCGTCCCCCCGCCGGGGAGGAAGGCCGTTTCTTCGGCTTCCGGGAGATTGACCCGACCGAAAAGGCGTCCCTGGTCCAGGGTGTGTTCGGTAGTGTGGCCGGCAAATACGACCTGATGAACGACCTGATGTCGATGGGTATCCATCGGCTGTGGAAGGACGCGTTCGTCGATATGGTCCGCCCGCGCGAGGGTGAGGCCCTGCTGGACGTGGCCGGGGGCACGGGCGACATTGCCTTCCGTCTGAAGAAGAAGGCGCCGGGGGCCAATGTCACCGTCTGCGACCTGACCGAATCCATGGTACGGGTGGGGCGTGACCGGGGCGTGGATGAGGGTATCCTGGCCGGCATCGACTGGACGGTCGGCAATGCCGAGGATCTGCCGTTCCCGTCGCGCTCTATGGATGCTTATACAATCGCCTTCGGTCTGCGCAACGTGACGCGCATCGACAAGGCGCTGGCAGAGGCGCGGCGCGTGCTGAAGCCCGGTGGGCGCTTCTTCTGCCTGGAATTCAGCCATGTCGTGATCCCGGTCCTGCGGGATATCTATGACAGCTATTCCTTCCACCTGCTGCCCCGCCTGGGCGGCATGGTCGCGGGCGACCGGGAGAGTTACCAGTATCTGGTGGAAAGCATCCGCCGCTTCCCCGAACAGCAGGCATTGTGCCGCCGGATCGAAGCCGCGGGCTTCACGGGGGCCAGGGCGCGCAACCTGTCGGGGGGCATCGCCTGTATCCATTCCGGCTGGCGCGTCTGAGGATGCTGCGCGCGCTTCGCAATCTGGCCCGCATGGTCGCCATCGGCCGCATCCTGGGGCGCCATGGCGCCCTGCCGGTCGATCTGTTCCGGGATTCGGCACCCTTCCTCTCCTTCCTGCTGTCGCTGGGTAACCGCGACAAGGCGCCGGGCCGTCCGGGACAGCGTCTGGCGGCGGCGTTGCAGGTCCTTGGCCCCAGCTTCATCAAGCTGGGTCAGGTCCTGTCCATCCGCGCCGATCTGGTGGGAGAGGAGGTGGCCAACGATCTGGCCGAACTGCGCGACCGGCTGCCGGCCTTCCCCGGTACCGATGCCCGCGCCATCATCGAGGCGGAGCTGGAACGGCCCATCTCCGAACTCTATGCCCGGTTCGATGACAATGCCGTGGCGGCGGCCAGCATCGCGCAGGTGCATTACGCCGAGACGCCGGATGGCCGGCTGGTCGCCGTGAAGGTGCTGCGGCCGGGGATCGAGGCGGCGTTTCAGCAGGATATCGACCTGCTGCTCTGGCTGGCCGACTGGGCGGTGCGGGTACAGCCCAAGCTGAAGCGGTTGAAGCCTGTCGCGGTGGTGGAGACCTTTGCCCGCACGGTCGCCCTGGAAATGGACCTGCGGATGGAGGCGGCAGCGGCCTCGGAACTGGGGGGCAATTTCACCGGCGATGCCACCTTCGGCGTGCCCAGCATCGATTGGGACCGCACCGCCAAGCGCGTGATGACACAGGAACGCATCATCGGCTTTTCCATCGACAAGGTGGAAGAGATTCGCGCCGCCGGTTTGCAGACCGATCAGTTGCTGGCCCATGCGGCGGACGCCTTCTTCAATCAGGTGTTCCGCGACGGCTTTTTCCATGCCGACATGCATCCCGGCAATATGTTCGTGACACCGCAGGGACGGCTGGTGGCCGTCGATTTCGGCATCATGGGCCGTATTGACCGACAGACGCGGCTGTACCTGGCCGACATGCTGATCGGGTTTTTGAACCGGGATTATGATCTGGTCGCCAAGGTGCATTTCGATGCCGGATTCGTGCCGGCCACCCAGGATCAGGAATTGTTCAAGCAGGCTGTGCGGTCCATCGGCGAACCGCTGCATGGACGACCCCTGTCCGACATCTCCGTCGGCCGTCTGCTGGCCCAGCTTTTTGCGGTGACCGAGAAGTTCCAGATGGAGACGCAGCCGCAATTGCTGCTGCTTCAGAAAAGCATGCTGACGGCGGAGGGCATGGGTCGTGTCCTGAACCCGCATGTGAACATGTGGGACCTGTCCCGACCCCTGATCGAACGCTGGATGATCGAAAACCGGGGGCCGGAGGCGCGCGTTGCTGACCTGATCGGCAATGTCACCGGTATTGCCCGGCGCCTGCCCGGCCTGATACGCGATCTGGAGCGCACCGCCAACATGCTGGCCGAGGGTGGGGGCCTGCGCCTGCATCCCGAGTCGGTGCTGGCCCTGGCGGCCGTGCGGGAGCGGGAGGGTCGCCGCTGGCGCCGCTTGGGCTGGGCCGCCTTGGCTCTGGCGGCGGCGGGGCTTGTCGCGGCGGTTGCCTGAACGAACCATCTGGCTTGACACCTACCCCCCTCCTCCCCCACCTTCCACCCGTCCAAGGGGAACCCCGGCAAGGGGCTGAGACACCGCAGGGACCGCCAATGGGCGGCACCGGCGCGGGAACCCTTCGAACCTGATCCGGGTCGTACCGGCGTAGGGATGGAAGCATAGGGGCCCCGTCTGCCCTGACATTGCCGCCGCACCCCGTGCGCATGCCCGGATCTCCACACCAAGGGAGGTCCAGATGCCAGATACCAATATTACCGATCCCGAATTCCGCGTGACCACCGGCCCGCTGCCGGCGTCGCGCAAGGTCTATGTCGCGGGGGAGCACTTTCCCGAACTCCGCGTGGCCATGCGCGAGATCGACCTGTCGCCCAGCGCCAATGAGCCGCCGGTACGCGTCTATGATCCGTCCGGCCCCTTTACCGACCCGGCCGTGCGTACCGATATCCGCCTGGGCCTGCCCGAGCTGCGCCGGTCCTGGGTGACGGCGCGCGGCGATGTGGAGGCCTATGACGGCCGCGAGGTGAAGCCGGAGGATAATGGCCTGCGTGAGGGGCAGGAGAGCCCCGTGCCGCTGTTCGACCGCGCCGACCGCCGGCCGCTGCGCGCCAAGGCCGGCGCCAATGTCTCCCAGCTTCATTATGCCCGCAAAGGCATCATCACGGCGGAGATGGAATATGTCGCCATCCGTGAGAATCTGGGCCGTGCGAGGCTGGCCGAACAGGGGTGCCGCGATGGGGAGGATTTCGGGGCGTCGATCCCTGACTACGTGACCCCGGAATTCGTGCGGGACGAGATTGCGCGCGGCCGCGCCATCATCCCCAACAATATCAACCACCCGGAGACGGAGCCGATGATCATCGGCCGGAACTTCCTGGTGAAGATCAACGCCAATATCGGCAATTCGGCGGTGACCTCATCGGTCGCGGATGAGGTGGACAAGCTGGTCTGGGCCATCCGCTGGGGCGCCGATACGGTCATGGACCTGTCCACGGGCCGCAATATCCACACGATCCGCGAGTGGATCATCCGCAACAGCCCCGTACCCATCGGCACCGTGCCCATCTATCAGGCGCTGGAAAAGGTCAATGGCAAGGCGGAGGACCTGACCTGGGAGCTGTTCCGCGACACGCTGATCGAACAGGCGGAGCAGGGAGTGGATTATTTCACCATCCATGCCGGCGTGCGGCTGGCCCATATCCCGCTGACGGCCAAGCGCGTGACCGGCATCGTCAGCCGCGGCGGCTCCATCATGGCCAAATGGTGCCTGGCCCATCACAAGGAGAACTTCCTCTATACGCATTTTGAGGAAATCTGCGAGATCATGAAGGTGTATGACATCGCCTTCTCCCTGGGTGACGGCCTGCGCCCCGGCAGCATCGCCGATGCCAATGACGCCGCCCAGTTCGCGGAGCTGGACACGCTGGGCGAGCTGACCCAGATCGCCTGGAAGCATGATGTGCAGGTGATGATCGAAGGGCCGGGCCATGTGCCCATGCACAAGATCAAGGCCAATATGGACAAGCAGTTGAAGGTCTGCGGCGAGGCCCCCTTCTACACGCTGGGGCCGCTGACCACCGACATCGCGCCGGGCTACGACCACATCACCAGCGGCATCGGGGCCGCCATGATCGGCTGGTTCGGTACTTCCATGCTCTGCTATGTCACGCCCAAGGAACATCTGGGCCTGCCCGACCGTGACGATGTGAAGGTGGGGGTGATCACCTACAAGCTGGCGGCCCATGCCGCCGATCTGGCCAAGGGCCATCCGGGTGCGCAGGAACGCGATGACGCCTTGAGCCGTGCCCGCTTCGAATTCCGCTGGCGCGACCAGTTCAACCTGTCACTGGACCCCGAGACGGCGGAGAAATACCACGACCAGACCCTGCCGGCCGAAGGGGCCAAGCTGGCGCATTTCTGCTCCATGTGCGGGCCGAAATTCTGCTCCATGAAGATCACGCAGGAAGTGCGCGATTATGCGGCGGCGCAGGAAGGGATGGCGGCCATGTCAGTGGCGTTCAAGGAGAAGGGCGGGCAGGTGTACCTGTCGGACCGGCCGGTGCCGGAGGATCATCACTGACCAGAGGTGAGGGCGATTTCCCCGGCGGCATCCGCCGTCGGGGGCGTGGCCTACGGCCCTTCGATCCGCCAGACATCCTTTATATGGCGGGGCAGGCGCCGGGGCAGCACCGCCATCAGGTCGAACCGGATGGCGTGATGCGCCAGATGCGGGCGGTGGGCCACGAACTGGCTGATGGCGGCATAGCGCCGGCGCCAACTGGTGCGGGGCAATGACGCCAGGGCCAGGACCATGTTGCGCCGTGCCTTCACCTCCACCACCGCCAGCACGCCGCGCTTGGCAGCGATGATGTCTACCTCTCCGACCGGCAGGCGCAGACGGGTGGCCAGGATGCGATACCCCTTCAGCCAGAGCACCAGGCAGCAGAGCCATTCGGCAATGCGACCCAGACGTTCGGCGCGGCGGCGGTCGAAACGGTCACGGATCCGCGCCATCGCCCCCCGTCCCCAGTTGTAGGGCCCGCGCATAGACCTGTTTCTTGGGCTGGCCCGTGATGGTGGCGACATGGGCGGCGGCGTCCCGCACGCTCATCCCGCCCTGCAAAGCCTGTTTCAGCAGGGTCTCCATATCGGCGGCATCGGTTGCGGCGGCGTCGGCGGCCGGCGGGCCGACCACGACCACCACCTCGCCTTTGGGCGGGCCCTTGTCGGCATAATGGGCGGACAGGTCGGATGCCGTGCCCCGCCGCACCTCCTCAAACAGTTTGGTCAGTTCGCGGGCCACCGCCACCTCCCGGTTGCCCAGGCTGGCGGCCACGTCGCCCAGCATCTCCGCCAGCCGCTGTGCCGATTCATAGAAGATCAGGGTGGCGGGCAGGGTGCGGAACAGGTCCAGTTCCGTCCTGCGTGCCGCCGATTTGGCGGGCAGGAAGCCGCCGAACAGGAACCGGTCGCTGGGCAGGCCCGACAGGACCAGGGCCGTGATGGCGGCGTTGGCGCCCGGCAGGTGCGTCAGGGACAGGCCCCTGTCCTTCGCCTCGCGCACCAGCTTGAAACCCGGATCGCTGACCAGCGGGGTGCCGGCATCGCTGACCAGCGCGATGGCCTGCCCCTGCGCCACGCGGTCCAGCAGAACCGGGCGCATCTTCGCCGCGTTATGGTCATGATAGGGCAGCATACGGGTACGGATGCCGTATCGGCGCAGCAATTTGCCGGTGACGCGCGTATCCTCGCACGCGATGGCATCGACACCGCGCAGGATGTCGAGCGCGCGCAAGGTGATGTCACCGGCATTGCCGATGGGGGTGGCGACGATGTAAAGCCCGGCCCCTGGTTTACGGATGGCGCCGCTGCCGGTAGGCTGCGCCACCGCATCATCGCCTTCCTCGGGGAATTCCCCGTCCAGGTCGGCGTCAAGGTCGGGTTGGTCGTCCATGGTGGGTGACGTCAAAGGGAAGGGGTTCCGAATGCGTGGGATTGAAGGGCGGTGCCGTGCATCGTGGATGGTGACGCTGGCGGCCTGCGTCGGGCTGCTGGCGGGTTGCGCCAGCCCTGGCAGCGTACCGGCCCCGGCCCCCAC
>NZ_JAGOGJ010000099.1 GCF_017996735.1 Niveispirillum sp.
GTGTGATCTTCCGTGGCGTCATGATCCTCAGCGGCGTCGGCCGTGTGATCTTCCGTGGCGTCATGATCCTCGGCGGCGTCGGCCGTGTGATCTTCCGTCGCGTCGTGATCCTCGCGAGCATCAGACGCATGGTCCTCCGTCGCATCATGATCCTCGGCCGCGTCATTCTGTTCCGTCGCGTCGTGATCCTCGCGGGCATCGGACGCATGGTCCTCCGTGGCGTCGTGATCCTCGGCGGCGTCATTCTGTTCCGTCGCGTCGTGATCTTCCGCCGCATCATTCTGCTCGGTGGCGTCATGATCCTCGGCGGCGTCCGCCTTGACGGCCGGTACCGGCGTATCGACCACCGGCGCCGGGGTGACTGCCCCGCCATAGACGACCTGAAGCGACACGCCGTGCAAGGCCGCCGCACTGCGGTTGGACAGGGCGTTCTTCTCTTCCTGCGTCAGGCCAGAGAAAAGGCTGACATAGCCGGCCGGATCGGCACGGAAGGCCTCGGTGGCGTGCGGGCTACCGGCCAGTTGCGACAGAATGCGGTACAGTGCCTTGTTCGTCCGCCGCTCACGGCCCGTGGGCGGATCGCGGTCGATACGGGCCACGGCCTCCATCTCGAACGGACCATAGTCGGACTGGACGGGGGGCAACTTGTCACCAGCCGGCTTCACCTGCACGCCCGGCGGATGCATGCCCAGGCGTTCCGCCATGTCGGGATCGACCGGCAGGATATCCTTGGGCGGCAGATAGAGGCTGCTGGCCGAATGGATGGTCGCGCGCACGGCCGGATCGCGATACGCCTTCAGCGGGCGGCGGATGATCTGGCTTTCCAGGCCGGGGAAGGTAGCGCCCAGATAATAATAGCAGGGATGGTTTTCCCCATAGAGTTCGATCAGGCGGTTAAACAGGACATCCCGCTTGTTGTTCACGAAACCCTTGGCCGAATAGGCGACGTCGCCGACCGAGCCGATCTGCAGCAGCACGACATGGCTGGAGGTAACGACGGGGCGGTTGCGCAGCAGCATGTCGCTGGCTTCCAGGATCTGACAGCCATGGACCGACGGATCGACACGCAGATCAGCAAACAGGTAGTCGGTGGAGGAAATGCCCGGCAACATCTCCGTCCGGTGCCCTTCCTTGCGGGCGATCGACAGGGCGCGGCGGATGGGGGAGACAAAGAAGCCAGGATGACCATAGAACACGGCGGTCACGCGCTTGCCCTCACGCACGGCGCGCAGGATCAGCTCGGCCATCTGCACATAGGTCACCTGCCGCCGCTTGCCTTCGCCATATTGCATGGACAGGTTGAAGGCGACGGGGTTCAATTCGCGGATGAAAGACGCCGTCACACCATCGGGCACCGAATAGAACACGGCATCCGCATCGCGGATATGGCCGATGGCTTCCTGTGTGAAATGCGAGATCGAGCGGATGCCGGTACCGACCACGGTAAGGCTGCCATGGGTTTGACCGGAGACAAGCGGCTTGGACACGTCAATGGAATTGGGCATCGTCCTTGTTCCCCCTGGATGCGAAGCGGAAGCTGCAATGATTTCCAAACGGGCTACGCCGAAGGCGCTATGACCCTAACGCATTCGAGCCATGAATGCATTCCGTAAAATTAGAGGGAATCGATTTGGTCTACATCTCAGATTTGTTACAGGTCATTGGGCTGGGCACGCGGGATGCAGGCCCGGTGCGGGAAGATGCACGATGATTCACACCGGCGATCAGGCACAGCGCAACCCCTCCTTGTCCAACGGCCCGGTCGTGGTGCTGCTGGCCGGGGGTTGGGGTCGGCGCATGGGGGGTGGGGACAAGGGCCTGCGCGTTGTCGCAGGCATGCCGATCCTGCGCCACGTGCTGAACAGGGCACGGGGCTGGACGGACCGGATCGTGCTGTCGGCCAATGATGACCCGGCGCGCTTTGCCGGGTTGGACTGGCTGGCCGGAATCCCCGTGCTGCCCGACAGGGTGCCCGGCCGGCCGGGGCCGCTGGCCGGTATCCTGGCCGCCATGGATTGGGCGGCCGGTCAGGTGCCGGACCGCGGGCATGTCCTGTCCCTGCCCTGCGACACCCCGTTCCTGCCGCCTGCTCTGTGGCCCTCTTTGGCGATGCAGGGCGGGACTGGTATCGCCATGGCCACCGGCCCCGACGGGCACCGGCACCCGACCGTGGCATTGTGGCCCGTTTCGCTGCGCCACGCCCTGCGTGAAGCGTTGATCGAAGAAGGGCTTCACAAGGTTGGAGTGTTCGCCGCCCGGCATGGACGGGTGGATGTCCCCTTCCCCGCCGGTCCGGACGGCATCGACCCGTTCTTCAACATCAACAGCCCGGACGATCTGGCCCAGGCCGAAGCGCTGATACCATCGGCTTGAAAGTGTGACCGATGTCACTCTTTCAAGCCCTTCCATCGCCAGCGCCCATATCCGTGGGCTCAGGCGTGCTGCACCGATGGTCAAACAAGTCGACCGTCGGTATTATTCGTAACGCAGGGCCTTGACCGGTTTTGCCGCCGCCACCCGCGCGGCATGACCGGCCACGGTCACCCAGGCGATCACCATGGCCCCCAGGCCAGCCGCCAGGAACAGCAGCGGGTCCAGGTCCACGCGATAAGCGAAGCCCTGCAGCCACCGGCTCAGCCCATACCAGGCCACGGGCCAGGCGATGAGGTTGGCGATCAGCACGGGGCGGGAGAATTGCCAGACCAGCAGGCGCACAAGATCGGGCACCGACGCACCCAGCACCTTGCGGATGCCGATTTCCTTGGTCCGGCGTTCCGCCGTGAAGCTGGCCAGACCGAACAGGCCCAGGCAGGCGATGATCACCGCCAGACCCGCGAAGGCCGCGAACAGCTTGCCCTGACGGATATCGTCGGCATAGAGCCGTTCCACCCCCTCGTCCAGGAAGTGACGGCGCATGGGCACATCGGGCACCATTTCCCGCCACAGGCCGTCGATCCGGTTCAGCGTGGCCGAAACATCGCCCGGCCGAATGCGGACCATCAGCACGCGCGCCTCCGGTGGTTCTGCCTGATAGATAGTGGCCACGGTATTGTTGCGCGCCGATTTATATTGCAGGTCGGCGACCACACCGATGACCTGCAGCGTCACGTCCCCTTCATCCTGCGGATAGTGGATGGTACGGCCAATGGCCTCTGCCGGGTTGCCCCAGCCGAACTGCTGCACCGCCGTGGTGGAGATGATGGTGGCGGCGGTGCGCCCCTCTTCCCGCGTCCCCTCTGGCGGGGATTTCAGTTCGTCGGCCAGACGTGCCTTGTCGAAGGTGCGGCCTGCCACCATGCTGGCTCCCAGCGTTTCGAAATAGCCGAAATCCACCGGTTCGGTGCGCACCGTCATCGTCTCGTTCCGGCCGCCGGTAATGATGCCATAGGTGGAGGTGCGTTCCGACGGGTCAGACGGCGCCCAGGGCGCGCCCGCCACCGACACCACCGCCAGATCGGCCAGCAACCGTTGTTTCAGCGTCTCCATCTTCGACCGCGCGGCCTGATATTCAAAGCCGCGCAGCAGGACGACATTCTCCTTATCGAAACCCAGTTCCTGGCTGCTGGCATAACGGGTCTGCTGCAGCACAACCAGGGTACCAATCGTCAGGCCGATGGCCACCGCGAACTGGGCCACCACCAGCGCGGCGCGCAGCCGCCCGCCCCCGACACCCGCCGACTTATTGGACCGCAGCACCTGTGCCGGGCGGAAACCTGACAGGACGAAGGCCGGATAAAGCCCGCCCAGCAGGCCCAGCAGCACCGACAGGCCCAGCGTCACCCCGCCCAGCAGGCCCATCGCATGAAAGGCCGGGTCCATCTTGATCCCCAGCGCCGACTGGAACGGGGCCAGACCCAGTTCCACCACCGCTATGGCCAGTAGACCGGCCAACAGGGTCAGCAGCAGGCTTTCACCCAGAAACTGGATGATGATCAGACGGCGGGGGGCGCCCAGCGTCTTGCGCAGGGCCACTTCCCGCGCTCGCATGGTGGCCCGCGCCGTCGCCAGATTGATAAAATTGATGGCCGCAATGGCCATGATCAGGACCGCCAGCGCGATCAGGCCGGAAATCACCGCCATGCTGGTGCCCATACCGCCCGGCAGGGGATGGGTGCGGATGTCCAGCAGCGGCTGCAGGCTGAGTTCGGCGCGGTAGCCGCCATCGGGTTCCGAGTTCAAATTGGGCCGAACGCGGGCAGGGAAATCCTTCAGATTGGCTTTCAGCCGATCCATATCGGTACCGGGGGCCAACTGGACATAGATATGCAGCCAGTTGCTGTTCCAGTTTTCCCGCTGGCGTTCCAGAAAGGGCAGCGGCGTGGACATGGAGATCAGGGCCTCCACCTCATCCGTTACGTTGGAAGGTGGGTCCTGGATAACGCCCGTGACCGTCAGTGTTCGCCCATCGACCAGGGTCACGGTGCGGCCCAGCGCTTCCTGTTCCCCGAAAATCTTGGTGGCCAGCGCCTTGGTCAGGACCGTGCTGTTGGGTTGGGACAGGGCCGTGCGCGGGTCACCCGACAGGAAGGGCCAGTCGAACAGCCGCAGATAATCCACATCCACAGCATGGAAACCGACATAGAGGCTTTCATCCCCCCGGCGCACGATCTCCCGCACGCGGCCGAAGCGCACGATGGTTTCGATCTCCGCGAATTCCTGCTTCAACGCGGCCGCCGCGGGCATAGGCATGGCGGCATAGGTGTCGGGTGGGCGGCCGGGCATATGCTCCGTCCGCACAAGACGCAGGGTCCTGTCCGCATCGGTGAACATGCTGTTGTAAGACAGCTCATGCCGCACGAAGACGGTGATCAGCAGCGCCGCCGCCAACCCGGCGGCCAGTCCCAGGACATTGATTGTGGTATAAAGCTTGTGACGCACCAGATTGCGTAGCGCCACCATGAACCAGTTCTTCAGCATATCCCAAGCTCCCCACTTTCCCGTACCTCAGTCGCCGTCGCCAACATACGTCGGCTTGGGCACGCGCCACGTGGCACGCGGCGGCAGCCGCCGCCGATGCCAATGGTCGAAAATTTGACCCTTGGCATTATTCATACCGCAGGGCGCGGACGGGCTTTTCCGCCGCCACCCGCGCCGCATGGCCCGCCACGGTGATCCAGGCGATGACCAGGGCCGCCAGACCGACACCAATGAAGATCAACGGGTTGACAGCAATTCTGCTGGCAAACCCCTCCAGCCACAGACTGACCCCGTACCAGGCCAGCGGCCAGGCGATCAGGTTGGCCAGCAGCACCGGCCTTGAGAATTGCCAGACCAGCAGGCGCACAATGTCGGCCACGCTGGCACCCAGCACCTTGCGGATGCCGATCTCCTTGGTCCGGCGTTCCGCCGTGAAGGCCGCCAGACCGTACAGGCCCATACAGGCGATGATGACGGCCAGACCGGCAAAGGTCGCGATCACGGTGCCTATCCGCGCCTCCGCCTCGTACAGGCGGTCGATATTTTCATCCAGGAAGGAGCGTGAAATCGGCACGTCGCGAAACAGGTTGCGCCACACACCATCCACCGCCTGCAACGTCGCCTGCTGATCGCCGGGGGCCAGGCGCAGCATCAACACGCCCGTCTGGGACTGGTCGATGACAAACAGGGTCGCTTCGGGTTGAGATCGGGCGCTGCCGAAGCGGATATCCTCCACCACACCCACGATGGTCAGGACCTGTTCCTGCATCTGTTTTCCGACAAGGGTACCGCGCAGGCTGAGGCCCAAGGCCTCGACGGGATCATGCACGCCCAATCTGGACAGCATGGCGCGGGTCACCACGATATTGATGTCGACCCGTTCCACCCCTTCGCCGGCGGCCCGTTTCAGGTCCGCGCCGTAGCCTGGGTCGAACAGCCGCCCCGCCAGCACGGTGGCCCCCAATGTTTCCAGATATCCGAAATCAACCGGTTCGATCTGCAGGTGAACGAATTCGTTCTGCCCCGGCAGACGGAAACTGCTGGTGGCCTTGGAACCGCCGGCCGGCGCCCAGGCCGTCAGGGCCGCCGACGCAACGCCGGGCAGACGCGCCATCGCCAGCCGCAGCGCCTCATGCCGTGGATAACCGCCGTCACGGGGCAGGGTATTCAGCAGAACGACATTCTCGCGTTCGAAACCCAGCCGCTGCGTGGCCGCATGCCGTGTCTGAAACAGCACGAACAGGGCGCAGATGGTCAGCATGATGGCGATGGAGAATTGCAGCACGACAAGGGCGGCACGCAGCCGCCCGCCACCCGACATCAACCCGCGCGTGCCGGCCAGCATTTCCATGCGCGCCATGACCAGGGCTGGATAAAGACCGGCCAGCACCCCGACCAGCAAAGGCAGGAGCACTAAAGAGATCAGCAGCACAGGGTCGGAATACGGATCGCGGGGCACATCGATACCGACGGAGCGCAGCAAGGGCAGGATCAATTCCGTACTGGGCAGCGCCAGCAGCCCGGCAAGAGCGGCCAGCATCACGGATTCCATCAGGAATTGCAGGGTTAACCCCGCCGGGCGGGCGCCCAGGGTCTTGCGGATACCGATCTCCCGCAGGCGCATCCCTGACCGGGCCGTCGTCAGGTTGACGAAATTGATGCTGGCGATCAGCAGGACCAGACTGCCGATGACCAGCATGCCCTTGATAACCACCATCGGCGTCCCCGCCTCCCCCCCGATCGGGTGGGTGCGGATATCGGTCAGGCGTTGGAAGGACAAGGAGAAGGTATAGGCGCCCTTGGCCTCTGCCGGCATCTTGTAATCCGGCGTGATGGCGGGCAGCGCCGCGTTAACCTTTCGGGTCAGTCGATCCAGATCGGTGCCGGGGCGCAGCAGAAGGTAGGTGGTCAGCCAGGAACTGCCCCATTGCTGTTCCCGTTCGCGGAATTCCTGATCCGTCTGGTCGCTGATGCTGCTGGCGATATGGGTCAGCAGATCGGCAGCCAGGGCGGAATTCTGCGGCGGGTCGGCGATGACGCCCGTTACCACCAACAGACGCCCGGATTTCAGTGTCAATGTTCCGCCCAGCGGATTGGCATCCCCGAAATATTTCCGCGCCAGGCTTTGCGAGATCACGGCGTCACCCGGGCGGGCCAGGGCAGTGTCGGGATCACCCGCCAAAAAAACCAGATCGAAAAGCTGCGGGAAATTGGGGTCGACACGCACCGCCTTCTCGGTGAAATGCTGGCCGTCCCGCCGTTCCACACTGGCGACGAAACCGATGACACGGACTGCAGCTTCGACATCCGGCAGATGTGCCGCCAGGGCCGGCCCGACCGGCAGCCCCGTCACATTCATCTGCCATGGCTGCAGCCCCGACATATGGTCCGTTCGGTTCACCCGCACGATACGGTCAGCCTTCTCGTGATACGCATCGAAACTGGTTTCGAACCGGACAAGGGTGCCGATGATCATGCAAACCGACAGGCCTACGGCCAAGCCCACCACGTTGATCGCGGTGTAGAGCTTGTGTCGAAGCAATTGCCGCCAAGCGATCAGAAGCCAGTTCCACAGCATGCGGCACCCCCTTCCCGTTCCCCGTCAACGCCGCCCTTACTCGTGCCGCAGCGCCTTGATGGGGGGGGCCATGGCGGTGGTGGCCGCGTGGCCGGCGACGGTAACCCAGGCGATGATCAGGGCCGTGACGCCCGCCGCCACGAAATAGGCAGGCGACAGGTCCACACGCTGTTCGAACCCGTCCAGCCAGCCGCGCAGCAGCCACCAGGCCACGGGCCAGGCGATCAGGTTGGCGATCATGACGGGGCGGGAGAATTGCCAGACCAGCAGGGCCACGATCTGGGCCACCGTGGCGCCGAACACCTTGCGCAGGCCGATCTCCTTGGTCCTGCGCCTGGCCGCGAAGCCGGACAGGCCGTAGAGACCCAGGCAGGCAACCAGGATGGCAAGGCCGGAGAAGGTGGCGAAGACGGTGGCCTGCACCCGTTCCTCATTATACTGGGCGGCGATCATGTCTTCGACGAAGGCGGCGTTGAAGGGCCGGTCGTTGATCATGCGGGCCCAGAGCGACTGTACCTGTGATAGCAGCGCCGACGGGTCGTGCCCGTCAAAGCGGATGGACAGGGTGTCGAACTGACCGTTGGCCTGGAACATCACCGTCGGCTGGATCCCGTATTTCAGGGAACGGAAGCGGATATCCGGGATGACGCCGACAATGGTCAGATCGAAGGGCACATCATTGAAGAAGCGGGTCTTCAGGGTGCGGCCCACGGCGTCGCCCGGATTGCCAAAGCCCAGCAAGCGGGCCGCCGCCTCGTTGATCATGGCCGAGGCCCGGCCCGTTTCCCCCTCCGCCGGTTTGCGGATCAGGTCCGTGCCGAAGGTTGGGTCGAACAGGCGGCCGGCCATGGGGGCGACCTTGAACAGTTGCAGGAAGCCGTCACCCAGGCTCTGGTAATTCAGCACCTGACCCTTTTCGCCGGACCCTTCCAGCGTGAAGACCATATTGTTTTCGTTATTGTCGGTGGGCACGTCGGACGACAGGGCCACGTCGGTGACGCCGGGCAGGCGACGCGCCTGTTCCAACACCGCCTCTCGCGTAGACTGGAACCCCGCCCCGCCCAGGTTGGGCAGGGCCAGAACATGCTGCCGGTCGAAACCCAGTTCGGCATTGGTGGCGAACAGCGTCTGGCGATAGACGACCAGGGTGATGATCGACAGGCCGATGGCCACCGCGAACTGCATCACCACCAGCAACTGACGCAGCCGCGCGCCGCCGCCATCGGCCGCATCCTCCCCTTTCAGGATACGGGCCGGCTGGAAGCCCGACAGGTACAGTGCCGGATAGGCCCCACCCAGCAGGGTGACCAGCAGCGACAGGCCCAACAGCGCCGACAGGAACAGCGGGTCCAGCAGCGGGATAGACATATCCTTGCCCGTCACGCCATTAAAGGCCGGCAGCGCCAGTTCCATAAGGCCCAGCGCCACCAGGATGGACAGGACAACCATGACCGACCCTTCGGTCAGGAACTGCGCCACCAGCGAACGGCGCCGCGCGCCCAGCACCTTACGCACCGCCACCTCCCGCCCGCGCAGGGAGGAACGGGCGATGGCCATGTTGGTGAAATTCACACAGCCCAGCGCCAGGATCAGCAGGGCCACCATGGACAGGGCCGTGACCTGGGCAGCATCGCCCGACGGCTTCATATCGCCGACATCGCCCGCCTGATGCTTGGCCAGCAGGCGGATGTCGCGAATGGGCATGAAGGATTGGTGCGAGCTGTCGGAGGTGCGGACGCTGTTGTTCTTGTTGGGGATCATCCGGTCGATGAAGGCCGGATTGTCGGTGGCCAGACGCGCGATATCGTCGGCGCGGCGCAGTTTCAGATAGGTGAAGACATTGACCGACGTCCAGGTGTCCAGAATGTTGGGAAACCCGGCCAGACGCTGCGGCACCAGGGGGGCCAGCATCTCCACCTTCAGATGCGTGGTACGCGGCAGATCGGCGATGACCGCCGTGACGCGGTGGTCATACCGCTCAGGTCCAATGCAGCAGAGCGTCAGGGTGCGGCCGATGGGATCGGCATCGCCGAAATATTTCCGCGCGGCACTGTGCGTCAGTACCAGGGAGGACGGATCGGCCAGCGCCGTCGCCGCGTCACCTTGCAGAAAGGTCAGACCAAAGAGGGTAAGGGCCGCAGGGTCGGTATAGGTCACGGTCTGCGGAATGGCGCTGCCGTCGCGCAGGATGGAAGTATCATAGGGGAACAGGCGGGCCGCCGCCTCCACCTGTTCCGGATAGGCGGTGGTGAAGGCATCCATCATGCGGCCGGCGGAGCGGACCGTGTGAAAGGGCGTGCGGCCCGGGAAATCATAACTGGTATGGACGCGCACGATGCGGTCGGCATCGGGCACCCAAGCGTCATAGGACATTTCGTCCCGGACATGCAGCAGGATCAGCAGACAACTGGCCAGACCCACGGCCAGACCCACAACATTGATCGTCGTGTACAGCTTGTGCCGCAGCAGATTGCGGATCGCGACCAACACCCAGTTCTTCAGCATGATCTCCCCCCTCCCCCCTTATGATCTTACTCGTACCGCAGGGCCTTGATCGGCTTGGCCTGGGCCACGCGGGCGGCGTGCAGGCCCACCGTCAGCCAGGCGATCGCCAGCGCCGCCGATCCCGCGCCCAGGAACAGCAGCGGGTTCAAGTCGATGCGGTAAGTGAAATCCGACAGCCAGCGGTCCATGCAGAACCAGGCCACGGGCCAGGCGATCAGGTTCGCCACCAGTACGGGCTTTGAAAACTGCCAGACCAGCAGGCGGACAATGTCCGGCACACTGGCGCCCAGCACCTTGCGCAGGCCGATCTCCTTGGTCCGGCGTTCTGCCGTGAAACTGGCAAGACCATAGAGGCCCAGGCAGGAGATGAAGATGGCGAGCCCTGAGAAGGTCGCGAACATTTGCGAGGTCTTCTGTTCGCGCTGATACTGGTTCGCGATATTGACATCGAAGAAGCTGCGCTGGATGGGCCGATCGGGCACCAGTTCGGCCCAGATGCGGTCCACCTCGGCGATCACATCGCCAAACCGACCGGCCTTGGATCGGACCGCCATGGCGTGGTGATTGCCATTGTCGAAGATATAGAACGCCGGCCGTATCGGCTCATGCACGGATTTGAAGTGAAAATCCTCCACGACGCCGACGATGGTGCCCCGAATGATGGTCTGGGGTGAGTCAATGGTCAGGACCTGTTCACCCACTGCTGCTTCGGGGCTGTCAAATCCAAGCGCCTTGGTGGCGCTGCGGTTCAGGATGACGCTGCCCGTCACCTCGATCGTACCCGCGCCCTCGGGTGGGGGCTTGCCGTCCATCATCCATTGCGGGCGTTGGATGGCGTCGGTGCCACGGTCCCGGTCGAAGGTGCGGCCGACCACCATGCGCATGCCCAGGGCCTCGAAGAAGCCATCGCCGATAGTGTCCTGGCGCATCACCAGATCCGTGCCGACAGCCGCGCCGGGACGACGGATCAGCGCATTGTTCTCGCCCCCGTCGCCGGGGATCGATCCCGCCATGCCCGCCGCCTGGACAGCCGGGCTCTCACGGATCATCTGCAGGAAGGTTTCGCGCTTCTCCTTCACGCCATCGGTGGTGAAATAGCCGATGATGACGACATTCTCCGTGTTGTAGCCCAGATCCTTGTGCTGGGCGTAGAGAAGCTGGCCATAGACCACGGACGTGGCGACCATCAGCGCGATGGAAATGCTGAACTGTACGATGACCAGAGCCGTGCGCAGACGCCCGGAACCACCGCCGACGCCGGCGCTGGCCCCCTTCATCACCTGGGCGGGGTTGAAGGAGGTGAGGAAGAAGGCCGGATAGGCGCCGGCCCCCACCCCCACCAGCAGGATCAGGCCCAACACGACGGAGCCCAGCATTGGATCGGCGACCACATCCAGCGACAGGTCCTTGCCCAGGAAAGCGTTGAATCCCGGCAGGGCCAGTTCCACCAGCGCCAGGGCCAGAAGCATGGCCAGGAAGGTCATCAGCAGGCTTTCGCCCAGGAACTGCGCCACCAACTGGCCACGCCTGGCACCCACCACCTTGCGCACACTCACCTCCCGCGCCCGCTGGGTGGCCCGCGCCGTGGCAAGGTTGGTGAAGTTGATGCAGGCGATCAGCAGGATCAGAAAGGCGACGGCCGTGAATGTAGCCACCTCGGTCCGGCTGGCCCCGGGGACGATGTCGCCTGCCATCGGATCCAAATGCACATCCAGCAGCCGGCGCAGGGACGGATAGGCAATCTCAGTCAACTCGATCGGACCCTGCGGCGTAGCCAAGGGCAGAAAGGTGCGCTTCACCCAGTCGCGCATGCCGGCCAGCAGAGGGTCCACACTGGCCCCCGGCTTCAGCCGCAGGAAGGTCACGTTGTTGGTATTCCCCCAGTTGTTCTCCCAGTTGCGCATATAGCTGGCGCTGGGCGAGGAATAGGGCAGCAGTACATCGAACTGGATACTGATGTTGGAGGGCAGCTTGGCCACGACGGCCGTAACCTTGACCTCATACTTGTTGTCCAGCGTCAAAAGCCGGCCCAGGGCCGGCTCGTCACCGAAATATTTCCGCGCCACCGCTTCGGTCAGCACGATGGAGGACGGATCCGTGAGGGCCGTGCGCGCATCGCCCGCCAGCAGGGGGAAGCCGAACATCTCAAGAAAGTTGGCATCGACTATCGTCGTGGTCTCATAGAACTTGCGGTCGGCGGTGCGCAGAATCTGGCTGCCGCCGGTCATCCGCGTGAAGGCTTCCACCTCCGGATGCGCTTGGGCGAATGCCTCGCCGAACCGGTGCTGGACATAGGCTCCCCGCTCCGGCTTGCGGCCCGGCAGACGCCATTCCAGGGTCGCCTGATAGATGCGGTCGGCATCCTTGATGGACCGGTCGTATCCCGTCTCGTTGCGCACGAACAGCAGGATCAGCAGGCAGGCGGCCAGCCCCACGGCCAAACCGGACAGATTCAGGACGGCGTGCAGGCGATGGCGCAGCAGATTGCGCAGCGCCACCATCACCCAATTGCGAAGCATCGTTCTCCCCCCTCTTGGTAACCCCGTCCCTGAACCAGGAAACCCTTGCGGATCCGGTCCCCACCGGACCCGCAAGGGCCAGTCGCTCACTCGTAACGCAATGCCGACACCGGCTTGGCCTGGGCCACGCGGGCGGCGTGCAGGCCGACCGTGGCCCAGGCGATCAGCAGGGCCAGACCGCCCGCCGCCACGAACAGCAGCGGGTTCAGGTCGATGCGGAAGGTGAAGCCGTTCAGCCACTGGTCCATGCAGTACCAGGCGATGGGCCAGGCGATCAGGTTTGCCACCAGCACCGGCTTGGAGAACTGCCAGACCAGCAGGCGGACAATGTCCATGACACTGGCACCCAGAACCTTGCGCAGCCCGATCTCCTTGGTGCGGCGTTCGGCCGTGAAGCTGGCCAGACCGAACAGGCCCAGGCAGGCGATCAGGATGGCAAGGCCGGAGAAGGCCGCGAACATCTGCGAGATCTTGGCCTCGCGGACATACTGGGACTGGATGCGGTCATCCAGGAACTCCCGGCTCAGCGGACGGTTGGGGAACATGTCGCGCCACACCCGTTCGATCTCCACCAGGGTCTTCTGCACATCACCGGCCTTCAGACGGACCAGCACGTCGGAGAAGCGTTCACGGTCTATGATCATCATGGATGGCGGGATCGGGTCATGGACGGAACGGAAGTGGAAATCCGCCACGACGCCGATGATGGTCAGCTTGTTGGTGCCGTCATCGTCGGCCCCTACCTCGAACTGCTTACCGATGGCATCCGCGTTGCTGGAGAAGCCCAGACGCTTCACCGCCGCCTCGTTGAGGATCACCGAACCGGCATAGGAACGGGCGGAAGTGTCACCCGCCGGAACCTGGGCCGGATCGGCCAGGGGCGGCAACTGATCGGCGGGACGGTTGCGGTCGAATTCACGACCGGCGACCAGTTGCAGGCCGAGCGTCTTTACGAAGTCCCAATCCACCCCACCCTGGCGCAGCACAAGCATCTGGTCGGGATTGGCGCCCGGCAGGCGGACATTGGTGTTGTTCTCGCTGCCGTCACCGGGCGTGCTGTTGCTGCCGGACACCGCCGCGACGCCATCCAGCTTGGCCAAGGCCTCCACCAGCGTCTGCTGCCGCGCCCGGTCGGTGGAACGCGGGAAGCCCTGCAGGATCAGGGTATTTTCCTTCTCGAACCCCAGGTTCTTGTTCTGGGCGTAGAGAAGCTGCCCGTACACGACGGATGTGGCGACCATCAGGGAGATGGAGATGGCGAACTGTACCACCACCAGCGCCATGCGCAGCCGGCCGGACCCGCCGCCCACGCCGGACGACGCGCCCTTCAGCACGCGGGCCGGATTGAAGGAAGACAGGAAGAAGGCCGGATAGGCACCACCCGCCACCCCCACGACCAGGGCCAGACCCAGCAGGGCCGGACCCAACAGGGGATCGGTGAACAGGTTGAAGGACAAATCCTTGTCCAGGAAGGCGGAATAGGCCGGCAGGGCCAGTTCGACCAGCGCGATGGACAGAACCAGACCGATCAGGGTCAGCAGCAGCGATTCACCGATGAACTGCATGATGATCTGGCCACGGCTGGCACCCACCACCTTGCGCACGCTGACCTCACGGGCACGCTGGGTAGCCCGTGCGGTGGCCAGGTTCATGAAATTGATCGACGCGATGGTCAGGACCAGGGCCGCGACCGCCGCGAAGGTGATGATCTCCGCATAGGACGTGGCGGGCCGCATGGAGGTCATCACCGGGTCGGTATGGATGTCCTTCAGATTGCGCAGGCGCGGCGTGAAGATATCCCCCAGCACAACATTGCCGGTCGGGGAATTCAGCGTCGGGGCCGTCGCCTTGAACCAGGCCGGCATCCGGTCGCTCAGCGCCTTGCCGTCCGAACCGGGCTTCAGCCGCACATAGGTCTCGCAGCAGACGGCGCCCCAGTTGCTTTCAATCGCCCGCATCGCCTGGGCCACCGCCGCATAGGGGCGGATGATTTCAAGGTTGAAATGCGTGTTGGAGGGCATGTCGCGGATGACGCCCGTCACCTTGACGGGACCGACGCCGTCAATATCCAGCGTCTGGCCCAGCGCATCCTGGTCCTTGAAATATTTGCGCGCCATGCTTTCAGTCAGGACGATGCTGTTGGGCTCGTCCAGGGACGTCATGCGGTCGCCGCGCAGGAACGGGAAATCGAAGATCCGGAAAAAGTCCGGGTCAGCGGCGCGGGCGGTTTCAGTAAAACTTTCGCTGCCATGCTTGATGACGATATTGCTCTGTATCACCCGGGCCGTCATCTCGACTTCCGGCAGCCCTTCCTTCATGGCGGCGGCCAGGGGCAGCATGGAGGCGGCGAAATGATCCACCTGACGGCCCGGCAACTGCGCACGGAACGCCACCTGATAGATCCGGTCATTGTCGGTGAAGAAGCGGTCGTAGCTGGTCTCATTGCGCACAAACAGCAGAATCAGCACGCAAGTCGCCAGACCCACGGCCAGACCCGTGACGTTGATCGCGGAATAAAGCTTGTGTTTCAAAAGGTTGCGCAGAGCAACCATCAGGTAGTTCTTCAACATGGCAGATCCCCCCGGATGCCGTGGGTACCGATCATCAGGCGGCGCGCAGGTTCTCGGCCACGACCTGTCCGTCGAACAGGTTGATGATGCGGGTCGCATACTGGGCGTGCGGCATGGAGTGGGTGACCATGACGATGGTCGTGCCTTCAGCGTTCAGGTCGGTCAGCATACGCATGACCTCGTCACCATTGGCACTGTCCAGGTTACCGGTCGGTTCGTCGGCCAGCAGCATCTTGGGCTTGGCGACGACGGCGCGGGCGATGGCCACACGCTGCTGCTGACCACCGGAAAGCTGCTGCGGCAGGTGGCTTTCACGATGACCGATATTCACCTTCTCCAGGGCCGCCTTAACCCGCTCCTTGCGTTCGCGCGCCGGGATGTCGTGATAGAGCAGGGCCAGTTCGACATTCTCGAACACCGTCAGCTCGTCGATCAGATTGAAGCTCTGGAAGATGAAACCGATATTCTTCTTGCGGATATCGGCCAGTTTGCGCTCCCCGTATTTCGACACTTCCTCGCCATTGAACCAGTATTCGCCGCTGCTGGGCGTATCCAGCATGCCGACAATGTTCAACAGAGAGGACTTGCCGCAACCCGACGGGCCCATGATGGCGACGAATTCGCCGTTGCGGACATGGATATTCACGGAATTCAGCGCCGTGGTTTCCACTTCCTCGGTACGGTAGGCCTTGACCAGATCGACCAGCTTCAACATGTCCTTGTTCCTTCCTGCTCAGATTTAAAGTCTTTGCTGTTCCCAGAAATCGCCGGGCGCCGCCGTCCGGCGGCTGCCGGCCTCAATTCAACTGGATGCGGTCCATGCGGATCATGTCGCCATAGGCCGACGTGACCACCCGTTCCCCCTTATCCAGGCCGCTTTTCACCTCGATCACCTGGGCATTGCGGCGGCCCAGTTGGACATTGCGCTTGGTGGCGTACTTGCCATCGGAACCGACGACGAACAGCCACGCCCCGCCCGTGTCCTGATAAAAGGCGCCGTTGGGGATCAGCAGCGCCGTAGTCGTGTCGCCCAGCTTTAACCGCAATTGCAGGCTCTGGCCGGGACGGATGTCCTTGGGCGTGTCGTTGGCAAATTCCAGTTCGACCCTGAACTGGCCGTCGCGCACCTGCGGGAAGATCTTGGCGACACGCAGGACATAATTGCCCGACCCGATGGCCGCCTCCGCCGTCTGGCCCGTGACCAGGCGCGGCAGATAGAATTCATCGACCTGGGCGACTACCTTGAACCCGTCCATCCGGTCGATGCGGCCCAGCCGTTCACCGCGCGTTTTGTTCTGCCCCACCTCGGCTTCCAGCGAGGTGAGTTGGCCATCGACGGGGGCCTTCACGATCAGGTTGTCCAGGTTGCGGCGGGCAAATTCCAGGTTTTCCTGCAATTTGCCGGTACTTTCCTTCAGCTTGCCAAACTGTTCGTCGCGCAGCCGGTCGGTAACGGTCTGCGTCTCCTTCAGCACATCACGGCGGCGCTGGAGATAGGTGTATTCGTCCTGCGCCTCGTCATATTGCGCCTGGCTGATGGCCTTGGTCTTGATCAGTTCGGCGCGGCGGTCCAGCGTGCGCTTCAACTGCACCAGCTTGTATTCCACCTCCACCAGGCTCTGGCGGTTGCTCAGGCGGGAAATTTCCAGGTTCAGTTCGACGGTGCGCAACTGGTTCAGCTGCTCGATCACCTGCGCCTCGCGGCTGATCACCTCAAGCTGCAGGTCGGTGTTGGTCAGTTCCAGCAGCGGCTGGCCTGCCTTCACAAACTGCCCGGCCTCGGCGAAACGCCGCTCCACGCGGCCGCCCTCGACACTGTCCAGAAAGATACTGGTCAGCGGTTCGACGGACCCGCGCACGGGGATGAAATCCTCGAACTGGCCCTGGGAAACGCTGGAAACGATCAGCCGGTCCTCGGCCACGCGCACGGTCTGTCCGCCCGTGCCGCCCAGCGCCATATAAAGGCCGCCGGCACCAACCAACAGGGCGACGGCAGCGCCCGCGATCATCTTCTTATGCTTCTGGAAACCTGATTTTTCGATCCGGCGATCCATCGCCATGATGCCACTCCCCTGCCCGCAATATATCTGTTGCCGTCTCAGCCCAGCCGGCCCAGCCAACTGATCCCCACCGCCAGCAGCAGGGCCACCAGCCACAGGTCGGGATTGACGCTCAGCAGCGCATCCTCCACCCGGTCCAGCAACGCGGCCTTGTCATCGATCCCGTCCGTCTGGCTCTGCATGTGGTGCATGATGTTCCCCGTACTGTGTGCC
This sequence comes from Niveispirillum sp., assembly GCF_017996735.1. Taxonomy (GTDB): domain Bacteria; phylum Pseudomonadota; class Alphaproteobacteria; order Azospirillales; family Azospirillaceae; genus Niveispirillum. The sequence goes on from NZ_JAGOGJ010000099.1 coordinate 17,363, forward strand.
GGTGCATGTCCGGCGTCCGCACCTCTCTTGGCAATCCATGTGCCAAGCCGCTTTTCTTTGATTTTAAAGGGATTTTTGGGGGTCCCAGCTTGTCCGGAAATGAACAGTGTCCGTTTTCGGACAGGGTGGATCACCATAGACGGACACTGGACGATCTACGCCTTTTTAGGTAAATCTATTGTGTTAATGTGGATCGGAAAAAGTCCTGCCGCATTGACACCGGCGACAGGGGCGTTGACGCCGGTGGGGCAACTTCGGCCAAAGGTCGGGCAAGGGTATGCAGGACATGTCGGTCAATCTGCCGGCGTCCTTGCGCAGCACCACATCGATGCTGCGAACCCTGTCGGCTGACCAAAACGACGCCTTGAAGCGTCTTGCCACAGGCCAGAAAATCAACAGCGCCATCGAAGGCCCCCGGCAGTTTTTCGCGGCACGCGGCCTGAACCAGCAGGCTAACGATCTGGACGCGCTGAAATCCGGTATCGCCCAGGGCATTTCCACCTTACTGGCCGCCAGCAAGGGGGTGGAATCCGTGAAGGCGCTGATGGATCAGGCACGCGGCCTGACCTCCGTCGCCCTGTCCACGCTGGACAATACGCCGACGGCGATCATCGCGCGCCAGCAACTGGCCGAACAATTCAACACGATTCTGGACAAGGTCGACGATATCGTGGGCGACAGCGGCTATGGCGGCAAGAACCTGCTGCTCGCCAGACCCGCCACCTATGCCGCGACCGACGACAGCCTGCGCAGCGCCGGCCTTATCACCGGTGTCTCGCGGGTCGAGGTGACCAGTGTTGTCGGCCAGAACGATTATCGCATCGAAGTGAATGGAGAGGGCGAGATCGCCGGTGACCAGGCCGATATTGTGGCGGCGCAGGACGCGCTGGGACTGGCGCAGCTTAGTGTCGGCGGGATCAACGCGCTGGATGGCGGACGGATGGACAATATCCGTTTTGAACTGCATGGCACGCCCGGCCGCGACGCGCGCCTTGTGGTGCTGGATGGGGACGAATCTTGGACCACCAGCCTTGCCCAAACCCAACTCACGGCCGCCGCCGACAGCGGCACCATGATCAGCCTGAACCACACTTTCCGGTCGGGTGCCCAGATCAATATGCTGATCGATGGCAATGGCATGAAACAGGCCCTGCAGCCATCCGGGCTGGTCAAGGCCGAGGTCCAGCGGAATATCGACCTGGAAGTCCGCGTCACCGATAATGAAGGCGTGACCATCAGCCGGAACGCCTACACGCAGGATACATCATCCCGCCTGCAGGCGGGCGAGAACAGCTTCCGTTTTGACGATGCCACCGTGCGGCTGACCATCGATCCGTCGCGGATTCAGGAGGCGGCCAATGCGACAGGCGGCATCTATGGCGACCTGGGCGGCCTTGAAGGCATCCTCAACCGCGGCGGTACGCTGTCCCGGAACCTGGCAGAGAACAGGGTGAAGCTGGGCGTTGAAAGATTGGGTTTCGGCGCCAACAATATCGCGTTGAACCAATATACCCAGCGGGCGGGCGGGGGCGGCGGCTGGTCCACCATCGACATTTCCGACGGTACCGGCATCATGGGCGGCGACGATCCGGAGGCTGGTCAGGCAAACTTCAGCATCACGGTCAACGCCTTGCAGGGGGCCTCCAGCAGCGGCACCTTCGTGGTCAACCGCAATCCCGGCCAGGGCGGCCTGACAACCGTGGCGGATGGCGACTGGGACAATGGGGAATTCACCAATCCCTATGTCAGCGGGTGGCGGCAGACAGCGGAACTGACGGTCACCTATGACGCCACCGTCAATGGCCAGCGCAATGTTGCCGTCACTGACGGTCTTGGCGGCACCTTCATCGGCCTGCTGACCGACAAGGGCGACGGTCAGCCCAGCACCATCCGCCTGTCGGGCGGGGTCAATGACGGCGCCACCATCGGCCTGTTCCACAAGGACGGCAGCGCCGGCAGCCGCGCCATCCAGGTCTATGTGGGGCAGCGTTCCTGGGTCACCGCCGACGATGCCGACAGCCTGTCACAGATAAATATCGACGATATTCCCGCCTGGACCGGCTTTGCCGTCGACACGGCGCTCAACGTTTCGATCGGCGGTCCCAACAGTGCCGGATTGGGCCAGCGAAACCTGGTCATCACCCAGACCAGCATCGACACGGGTCAGACGGCGTCGGAGACGCTGACCATCGGTAATGGCGGTGCCAGCGATCTGACCCACACTCTGACGGTGGGGCCGAATGCCGGCGCCAGGGTGCGCTTCGACGTGCCGGGCTTCGGCACGGACCTGAATTACCGGGTCGCCGTGATGAACCCTACGCCAAGGCGTGACCCCAACCTTGTCATCCGCAGCCCCGCCGACGGGGAAACCGCCACCATCTCCACCCGTCAGGTCAGCGTCGCCACCCCGGAAAACGACCTGACCGTCAATTTTAACCGCGACGGCAGCAGCAAGCTGGACATCAAGGCGGTGAATGTCGATAGCGGGCCGCTGGGGCTGGGCATCGACCAGGCGGCCAATGGCTGGCGCGACCGCAGTGACGTCAATCTGGCCATTCAGGACCTGACCCGCGCCGATGGCCGGCTGCAGGGGGCGTTAAGAAGCCTTCAGGTCAACATGGATCTTCTGGGTACCCGTGACAGCTTCACATCGGAATTCGCCGTGGTGCTGCGGGGTGGTGCGCTTGGTCTGGTGGCAGCCGACGAACATGAGGAAAGCGCGCAGGTGCTGACCGCGAACGTGCGCAGCCAGTTGGCCACGACCATGGTCAGCCTGATGGTCCAGCAACAGCAGCGCATCCTGAGCCTGTTCTGAACAGCCAGACCTTATTATCCCAGCCTGTGCTGCGGCCGGCTTTGCGCCGGCCACGCCTCTCCCTGGTCCGACAGGCGGCATTCGATGGCCCGCCCTTCCAGCCGGATATCGGCCCCGCCCGACAGACGCAGAAGCAAGGCACCCTCGACCGGTTCCAGCGCCAGCAGGGACAGGAAGGCCCCGCGACGGCACAGATCGACACCCCGCCGCCGCACAGCCTCCACCCCGGAAAAGTGGACGGCGCACTGGATACGGGCCTGCCCCTCCCCGCCCTCGTCAGGGGTGGGGCCGCCATCGGGCAGGTTGCCCTCCCACTGGAATCGGCTGGCCAGAAAAACGAACTGCTGCTCGTCGGGAAGGTAGGCCATGTCGGCGATAGGGATGATGGCGTCCTGCAACAGGGCGGAAACCACCCGCAGATCCGCCGCATCCACGGCCCGCAATCGCATCGCCCCCGTCATTTCCATCCTCCGGCCTGTGCCTGCGCCTAAATTACGGGGGGACCGGCCGATTGCCAAGGGCAAGCCCTTGATGCGAGCGCGCCGTTTTGTCAGAATCCCCGCATCGCCGGCCACCCATGCGCCGGGGCGGCATTGCCCGGGCTGGCGACGGGGACGGGATGTTGGTAGTTTCCCGCGCACGTCCGGGCGCCGCCCGGGCACCCCGATCATCGCCCGTCAGGACACGATCCCATGAAGTTCTTCGTCGATACCGCCGATCTCGCCGAAATCCGCGACCTGGCCGACACCGGCCTGCTGGATGGCGTCACCACCAACCCCTCCCTGGTCGCCAAGGCCGGTCGCAACTTCGTGGAACTGATCGCCGAGATCTGCGACGTGGTCGAGGGCCCGGTCAGTGCCGAGGTGGCCGCCACCGATTTCGACACGATGCTGAAGGAAGGCCGCTATCTGGCCCAGATCGCCCCCAACGTCGCCGTCAAGGTGCCGTTGACGCCGGCCGGTCTGAAGGTCTGCCGCACGCTGGCCAATGAAGGCACCATGGTCAATGTGACCCTGTGCTTCTCCGCCGCCCAGGCCATCCTGGCCGCCAAGGCCGGCGCCGCCTTCATCTCCCCCTTCGTCGGCCGTCTGGACGATATCGGGCAGAACGGCCTGAACCTGATCCAGGAAATCGTCGAGATTTATGCCAACTACCCGGCCTTCACGACCGAAGTGCTGGTGGCATCGGTCCGCAACCCGATCCATGTGGTTGAGTCGGCCCGCATGGGCGCGCATGTCGCCACCATGCCGCCCAGCGTCATCCGCCAGTTGGGCAACCATGTCCTGACCGACAAGGGCCTGGCCACCTTCGTTTCCGACTGGGCCAAGACCGGCCAGTCCATCCTGGACCAGCCGCTGCCCAAGAAGGGCTGAACGTCCGCCAGGGCTGAAAGACAATAATAAGGAAAGGCCGTCCATGACCACCGGACCCGGACAGATCACCACCAACCCGATGGATGAACTGACGGCGGAGGATGTGGCGGCCTTTCTGCTTGAACACCCCGATTTCCTGGCACGGCGGCCCGATCTGCTGCGCCACCTGCTGCCGCCCAGCGGACCGGAGCGGGGCCAGGGCATCGTCGATATCCGGGAGCGCATCCTGGAAAAGCTGCGGGGAGAGGTCGGGCGCCTGTCCGATCAGCAGCAGCTTCTGGTCGATACGACCCGTGCCAACATGATGAACCTGCGGCGGGTCCATGCCGCCGTCCTGCATCTGCTGTCCTGCCGGGGGCTGGAGGCGATGGTGCAGGCCATCACCGGCGATCTGGCCGTGCTGCTGGACCTGGACGCCGCCAATCTGGTGGTGGAACAACCGATGGGGCCCGTCGCCGTCATCGGACCGGCCGGTCTGGGCATGGCCCATCACGGCACCATCAACCGTGCCCTGGGCCGCGCCGACGTGGCTTTGCAGTCGGACATTCTGGGATCGGTCGAGCTTTGGGGCCATCAGGCCGGCCTGATCCGCAGCCAGGCCCTGGTTCGCCTGCGTCTGGGGGGCGAAGGCGCGGAGACGACGCCGGCCCTGCTGGCCTTCGGATCGGCCGACCCCGACATGTTCCATTCCGGACAGGCGACAGACCTGCTGCTGTTCCTGTCGGGCGTGGTGGAACGTGTCATCGCCGCCTATCTGGACCCGGCCTGGTGACCGCCATCATCGGCTTCGCGGCGCAGGCCGACCTGCTGGACGCCATCGACAAATGGCAGCGCTGGCTGACGACCGAAAAGCAGGCCTCCCCCGCCACGCTGCGCGCCTATAATAATGATCTGGCCGGTTTCCTTCTCTTCATGACGGAATACCGCGAACGCAAACCCGGCCTGAACGATCTTTCCGCTCTGTCATTGACGGAATTGCGCGCCTGGTTGTCGGGCCGGGCCCGCGACGGCGCAACGGCTGGCACCCGCGCCCGCGCCATCGCCGGGGTGCGAAACCTGTTCCGCTGGCTGGACCGGCAGGGGATCGTCCATAATCCGCATATCGGGGTGCTGAAGGCCCCGAAGCTGAAGCCGCCCATTCCCCGCCCCCTGACTGCCCCCGATGCGGAGGCCTTGCTGGACGAGGCGGCAAGCCTGCCCGACGCCCCCTGGATCGGGCTGCGCGACCGGGCGCTTTTCACGCTTCTCTATGGGTGCGGGCTGCGCATATCGGAAGCGCTGGCCCTGAACCGCAACGACCTGCCACCCGGGGCCGCCACGGTGCGGGTGCTGGGCAAAGGAAAGAAACAGCGACAGGTCCCCGTGCTGCCCGCCGTGCATGCGGCCATCACCGCCTATCTTGCGGCCTGCCCCTGGCGGGGGGCCGACGATGCCGCCCTGTTCCTGGGCAGCCGCGGGGAACGGCTGAACCCATCTGTCGCCCGGCGACAGATGCAGGCGCTGCGGCCTGTGCTGGGCCTGCCCGACAGCGCCACACCACACGCGCTTCGCCACAGCTTCGCCACCCACCTGCTGGGTGACGGGGCAGATCTGCGCGCCATCCAGGACCTTCTGGGCCATAGCAGCCTGTCGACCACGCAGCGCTATACCGATGTGGATACCGAGACCTTGCTGGCTGTCTATGATCAGGCCCATCCGCGCGCCCGAAAATAGGCCGATTTCCCCCCATTCTTATGGGTAGGACCCGCAGAACGCAGTGATCATCCCCCCGCCGGTGCAACGGCAAGGGCCCGTACGGAGTAGATCCTGACAGATCGCTGCACGAATATTTGTCCACTGCGCGCATCCGGCCTGCTCCGCATCCTGAACCTGCAGGAAAGTTTCCCCGAATATCTTCATGCATGCACTTCACGCATGGCCCGAAATAAAGTCCGGTTCCCCTATCCCATTCTGAAATCCGGGAACCGAAACCGAGAATTTGAGATAACCCCTTGGAACTGAAAGGTTAAACCAATATTATTCCAGATGGTTCCCACTCCGTCGCCCCTGTCGGCAGCACAGAGCGCCCAAATATTAGGCAACGCCCGCAGACCCCCGGCTTCCCAGGCATACAAACGGTTACCGACCTATTAGTCACAGACTTATCCACAGATTCTGGGGAGATTGGAAAGGCGAGTAAATAGTGTGCAAAACACCCTATTCTCAACTCGTTAACCCATTTCTATACCGACGCATAGATTGCGGACAACCTACACGCATGCGTATGTAATGGAAGGCATAAATCAAAGGGCCTATGCCTTTCAGGGGATCCGTCATGCTCAAAAATCTCTCCATCAGAACGCGCGTCGTCGTTGCGTTCGCAGTCATGTTGCTGTTGACGCTCGGCCTCGGGCTGTTTTCAGTCACCCGTCTTGAAGGGGTGTCGGCGGATTCCAAACTTGTAAGTGACAATGCGCTGCCATCGATCAAGGCGCTGGCGAAGATCAATGTCGAAGTTCTGCGCACCCGCAGCACGCAGTTCCAGCACATCATTTCCGTCGAAGACAAGGATATGAATGATACGGAGACGCGATTGCGTGACCGCGCCGCCGACCTGCGCAAAGCGGAAGAGATGTACGAACCGCTGATTTCTTCCAAAGAAGAACGCGATCAGTACAATAAATTCCGGTCGGAATGGGAAAAATATATGTTGATCTGGGAACGGCTTCTGCCTGTTTCCCGTGCCAATGACATCGCCAAGGCCTCGATCATCGTGCGTGATGAACTGTCCCCCGCCTATCGGGAAATGCAGTCGACACTGGATACGCTGGTTGCGATCAATGAAAAAAGTGCTGCCGAAGCCGCAGGGGAGATCGAGCGCGGCGTAACCTCCAGCGAGTTCGCGACCTTTTCGCTTCTCATCGCCGCCATCATCATCGGCATCGCCGCCGGCTGGTCTCTGATCGTCAGCGTCGTAAGGCCCGTTCGCGGCATGACGGACACGATGAACCTTCTGGCAAAGCATGAACTGACCGTGGCCGTGGACGGTGGGGAGCGGGGGGACGAGATCGGGGACATGGCCCGCGCCGTCCAGGTGTTCAAGGATGGGCTGATTGAGGCCGACCGTCTGGCCGAGGCGCAGAAACAGGAACAGGCGGCCAAGGAGGCCCGGGCCACCCGCATCG
>NZ_JAGOGJ010000008.1 GCF_017996735.1 Niveispirillum sp.
GGAAATAGGTCTGTTCCGGATAGAGCGGCCGGGCGATCCACAGGATGGCGTGGGACAGGGTGATGCCGGCGATGAAGCTGCCCAGGCTGAAATTGGACATGATGCCCATCCAGGCCAGTGCCAGCAGGATATTGACGACCATCAGGCTCATGGCGACACCTCCGCCGCGCCCAGCAGGGTCGGCCGTCCGGGTGACCCGCCCAGCACCGCCTCCACATAGGCGGTGTTGTCATGCAGGCTGTCACCCACCTGCCCCGCCGCGTTCATCAGCCGTTCGGGATTGACGCCGATGGCCACCGTGATCAGGGACAGCAGCAGCAGCGGCAGGATCAGCACATAGGAACGGGCGGCGGACAGTGGCTGCACCGGCTCCGCCGGTGGTTCGGCCGGGGCCTTCCACACCATCTCCGCCCAGACACGCCCCACCAGCCAGATGGTCAGCAGGCCCGTCAGCAGCAAGACGCCGACCATGACATATTGTTCCGCCTCCAGCCCCGCGCGGACCAGCAGCAGCTTGCCCCAGAAGCCCGACAGAGGCGGGAAACCAGCCAGCGAGCCCAGCGGCACGAACAGCAGCAGACACAGCCAGGGTGCCGTCTTGAACAGCCCTCCCAGGTACTTATAGTCGGTACTGCCGCCCGCCAGACGGCGGACAAGGCCGGCCCCCAGGAACAGGTTCGTCTTCACCACGATGTCATGCACCATGTAGAAGGCGGCCGCCGCCAGGGCCAGGGGCGTGGAAATGGCCAGCCCCATCACCATGCTGCCGATATGGGCCACCACCTGCCAGGACCAGGCGCGGTGCAGGTCGCGCGCGGCGAGCGAGCCCAGCACGCCCACGATCATGGTAATGCCGGCCATCCACATCAGAATGCCATGCGTCCAGGCGGTGTCGCCCGTGAAGATCAGGGTGAAGACGCGGATCAGCGCATAGACGCCCACCTTGGTCAGCAAGCCGGCGAAGATGGCCTGCACCGACACGGCCGGGGTGTGATAGGTCGCCGGCAGCCAGAAGAAGAACGGGAACAGGGCCGCCTTCATGCCGAAGGCGATAATGAACAGCACCGCGATGGCGCTGATCACCGGCTGGCTGGGCACATCGGGTACCCGCAGTGACAGGTCGGCCATGTTCAGCGTTCCGGTCACGCCATAAAGCAGCGCCACGGCCAGCAGCAGGCAGGCCGTCGCCACCATGTTGATGCAGACATATTTGACGGCGGCATCGATCTGTTCGCGCACGCCGCCCAGCGACAGCAGCACAAAACTGCTGATCAGCATCACCTCGAACCAGACATACATATTGAACAGATCGCCCGTGACGAAGGCGCCGCAGACGCCCGTCATCAGCATCTGGAAAACGACGTGATAGCCGCCCCTTTCGCGCACGGGATCGATGTCACCCAGCGCGTGCAGCGCGACGCAGAACCCCATGACGGCAGAGATGAAAACCATCACCGCCGACAGCGGGTCCACGACCAGCGTAATGCCGAAGGGCGCGGCCCAGGCGCCCATCTGGGCCACCTGCACGCCTTGCTCCATCACCCCCCGGCCCAGAATGCCGCCAATGACCAGCAGGATCAGGCTGCCCAGCAGGGACAGCACGCGCTGCGCCACCGGATATTTCCAGGCCGCCACGCAGAGGGCTGCGGTCAACATCGGCACCAGGATGGGGGCGGCAGTCAACCAGGGGGTCATCGCTTGTCCTCCGGCTCCGCCGCCCGCATGGCGGCGGTGTCGAGCGTGCCCATCTCCTGATAGGCGCGGTAACCCAGCGCCAGGGCGAAGGCCAGCAGGCCGAAACCGATGACGATGGCCGTCAGGATCAGCGCCTGGGGCAGCGGGTTGGCCGCCGCCTGATCCATCACCTCGTTCCCGCGGCTGATCAGCGGCGCGCGGCCGGATGTCAGCCGGCCCACGGTCAGGATGGCGACATTGACGGCGTTCGACAGCACGATGACGCCGAACATCACCCGCAGATACTGTCGCGACAGGAACAGATAGACCGAGCCGGCAACCATGCCGCCCACGGTCAGGGCCATGATCACTTCCATCAGTCCTCTCCCTCCGCCATGAGGGTCTGGACCATGGCCAGGATCGCACCGACCACCACCAGATAGACCCCGATATCGAACAGAACCGGGGTGCCCAGCGCGCCCAGCCATTGCGCCGTCATATAAGGCTCATCGGACAGCGCGCCCAGAAAGCCCGGCGTGATGCCGACCAGCAGGCCCGTGCCCAGGATGGTGCGCGGATCGATCCGCAGCATGTCGCGCATCGCCTTTACCCCGAAGGCGATGGCGTGCAGCGCGAATCCCACCGCACAGATCAGGCCGCCGACAAAGCCGCCGCCCGGTTCATTATGGCCGCGCCACAGGATGAAGATGCTGAACAGCAGCATCAATGGCAGCAGCAGGCGCACGCCCGTGCGCAGGATCAGGCTTTCCATCATGCCTTGCGCCCCTTGCTCTTGCCCATGCGTGCCCGCAGCAGCGCAAAAACGCCCAGTCCGGCGGTGGCGATCACCGTGATCTCACCCAGCGTGTCGAAGCCGCGGAAATCGACCAGGATGACGTTGACCACGTTGCGGCCATGCGCCTCCAGCAGCGAGGTGTCGCCAAAGAAGCGCGATAGGCCCAGCGCCAGCGGCTGATCCAGTGCCGCCAGCAGGATGGCGCTGACCACTCCGCCCAGGCCGATAGCCAGGAAGCCGTGAAAAATGGCTACACGGTGTGACCGGTCTGACCCCGGGGGCAGAAGCGGCAGCTTCGCCATGATCAGCACCAGGATGATGGCCGACAGGGTCTCCACCATCAACTGCGTGATGCCGACATCCGGCGCGCTGAACAGCAGGAAGAACAGGGCGACCGACATGCCGGTGATGGCAAGCGCCAGCACCGCCTCCATGCGGGAATGGGCGCGGATGGCCCCCACCGTGCCCCCCAGCATCAGCACGGCCAGAGATCCGCCCAGCGCGTCCTCCACCTCCAGGCTGATGCCCGGCCAGACAAGACCACCGCGCACGGCCAGGGTGGTACCCAGCAGGAACAGGATGCCGGAGAATATCCAGGCCAGATACCGGTGCAGCAGCCCGTCCTGCAGCCAACCCGCAACCCGGCCGGCCAGCCGGTCCAGCAAGGACAGCAGACAGTCCCAGGCCTTGTCATGGTCGATGCGCGTGACGCGCTGCACGCCGGCCAGCAGCGTGCGGGCGGAGGTCAATCCGGCATAAAGGCCCACACCCAGCGCCACCGTCACGGCCGACAGGCCCAGGGCCGGGGTCAGCCCGTGCCAGAGATGCAGGTCAAGCTCCAGCGGCGCACCCCGCGCGGCACTGGCTGCGGCTGCCAGCAAACCTTGCGGCAGCGCCGGCCACAGCCCGAACAGCAGCGACAGGCCCGCCAGCAGGGCGGGACCGGCCAGCAGGGCGGGGCCGCTTTCATGGGCACCGGCGGCCGCCTTGGTCGGTACCCCCAGGAATGGCTTCAGGAACAGGATACCGGCGGCCGCCACCATGGACGAGTTGGCCAGCAGCAGGGCGGCCAGCGCCACATACTGCCCGCCGCCGAACACATCCTCATAGATCAGTTCCTTGCCCAGGAACCCCAGCATCGGTGGCAGCCCCGCCATGGACAGGGCGGCGATGGCGATGAACAGGCCCGTTGCCGGCATCTTGGCCCACAGGCCGCCCAGTTCCCCCACGTTCCGCGTGCCGCTGCCATGGTCCACGGACCCGGCCCCCATGAACAGCGCCCCCTTATAGAGCGCATGGGCCAGCAGGAAGCCCGCGAACGCCTTCATCGCGCCGTCGCTGCCGATACCCACCAGCAGCACCAGCACGCCCAGCGCCATCAAGGTCGTATAGGCCAGGATCTTTTTCAGGTCGGTGGAGCGCAGGGCCATGGCCGATCCCCACAGGGCCGTGACGCCGCCCGCAATGGTCAGCGCCCAGAACCAGGGTTCGGTGCCGCCCAGAGTGGGGTTCAGCCGGGCCAGCAGATAGACGCCGGCTTTTACCATGGTGGCGGAGTGCAGATAGGCGCTGACCGGGGTCGGCGCATCCATGGCGTTGGGCAGCCAGAAATGGAACGGCACCTGCGCCGACTTCGTAAAGGCGGCCAGCAACAGCAGGACCAGCAGGACGGGATACAGCGCGTGGGTGCGCAGGTCGGTCCCCGACGCCGCGATGGCCGTCAGGGACCATTCGCCCGACGCCATGCCCAGCAGGACCAGCCCCGCCAGCAGCGCCATGCCGCCGCCGCCGGTCACCATCAGCGCCTGGATGGCCGAGCGGCGGGACCGCGCATCCTCATTGTTGAAGCCGATCAGCATGAAGCTGGTGATGCTGGTCAGTTCCCAGAAGACAAACAGGCTGATCAGGTCGTCGGCCGTGACCAGTCCCAGCATCGCGGCCATGAAGGCCATGATGAACAGGTGGAACCGCCCCTCACGCGGATGGCCGCGCAGATAGCCGCCGGAATAGATGAGGATGAAGGCACCAATGCCACAGATCAGCAGCGCGAACAGCAGCGACAACCCGTCCAGCCGGAAGGACAGGGCCACGCCCAACGACGGCGCCCAGGATGTGCTTTCCAGCACGGGCACACCGGCCACGACGCCGGGCACCTGTATAGCGAACCAATAGGCGGCGGACAGCGGCACCAATGCCAGCAACCAGTGCGACAGGGCAGGCAGCACCCGATTCAGGGTGGGGGCGATAAAAGCCGCCAGGATAATGGCAAGGATGGCTGTCAGTATCACGCCGCTTTCCGCCTTTCCGCTCCAAATGTCTTGGGCAATATAAGGATTGGCGGGGGGTGTTCAACCATAACCGGTCCAAATCCCGGCACCAATGAACGGAAAGATCATCAGCGCCGGGACCGGCGGTATTTTCAAAGCTCCAGCAACTGTTCACGCGTGATCCAGAACACCTCGCCAAAGGAGTGTTCGGTTTCAAGCCACAGGAATTCCGCATCCGGATAGGCTTCCTCCAGCGCGGCGCGGCCCGTGCCCACTTCCACCAGCAGCCCGCCGCCGGCATTCAGGTATTTGGGCGCGTCCTTCAGGATGCGATGCACGATGGCCATGCCGTCCTTATCGCCACCGACCAGGGCCATGCGCGGTTCGGCCTGATATTCCGGCGGCAGATTGTCCATCGCCTCGGCATCGACATAGGGCGGGTTGGAGATGATCAGATCGTACTTCTTGCCCTTCAGCGGCTTGAACAGGTCGCCCTGGAACAGCTTCACCCGTTCGTCCAGCCCATGGTCGGCGACATTGATCTTCGCCACCTCCAGCGCGTCTGGCGACAGGTCGACGGCATCGACATCGGCCAGCGGGAAGATGCTGGCCGCCAGGATGGCCAGGCAGCCGGAACCGGTGCAAAGGTCCAGCACCTTCTCCACCTCCGTCACATCATCGACCAGGGCGAAATCCTGCTCGCCGCCGAACAGGTCCCCGAACAGTAACTCGCCGATGAAGGAGCGGGGCACGATGACCCGGTCATCAACATAGAAGGGCACGCCCTGGATATAGGTGCGCTTGGTCAGATAGGCGGCGGGTTTGCGGGTGGTAACGCGGCTATGGATGATCTCCGCCAGCGCCAGCCGTTCGGCCGGGATCAGTTTTGCATCGAAATAGGGCTCAAGCTGATCCACCGGCAGCTTCAGCGTTTCCAGCACGATGAACGCCGCCTCGTCATAGGCGGTGACGGCCCCGTGCCCATGCACCAGCCCGGCACGGTTGAAGCGGCTGACGGCATAGCGGATGAAATCACGCACCGTGGACAGTTCCGCCGCCACGACATTGGTGGCGGGCAGGGACAGGTCGGACATTTGGGCACTTGCTCCGGCTGGATCGGGTTGGGCGGTCAGGATGGCAGGGCGCATGCGCGGGGGCAAGCAGCACCCGCTTACCCCCGCAGCCACGCCTCGATCAACTGTCGGGAAATACTGTCGAAGGGCGGCAGGCGGAAGCTCTCGCCCCCCTGATTCTGCCGGACAAAATCCCGGCTGAACCAGCGCACATCCTCCAGCTCATCCTCATCCGCCTTCACGTCCAGTGTGGTGGCGCGGGCGTGGAAGCCCAGCATCAGGGACGATGGGAAGGGCCAGGGCTGGCTGGAATGGTATTTAACGTCGGTGACGCGCACGCCCGCCTCTTCAAAACATTCCCGCATCACCGTCTCTTCCAGGCTTTCGCCCGGCTCAACGAATCCTGCCAGCGTGGAATACATGCCGGGCGGAAAGCGCGATTGCCGGCCCAGCAGGCAGCGGTCGCCGCCATCATGGACCAGCATGATCACCGCCGGGTCATGGCGGGGGAAATGCTGGGCCCCGCAATCGGGATTGGTGCAGCGCCGGCTGTGCCCCCCCTCCGCCGCCGCCGTGGCCGCCCCACAGGACCCGCAGAATTTATGCTTGCCGTGCCACAGCATCAGGGCCCGGATATAGGCATACATGCCGCCGGCCCGCTGCCCGATGCGGGTGCCCAGCGAGCGCAGTTCCACGAACCGGCCCAGCTTCGCCACCTCCGCATGGGTGTCGACATCTTCCAGCGGCGACAGATCGACCGCGAAGTAGGAATGGCCGCCATCATCCCCCAGATAGATGGGCGGCATGGAAAGATGCCATCCCCACCAGTCTGCGGTGACGGGCAGATAGACGGGCAGCGGTGCTTCGTCAGCCCCCGTCACCAGATGCCGGCCCCGCCACCACGGGATGATACGGGCCGCCTGGGGATGGCGCAGACGCGCGGCCAGCCAGTCTTCGTCCTTGCGCCGGTGGGCAGCCCGATCCAGGCCTGACCCGGCATAGAAATTCAGTCTCATCATGGTTTGGAGACGGTGACATGCGTCCGTGCAAGCCGCCAATGCGCAAGTGTCAGAGCGGCCCCTGCGGATTTCTCCCTTGTCTTTCCGCCCACACTCGCCGATATAGGCGTCGGGAGGTTGGCAACGGGCGGGTCCCTCGCCAACCCGGTCAGGTCCGGAAGGAAGCAGCCGTAACGAGTTTCGGCTCGGGTCGTTCGTCCAGCCTCCCACCTTTTCCAAAATCTGTCGCCGTGACGCCGCCTTTTCAAAAAGCGGAATCGTAAAACCGTGGCGTCTGTGCGCTGGCATCACTAAACTCGCCTCCGCCCTGCCGTAGACCCGAGACGCCCCGTGACCGACGAAACGAACAGCCATTCCGCCGCCGGTGCCGCCTATCGTGTGCTGGCGCGCAAATACCGGCCGCAGAATTTTGACGAGCTGGTGGGGCAGGACGCGCTGGTGCGGACCTTGCGCAATGCCATCCAGTCGGGGCGCATCCATCAGGCCTATATGCTGACCGGCGTGCGCGGGGTGGGCAAGACGACGACGGCGCGCATCATTGCCCGCGCCCTGAACTGCGTCGGGCCGGACGGTCAGGGCGGGCCGACCATCAGCCCCTGCGGCGTGTGTGAGATGTGTGTGTCCATCGCGGCCGACCGTAATGTCGATGTGATCGAGATGGACGCCGCCTCCAATACCGGCGTCGACAATGTGCGTGAGATCATTGAGGGCGTGCGCTATGCCCCCTCGGCCGCGCGCTACAAGCTCTACATCATCGACGAAGTCCATATGCTGTCGAAAAGCGCCTTCAACGCGCTGCTGAAGACACTGGAAGAGCCGCCGCCGCATGTGAAATTTGTCTTCGCCACCACCGAGATTCGCAAGGTGCCGGTGACGGTGCTGTCGCGGTGTCAGCGATTCGACCTGCGCCGGGTGGATCATCCCACCCTGGTGGGCCATTTCACCCGCGTGGCCGCCAAGGAAGGCGTGCCGGTGGAACCCGACGCCATCGCCCAGATCGCGCGGGCGGCCGACGGGTCAGTGCGTGACGGGCTGTCGCTGCTGGATCAGGCCATCGCGCTGGGCGGCGGCAATGTGACGGTGGCCCAGGTGCGTGACATGCTGGGCCTGGCCGACCGGACCCGCGTCATCGACCTGTTCGAAGCGACCGTGACAGCGAAGCCGGCCGACGCGCTGGACATTCTGACCGACCTGCATCGCTGTGGCGCCGATCCCATCGTGATCGCGCAGGATCTTCTGGATTTCACCCATTTCCTGACCCGCGCGCGCATCGTGGCGGGAACGGCGGATGATCCGTCGATCCCGGAGGATGAACGCACGCGCGGCGTGGCGCTGGCCCAGAAGCTGGGCATGGCGGCCCTGTCGCGGGCCTGGCAGATCTTGTTGAAGGGTCTGGCGGAGATCCAGCACGCGCCCGTGCCCATGCAGGCGCTGGAAATGGTGCTGATCCGCCTGTCCTATGCCTCCGACCTGCCCAGCCCCGCCGAACTGATCCGCAAGATTAACGAGGCGGGTGGAGCCGAAGCGGCCGCCCGCGCCCTGCACGGGGGCGGGGGCGGTCCCGGCGGCGGGGGTGGTTTTGCCGGTGGTGGAACCGGGCCGATGGTGCATTCCGCGCCGACGCAGGGGGCACCCATGGCCATGGTGGCGGGGGGACGGGCCTTTGCCGGTGTGCCTGCACCGGCCCCCGTGGCTCCGCCACAGCCCGTGGGCAAGGTCGATACGGTTCCGGAACCAACCAGCTTCCGCGCGGTGGCCGACCTGTTCCTGGACAAGCGTGAAGGTGTGCTGGCCGGCATGTTGCGTGCCTCGGTCCATCTGGTCCGTTTCGAACCCGGTATGATCGAGCTGCGGCTGCAGCCCTCCTGTCCGCAGAACCTGCCGGGCAAGGTCGGGCAATTGCTGACCGAATGGACCGGCAAACGCTGGGTCGTGTCGGTGTCCGGCGCGGCGGGGGAGCCGAGCATCGCCGAACAGGAACGCGAGGCCGAACTGCGGCAGCGGGCCGAAGCCGCCGAGCATCCGCTGGTCAAGGCCGTGTTGGAGGCCTTTCCCGGTGCGAAGATCGACAAGATCATCGACCAGAGCCAGGTGGTCCTGGCGCCGCCGCCGATGGCCGAACCCGAAATTCCCGAAGCGATGGACGCTTTTGGGGGTGACGAAATGGCCGACAGCCCTTATTTCGATGCACCACCGCCCATGGATGAGGGCGATTATGAAGGAGACTTCTGAGCCATGAAGAATATCGGCCAGATGATGAAGCAGGCCCAGCAGATGCAGTCCAAGATGGCTGAAATGCAGGCCAAGATGCAGGAACATGAGGTCACCGGCGTGTCCGGGGGTGGCATGGTCAAGCTGACCCTCAACGGCAAGGGCGACCTGCGCGGCCTGAAGATCGACAAGTCCATCGTCGATCCGGAGGATGTCGAGGTGCTGGAAGACCTGATCACCGCCGCCTATAACGACGCCAAGGGCAAGATCGAAGCCTTCACGGCCGAGCAGACCAACGCCCTGATGGGCGGGCTGAAGCTGCCGCCAGGCTTCAAGATGCCTTTTTAAGGGCGGATTGCAGACAAGCAGGTCTGGTCGGGATGCAGATCCGACCAGACCTATGAATGCGTCAGGATCACGTCCAGGAAATACTCGCCGTACCGTTCCAGCTTGCGCGCGCCCACGCCCTGCAGCGTACCCAGTTCGTCCAGGTCGGTCGGCTTCTCCCGCACCATCTCCATCAATGTTGCGTCATGGAAGATGACATAGGGCGGCACCCCCTGCTCCCGCGCCAGTTCCAGGCGCAGGGCCTTCAACGCGTGCCAGAGCGTATCGTCGGCGGGTGACAGGCCGGCGGTGGAGGTTTTCGGCTTCGACGATCCGCCGCTGCCCGACCAGGATGCCTTGCCTTTGCCCTTGGCTTCCGCCGCCGGATCGCGGCGCAGGCGCACCACCTCCTGCCCTTTTAGGACCGGCGGGGCGGTTTCGGTCAGGATCAGGCCGCCATGGCCTTCCGGATCGGCGCAGAGCAGGCCGTTGGCCACCAGTTGCCGAAACACGCTGTGCCATTCCTGCTTGCCCAGTTCGGTGCCGCAGCCGAAGGTTTTCAGCTTGTCATGACCCTTTTCCACCACCTTGTCGGTGGAAACCCCACGCAACACATCGACCAGATGGCCCACGCCGAACCGCTGGCCCGTGCGGTACACGGCCGACAGCGCCTTCTGCGCCACCACCGTGCCGTCATAGGTTTCCACCGGCTGGAAGCAGGTGTCGCACTTCCCGCAAGGCTTGGGATATTCCTCATCGAAATAGGTCAGCAGCGTCTGCCGCCGGCAGCGCGCCGTCTCGCAGAAGCCCAGCAGCGCTTCCAGCTTCTGCCGTTCGGTGCGCTTGAAGGCGGGCGGGCTGTCGGAGCTTTCCACCATCATGCGCATCTGCACGACGTCGGCGAAGCCATAGAGCATCAGCGCTTCCGCCGGCAACCCGTCGCGCCCGGCGCGGCCGGTTTCCTGATAATAGGCCTCCAGCGATCGCGGCGGGTCCATATGCACCACAAACCGCACGTTCGGCTTGTCGATGCCCATGCCAAAGGCGACGGTGGCCACCATCACCACGCCTTCGCCCTTGATGAACCGGTCCTGATTGGCCTGCCGCGTGGCCGGGTCCAGGCCGGCATGATAGGGCAGCGCATCCACCCCCTGTTCGGCCAGATACTGGGCGATGGCATCGACCTTGCCACGGGACAGGCAATAGACCACGCCCGCATCCTCCGGCCGGCGGCGCAGGAAATCCAGCAATTGCCGGCGTTCCTGATCCTTGGGCAGGATGCGATAGGTGATGTTGGGCCGGTCGAAACTGGCCAGGAACAGGCGCGCGTCGGTCAGCCCCAGACGCGCCGCGATATCGGTGCGCGTCTGCGCATCCGCGGTCGCCGTCAGGGCCACGCGCGGCACCTCGGGGAACTTCTCATGCAGGATGGAGAGCTGCAGGTACTCCGGCCGGAAATCATGGCCCCACTGGCTGACGCAATGCGCCTCGTCAAGCGCGAACAGGGCGATGCGCGACCGTTCCAGCAATTCCAGGAAGCGCGGCGTCACCAGCCGTTCTGGTGCCACATAGAGCAGGTCCAGGTCGCCGCGCTCACACGCGCGCTCCACCTCCTGCGCCTCCCGCCAGTCCAGCGTGGAGTTCAGATAGGCGGCCCGCACGCCCAATTGGCGCAGCGCATCGACCTGATCACGCATAAGGGCGATCAGCGGGGAAACAACAATGCCCACGCCCGGCCGCACCAGGGCCGGGATCTGATAACAGAGCGATTTGCCCCCGCCCGTGGGCATCAGGACCAGGGCATCGCCCCCGGCCACCACATGCTCGACAATGTCGGCCTGCATGCCGCGAAAGGCGGGGTAACCCCAGACCTTGCGCAACGCATCCTGCGCCGCCTCCAGCGGCGACAGGGCGAGGTTATCGGCAAGGGCGTCGGGCATATCGCTACGGCTTGGGGGTTACGGTGATATCGCGCCACCAGATACGGTGGCCGAACACAGGTTTACGGCACTGTCCGCACCGGGTCCAGGGGTTTGGTAATCAGGCGCCCGCTGGAAATTGGCGACATGGACGTATCGCCGATGCTACGATGGGTCATCCCCACCAGAAATCCGTCCGCGTTAAACGCCGCCTCCATCCGGAGGGGGCGATGGCCCGACTCCGAATGCGGGAAAACGCTGTTTCATTCGGTTGCATGGCGCAAGCAAGCATTCGGAGCTGGCAGGAAGCGAACTCCTGAAACAGGATTTTCCGTTTCACACTGTTGCACAGGCTCGGAGTTGCCGTTTCTGCAACTCCGAATGCTGAGTGCCGCCACCCCGGTGGGCGGCGGCGTCAGGGATCAATGGTGACCGTGGCCGCCATGATGGCCGTGACCATGACCGCCGTCGCCTTCCGGCGCCTTGATGGCGGAAATGCACAGGGCGGCCAGGACGCTGGCCGCCAGGAAAAGGCCGATACCGACGAAGCTCATGTCAATTCCTCCAGATCGAATTCCGGGCGCACCCTAATGGCCGCGCCGCCGGGGCGCAAGCGGGCAACGGGCCGCATCATACCTCCATGACCGGATAGTCTTCGGGCAGTTCCGCCACCGTCGGCGCGGGGATCGGCCCGATATCGGCCAGGATGGTGCCCCAGGACCAGCCGACGCCGAACCCGGCCAGCAGCAGCTTTTTGCGGCCGCTTTCCAGTTCGGCGCCCAGGCGTGAACATAGCGCCAGCGGCACCGACGCGCTGCTGGTATTGCCGTATTTTTCCATGTCGATGATGTATTTGCCCGGATCACATCCGATCTTCTTGCGGATATGGTCCAACATCATCTTGTTGGCCTGGTGCGGGACGACATAGTCCAGATCGTCCACCGTCACCCCGGCATCGGCCATCGCCTGTTTCAGCAGGCCGGGCACGGCACGAAGGGTGAAGGTGAAGACCTCTGCCCCGTTCAGGTACAGGCGGGCATCGCGGTACAGCCGCGCCATCTCCGCCTCCGACCGGGGCGGATCGGTGGGGATCAGGCAGTCGCGCTTGCCGCCAGCCTTCACAAAGATATGCTTGGCCCCCGCCCCATCGGTGCCCAGGCTGACATGGATGGGGGCGGCATCGGGATCGATCTCCAGCGCCGTGGCCGATCCGGCATCCCCGAACAGGGGCAAGGTCGCCTTGTCCTCCGGGTGCAGCCAGCGGGTGGAGTTATCGCCACACAGGACCAGCGCGCGCCTGGCGCTGCCGCTCAGCAGCCGGGCCGCCATCCAGGTGCCATAGACAAAGCCCGAACAGCCCAGGGTGACGTCGAAGCAGGCGGCCGATGTCGGCAGGCCCAGATGGCGTTGCAGCACCGCCGCCGTGACCGGTAGCACATAATCCGCATCCTGGCTGATGAAGATCAGCACATCGACCGATGCCGGGTCCCAGCCGAGTTGTTGCAGCAGCCCCTCTGCTGCCGCCCGGCACATGTCGGACGCACAATAGGGGCGCGGCAGGACCCGGCGTTCATAGACGCCGATGCCGGCATGCAGCTTGCGCGCCTCATCCTCGGTGAAGATGCCGGGGTCCTCGACAAAGGAATGGCGCTGACGCGGCACCACGGCCCGCACACCGGCGATCCGTACCCCTTCGATGGTGGCCTTCATGGCTTCACTGTCCTGACCTTCATGTCGTTCGCCCACTAGAGCATAAAGCGTGGCCCCGATCCAAGCTGGACGGAGGACGGGGCGGGTGTTAGGGCTTTACCCCATCCCTGCAATCGCCTGCGGAAGCCGCCTTGATGTCGGGTGCGAACCGGGTCCTGATCCGCGCCGATGCCAGTCCCGCCAAGGGCACCGGCCACATCATGCGCTGTCTGGCCCTGGCGGAGGCACTGCGTGACCAGGGGGCGGTTCCGGTTTTCGCCACGCGGGAGATCACCGAATCCCTGCGGGCACGGCTGCTGGCCGATGGGTTCGACCATCATCCGCTGGCGGGGGACGAACCCGCCGACCTGCTGGCCCTGGCGCACCGCCTGGGGGCTACGGCGCTGGTGGTCGACAGTTACTGGCTGGATGCCGGATGGCGCGCGGCGGTGCGGCCGGGGTTCGGCGCCGTGCTGGCCCTGGATGATCTGGCCGACCGGATGCTGCATGCCGATCTGGTCTGGAACCCGGCGCCGGGCGCCGCCTCCCTGCCCTATGCCACCCTGGCGCCGGGGGCGACGGTCCTGTCGGGGGAGGCCTACCTGTTGCTGCGGCGGGAGATACGGCAGGCAGCGGCTGCGCCGCGCCTGCCCTTGGCGGCCCGGAACAGCATCCTGCTGACCTTCGGTGGGTCCGATCCGGCGGGCCTGACGGTGCCGGTGGTGAAAAGATTGGCCCCCTCCCTGCCGTCGGGTGTCCGGCTGGATGTGGTGGCGGGCGGCAGCAACCCGGCCCTGGATTGCATCCGCGCCGCTTGCGCCCGTTTCCCCGGCGTGGTCCGCCTGCATATCGACAGCCGGGAGATGGGCAGCCTGATGGCAGCGGCGGGGCTGGCCGTGACGGCGGGCGGCGGCACCGTAGCGGAACTGGCGGCCGTGGCGGTGCCCAGCCTGCTGGCCGTGGTCGCGGACAATCAGGCACCAGCCGCTGATGATGCGCGGAGCAAAGGCTGGGCGGCGGTGGTGGAGGCGCGCGGCGATCGGGCGGATGTCGCCGACATGATCGGTGACAAGGTCCGGGGCCTATGGTCCGACCTTCCCGCCCGTCAGGAATTGTCACGCCGCATCGCCGCCGGCGGCATCGATGGCCAGGGCGCCGCACGGGTTGTGGCGGCACTGCTGGGATGGTTGGGCGCATAAGCAAAAGGGGCGGCCCGCTGCCGGACCACCCCTTTTCTACACTTCAAAGACCAATGGATTTAGCTGAACGCCTTGAAGGTGATGATGGTGAAGGTATCCTTCACCCCATCCAGGGTCTGGATTTGCCCGGTCACGAAGTGACCGATATCCTCGCCATCCTCCAAAAAACATTTCATCATCAAGTCATACTGGCCGGAGACGGAATGCACTTCCGATACTTCCGGCACACTCTGCACCGCCAGGTCTGCCACATCATAGGCACGACCCAGTTCGCATTTGACCTGGACAAAAATCGTCTGCATGGGCTCAGGACTCCACGCTCTCCGCGCCGTCAACCGTTTCGACCTCAGCCGCGCTGACCTTGGGCGGGCGGGCGGCACGCAGGATGAAGGCCGGCACATCGTCACCGAAGCCAACCACGGGCGGGCCACGATCATCATCCTCGTCACGGCGGGGGCGACGGTCACGACGGTCGTCCCGGTCGCGGCGATACTCGTCACGACGATGCTCGTCACGGCGGAACTCGCCCCGACCTTCAGGACGGGCTTCCGGACGGCCCTCGGGCCGCTCGCGATTGCGATCATTCCGTGGCTCGGGCCGCTCACGCTTCTGCTGGTGGGCCTCGATGGCGGCTTCGGCCGCTTCGGGCTCCACATGCACATGCACGGGACGCTCAGCCTTGGGCGCGCGTTCAGCACGCTCGCCACGGTCACGGCCACCGCGACGCGGCTCGTCCTTCTTCGGCGCCCCCCGGCCACGACGGCGCGGATCGGCATCGTAGGACAGTTCGGCGGTCTCAACCCCTTCAACGGCGAAGCGGGGAATTTCCTTGCCGATCAGCTTCTCGATGGCCTGCACCAGCTTGCCGTCTTCCGGCGTGGCGATGGTGAAGGCACGTCCCAGTTTACCGGCGCGACCCGTGCGCCCGATACGGTGGACGTAATCTTCCGAATGATGCGGCGTATCGAAATTGAACACATGGCTGACATTGGAAATGTCGATGCCGCGCGCGGCCACGTCGGAACAGACCAGCAGGTCGATGCTGCCGGCCTTGAACGCTTCCAGCGTCTCCGTGCGCTTGGACTGCACCATGTCTCCATGGAGCGCACCGGCATTGAAGCCATGCTTGACCAGCGAACCGTGGACGACAGCGATGTCCTTCTTGCGATTGCAGAAGATGAAGGCGTTCTTCACGTCGTCGGTGGCGATCAGGCGGCGCAGCGCCTCGCGCTTGTCCTGTTCGTCAACGACCACAAGATGCTGGGCGACCGTGGTGGCGGTGCTGGCCGGGGCGCTGACCGTCACCTCTTCCGGGGTGGTCAGGAACTTGTCGGCCAGACGCTTGATCTCCGGCGGCATGGTCGCGCTGAAGAACAGGGTCTGGCGCTTGCGCGGCAGCAGGCTGACGATACGTTCGATATCGGGGATGAACCCCATGTCGAGCATGCGGTCCGCCTCGTCGATCACCAGGACCTTGATGTCGGTCAGCAGGATGTTGCCGCGATCGAACAGGTCCATCATGCGGCCGGGCGTGGCGATCAGCACATCGACGCCGCGTTCCAGCTTCTTGATCTGGTCGCCAAAGCTTTCGCCGCCGATCAGCAGCGCCATGGACAGCTTGTGGTACTTGCCATACAGCTCGAAATTCTCGGCCACCTGGGCGGCCAGTTCGCGCGTCGGCTCCAGGATCAGCGACCGCGGCATGCGCGCCTTGGCGCGGCCACGGCCCAGGATTTCGATCATGGGCAGGGTAAAGGAAGCGGTCTTCCCCGTACCGGTCTGGGCGCAGCCCAGCACATCCCGCCCCTGCAGGACCCACGGGATGGCTTTTTCCTGGATCGGCGTCGGCGTCGTGTAGCCGACTTCTTCAACAGCGCGAAGGACTTCGGACCCGAGTCCAAGTTCCGAGAACAGCATTAGGCCTTCATCATTCTGGAGGCGACGTCGAACACAAGCACCGTGACGTCGGCGGCGATAATCGATCGACCGCTGGCAACCCTGCATCCCCGGCATTTGGCGATCAGGGACACGATGGAATACGGTCGCGCCTTCGATATCAATTTCGGCCTTTGAGAGCAAGGATTTCGGGCGATGATGCACCCCACGCCGCACGCAAGGCAGCCCCTCCTTCTGTTACCGGGCCTGTTATGCGACCGGGCGCTGTGGGCGCACCAGATTGAAAACCTGTCCGACATCGCTGACACCCTTGTTCCGGACCTGACGGGTCATGAAAGGATCGGCGATCTGGCCGACTCCGTTTTGGTTAACGCACCCGACCGTTTCGCGCTGGCCGGCCTGTCCATGGGGGGATATGTGGCATTCGAGATCATGCGCCGCGCACCGCAACGGGTGACGCATCTCTGCCTGATCGATACTTCCGCCCGTCCCGACACGAACGAACAAAGACAGCGGCGCGAGGCGATGCTGAAACTGGCGCGTATCGGCAAGTTCCGGGGCATGTCGCCCCGGCTTCTCTCCACCCAGGTGCATCCCGACCATGTGGCCGTGCCGGAGATCGGGGGCGTGGTACTGGCCATGACGGAACGGGTCGGGCGCGATGCCTTCTGCCGGCAGCAGGCGGCCATCCTGTCGCGGCCCGACAGCCGGCCCGATCTGGGGGTCATTAAGGTTTCCACTCTGGTGATCGTCGGCGCCGACGATGCGCAGACACCGCCGGACCGGTCGCGGGAAATCGCGGCCCTGATTCCGGACGCGCAATTGCACATCCTGTCCCGCTGCGGCCATCTGGCCCCGCTGGAACAGCCGGCCCGTGTGACGGCCTTAATGCGGGAATGGCTGCGGCCAGACTGAACCCTGCATGGCCCGATCGCGAACATAATTGGCCCGTCCACGGCATCCGTCACAGCCGGCGTATCTTGCACCGCAGCGGAACGGCGCCTATAAAATGCGAATTAATCGCAATATCACAGATGGCGGTTTCCCCCATGTCGTCCCGGACGATCCGTGCCTGGTTCCTGGTCCATAAATGGTCCAGCCTGATCTGCACGCTCTTCCTGCTGATGCTGTGTCTGACCGGCCTGCCCCTGATCTTCCATGACGAGATCGAGGCGATGACGGGGGAAGACCAGGCCCTGGCCGTCACCGATGCCGGCCCCCGGTCGCTGGACGAGATCCTGGCCATCGCCCTGTCCGACCGGCCCGGCCATGTCGGCCTGTTCATGAGTTTTGATGAGGACCGGCCGGTCGTGAATGTCACGACCGGCCCCCGCCCCGATGCGGCGGAAACGGACATGACCCTGCGGTCCTTTGACCTGCGGACAGGGGAACTGGTGGGGATCATCACCGATGACGGCGTGATGCATTTCCTGTTGCAGCTTCACACCGACATGTTTCTGGGGCTGCCCGGCATGTTGTTCCTGGGGGTTATGGGGGTGCTGTTCTTCGTGGCGACCGTGTCGGGTGTCGTGCTGTACGCGCCCTTCATGCGCAAACTGGCCTTCGGCACGGTCCGCGCCAGCCGGTCCCGGCGCGTCAAGTGGCTGGATTACCATAATCTTCTGGGCATCGTGACCTTGGCCTGGGGCAGTGTCGTGGGCCTGACCGGCGTCATCAATACGCTGGCCACGCCCATAGTCCAGGTCTGGCAGGCGGGCGACCTGTCCGATATGACCGCCGCCTACAAGGGGCAGGACCCCGTGGCGCCCGATCAGATGGGTTCCCTGCAGGCGGCCGTGGACATGGCCCGGCGGGCGGCACCCGGCAACTGGGTACAGTTCGTCGCCTTTCCCGGCGGCACCTTCAGCACGGGCCATCACTATGCGGTATTTTTGCAGGGCGACACGCCGCTGACGAAAAAGCTGCTGACCCCTGCCCTGGTCGATGCCCGCACGGGGGAACTGACCGCCATGCGCCCCCTTCCCTGGTATGTGCAGACCCTGCTGATGTCACAGCCGCTGCATTTCGGGGATTATGGCGGGCTGCCATTGAAGATCCTCTGGGCCGTGCTGGACCTGTTCAGCATCGTCATCCTGGGGTCCGGGCTTTACCTGTGGCTCGCCAAACGCGGCACGGCCTCCGACGCGCGATTGCGGGAGATTGAGGCATCTGTGGCCGTGAGGGCCGCACCATGAGCCGGCGATCGCTCTGGGCCGTCTTTGCGGCCCCTATCCTCATCGCGGTGCTCTCCATCGTCGGTCTGGTGGCCGCGCTGACGGGGGATGGCTGGCGGGATGCCCTGTCGTGGGCGGCGCTCGCGGTGCCGGTCCTGGCCGTCGCCTGGGCCATGGCGGCCCGACGATCCTGATTTTTTAGCGGACACAACGCGACTGACTGTTGGTCGCACTCTCAAACTGTTTCTTGAAAGGGCGGCCGGACCAGGCCGCATGGGGGTTTCGGATGCGTTTTCGTGCTTTGATCCTTGCTGGTGCCTCGCTGCTGGCACCGCTGCCGGCGCTGGCCCAGGCGACCGACAGCCTGTCGGAGATCGTGGTGACGGCCCAGCGCGGCAACCAGACCCAGGTGATCCGGGGCGGGTCCGTCGGCGTGCTGGGGGACAAGGCGGCCGAGGATGTGCCCTTTGCCATCAAGTCGTACGGCGCCACCCTGATCCTGAATCAGCAGCCGCAGACGCTGGGCCAGGTTCTGGAAAATGATCCGTCGATCCGCACCGGCTATGCCTTCGGCAATGCAGCGGAACTGTTCATCATGCGCGGCTTCCCGCTCTATGGAGACGATATCGCGCTGGACGGGCTTTACGGCCTGACGCCGCGGCAGTTGATCGCGCCCGAACTGTATGAGCAGGTGCAGGTGCTGAACGGCGCCAGCGCCTTCCTGAATGGTGCCGCCCCCGGCGGGTCGGGCATTGGCGGTTCGGTCAATCTGGCGCCCAAGCGCGCCGGGGCAAAACCGCTGACCCGCGCCACCCTGAACTATACGGGTGACAGGCATGTCGGCGGCAGCTTCGACATTGCCCGCCGCACCGGCCCCGACGACAGCATCGGCATCCGCGTCAATGGCGCGGCCCGCCGGGGCGAGGTGTCGGTGGATGGGGAATTCCGCAGCGCCTATGTGCTGGGCGCCGGCATCGACTGGACCGGCGACCGGGCGCGTCTGGGCCTGGATTTGGCCTATCAGCGCATGCATGTGCGGCAGTTGCGGCCCAAGGTGACGGTCTCCACCGCCATCCCCCGGGTGCCGGATGCCGATGCCAATTATGGCCAGCCCTGGACCTATTCCACCCTGCGCGACATTTTCGGCATGGCGAAGGGCGAATATGACCTGACCGACGACATCACCGCCTATGCTGCCTTCGGTGCCCGTGATGGGTCGGAGCGCGGGCTGTATGGCGGCATCACCGTGACCGATATCGTGACCGGTGCCGCCACGGGTGACGGCATGTTCGTGCCGCGCACCGACAATAACGAGGCCGGGCAGGCCGGCATCCGGGCCAAGTTCCGGACCGGACCGGTCAGCCATGAGGTGAATGCCGGCGGATCGATGATCTGGCAGGTCAACCGCAACGCCTATGATTTCCTTCAGGGCTATGCCACCAACCTGTACAACACGCCATCGGTGGCGCGCCCCTCGACATGGTTCGCGGGCGGCGATCTGGATGACCCGTTCCCCCTCAGCCGCACGGAACTGGGCAGCCTGTTCATCTCTGACACGATCGGCGCCTTCGATGACCGCGCCCTGCTGACGGTCGGCCTGCGCCATCAGGCGATCCAGGTGAAGTCCTATTCCTATGCCGACGGGTCGCGCACGGGCGCCTACGACGAAAGCGCCAATACGCCGGTCATCGGTCTGGTGGTGAAGCCGGTGGACGGCGTCTCCCTCTATATCAACCGTATCCAGGGTCTGGCCCAGGGACCCAGCGCGCCCATCGATCCCAAGCTGGTCAATTCCGGGGAGGTCTTCTCGCCTTACAAGTCCACACAGTATGAACTGGGCGGCAAGATCGTGGTGGGCGGGGTTGGCCTGTCCCTGGCCCTGTATCAGACCAAACAGCCCAGCGCCTTCACCCGGCCCGTCGACGCGGCAAACCCGACCGGCCAGCAGGTCTATGTGCTGGACGGGGAGCAGCGCAATCGCGGCGTGGAATTCAGCCTGGATGGCGAGCCGGTCGAGGGGCTGCGCCTGATCGGCGGCCTGTCGGTGGGCAAGGCCGAACTGCGCCGCACCGGTGGCGGCGTGAACGAGGGCAACTGGGCGCCGGGCGTGCCCGCCTATACCGCCAACGCCAATGTCGAATGGGACCTGCCCTTCCTGCCGGCCGCCACCCTGACCGGCCGCGTGGTGCGCACGGGCGAGCAGAAGGTGAATGCCGCCAATACGCTGGAGATCGGGTCCTGGACCCGCTTCGATATCGGCGCGCGCTATGTGTTCGAAATGAACGAGAAGCCGGTCAGCCTGCGGCTGAATGTCGACAATGTCGCCAACAAGCGTTACTGGGCGTCGGCCTATGACAGTTTCAGCAGCACGCTGCTGCAGGGGGCGCCGCGCACCGTGAAACTGTCGACCTCGGTCGATTTCTGACGCGATGGTTGGGACGGACACGACCGTCCGTCCCAACCACAATCCTCACTTCGCCTTCTTTTCCAACGGACCGAAGGCGACGGGCGATTCCGATGCCATCCAGACAAAGCTGGCAAAGGCGGCAACCGCCTGATCCAGCTTCTTGGGATCGACCTTGTCCAGCGTATCGTCGGCCGTGTGGTGGTAATCGAAATAGTCGGTGCCATCCAGGCCCAGACCGCCCGTAGGCACGCCTTCGGCCGCCATCGGGCCGATATCCGGGCCGCCGCCACTGGGGCCGCGACCGGGCACGATGCCCAGCGGGGACAGAATCCGGCCGATGGCGTCGATCACCGGCTTCGCCTCGGGTCGCACGGCGGCGTTGAAGGTGATGACGGGGCCGGCGCCGAAATCCGCCTCCGTGCCCACCTGATGCTTGGGCAGTTCGGCGGCATGCTGCTTGGCATAGGCCACGGCGCCGACCAGCCCCACCTCCTCCGCCCCGAACAGGACGAAGCGGATGGTGCGGCGCGGGGCCTGCGGCATGGATTTCAGGATTTTCGCGGTCGCCAGGACGATGCCCACGCCGGCCCCATCATCCAGGGCGCCGGTGCCCAGATCCCAACTGTCCAGATGCGCGCCGATCACGACGATCTCTTCGGGCAGTTCACGGCCCTTGATCTCCGCCATGACATTGGCGTCCGACAGCGGCCCCATGGCCTGGCTGGACAGGACCAGCTTCACATTGACCGGCTGACCCAGGCCCAGGACGCGGTTCAACTGATCGGCGTCCGGGTTGGACAGGGCGCCGGCGGGAATGGCCGTCACATCGTCGGCATAGCGTGTGATGCCCGTATGGGGGAACCGGTGGCTGTCGGTGCCGATGGACCGGATCAGCAGGGCGACGGCCCCCTTGCGCGCCGCCGCCTCCGGGCCCTTGCCGCGTACGCCCACGGCCTCGCCATAGCCGCCGCCATCCTGCAGGCGGGTCATCTTCTTATCGACGAAGGCGATCTTGCCCTTCAGGCTGCCGTCGGGGGCCGCTTCCAGATCCTCCAGCGTGTCGAACCGGACGACGGGGGCGGTAATGCCCTCCGGCGGGGTGGTGACGCTGTGCCCCAGGGCGGAGACGTGCAGGTGATGGGCCACGGGGGTGGTGATCGTCGCCGACTCCACGCCGCGTTCCCAGCCATCGACGGTGAAGGGCTCGACCTTGATGTTGGACAGGCCCAGTTCCTTGAACCGCGCTTCGGCCCATTCATGGCTGGCCTTGGCGGCGGGCGAGCCGGCCAGGCGCGGGCCGACCCGCACCGTCAGTGATTCCACAAAACCGAAGGCCCCCGACCCGGCCAATGCCTTGGCCTGGATATCGGTGGCGGCCTTCACGGCGGCCGGCGGCAGGGGATTGGCATCGGCCGCCATGGCCGGGCTGCCCAGGGCCAGCAGCGCCACACCGGCGGCCAGCAACAAACCGAAACGCTTCAAGGCGAACGCTCCTTCAAGGGACGGCAGGGGTATCACACCCCGAGATGGCGGAAGGGTAACCCAGCAGGCGCATCACGGGACAAGGGATTTGTCACCGGCACAATCGCCCCCCCCCCTGTGGCAGCGCCAACGCCGTATCCAAGCCTCCGGCCATGCCGTGATCTTCTGGATAGGGTCGCCGCACCCCCCACAAAAATGCTTGACGCCCATGCATGATGGGGGCACCATCAAATCGTAACAAAGATACGGAGGGTGATCTTGAAGGTCAAAACGCCCCGTACGCAGTGGGCGGCCTAATCGTTAAGGTGATCAACTGCGTTCCGTAGCCTGGGAGGGTGTGTAGAAACATGATCCCACCGCAGCAACATTTTGCGATTACTTGATACATCGCAGCAACCATCCCGAGACCACGTCTTGACATAGGTCCTTGTGGTTTCGGTAGTGAAGAGACCCCCGTGGGCGCATCCAGCCACGGGGGTTTTCTTTTGCCCGCAGATCACGGGACGGCCGATCGCGAGGCTTGGGTCGTGAACCGGATACGGTTATGCAGAAGGCGGCGACGGCCAGGGGCCGGACAAGCCGACAACAGAGACAGACCGGACGGGAAAAGATCATGCTTTTGAACAAGGACATCGCCGCCATCGTGACGGGCGCGGCATCGGGCCTGGGTGAGGCGACGGCGCGCGCGCTGGCCGCCACGGGCGTGAAGGTCGCGCTGTTCGACCTGAATGCGGAGCGGGGCCAGCAGGTCGCGGCGGAGATCGGCGGCCTTTTCGTGCCCGTCGATGTGACAAGCGACGACAGCGTGGCCCAGGCCTTTGCCGCCGCCCGCGCGGCCCATGGCCAGGAACGTATCCTGGTGAATTGCGCCGGCATCGTGGCCGGGGCCAAGACAGTGGGCCGCAATCGCGAAACAGGCGCCATCACCGGCCATTCACTGGCCCTGTTCGAAAAGGTGGTGCAGGTGAACCTGATCGGCACCTATCGCTGCATCGTGGCGGCGGCCACGGGCATGGCGGGGGCCGAGCCGCTGGATGATGGTGAACGCGGGGTGATCATCAACACCGCCTCCGTCGCCGCCACCGACGGTCAGATGGGTCAGGCCGCCTATACGGCATCCAAGGCCGGCATCCTGGGCATCAGCCTGCCTGTCGCCCGTGATCTGGCGGCAGAAGGCATCCGCATCAATTCCATCCTGCCCGGCATCATGGAAACCCCGATGATGGCAGGCATGGCGGACAATGTCCGGGCCAGCCTGTCAGCCTCGGTCCCCTTCCCCAAGCGGCTGGGCCGCCCGGCGGAATATGCCAGTCTGGCGCTGGAAATCTGCCGCAACACCTATCTGAACGGGGAGAGCTTCCGCCTGGACGGGGCGATCCGTCTGGCGCCGCGCTGACCGGCAGGGGGGCGTCCGGCCGGCCGCCCCCCTTTTCGCACCTTTAACCCCAAGGTGATGCCATGCCGATAGAGCCGAATATCCTGGCCGCCTTCGCCGTCACGGCGCTGCTGCTGGCCTACAGCCCCGGCCCCGACAATATCTTCGTGCTGACCCAATCGGCACTGAAGGGGCCGTGGAAGGGCGTGGTGGTAACGCTGGGTCTGTGCACCGGCCTGATCGTCCACACCACCGCCGTGGCGCTGGGCGTGGCCGTGATATTCCAGACCTCACAACTGGCCTTCACCCTGTTGAAGGTGGCGGGTGCGCTGTACCTGCTCTATCTGGCTTGGGGCGCCTGGCGTGCGGGACCGGAACAATTGTCGGATGAGGCAGAGGGACGCGGCGCGTGGGGCCGGCTTTATCTGCGCGGCATCATCATGAACGTCACCAACCCCAAGGTCGCGATCTTTTTCCTGGCCTTCCTGCCGCAATTCACGGCGCCGGAACGCGGCGGGATGGTGGCGCAGATGTTTGTCCTGGGGGCGGTCTTCATGCTCTGCGCGCTGCTGGCCTTTTCCAGCATCGCTTTCGCGGCGGGCAGCATCCGCCGATGGCTGCGCCGGTCCGACCGGGCACAGGTGTGGCTGAACCGCATCGCCGCCCTGGTCTTTGTGGGACTGGCCGTGAAACTGGCCACGGCACAACGTTAGCACGCATCGACCGGGCCGCGGAAACCAGCGAAAATCCGCGTAACCCGCTTGCCTGCCCCCCCTTTCCTCTGCCTATACTGAACCATCCGAAACAACGTGGAGGGCTGCGGGCGTAGCACCATTTCCCAGCCCCGAATGCCGGGCCGGTTCCGGCTGCGACGGGTGCATCTGGGCCGCCAACCCGCGGCGTGGTCATGAGTACATTGGAAGATTTCATCCGTTCGCGGAACATCACCGAGGTTGAGTGCCTGGTGCCCGACATGGCCGGCATTGCGCGTGGCAAGATCGTGCCCGCCGAGAAATTCCTGCGTATCCTGCGGGACCGTGGCCTGCGCCTGCCTGAATCCATTTTTATCCAGACCGTCACGGGTGAGTATCCGGAAGACGAGGATGTGACCAGCGTGGAGAATTGGGACGTCTATATGACGCCCGACCCCACCAGCGTCCGGATCGTGCCCTGGTACAATGAACCCACCGCCCAGGTCATCTGCGACTGTTTTTATGCCGATGGATCGACCGTCGACATTTCCCCCCGTTCGGTTTTGAAGCGGGTCCTCGGCCTTTACGACGCGCGGGGATGGAAGCCGATCGTAGCACCAGAACTGGAATTTTTCCTGGTCGCCGTCAACAAGGACCCGGATTACCCGCTGGTCCCGCCCGTCGGCCGCTCGGGCCGGCAGGAAAGCGGACGGCAGGCCTATGGCATCGACGCCGTCAACGAATTTGATCCGATCTTTGAGGATGTCTACGATTTCTGCGAAAAGCAGGAAATCGACGTGGACACGATGAGCCATGAGGCCGGTGCCGCCCAGATCGAAATCAATTTCAATCACGGCGACGCGCTGGAACTGGCCGATCAGGTGTTCCTGTTCAAGCGCACCGTGCGCGAAGCGGCGATCCGGCATCAGGTCTATGCCACCTTCATGGCGAAGCCGATGCAGAACGAGCCGGGAAGCGCCATGCATGTCCACCAGTCACTGGTGGATGCCAAGACCGGCGTCAACCTGTTCGCCAATGCCGATGGCAGCGATACGCCACTGTTCCTGAGCTTCATCGCCGGCCTGCAGAAATACCTTCCCTATGCGATGCCGCTGCTGGCGCCCAACGTGAATTCCTACCGCCGTCTCGTGCAGGGGTCGGACGCGCCGATCAATGTGCATTGGGGCCGCGACAACCGCACCACCGGCTTCCGCGTTCCGGTCAGCCCGCCCGAGGCACGGCGTGTCGAAAACCGGGTGGCCGGCGCCGATGCCAACCCGTATCTGGCCCTCGCGGCCTCCCTCGCCTGTGGCTATATCGGCATGACCCAGGAACTGGAACCGTCCGATCCGGTAAAGGGTTCCGCCCATCGCCTGGCCTTCTCTCTGCCGCGCCACCAGGGCGACGCCTTGAACAAGTTCAACAGTTGCAAGCCGTTGAAGGAAATTCTGGGGGAACGGTTCATTTCGGCCGTCAGTTTTGTGAAGCAGGCGGAATATGACGCCTATCAGCGCGTGATCAGCAGTTGGGAGCGGGAAAACCTGCTGCTGAACGTCTGATATCTGGATATCCGGAGCCGGCCTTCACCGGCTCCGGATAGTTCGCAAAAAGGCCGGCGGTCAGGCCGCTTCGGCATTGATGGACGACAGGGCAAGCTTGCTCAGCAGCAGATCGGTGCGCTTTTCCTCGGCCAGCGTCTCCTCCAGCAGGGGAACGGCGTCGGTCAGGCCCAGTTGTTCCGCCCAGGCGATCAGCGTGCCGTAACGGCTGATCTCATAATGTTCGACGGCCTGTGCCGCCGAAAGGATTCCGGCGTCCAGCGCTTCGCTGCCGGCAAAATCCTCCATCACTTCCTTGCTTTCATCGATGATGCCGATGATGGCGTCGCAGGTCTTGCCGCGCGGCGCCTTGCCGATCATCTCGAAGATGGATTCAAGCCGCTCGATCTGGCCTTCCGTCTCCGCGCGATGCTGTTCGAAGGCTTCGCGCAATTGCGCCGCATGGGCGCCACGGGCCATTTTCGGCAAGGCGCGCAGGATCTGCTTCTCGGCGTAATAGATGTCCTTCAGCGTCTCATAGAACAGATCGCTGAGACCCTTGGGCTGCTTGGGCATGTGAACTCTCCTTTGGCTGGGTTTGTTTGGCCGGGTTGGGGGCCGAGTGCTACGGGACGTCGGGTATTACGGGCGGACCGTCGTCAGTTCCCCATTCGGCCCGCCGATCAGTGTCAGCTTCCGGCCGGCGGGCCTGGAACCGGGCGCACCAACAAGGACCGTGCAGTTCAGCGGTTTGTCATGCATGAACATGGCTCACACCTTCCTGGGATCTTTGCCGATCCGGAAACGACGGCACATGCACAAACAGGCGTAGAACTGTTTGGTTCCTGCAAAGGCAACCGCATGGAACCAGCTACCAGCAATTCCGTTGTCAGAATGGAAACAACAGCCCGCGACATTCTGGAGACGATGATGGCGACAATGGACAGGGGCGACCAGGATAACAGCCACGAGGCCGTACCCGAGGGCCACACAGGGCCGGATCCGATGATGCCACCCCTTGGACGGGACGCACGGGTAAGCGCCGGCCGGGCGACCTCCGACCCGTCCGGGACCGGCGCATCACACCCGGCCAAACCCGATCCGGTCAGCACGCGCCCCCAAGACACAGGTGCGCCGCCATCCGACGCTTCGGTCATTGATGCCGTGAAACAGGCCTCCGCAGGCGATAACGGGTCCTTGTCGCCCATTCCCGCCACGTTCGCCCATCTGGCGGAAGATCACGGAAGCGGTCCCGGCAGGAACGTGGCGGAGGGGGCGACGGCATGGAACACCCCGAGCGACACCTTTGCCACCAAGGCAAGCGACGCCGTGAAGGCCATGCATGAACAGCATGTGGATGAATATCCCGCAGAGGACAGCAACAGCCAACAGGACGGACCGGCGCCGGCCGGCAAGACGGAAGCCGCTTCGTCACCCCAAACGGCACCGCATCAGGAACCGGCAGCGGTCGGTAAAGCCGACAACATGCTGTTCCGTCCCTGGCTATGGATCGTGGGGCTGCTCGGGCTGGGTCTGCTGATCTCTTCGCGCAGACAATCGGCCGGCTCAAAGTAAGCAGCGTTTGGCGCCGAGGCTGGCCAGACCGGTCACGCGCTGATATACAGGCGCCGCTGCATCACAAAACCGATGTCTTTGGCCATGTCCACGCCCCCGACCCTGTCCGCCAAGGAAGCCGCGGCCGAACTCGGGGTCAGCCTGGCCACCCTTTACGCCTATGTCAGCCGTGGATTGATACGGTCGGAACCATCGTCCGGCGGGCGCACCCGGCTTTACCGGGCCGATGATGTCCGCGCGCTGGTGGCCAGGCGCGACCGGCCGGCAGAGACGTCGGGGGAACGGGCGCTGGATTGGGGCGCGCCGGTGCTGGAAAGCGCCATCACCTTGATCACCGGCAACCGTCTTTATTACCGGGGCCGGGATGTCGCGGATCTGGCGGCGGGCTCATCGGTGGAATCGGTAGCCGGCTTGCTCTGGGATGTCACCGACGACCCTTTTGCGGAAGATCCGCCCGATCCCCCCCCCTTGATCGGCCTGCCGTCGGACCTTGACCCTCTTGACCGTCTTCTGGCGGTCCTGCCCCTGGCGGCGGTGGGCGACCGGCGGGCGGTCAATCGCACGCCGGCGGGACTTGCACGCACCGGCGCCCGCATCCTGCGCCTGACATCGGCCATATTGGCCGGCACGGTCCCGTCCGCCCAGCCTTTGCATCAGCAATTATGCACGGCGTGGGACGTTTCCGGCGCCGGGGCGGAACTGATCCGCGCGACACTGGTTTTATGCGCCGACCATGAATTGAACGCTTCGGCCTTCACCGTGCGTTGTGTCGCCTCCACGGGGGCCAGCCCCTATGCGGCGATATCCGCTGGGATCGGTGCCCTGCGCGGCCCGCGCCATGGCGGCATGACGGCGCGGCTCGCGGCCGTGCTGCCGGGCCTGCTGGATGCGCCGGACCCGGCGGCGGCCCTTTCCGCCTTCCTTGCCCGGGGGGAGGAGTTGCCGGCCTTCGGCCATCCGCTTTATCCGCAGGGCGATGTGCGGGCGACCTGGCTGCTGAAACGGATGGCCGCCAGTTGGGGCGGGGATGCGCGCATGCGCCGGGCCCTGGCCTTGGCACGGGCGGCCACGGATCTGGCGGGCACACCGCCCACGATCGACTTTGCGCTGGTGCTGCTGGCCGACCGGCTGGGCTTGCCTCCACATGCGCCGCTGACCCTGTTCACCCTGGGCCGCAGCGCGGGCTGGATGGCGCATTACCTGGAACAGGCGCGCTCGGGCGTACTGATCCGGCCACGGGCACGCTATACGGGGCTGCGGCCGGCTTGACGGATTCCCCCTCCGTCCACCCGATGGAGGAAGGAGGGGGAAAGGCCGATCAATCCTTGATCTGCACCGGCTCCATGCGCGGCGACAGCAGGTGGACGACCCCCAGGGCCAGCAGATAGGCCGAGGCGGCAACCACAAAGATCGGCGTGTAGCTGCCGATCTTGTCCAGCACATAGCCGGCATATTTGGCCATGGCCATGCCGCCGAAGGCGCCGATCATGCCGCCGATACCCACGACGGAGCCGACAGCCGCGCGGGGGAACACGTCGGACGGCAGGGTGTAGAGATTGGCGGAGAAGCCCTGATGGGCCGCCGTCGCAATACCGATGATCAGCACCGCCACCCAAAGCTGATCGGCAAAGGCCGCAAAACCCACGGGAAGCGCGAACAGGGCACAGATCAACATGGCCGTCTTGCGGGCCCGATTGATGCTGGCGCCGTTCTGCATCATCTTGGACGACAACCAGCCGCCGGCCACGGAACCCACGTCCGACAGCAGATAGATGATGACCAGCGGAATGCCGAAGCTTTTCAGGTCCAGCCCATGGCGTTTGCCCAGGAAATCGGGCAGCCAGAACAGGAACATCCACCAGATCGGGTCGATCAGGAACTTGCCCAGCGCATAGGCCCAGGTCTCCTTGACCCGCAGCAGCCGCAGCCAGCCGATCTTTTCCGTGCTATCCGGCGGATCGCTTTCGATATGGGCCAGTTCAGCGGCACCCACATGCTTGTTGTCACGCGGGCGGCGGTACAGGATCAGCCACAGCGGCAGCCAGACTAGACTGGCCAGGCCGGTGATGATGAAGGCCATCTGCCAGCCATAGGCGATGGTGATGGCCGGCACGACCAGGGGTGTGATAATGGCGCCGATATTGGTGCCGGCATTAAAAAGACCGGTGGCGAAGGCCCGTTCCTTTTTGGGGAACCATTCCGCCACGGCCTTCACACCGCCGGGGAAGCCACCGCCTTCACCCACGCCCAGCACCATGCGGGCCATGATGAAGCCCGCCAGCGATTTCGCACCCGCATGGGCGAAATGGCCGATGGTCCAGATGGTGAAGGCCAGCGCGTAGCCCCAGCGGGCCCCCAGCCGGTCCACGATGCGCCCGAAGGCCACATAGGCCAGCGCATAGGTGAACTGGAACCAGAAGATAATGTCAGCATAGTCGGATTCGGTCCAACCGAACTCCGCCGACAGGGTCGGCTTCAGCACGCCGATCATCTGCCGGTCGACATAGTTGATGACCATGGCAGTGAACAAAAGCGCCACCACGATCCAGCGGACCCGGCCGACCTTGACGCCGTCGGCTCCGGTCGTTTCACTTCCCATCTTTTCCCCCGACATGAAAGAGGATTCCTGGATAGGGCCGTCTCCTGCGGCCTTGGCGGAGCGACCCTAATGGAAACCGGTGTCAATTGCAATGACACCGGTCGACAAAAGCATTGGAAGGAAATTCGTTTCAAATGAAACTATATGCACTTGCCCTGAATACGCCGACAACATAGAAAGCGTGCATAAACGACAGGCCTTAGGGGTCATAATGACAGAGAACGGGGATCATCGCAGCGGCCTGCTGCCGGCCTTGGGGCCGGTACAGCTTGTGCTGCTGGGGGTCGGCTGCATCATCGGCGCCGGCATTTTTGTGATCACGGGTTCGGCCGCAGCGGACTATGCCGGCCCTGCCGTATCGCTTTCCTTCCTGCTGGCGGCGTTTGCCTGCGGCTGCGCGGGGCTGTGCTATTCGGAACTGGCGGCCACGTCGAAGGAATCGGGGGGTGCCTATTCCTACACGCGTGACGCGCTGGGGCCGCGCATCGGCTGGCTGGTCGGGTGGAACCTGATCATGGAATATCTGGTGGCGGCCAGTTTTGTGGCCGTCGGCTGGTCGGGCTATCTCTCTGCCCTGTGCGACAGTGTCGGCCTGACCCTGCCGGCGGCCTTCACCAGCGCGCCCTTCGCCCTGAAGGAGGGACATCTGGTCACGACGGGATCGGTCATCAACCTGCCGGCGGCCCTGATCATCGGCCTGGCCACCCTGTGCGCCGTCATCGGCGTCAAGCGGTCATCTGCGGCCAACATGGTGGTGGTGCTGATCAAGGTGGCGGTCATCCTGGTGGTGGTCGCGGTCGGCGCCTTCCATGTGAACCCCGACCTGTGGGTCCCGTTCATCCCGCAAAATACCGGCACCTTCGGCCAGTATGGCATCAGCGGCGTGATGAAGGCGGCGGGCGTGGTGTTCATCGCCTATATCGGCTTCGACGCCGTTGCCACCACAGCGCTGGAGGCCCGCAAACCGCAACGCGACGTACCAATCGGCATCCTGGGCTCGCTGGCCGTCTGTACCGTGCTTTACATCGCCATGTCGCTGGTCCTGACCGGCACCGTGCCCTATACCCAATTGTCGGTGCCCTCCCCGGTGGCGCTGGCCGTGGCGAACATGGGAGAGGGCGTGTCCTGGCTGCTGCCGCTGGTGTCGCTTGGCGCCATCGCGGGCCTGACCTCTGTCATTCTGGTGCTGCTGATGGCGCAGCCGCGCGTGTTCTTCGCCATGGCGCAGCACCGTATCCTGCCGTCAGTCTTCGCCAGGGTCCATCCGCGCTACCGCACCCCGCATATCAGCACCATCATCACCGGCTCGGTGGCGGCGACGCTGGCCAGCCTGTTCCCCATCGACTTCCTGGCGGAACTTGTGTCGTCGGGCACGTTGCTGGCCTTCATGATGGTGTCGGTCAGCGTCATTGTCCTGCGCCGGACCCGTCCGGATGCCCCCCGTCCCTTCCGCGTGCCGTGGGTCCCGCTGATCCCGCTGGTCTCCATTGCGGTCTGCGGCTATCTGATCTCGGTCCTGGGGGAGCACGCCTATCTGCGCCTGGGCATCTGGCTGGCCATCGGCGTGGTGATTTACGAACTGCGCAAAAAACACGCGGCGGCGGCCGGCATCGGCTGACCAAACTGCCCGGCCGCAGTTATCCGATTTGCGACATGCGGGTCGCCGCCTTGAGGATATCCAGGTCGGCCGGGCTCCCATTTTCCAGGGTCGCCAGACGCAACGGGCGAGCCAAGTCTGGTCCCCAGGGGGGTAGTTTCAACAAGCCCCCCTGGTTGTGGAACTGAAGCACACAACCCAAAGCCGTCGCGGGTGGCGTCACTTGCACTCTGCCGGCAAGGGATGAGCGTATCTCAATCACGACGCTGTCCCCATGGCGAGGCGCCGGCAGCCCCTGGAAACGGTCCAGCAGGATCGAATGCCATTCCTGGGCGGCCCCGCTTGTACATTTTACCAGCTGGCGGCCAGGCCCCTCTTGCCAGGACAGCGGTGTCGGGAACTGCCCCCCATCGGGCCAAAGCGCCAAAACCTCCACTGATCTGCCGAGTAGGTTCGCCAGCGTCTCCACGCTGCGCTCCGTCGGCGTCCACCACGGCCCGAACGCAGGCGGCGGCTTATCAAGGCAGCGACTGAGCAATGCCTGTACCGGCCCCGGTCGCTGCGCATCCATCCTGACTGGCATCATCCGCGCGCCCAGGACCGTGATCCAGGCGGGGTCGTTGGGCATATTTCCATGGTAGCTCAATAACGTGTCCAGCATTTTCAGGGTGCCATTCTTGTCAGCACCCACCAGCGCCGTGTCCGCCACCGCAATCAAGGTGGCGCGATAGAACTCCGCCGGCATGGGACGCAGCACCAAGCCCAGTTCATCTTTCTGATCCCGCCATTCCACCGCGAAACCGCTCACGCCGTCGCCTCCATGGCTCGCGCAGGCATCCATGGGTCGGCGGCCAGCACAAGGTTGAGATTCAGCATATCCGCCAAATCTTTGGCGTCCCTGATCAGACGCGGCGAGCCCGGCGGAGGGGCATAATCATACGGCCACCAGAGCCAAACCGGCGGCGGCGGATCTCCATGAACCGGCAGCCCCTGTAATGCCGGCTCCATTGAAACCGCAGGATGATCTTCCGGCTTGCCCAGCGGCGGCAGCACCAGAAGGATAGGCAGCTTCTCATGAAATGGCGCGTGGACCGGCTGACGGACCGCGATGCCCAGCCATTTAGGCTCATTTATCATGGGTAATTTAAGACGGATGCGGACAATATTTCCGTTCTTCTCAGGTTGCGCTTTGCTGGGGTCCGCCCACTGCGCGATCCGGGCAATGACCGGTTCCAGCTTCGCACCGCCAAACGCGACAAGCTGGATCGTTATATCAGCCTTGATCTGATAACAAATCCCTTGCCCCCACCTGCATCGTGTCACCCCTACATCGACATTTTTTTCGCGCTCACCATGGGGCCAAACCAAATGCGGATGATTGCAGTCAGCGTGCGGGCATACAAAGACCCAGGGCCGGTCCAAGCCCGGATCAAGGTGGACGAATCCCCGTTCCTCCCCTGTCGCTGTGCCGCAACGCTTGCAGGCAACCGCCAGACTGGCCCGTGGAAATCCACAACACTCCAAAGCCACGCATTGTGACCTATCCCGTTTCCACCGAAAATTCAGCATGTGACTAAATAGCAATCCAAATAGCACAGAGAGAAATATTGCAACAGTTTCTATTTTGTAAATTAACCTGAACGCCAATATCCGAACCCATCGAGGAAAAAACCCTCGATCGCCATTGACAATTTTCTCAATTCCAATTCGAATGAAGTGAATAAAGATAAATAAAACAAAAAACGCTGCAACATCAAATTTTTCTATCCCTAAAATTTTAACACTCAAAACAAAGACTGAGACTGAAAATAGAAAAAAGACAACCATGATCACGGAAGATATAATACGACCAATCTCCGTTTTGAATCCCATATTCACAAATAAATAGGCAAAGAACGCGCTGACCATTATGTTGAAAATCCCATCATTCCCCGCTCCGGCCTGCAGCGCCCCGATGGCGCAAAGCGCAAATATCAACATAAAGATGGGAGCCAAATCTCTCCGGCTTGCTGGAATATTGCGTTTAAAAAACTCCCATCGCATCTCCTCGCCAAACAGAGCTGGAAACCGCCGGCTGACGGATTTCTGGAGCCGCTGCAGCTTATAAAAGGCGCTGACCATGGCAGCGTCGGCAGGATCCAGACACTCTGCTGCCGTGACGGGTGGATTCTTTTCCATCTAAGCCCCCTTTATTTCAGAACCGGACCCCTGATCCAGGTGGTAAAGACCGTAAGGTCGGTCATCTGAGCGAAGTCGTCAGCAGCCACCATGACCGGGCTGACAGCCCCAAAGGCCGTTAGGACAGGCGAAAGCCTGGCGATGTCGCCAAATCCGGCGCAGTGATCCAGCCACTGCATGCGTCGATCATTGTCCCAGGGGTGGGTTTTAAAGCCGGCGGGAGAGAGACCCGCGTGCCTGAGAAGCCATTCTGCCGCAGAAAGGCACAAGAAAAGGCGCGGACGGCCCTTGCCGTCCTGGGTCATCAGTCGGGCCAGTTCCCTTACGCCGGCCAAGAGGTGGTCCCTTGACGTTTCCAACAGATACCGGGCGGAGATCATTAATATGACCGCATCCGCCATGGAAAGGCGAACCGGCAATGACGCGCGGACCGGGCATGTCGCGGGCGCGGCGCCGTGACTATGCCAGAAATGAAGGCACAATCTCACGGTCTTGCCGGGTATTCCCACGGTACCCGCCAAGGACAATGGCGTATCCTGTGGCAATTCCACCCAGCCCAGATCGGGCGATGCCGTGCGCCAGCGCACCCAGTCCTGTATATTGGGAAATGCCATACCCGTGGAAACGGCAGCGTTCGCAAAGGCCGTGAAACTGGCGCGGTGCTCGGGCACAGCGATATCACCATCACCATCCATCTGCACAAAGGCCACATGACGGATGTCAGCGGCATCGGCATGCATTGGTTGCGGCCAATCCAGGTCGCAGCCCGGCAGACGCGCACGCGTCAGCTTCACTTTACAGGGCGGGCACGCGGTCCAGGTATATCGCGCCTCCGTCTTCACATCACCCAGCGGAATCCGGTGGCGGCGGCCTCGGGTGGCATCCTGGCATGAATGGGCGCAAAGCCATTCCAGCGATGCATCAGGCACCGGCGTCAGACAGTTCGGACACGGCTTCGGGGCCGCAACTCCTGTTCGCTCGCCCCCCTTCATCGTGACGGCCCCCCACCCGGCGGCAGGTCGCGAACCATCACACAAGCCCCCGTGTAATCCGGCTGCGCCACCCGCCGAGCGGGGGGGGATACCATCCGGAACTGACAAACCGGAGACGTCGCCGCCACATCGGGCAAAATCCTGGACGGATGCGCCAGCCATTTCACATTTACATGATCGGAAGGAACCACCAGCCGGTAACTCCACGCCGACCAGGGAGAACTGGTCCATATGTCGATATTTGGCGGCAGACGGGAAAGAATATGCGGAGCATCGCCCAATATACGCTCCATCTCTGTCTCGTCCGGCAACCGGCCGTTGGCCGCGCGGGCCAGTCCCTCGGCCTCAGCCAGGGTCAGCGTGGTCAAGACTGTATCTGGACAATGATCCTTTTCGGCAGCCAGTATCTCCTCCGGTCGCCGCAGGGGTCTGGTCGCCAAACGCATCGCCATGTTCCACCCCCCCTCGGCACAAATCCGCTGGAAAAGTGCCATGTCGGCAAGGGGACTGCCGGGACTGCTCCACGGGCCGACGGCAAAGCCACCACAATCACGCAGATGCAACAGACGGTCAGGGTCCCGGGCGTCCCCAACCGCCACCCGGGCAGCACCGAACCGAAGGTCGGTCCTATTGGCAGGGATCATTGTGCTCCCTCCTGCTGCTGGCGTCCTTCCGTTACAAACCGAATTTCGATGCGTCTGTTCACATCGGCTTCCGGACGGTTCTTGTCCTGAAGTTCTTCGTCGGCGACCCCGATGGCGTAGAGGCGTAATGCGTTCCGACCGGTCGTACCAAGGCGGGGTGCAATATCCGGATCAACCGCAAGCCGTTCAAGCATGCGTTCCTTGAAATATTTCGCTCGATGGAACGACAGGTCCAGATTGTCGCGAATGGTGTCCGGCTGGCAATTCTGTCGATCACGAATGCGACGGCTATCCGTGTGGCCAAAAAAATCGACACGGTTGATTTTTGGGTCGGCTTTCAACGTGCTGAGGATGTGATCCGCCTCTGCCCGGAGCCGACTTCGCAGATCTTCGTCGGGCATCTCCTCCTGCACGTCCGACGACTTGGCCGGAACTGTCGAACAGGCAAGGAAATGAAGCCGGGCATCCCTGGGTGTCGGAACGTCCACATCGGTGAGGCAACGCCGGAGCATCAGCAGGGTCATCTGGCGGCGCCCTGCCAATGCACGTATTTCCGCCAGAGACCGGCGCGACATCCTTGCCAGTGCCTCCGTATCTTCATGGCAGATCCCTTGCAACAAGGGAGGATCAGTTGGCGTAGCCCTGGGTTGAGAGCGCTTCTCGTCTGCCGTGCAGAGCCTCTCCAGGCTTTTCATATCTTCAAGTTCCGCCCGCTGCTCATCTTCATACCATTGAGAAAGCTCGTTCGCCTTCCGTTGTCTGTCCCGTGCCCGAACGGGCTCGCAAGTGTGCTCGGTTCCGCCAAAACAGATCACGGCGGCGCGGTCAACCTTGCTGACCTCCTGCGCGTGAAGCATGACCTGCTCCTCCGACAAGAAGGCCGCCTGGATGATCTTCGGCCATTGGCCGGGGCAATAACCGGCAAGTGGGGCTGGCACCTCTTTATAGGCCTTTTCCGTGCCCGCATCACCTGATGGTTGCAACAATTCCGGGCACCGCCGGTGGA
This sequence comes from Niveispirillum sp., assembly GCF_017996735.1. Lineage (GTDB taxonomy): Bacteria > Pseudomonadota > Alphaproteobacteria > Azospirillales > Azospirillaceae > Niveispirillum. The sequence continues at coordinate 36,330 of NZ_JAGOGJ010000008.1, forward strand.
CGGCCGCCCTGCGTTCTTCATAATCTGTGTCGGTGATCCACTGCTGCAGACCTAGCGCCGCCCGTTTCAATTCGTCTGAGGATAAGTCCGGACAGTTGTTCCCCGTCGCCAGAACGATGAAGACAACCAAAAGCAACAGGATCGGGCCGAGGACTGCCATGGCAACATCAGCAAAGGCGATCTCATTCGAGCTGACAAAATCTCGCTTCATGCACCACCAGCCCGGCGTTCGAATTCCGTGTGGGCCAGCTTCTGAAGCGTATCAAGGGCAGCGCGAATATTCTTAAGCTCTATCACCTGCTGATCGATCTGCCGCTTAAGGGCTTCCCTGAGATTCTTGTCCGTCTCAAGCGCCCGTCCCACCGACACGGACACGGCATTGACGGCAGCGGTCATATCCCCACCCGCATGGCGGACCGATTCGTCTAGTGTCACTGCGGCTCCCAGCAACTGATCGATGATCGTCTTCAGCGCGCCCACCCCGCCGGTCATTTCCTTCACGACGGTTTTCACACCGGTCTCAACCTCCTGGAAATGCCCTGTCGCTTTCTCGACCGCTTCCGACACGGTCTTGACCCCCGTCGACAGTTTCTTCTCAAGCAATTCCGACAATTCGCGACTGGCGTTAACCAAAGCCGCTATAGCGGCCTGGATAAGGCCGGCCGCCTCGGAAACCTGTTTCTCCATATTGCTGGCGGCATTGCCAATCCGGGTGGCGGCACCGTCCAACCGTACCGCCGCCCGCTCCACACCGGCGGCACACGCGTCTAGGCGCGCGGCCAACAGCTCCGCCCGGTCGTCCATCCGGTTCAGGATACCGGGAACGGCCAACATCGCTTCCTGCAGGGCCTCCGCATGTGACTTCATGACGTCGATCGTCTTGCTTTGGGCAGCGTGCATGTCCGCCAGACCATGGGAGATGATGACCAGCGTCTTCGACACCTCTTCCACCGCCGCCAGTGACCGCGAATCCCATTCCACGGTGCCCACCGTGCCGCGCACCGGAAAAGCGTGGATGAAGGGGAGAAGCAGCAGCTCCTGATACGCGGCCCAGGTCGCCTCCGCATCCTCGTCCGCGATGTCCAGAAGGAACCGCCCTGCGGCATTGGCGCCATAGGCCAGCAGCGACGTGCCAAAAGCTAACTGGAAGCTTGTCGTGATCGATGACAGGCCCGGACTCGACGAGTTTTGGGGCCTTTGAAATGTCTTGAGGAGTTCCATGAAGGCCGGGTCCTGAAGAAACAGGATCAGGCCATAGAAGGTGCCGACAATGCCGATCGCCAAAAGCAGATTGACCAGAAACTGATGCAGCGATCGCAGGGAATAAGGCCGCCCCGGGGTACGCGGCATATCAGCCAGGGCGCAGGCGAAGGCATCGGAATATCGGGCGTGCAACCGGAAAACCCGATCCAGCGCCTCAACCTGTTCCTGCAGGATCTCCGGCATCGCCCGCCGCTTGGCAGGGGACATTCCTTGCAGTATCTCGACGGCCCCCTCGAAATCCCCTTCCTTTAGTTGCCGCAATTTTTTGTCATCGCGAAGTATGGCCAGCCCCCTGCCATTCGATCCGACCTCACGCCACAGCTTAAAACTCAAGACGAACAGTATAGATATCACCGCAACAACAGTAATAAATACCAATAATGATGGCTTAATATTGTTTTCTTTATAAAAAATCGGCAGATAATCTCCAGGTAAAATCAGAAACACCCAATCAAGAAGACCAACCTTAAAGGAAATAAGTACGATAAAAACTGGAGAAATAATCAACATTGACAACAACATGATCATTCTGTTTTTATGCGACTTTCCTCTGAAATCTTGGAATCGCAATTTTTGCGCACCGTCGTTGTCAGATTTCAGAATTCCATTCTGATTTTCGAGGGATTTTTCCATAATTCCAGACCTTAATAGTGTAACCACCCCGAATACACATGTAAATACGACTGGTTAATGCCGTACTGTTCAATTTTATGTACCAGAGTTATAAGCGTTATGCTATCGCAATAGGCGTAGGCACAACTGAGCGGGGTACCTCGTGCGAGACGAGCCCTGTCCTTTTCCTTGGGAAGACGACCATACATTCAACCCGACCGCCGGCGCCGCAAGGCGATGCCGGACCTGTGGTGGCGTGGCGCGGCGTTGCACGGCATGCCACACCATCAACAGGGATGGGGCCCGGTTCTGCCGGCAATGTGGAGTGCTTCTTCAACCTTTTCACGAACTCGCCGCGTTGCCGGCGCCGGAAATCTTGCGCGCCCGTCTAAAGGGGGCGGAAGAGGCGGAAACGCGGACATTGGAAGCACTCCTGTCACTGTCGGACACGGACCGCGCTCTCAACTGGTTTCCCAGCGGCGCGGGCCTGTTGGTCGTGTCCGCAGCCGGCGATCAGCAGCCCAGCCGGCTGCACCTGCTGGAACCGCAGACATTGGCCTTTGCGCGTGGCGCCGGGCGCGCCCATACCCTGGGCAGCCTGCCACCCTACACGGCATGGGTATCGGCACCCGCCGTCACACCCGCCGGCGTGCTTGTTGCCACGGCCGAAACCGCAACAATAATCGTCGGCCCGGGACTGACAGCCACTCCAAAAATCAGGGGAATTCCGCCGATGGCGGGAGAGGCTTTCGCGGCGACGGCATCATCTGGTGACGGCCGTTTTGTCGTGGCGCTTCGGCAAGGCGACAGAATTCTGCTTGCGACGGGATCTGGCGTGGGACCGTGGCATATCGGCGAACCGTTGCCCCCCGAAATCAAGGTAGATCGCGCCATAGACATGGGCGCTGTGCAGGGAGGCCCCGGTTTCTGGTTATCGGATGGACATGGTGTCCTGTTTTGGGAGGGGCAGCCGGACACCCCTCCCGTCCGCTACGTTCCGCTTCCGACCGAGCTCGGTCGGAAAATCCCGGTCAATCTGCGGGCACGGCAGGAGGAACATCCCTTGTCACCACTTGCGATCCGGTTTTCCGCCCACCTGCCGGCCACCCTGTTTCTGCCTGTGCTGCGAAAGGAACCGGCCTTGGCGATCCTCCCGCTTGGTGGAGCCTCTGGCCAGATCATCACATTGCCGATCACGGACCGGCGGGCTGTGCTGCTTCCCGACCCATGGACCGGCGGCGCGCTGCTGTGCCACGGGTCGGCGGTCGAAAGCTACGCAGCCGACGGGCAGCGGGTATGGAGCGACCAGCGAACGGATGACAGCAACTTCGTGACACCGCTGGTGTTCGGTGAAAACCTGCTGTTCATCGTTGCCCGTACAAGCGTATCGGACCAGAGCTCCGGCCAGGAAGCGCAGTTGGTCATCTGGCAGCGCAAGCGCAACAGCCGCAGCGAATTGAGTGTGCGCCGGCCGCTGGCGGGGCAGATCGCCCGCGCCTTCCCCCCGCTTGTCATCGATCGGAAGCTGGTATTCGCAACAAGGGACGGTAGTGGCATGAGGGTAAGGCTGGTCGATCTGCCGGGTGAAGCCAGCACGGAAGGTGCCGCATGAGTTGGCGCCTTTGTCGCCTGTTGCTGTCTGCCGCGATGCTGGTGCTGTTCGTGCTGCCCGCACCCGGCCAGACACCACCCGGTCCCAGCCGCCCCCAGGCCGAAAATGAATTGCCGGCACCCGGTTTCGACGTGCTGATCGACAATTCCGGATCGATGAAGGGATTTAACGGAAACAAGACCATCTGGCCCAATCTTCTGTCGGCACTGGATCGTACAGCCGGCCAGAAATGGGCGTTCGACGGAACGCTTCGCGCTGTGAACGGCTCTTTGCAATCAGTGCCGCTGAACGGGCTGAAAACCGATCTCGGCAATGCCTTGAGGACTTGGCTGTCGCAATCGGCGCCGGGACAGGGCGCCATCATCATTACCGACAATGTCGCGGATGATCGGGCCCAATCATCCATGGATTCGCAAAAGGAATGGGAGAGACTGCTCCAGTCCGACAATATTGCCCATCTGGTCCTGACACCACTGCGATTGCCCTTCGATGGCCTGATCTATTCTCCGGTAAGTCCCAGCCTTCCAGCACGGCCCTATGTCGGACAGCGGGCGCTGGCGATCTATCTGCTGGTGCGATCCGGCACCGGTCGTGACGAGTCCCGCGCCCTCATCACCGCCATGCAGCGGGACCTGAAGCAGATATTGTCGCAATTCCAGCAGGCGGACCTGCGCTTCGAAACACTGCCGATCACGCCTCTCGATATTTCCGGCGATGCGGATCAGGTCACCCTGACCGTAACGCATCAGGAAGGCGCCACGGTCGAACTCATCGGCAATACGCTCAACATCGGAAATTTCAGTGTCGGAGAACAGATCGCGTTCGGCTTCGAAGCCGTCATCCGACCCGGCCACGGCTTCATCATGAAGGATGCGCGGATCGAGGCCATCCTGAGCATAGATGGTCATGAATCCATGGTGAGCGAGGGCATTATCAGTGCCCACGTCACGCCGGAACAGGATGATCTTGTACCGGAAGGTCGGCGCTTCCGCATCGAATTCGCTGTCCACCCCTTCGAATTCGGCGACCTGCCCTTCATGACGAAGTTGCGGCTTTCGCTGGCCAACCAGACGAAGGCTGCGGGTTCGCTGCGCATCCAGTACTCGGTGCAGCGCGAGAAGGTGGAACTGACCGATGATCTGCGACGCAACTGGAGCTTCGACGGCGACATCAGCCAGCTTTACAAACCCGATGTCGGGGTGCAGGGGCTCCTGTTCCGTCTGACCCAAATCGTGCGCGGCGCGGTCGCCACCGACGCTCTGACTCAGGATGCCCTGGTCATCCCGGTCAATCTCACCGTCCGCTATCCCTGGCAGCCGCTTCTGCAGATCGCCCTGCCCATCCTTCTGCTGCTGGGCCTTTTGTTGTGGCTGTTCCGCATGGCGGCGCGGCCGCGCATTTATATCGGGCGGAATGACGCCAATGATGAAACCCAGTTGGCGCCGGCCCTGACCACCGCCGCCTACATGACAAGCGGTGACCGGCAGTGCGAGGTCACCATTCGCTGGCTGGTGATCGGCCTTTGGGTGGGAAGCGGCGGGCGTATTCGGCGTGGACGCCTTCTATCGCTGGGTGGCGGCCAGATCGATGTGGAGGTCACGCGCTCCGGCGATGATGAGCCCGAAATTTACAATTTCAGCGTTGAACAACGCCGGAACCAAACCATCGCCGATCAAGAGGAGGATTATTGATGCCGTTCCGACAGACCCGCGGCCATCCCCGGCTTATGGCCGCCCTCTGGGCCCTGGCATTGGCTGGCGGAACAGGCGGCATCGCCGCCGCGCAGGACCTTGCGACACGCCAGACCAGTTCCCCGACCCAGACCCCGACGATACTGGATTTCCGCTTCATCCTGCCGGCCAACACGGAACTGATGTTCCTGGGCCTGTCCGTAATCGGCGTGCTGCTGGGCGCCTATGGTGTTTACAGGGTTCTGCTGCCGGGCATGGTGCGCAATGGCGTCCACCCGACCCACCTGCGGGCCAGCCTTTGGGTCTGGGCCCTCTTCGGGATCGAGTTGTTCGCCATGTTCCTGGCGCCCGGCGTCGGCCAGGGCTGGTTCCTGTCCCTCTCAACGCTGCTTGGCCTGGTCTGCATTCTTCTCCTTGTCAGCCGGACGGCCGTGACCTCCGCCGTGCTGACCTTGCTGATCGCCCTTCTGGCAATGGCCGGCCTGCGGGCCAGCGCCCTGATCTGACCGCGTACCACCTGAGGATAGGACATGGCCAACGACACGAAGAAATCCCCGATCAAGCAACGTCCGACATTGCTGATCGGCATGGGCGGTACCGGCAAACAGGTGCTTTTACAACTCCGCCGCATGTTCCTGGACCATCATGGTGTTTCCACCTTCGGCCATATCGGGCATCTTTGGGTCGATACTGACACCCGCAATCGCACGCTGGATGGCGAGGAACTGGGCTGGTTCTATGAACAGGTCAATTTCCAGGCCCGGGAGACGGTGCCTGTCGAACTGACCAAGTCCGACCTGAAAATCTATTTCACCGAACGAAAGCACCACGCCAATATTTATGCATGGCTCGATCCTTCTCTGGAACGCCATGGCGAAATCTCTGATGGCGCCGCGCAAATCCGTATGTTTGGCCGCCTGGCCTTTTTCAAGCATTACGGGACGATCCGGAAGGCCTTGCGCAGCGCTCTGGACGACATCCGGAACAGTGCCGGGCATCTTGAAGTCCTGAAGTCGCACAATATTGAGGTCGATGCATCACGGACGGATGCCTGGTTGATATTCTCGGTCGCAGGCGGCACTGGCAGCGGCATGTTCCTCGACATGGCTTTCGCGCTGAAGCAACTGGACCCCAACATCACCATCCGGGGCATTATCGTCCTGCCGTCCGTCTTCACCCGTGACTATACGCACAAGATCTACGGCAATGCCTATGCGGCGCTGATGGAGCTTGAGCATTACAATTTTGCCAAGCAGGGGGACGACAACAAGGCGGCGCACCAGTTCCCGGTCATGTGGACCATGGATCAGTTCCGGGAAAAACAATCGCTGCGCGGGCCCGTATTCGAAATGGCCTACCTGATCGGCAACAAACCCGACAGCCCCATCGGCGAATTGCGCGTGGACCAGAAGACGGCGCTTTGCGATATGCTGGCGGAAAGCCTGTTCGTCGAACTGGGCGGCAAGACAACGGGTTTGGCGGCCGAATGGGCCAGCCGCCGCTCCAACCTCCAGGACAGCCTGACCAGCGTTGTCCGGATGACCTACCATGGGAACCTGCCCGGGTATGAGATCATCGAGGAATTCAGTTGCAGGTACGGAAGTTTCGGTTTGTCCAAGCTGCACGTGCCCATCCAGCGCGTCGCCGCCCTGGTCCGGCACCGCTTGGCGGAGGAGATGGTCGGTCACTGGACCCAACCCGCCCCCATCCCCAATAATTTCGACACGCAGATCGCCAAGGAAATCCATGAACGGCTGCTGATGCGTGTTGGCGATGGTGCCAAGTCATCTTTGTTCGTCCGGGAATTGGGGCGGGGGCCGACCGGTGACTCGCTTGAACAGATCCTCAAGAACAAGGTGGAACAAAGGCGAAGCGAGTTTGTCCGCAGCGCCGGCAATCCCGATGTCGCCCCTCGTCTGACGGAATGGTTCCAGAGTGAATTGCTGCGCGGGCAACTGGATACAAGCCATCCCGACCGGACAAAATGGGGCGCACTGACCCGGCTGATCGTCGAACAGCATCTGGAGGGCACCTATATCCGCATCACCGGGGAACTGGACAAAGTCGTCGCCGAGATGGTGAATACGCATGGGCAGCGTTTCACCCTGACGCGTGAACTGCTGCGGCGACTGACGGCCACCATCGACACGGCCCGCCTCTCTCTGGTCAATCAGTCACAACGCGCACGGACGCAGTCAGAGCGGCGTCGACGCGACCTTGCCCTCCGGCTGAGCTGGCTTCCACAAACGGGAGGGCAGTTCACCCGCCAGACCATTGTCGATGTCGCCGTGGATTTCGCTTCCGATGCCCTTGTCCAGGAATTGCGGGCTCAGATCTACGACGCCGCCGCCGCGCTCTGTGAGCGTCTGACCAATTTGATCGGACGCGGCGTCACCACCAAGGACGCCGACGGCAAGGTCATCATCCTGGAGTCGGGACTCCTGAAACAACTGAGCAAGCTGGAGGATGACCTGATCCATTCGGTGCGGCCATTACTGCGCAACCATGTGGACTCGCTGCGACAGTTGCCCGACTCCCCCATCAATATCAGCCTGCTGGAAGAACGGGACATCAACGATTTTTATACGACCCGGGAGGGCAAGCCTATCGATGAAACGGCGATGGCCGATCTTTCACGTCGCTTCTTCGAGGAAACGACAGAGACGGGTGGCGGTCTCTGGCAGATGCGCGACACATTGGGGCGCGACGGCCCCGGCAAGGCCGGCGAACGGATCGTGGCTTTTGCGCGCCGCGCCACCCCCCACCTGGAGGAGCGGACCGTCGATGCCATCGATCGTTTCGCCCGCAAATTCCCCGTGGAAGGTGCCGAATATCGGACCATGCTGCGCCGGCTGAGTGACAATGGCATGCCTTGGCTTGCCGAACCGACCCATCATGTCAGTGAGGGTGAAGCCTTCCGGTACAAGAAGCAGGAAATCATCCTTGGCACCTCAAGCCGCAGTCCCGAGACGACCCGCAACGTGTTCGTGTCCAAGATGCAGGACAATTACCGTGAGCGGCTTGTGCTGGTGGACAGCCCGGCGGACCGCGTCTATGTCAACAGCGAGTGCGCCGGCATTCCGCTTGTCGTGACGCCCGACCTGGACCTCTATCGCAACCAGAGTTACTACACCCATCTGAAAGCTGGGCTGGCGCTCCATATCGACGTCAATTTCGAGAAATTCCAGGACATCCTGGTGCGTAGCGGCGACGAACCGGCCAATTACATCGAGGCGCTGCGGGTTTTGGGTCTTGGACTGCTGGCCAGCGTGGTTCGCGCCAAGGTCGGTCCGGGCGATGGGACATCATCCCGCATCGAACTCCAGTACACGGATCGGTCCAGCCTGATGAACGAGCAGATGGACCTGGGGCCCGTCAAGCTGGCTCTGCGGCGGTTGACCGAACAGGGTGGCGAAAGCCTGCGGGCCTCCATCCTGGCCGATGTCGAGCGACGGACAAACGCCATGTCGGTGACCGAACAGGCACGGTGGCTTGTGCTGCTGCGTTATCATGGACGTTTCAATCCGACGGGCCACGACGCCCTGTCCCGCGTGATGGATCGGGTTGCTGCCAGCATCGAGCAGGAAGACGAAGCCCTGATCGAGGATGCACGCGGACAGCGCGACACGATCCGCGAATGGGCGGTCGAACGTCCCCCTAACAGCGGCATCTTCTGCCTTCCTGCCAAGGATCGCCTGGAGTTCTGACGTGGATAACTGTATCTGCCACCTGGATTGGGACCCGCACCCGCAGGATCTCTATTGCAGCCTCTGCGGTTTCAGCCATGCCATGATATTGGCGCGGGTCGTGGACGGGTTGCAGTTCAATGAAAATGCCCAACCGAAGCCGGTTTCCATTGAACTGCGCAATGCCGGGCGGATTCCGGTTCTTGGTGGCGACCTCACCATCGTCGCCATCAACGGGACAGAGTTGCTGCGCGAAACGGTGCCGCCAGACGCGATAGAGATGCCGGGTGATGCCTGGACCTTCAACTGGTCGCCCGACATCCCCGCCGCACCGCTCCTTGCCTATGTTCGGTTTCGTCCGGCCCATGCACGGGAACCGCAAACTCTCGGCCGTGTCGGTCTGCGACTGCCACTTGCCACCCTGACCCTTCTGGAACGTTCGATCGTCGTGAGCCGGGACGTGCTGCTGTCAGAAAACACGACAGTCGCTCTGACCTTGTGCCTGGCCAGGGGATTGATGGCACGGCCGCAAAACATCGAGATCGAGGGGGCGGGCCTGTCGCAAAAGGACCTGCTGGTCGTGCTTCCCGCCGGCAGTGACTTGCTGACCCAGGCGAACGACCGGTACGTGATCTCTCTGTCCATCACGCCCCCGTTGCGTGACCAGTTGCTGGGAAATCCTTCCGGCCTGGACCTGACACTGCGTTTCTCCCTCTCCAGCAACGACATCAATCGCATCCCGTTCCGACTGACCCCAGACACCCCTGCGAGCCTGCGGATCAGCGTTCCCCTGGTCTGGCATCTGCAGGCAGGCCGCGGCGGTCATGTGTTCGTCACCATCACGAATGTGGGGGGCATCCCTGCCCGGGTCACGGAGATGGCGTTGGAACTTGCCATGCCTCCACAGGGCGCCACCCAGTCGATCACTTGTCAGGCCGATTACCCCGCCGATGGCTTCATTCTGGAACCGGCAGGCGAGCGGGTGATCCGTATGAAACTGTCGGCACAGCCCGAAAGACCCCGGATACAGCGTGGCGAAGTGCGGGTGATGGAGGAAGGCTGCGGGGTGCCGGCTATCGCCAGGGCATCCGTCACCATCATCACACATCCGCATCGCAAATTCGGCGGTCTGGTCGCCGTGGATTTCGGAACAACCGAAACGGCCGTGTCAATCAGGCGGCAGGATCTGTCCAGCCGCGCCGAGACATTCCGCCTCGATGCGCCATCGCCTTATCTGCCCACTGCAATCGCATATCGGATCGGGGCGGCCGGGAAACTGGAGCAGGTGATCGGCCGTGAAGCACTCTCCTGCTTTGGGTCTGACCAGGGGGACACCCAGGTATTCGAAGGGTTGAAATGGCGGATGGACGAGGCCGACCCGGTCTTCCTGCCGGATGGCACAGACCGGCAGATGCTTGAAATCGTGGGCGACTATCTGAGGAACGTGAAGACGTTCATCGAAGAAGAGGTCACCATCGGCGCGAATGTGACCGGTGCGGTCGTAACCGTCCCCTCCCGCTTCTCCCCGACCCAGATGCGCGCACTGCTGGAGGCTTTCGAACTGGCGGGCCTCGAACCGCAACCGCTTGAAATCGCCGGCGCACGGGTACTGGCCTCGGAAAGCTGGGCACCGGCCAGTCTGGCATTGCCGTTGACGGTAACGGCGGAATGGGCGCACAGGGCCTTCAACGGACCACTCCTGCCCGATGTCGCAGCCGGCAACGTTTTCGGCCTGATCACCTTCGATATGGGCGGCGGCAGTACGGATGTGTCGGCCTTCCGCCTCGCCATCAACGACCATTCCGACGTCGTTGTCGAAGAGGTGTTCACCGATGGCAGCAATGCGGTGTCGGGCAACGTCATTTCTTCCCTGCTCACACGCGCCCTGATGCCATCACTGCGGGCAGCGATGCTTCGGCGACTTGTCCTGGAAAGCGATGTACCCATCGTGCCCTACTGGCAGAGGTGGGCGGAACCGGAGGCTGATACGCTGGCCGCGACCAATGGTCATGCCCTGGCTCGGCTCGTGCTGACATTGCAGAGCAGCTTGGCCTTTGCCCGCCTGGGCGATTTTGACGCCTTGGACAACGCGGTTATCCATACGCAAATTCAAAGAATAGAGGCCGACCTTCGCGCGGACGCCCGGTTGCCGGACTTGGAATTCACGGACCGGGCTGGCCGCCCTCACCGGTTCAGTTGGGTTGGCGACGACCTGTCCCTGGATTTGCAACAGTTTCTCACGGCCTTTGCCACGGGGCCGGGCCAGGCGGCACGCACGCTGATCCGCAATGCTGTTACTGCCCTGAACCGGTATCCCGGCCGGCGCGATACACGCATCGTCATGTCGGGACGCGGCAGCCTGTTTCCCTTCATCAGTTCGGCACTGAACGCCGAGTTGAAGTCACTCGACCTGAACAGCGCCGAAGTCCGGGTACGCATGTCGGATGAGATGTTGAAGCCCATCACAAGTCTCGGAGCCCTGATTTTGGCGGATGTCCTGCCGCATGCACCGAATATCCGCTTCTCGTCCGGGCAATCAGGCTGGTTCGGGTTCCAAGGAGCACCCGACGCCACCAGCGGCGACTTCACCTTTATCTCCTTGGGAGAAGGAATGCCCAAGGACAGCCCGATGGTGGCGCCGTTGCCCGGTTCCTGGTCGGGGCGTTTCCGGCTCATCCTCGGCATGGCACGCGACCAGAGCGGCACTTTGGGGACTGCGGGCTTCAAACCTTATTTCAGTAGTGACGTCAGCCTGAAAAAATCCGGCGGAGCCGCGCGGTTCGTGCGTGTGGAAGCGGATGGCGAACTGGCGTTGCGGATCGGGGTGGTCGAAGCCGATGGGACCGAACAGGCCTTGACCGCGTCCGAATGGCTGTTCGAACACCGCATCGGCCTGTTGCCGGCCGGTTACCATCGCCGTAATCCCCCCATGGAGAACCCGATATGAGCCGTCGATGGGGCCTTTGCCGGATAACCGCGCGCTTGTTTAGCGTGGCGCTCGCCCTCAGCCTGTCGTGCCTGTACCCCCTGGTCGCGGCCGCCCAGACGGGGGACCCGGTCCAGGCTTGGTCCTACATCGCTGTTTTCGATGGCAATAATATAAGTGAATGCCAGGTGCCACGGGCGGCCGGGGCGCAATGGGCGAAGGGCACCTACCGGCTTCTGCTTCGTTTGCGTCAAGGCGCGCAAGTACAGGTGTTTGCCGGGGGCTTGGTGATTAACGACGACGGAACAGTGGGTCAATGGGTAGAGTGGAAAGGGAATGAGCCACTTCTGTCCGGACCGGAGAACAAGGTCCCAGCCGGAATCGACAAGCTGAAACCATGGCTGAAGGAGGGCGCATCCTGGCAGGAGCTGTTCTCCCTCCTGTGCGGCAGCGAAGTCGATATGAAGGACGAGAAAGGGATTGGCAGCCGTCTATGGCGACTGGACCGGCAATTCGCCACCGGCGCCATGGAACGAGCTGACCTTGAGCAACTCGCTGACGGCTTCGGCGGACCGTCGCAACTTGGCGATGCCATAGATCCGGGCAAAGCGATCATGGACTGGATTAATAAAGAAGAGTCCGGTCTAATTGAAAAGCTAGGCCTAAAAGACATTAATGTCTCGAAAACCGAATCCCTGCACAAGCTCACCTTCAAGATGGCCAACGATGCAGGCCGGATTAAATTGCCCGCCCCGCCAAACGGCGGCACTGTTCGGACGACAACGGCACCAGCAACAGCGGGACCGGCAGGACCGGCAGGACCGGCAGGACCGGCAGGACCGGCAGGACCGGCAGGACCGGCAGGACCGGCAGGACCGGCAGGACCGGCAGGATCTGGCGGATGGGTGACTGCCCTTACCATCATAAATTTCCTGATGTCATCAGGCTGTCTTGCTTTGATTTTAGTTATGAGGCGATATGAATACACAAAAAATGAGGATTCAGACAATAACATTAAAATGCAACTCCAAATATATGACAATAAAATCAACGAACATTTAAGTGAATACTCAAAATATCACACCGAACTCATCAATGTTCTCGGGAGGGAATTACGAGACCTCCAAGACAAACCAATAGAAAAAACAAATGAAATCAGTCTGTTGCGGGAAGAAGTCGCAATCAACCTGAACGCCGCCATCATGCGCCTACAGGCGCAAATCAATGCGCTAAAACCGGAAAAGGGCGGGCAGCCCGCAAGTGCTCCACCCGATCCGACGGGTGACGTCGCCATTACAACCGATGACAGGCGGAATTTCAATGAAGGTTGGGGGGACGGGCCGTCGCGGCACCCGGCAGGAGATGTCAAACCGATCAGCCCGGCATCATCAAATGCTTCGGTCGATGTCTCCACATTCAAGCCCCAATTGCATCGGCTTGTCGATGAACTGGGGCTGACAACCGACGCCGCAATCGCGCTGAAGAACGTACAGGGAATACCCGCCTTGATCTACTGGTTCCAAAATCACCTGATACCGGCGGGAAGATCATCAGAATATTATCGTTCGATCGATGACAAGTTTGCAGAATCAAGGCTGCCCTTCACGCTTGTCATGGCGGAGCCTGGCGATGCGATGGACGACAGCCTTCATGAACTGGTCGAACTCCGCGCTCAAACCGGTCGCTCCAACAGAATTATCGAAATGATGCAACCCGGCGTGGGCACAAAGCAAGGCGTCATAATGGCCAAGGCGCGCGTCGTGGTCAGCCATTGACCTTGATACCGGCGGGGCCGCAACACCCCGCCGGCACCGTGCCCCCCGATACCCGCGTCGCCCGCATGGCTGGCTCCCCCTCTCAGCGCCTTGCTTATAGTAAGCTAACTTATATTATGCATAGCCATGAGCAGTCATGAATCCACATTGAACTTTGGCGCCATGCTGACGGACACGTCCCGTCTGCTGCGCAAACGGTTCGACCAGCGCCTGCGCTTCACGGGCAGCACCCGCGCGCAATGGCACGCCATTTTCAAGATCTCCAAGGCGGAGGGCATGAAACAGGCGGAACTGGCCGACGCGCTGGATGTGGAGCCGATTACCCTGACCCGTCTTCTGGACCGGATGGAGGAAGGCGGTTGGGTGGTGCGGCAAACCGATCCCAATGACCGGCGCGCCCGCCTGCTCTACCTGACCGAGAAGGCACACGAGGCCCTGGCCCCCATGCGGGCATTGGCCGACGACCTCTATGAGGAAGCGCTGCATGGCCTGGACAAGGCCGAGCGCGATCAACTGATGCACCTGCTGTCGCGGGTGCGGACCAATCTTTCCAAAGGTGATGATCATGAGTGACGTGGCCAAGCGCACCTTGCCCGTCTGGCGCCGCTTGGCGCTGGGTCTCGCCCTGCCCGTCGTGCTGGCCGGGGTCGGCACCTATGTCTGGGTGACGGGCGGTCGCTATGTCAGCACGGACAATGCCTACATAAAGCAGGACAAGGTCGCCGTCGCACCGGAGGTGCAGGGATTGGTGACCAATGTGCATGTGGGAGAGAGCATGCGCGTCAAACGGGGCGATGTCCTGTTTGAAATCGATGCGCAGCCCTACCGCATCGCCCTGGCCCAGGCGGAAGCCGCCATCGCGACGGCCCGGCTGAATGTGGAGCGGATGCGGGCGGACCTGTCGCAGAAGCGCGCCGAACTGGCGGATGCGGAGCAGGAACAGGATTTCCGGCAGCGCGACCATGATCGTCAGGCCAAGCTTGCCCAGAACGGGTACGCCGCGCAGTCCAAGCTGGACGAGACCCGCAACCAGTTGCGTTCCGCCGAGCAGGGCGTGGCCAAGGCCCGGCAGGGCGTTGCCGCCGCTCTGGCTGATCTGGGTGGCGACCCCGGCATCGCCACCGACAGCCACCCGACCGTGATGCAGGCGCTGGCCGCCCGCGACCGCGCCGCGCTGGATCTGGATCGCACCATCGTGCGGGCGCCGGCCGATGGCGTGACCAGCCAGACCGACCGGCTGCGCGTGGGCCAATTCGCCTTGCCCGGCCTGTCGATGCTGAGCCTGGTGGAAACCCAGGCCACCTATGTTGAAGCGAACGTCAAGGAAACAGACCTTACCCATATGCAGCCGGGCCAGACAGCGACGATCGAACTGGACGCCTATCCCGGCCGCACCCTGACGGCGAAGATCACCAGCATCGGGGCCGGAACCGGTTCCGAATTCTCCATCCTGCCGGCCCAGAACGCCACCGGCAACTGGGTGAAGGTGGTGCAGCGCGTGCCCGTGCGCCTGGAACTGGCGGAGGGTGAAAAGGTGCCTCTGCGTGCCGGCCTGTCGGCCAATGTCGAAATCGACACAGGCCACAGCCGCGGCCTTCCCGGCTTCGCCACCGCGCGGGCGGCGGGCCGGTAAAGCGGGAGAACCGCCATGACCGCTCAGTCCCCTCCCCTTAAACACGGTCCGCTGACGGTTGCGATCATGCTGGCGACCGTCATGCAGGTGCTGGACACCACCATCGCCAATGTCGCCCTGCCCAGCATGCAGGGCAGTTTGGGCGCCGCACAGGACAGCATCACCTGGGTGCTGACCTCCTATATCGTGGCCTCCGCCATCATGACACCTGTGACGGGCTGGCTTGCCGACCGGATCGGGTTGAAGCAATTGTTTCTGGTATCCGTGGTGGGCTTCACCGTCACCTCCATGCTGTGCGGCACGGCGGGAAGCCTGACGGAGATGGTGGTCTGGCGGCTGGCGCAGGGTGTGTTCGGCGCCGCCCTGGTACCGCTGTCACAGACGGTTCTGCTGAATATCAACCCACCCGAACGCCATGGACAGGCCATGGCCATGTGGGGGGCGGGTGTCATGGTCGGGCCCGTGATCGGCCCCACCCTGGGCGGCTGGCTGACGGAAAGCCTCAACTGGCGTTGGGTCTTCTACATCAATGTGCCGATCGGTATCATCGCCTTCCTTGGCATCCTGGCATGGCTGCCGAACGCACAGAAGCGCCAGCGTGGGTTTGATTTCATCGGCTTTGCGCTGCTGTCCATCGGCGTTGGCGCCCTGCAATTGATGCTGGACCGGGGTGAACAACTGGACTGGTTCGCGGCCACGGAAATCTGGATCGAACTGGGCATATCGGTGTCGGCGTTCTGGGCCTTCGGGGTGCATATGCTGACGGCGGAAAAGCCCTTTTTGCCGCCGCATCTGCTGCGGGACCGCAACCTGCTGCTGGGCCTGGTCTTCATCTTCGTCATCGGCATCGTGGTCCTGGCGGCCATGGCGCTGCTGCCGCCCATGCTGCAACGGCTGATGGGCTATCCCACCATCACCACCGGCATGGTCATGGCCCCCCGTGGCGTGGGCGTCATGGTCTCCATGCTGATGGTCGGGCGTCTCATGCGCGTGGTCGATCCCCGGCTGCTGATCCTGACGGGCCTCTGCGTCACGGGCTGGTCGCTGCACATGATGACCGGGTTCACCATCGTGATGGGCAGCATGCCCATCATCCTCTCGGGCGTCATCCAGGGATTGGGGATCGGCATGGTCTTTGTACCGCTGTCCACCCTGGCCTTCGCCACCCTGGCCCCGGCCGACCGGGCCGATGCCGCCGGCATGTTCAGCCTTGTCCGCAACCTGGGCAACAGCCTGGGTGTCTCCGTCGTCACGGCGGCGCTGGCCCATTTTACCCAGGTGAACCACGCCGAACTGGCGGCCCATGTCAGCCCCTTCAATCCGAATGTGGAGGGGCCGCTGACCATGGCGGGCCAGGCGGCGCCCGAATTGCTGGCCGCCGCCGACCTGATGGTCAACCAACAGGCAGCCATGATCGCCTATATCAATGATTTCAAGCTGATGATGCTGGTAACCCTGGGAGCCATCCCCCTGCTGCTGCTGCTGCGCAAGCCGAAGGCTGCGGCACCGGACGACCACCATGCCGCAATCATGGAATGACGGGTAGGCATCGGCGGCACTTTCCATTCGCACGAAGGTTGCACTACTCTGGTCTCATCGGAAGGGGTGACGGGATGAGCGACGCGATCCGGCAAATAAGGGCACGTGCCCGGCGCAAGGCGGCGGGGCTTGTGCGTCTTGAGTTCTGGGTACCGGCCGACCGCCGGGAGGAGGTGCGCACCGCCGTTGCCGCCATTCTGGCCGCGGATGCCGGTCTTGCGGAACCGATGCGCGAGCCGGAAACGGCCGACGGCGCATCCGGCGACAATGCGCCCGTGGTCCAACGCCGCCAGCGGCTGATCACCGATATCGACGGTTTGCTGGACTGACCCTATCGCCGCGCGGGCGCCGGGACGGGGCCCGGCATGCTGGCGGATTGTCCGCCGGGCAGGTCCAGCCCCATGGCCCGGATCATGGCGGGCAGGGTTCCGTCCGCGGCCAGCGATTGTATGGCCATATTCATTTCAGGCACGGTGACGGGGCTGGACGGGCTGACAAGGCAGACACGTTCACGCACCGCGACGGAGATAAAATCCGGTCGCACAGCGCCCGCCAGCGATGGGTCGCGGGACAAGGCCAGCCGCCAGGCCGCCAGGGGCAGGATGACGGCGTCCAGCCGCCCGCCCAACAGCTTGCGCAGATTGCCATCAGCATTGCGGGCATCAATCCGTTCCGCCCCGCCGGTGGAGAACAGCGCCTCCAGCACCGGCGGATACAGAAAGCCCAGTACAGTGCCCACCCGCGCGCCCACCAGACTTGTCATATCGGCGGGACCGCGCAATCCGGCGGACAGCAGCACGATATCCTGATCACTGAACAAGGCCTGGGTGAACCGGTCGGCGGCGAAGGTGGGGTAGTAGGGCTGTGCGGCCAGACAATAGGCATCGACGCTGCCGGCCGTGATTTCCGCCGTGATGCGATTGCGGGGTACGAACCGGAACGCAACCTCCCGCCCCAGTCGCGCGGCGATGGCCCGCCCGAATTCAAGCGCGAAACCGCCCTTCAACTGCCCCCCATCAACCAGGGCGAAGGGTGCTTCGTTATGATCACCGAACGCAAAGGTCAGCGGCCGTGCATGCGTGGCCGCAGATAGGGCAAGGCTGGCCAGAACGGCCAACAACAACCCGCGCGCAACACCAGCAAGCCCGGTCATCCCGGTTCCCCTTTTCCCGCCAGGGACATGTCGCGATCACATATCCCACCCTTAAGGATTTTTTAATAAATTTTTTGAGGCTTTGCAGGAAATATTGCGACCCTGGAACGATTGGTCACAACCCGCCCGTCGGCGGCGGGCGCAGAGACAGGAGATGAAGGCCTAGAAAGGCCGGCCCCACCGCGATAAACAGGCCACTCCGGCGCTCACCGGCAATGGAACGATGCCGGACCAGGAAGGGCAAGAGGGGTCCCGTCCACCATGGGGCCAATTGCCCCGTCGCGACTGGACCCGCCTGGATCAGTCCTTCGCCTTGCCGGCAAATGACAGCTTGTCCAGCCAACCCATCAGCACGGCCGATATCACAAAGGTCAGATGGATGATGACCAGCCACATCAGCTTGTCATTCGACACCTTGTCCGCGTCCATGAAGCTTTTCAGCAGATGGATGGAAGAGATGGCGACGATGGAGGCCGCCACCTTCACCTTCAGCGTGCCGCTGTCCAGCTTGCCCAGCCAGGACAGTTTCTCATCATCCTCACCCAGTTCGATGCGGGAGACAAAATTCTCGTACCCGCTGATCATCACCATGACCACCAGACTGCCCACCAGGGTCAGATCGACAAGGCTGAGGGCCGCCAGGATCAGGTCGGCCTCGCTCTCCCCGAACAGGGCGTAATCGAACATATGCACGACCTCCACCCCGAACCGGACGGTGAAGGCGATCAATACAATGGCCAGACAGAGATACATCGGCACCAGCAGCCAACGGCTGGCATAAAGGGTGCGTTCGATGAGACGTTCGATCACGGGGGGTACTCCGTCAGGTCGGCGTTGGCTGGCAAATGGCCCAAGCCGGCGGCCGCTGTCAACCTCACTTGGCATCATTTCGCACATGCCCAAAATTTATGCGGCGATGAAAGGCAATCTGCCCGTTGGCGCGCCAGGCCGCATCCGGCAACCCCAACAAAACCGCCAATCCCGTGCTGGCACGTCCCTTGCTGCTATGCAAGGTAAGGGTGGCTAGGGTTCCGGCCGTGGGAAACACGGTGTCTGGTCCGAGAGCTGCCGCCAGACGCCGCCTTCATGGCCCTGTCTGGTACACGGCGGGACAAAAGCCCGGGAGATCGAGGTGGGTTGGCGCCCCCTTCCGGTCTCCGCCAACCCCCAAACCGGTTTTGGAAACCTTTGAGGGGTTGGATGATGAAAACGCGCCGCTTCCTAGGAAAATTGACCGCCGGCCTGGTTGCCGCCTCGCTGCTCTCCCTTCCCGCCTTCGCGGCACCGAAGAAGGACTTCAAGCTGGCCTGGTCGATCTATGTCGGCTGGATGCCGTGGCAGTATGCCGCCGATCAGGGCATCGTGAAGAAATGGGCCGACAAGTACGGCATCAAGATCGAAGTGGTGCAGTTCAACGATTATGTTGAAAGCATCAACCAGTACACGGCCGGCGCCTTCGA
The DNA here is from genome assembly GCF_017996735.1 of Niveispirillum sp. GTDB lineage: Bacteria > Pseudomonadota > Alphaproteobacteria > Azospirillales > Azospirillaceae > Niveispirillum. Next base: position 55,680 of record NZ_JAGOGJ010000008.1, read on the forward strand.
CGCCGTCACCGTGACCAATATGGACGCCCTGTCCATCCCCGCCGCCGGTGGTGTGGATACAACCGCCGTCATCGTCGGCGACTTCTCCAACGGTAATGACGCCGTCATCCTGAAGGGCAAGGACAAGCTGGCCGATATCAAGGGCCAGAAGGTCAATCTGGTGGAATATTCGGTCAGCCATTACCTGCTGACCCGCGCGCTGGAAAGCGTGAAGCTGACGGAAAAGAAGGATGTCAGCGTCGTTTCCACGTCTGACGCCGACATGGTCGCCGCCTGGTCCACGCCCGACGTGACGGCAGTCGTCACCTGGAACCCGCTGGTCGCGGAAATCCTGGCCACGCCGGGCGCCAAGAAGGTGTTCGACAGCAGCCAGATCCCCGGTGAAATCATCGACCTGACCGTTGCCAATACCGATGTGCTGAAGGACAACCCGGCCTTTGGCAAGGCACTGGCCGGCATCTGGTATGAAACCATGGCCCTCATGTCCGCCGACACGCCGGCCGGCATTGCCGCCCGCACCGCCATGGGCAAGGCGTCGGGCACCGATCTGGCCGGGTATGACGCGCAGTTGAAGGCCACCCGCATGTTCTACAAGCCCGCCGATGCGCTTGCTTTCGTGCGCGGGGCGGAGCCGAAGGCCACCATGCAGAAGGTCGCCGGCTTCCTGTTCGACCACGGCCTGCTGGGCAATGGCGCACCGTCGGCCGAAGCCGTGGGGATCGAGTTTCCGGGCGGCGTGACCTACGGCAACAAGGGCTCCGTGAAGTTCCGCTTCACCGACACCTACATGGCGGCGGCGGCAGACGGGAAGCTGTAAGCACGAACGCATATCCGTTCCATGCATCATCCCGGCTGTCGCCGGGATGATGGGAGCCGGGCCGCAACGGAGTGACCCCATGCGCCTGATCAACCGAAGGCCCGACCGGACAAGCTGGATGCTGCTGGCCGCCCTGCCCTTTGTGGCGGTGCTGATTGCCTATGCCCTGGGTTCGGCGGTGCGGCTTGCGGAAAACCCGTCGGACAAGCTGCTGCCCGGTCTGACATCCTTTGTCGATGCCATCGACCGGATGGCCTTTACCCCGGACAAACGGACGGGCGATATCCTGTTGTGGCTGGACACCGGCACCTCGCTGATGCGGCTTGCGGCGGGTATTGCCATCGCGGCGGCGGGCGGTCTGCTGGTGGGGCTGGCGGCGGGGCTGCTGCCTTATGTCCGGGCCACCCTGGCGCCGTTCGTCACGGTCGTGTCGATGGTGCCGCCGTTGGCGGTCCTGCCGATCCTGTTCATCATGGTGGGGTTGGGGGAGGCGTCGAAGATCACCCTGATCGTGGTCGGTGTTCTGCCCTGCCTGATCCGTGACCTGATGTTGAAGATCGACGATCTGCCGCGTCAGCAATTGATCAAGGCGCAGACCCTGGGCGCCAATAGCTGGACCATCGCCATCCGCGTCGTGTTGCCGCAAATCCTGCCGCGCCTGATCGACAGCATCCGCCTGAACCTGGGGCCCGCCTGGCTGTTCCTGATCTCGGCAGAGGCCATCGCCAGTGAAAGCGGCCTTGGCTACCGCATCTTCCTGGTGCGCCGCTATCTGGCCATGGATGTGATCCTGCCTTATGTGGCCTGGATCACCCTGCTCTGCTTCCTGATGGATCTGGGCCTGCGGGTGCTGCAGCGCCGGGCCTTCCCGTGGTTTGAGGATGCGAGGGCCGGGTCATGACGCAGATCTCCGTCCGCGACGTCTGGAAGGAATATGGGGAACAGGTGGTCCTGGAACGGATCAACCTGGAAATCGCCCCCCGCTCCTTCGTGGCCCTGGTCGGTCCGTCCGGCTGTGGCAAGACCACGTTCCTGCGTATGCTGCTGTCCCAGGAGGTGCCGACCAGGGGTGACATCCTGATCGACGGCGTGCCTATTTCGCCCGAACCCGGCCCCGACCGGGGCGTGGTGTTCCAGCGCTATTCCGTCTTTCCGCACCTGACGGTCCTGGGCAATGTGCTGCTGGGCGCGGAACTGAAGGGTGGTGGCGTGCTGGGCCGGTTGTTCGGCACGGCGCGGCGGCAGGCGAAGGAAGAGGCCGCCAAATTGCTGGACGCCGTCGGCCTGTCGCACGCACTGGATAAATATCCCGCCCAGCTTTCCGGCGGCATGCAGCAGCGTCTGGCCCTGGCCCAGGCCCTTATCGCCAAGCCGAAGGTGCTGCTGCTGGATGAACCGTTCGGCGCGCTGGACCCCGGTATCCGGGGTGACGTGCACAAGCTGATGCGCAAGCTGTGGCACGAACATCCGATGAGTGTGGTCATGGTCACTCACGACCTGTCGGAGGCGTTCCACCTGGGCACCCGCGTCATCGCCTTTGACCGCCGCCGCAACCTGCCGGAAGAGCGGCTGCGTTACGGCGCCAGCATCACCAACGATATCGAGGTCTGGCCCCGCCGCGTGGCGGGCAATCCAGGCTTCGGCAAAGACCCCAATCCGCCCCGCCGGGACGACCCGGCCACTGTCGACGGGCAACCGGACCGGGACGACCCGGCCGACGCCGCGTAAGGAGGGTGCAAGATGCCCCGCCAGACCCCAGAACAGATCGCCGCCAACCGCGCCCGCTATCTTGAACTGAAAGCCGCCGGTGCCGGCCACGCCCCGCTGGTCCTGCCCCCGCCGACCCCGCGCGATTCGGCACCGCCCGGCGCCGATGCGGTGAAACTGTCCGAAACGCTGCCCGGTGGCTGGTACTGGACCGGCATCATCCGCCGGGGTCAGGTGCTTCGCATCGCCAATCCGGAGGCAACCCCCGGCGTATCGCTGCTGACCTGGAACCTGGCGGATCCTTCCGAGCGCTATAACCATGCCGACACGATCAAGATCCAGTGGACGGCGGAACTGCGCAAGGGCCGGGTCCTGTTCTCCGACATGGGCCGGGTCCTGCTGTCGATTGTGGAGGATTGCAGCGGCCGGCACGACACGGTGGTGGGCGGATCGACCCCGGCCTCCGTCGCCCGCACCTATGGCGCCGACAGCGGCGTGCGCAATGCGCGGGACAATTTTATCCTGGCGGTGGGCAAACATGGCCTGACCCAGCGCGACATTCCCCCCTGCATCACATTTTTCGCGCCCGTCACCGTCAATGCCGATGGCCGCTTCAGCTTTGATGCCGCTGCGGTCACGCCGGGTGACTTCGTGTCCCTGCGGGCGGAAATGGATCTGATCCTGGCCGTGTCGAACACCCCCCACCCGCTGGCGCCGAAGGTATCGCCGGTGCCCGTGGAACTGACCATCCACAATGCACCCGCCGCCGGTCCCGACGATCTGTGCCGGACCGCGACGGCAGAGGCTGTGCGCGGTTTCATCAATACCGACGCCTATTTGTCGGCCTGATCGGGGGAGGAAATTAACATGAGCAACAGCAGCTTCACCCCGGTCCTGTCCAACCGTGACATGGGCAACGCCATCCATGATGAGGTCGTGCCCGCCGAACATCCCTGGTCCGGGATCGTGCGTAAGGGCCAGGTTTTCCGCATCATCGACAGCGAGGGCTGTCAGGCCGTCGACACCCTGTTCTACAGTCTGGCCGACCATACCGAACGCTACAGCGCCCAGGACACCGTGCTGGCCCAGGGCGCGCCCTATATCGGGCCGGGATCGGTGCTCTATTCCAACCGGGGCAACCCGCTTGCGACGGTCATTGCTGATACCAGCGGCAGCCATGACACCTCTGCCGGGGCCTGTTCCTGCGAAAGCAATACGGTGCGCTTTGGCCACCAGACCAAATACATGCACGCCTGTCGGGAAAATTTCCTGATCGCCGTGTCCCGCCACGGCATGGGCAAGCGCGATATCGTGCCCAACATCAATTTCTTCATGAATGTGCCCATCGACCCTGACGGCACGCTGGCCATTGCCGATGGCGTGTCATCGGGCGGGGATTATGTGGAGATGGTGGCGCATCAGGATCTGCTCTGCGTCATCTCCAACTGTCCCCAGGTGAACAATCCCTGCAACGGTTTCGACCCCACGCCCATCCGGGTGCTGGTCTGGGCTGACTGACGGCAATCGGGGGCACATCCATGTTCACCAAGGTCCTGATCGCCAATCGTGGCGAGATTTGCGCGCGGGTGGTCAAAACCCTGCGGCGCATGGGTATCGCGTCGGTCGCCGTCTATTCCGACGCCGACCGTTTCACCCTGCCCGTCCTGTCGGCGGATGAGGCGGTGCATATCGGCCCGTCGCCGGCCAAGCAGTCCTATCTGGATATCGACGCCGTCATCGCCGCCTGCAAGGCGACGGGGGCGCAGGCCGTCCATCCCGGCTATGGCTTCCTGTCGGAAAATGCCGGGTTTGTGGAACGGCTGAACGCAGCGGGCATCAGTTTCATCGGCCCGCGTGTGGAGCATCTGCAGGGCTTCGGCCTGAAACACACGGCCCGCGCCCTGGCCAAGGCCGCCGGTGTGCCCCTGCTGCCCGGTACCGACATCCTGGAGAATGTGGAGGCGGCACAGACCGCCGCCGCCGAAATCGGCTTCCCCGTGATGCTGAAAAGTACGGCGGGTGGCGGCGGCATCGGCATGCAGCTTTGCCACAGCGCCGACGAACTGGCGGCCAAGTTCGCCGCCGTGCAACGCATGGCCACCAGCAGCTTTGGCGACGCGCGTGTCTACCTGGAACGGTTCGTGGCCGAGGCGCGGCATGTCGAGGTGCAGATTTTCGGCGATGGCAAGGGCGGGGTCGTGGCCCTGGGCGAGCGTGACTGCTCGCTTCAGCGTCGCAATCAGAAGGTGGTGGAGGAGACACCCGCCCCCGGCCTGCCCGACGCGGTGCGCCTGCACCTGCGCGATGCCGCCATCGCCCTTGGCCAGTCGGTGAAATACGCCTCTGCCGGGACGGTGGAGTTCATCTATGACGTGGCCCGCGCCCAGGTCTATTTCCTGGAGGTGAATACACGGCTGCAAGTCGAACATCCGGTGACGGAAGCCGTGTTCGGCGTAGATCTGGTCGAATGGATGGTGCGGCAGGCCGCCGGTGATTTCACCCTGCCCGCCCAGGACAGCTTGGTCCCCCACGGGGCCGCCATCGAGGTCCGGCTTTATGCCGAAAACGCGGCCGCCGACTTCCGCCCCTCCACGGGCCTTCTGACCGAGGTGACCTTCCCCACCGACATCCGCGTCGATGGCTGGGTCGCGACCGGTACGGAGGTGACGGCCAATTACGATCCGATGCTGGCCAAGCTGATCGTGCATGCCGACAGCCGCGATGCGGCCATCGACAAGCTGTCGGCGGCGCTGGCCGAAAGCCGCGTGGCGGGGATCGAGACCAACCTGTCCTACCTGTCCGCCATCATCGGGTCGGATATTTTCCGTCAGGGCAAGGTTGCCACCTCTGTCCTGAAAGATTTTGCCTTTACCCCCGCGACGGTGGAGGTGCTGGCACCGGGTGCCCAGACCTCCATCCAGGATTGGCCGGGACGGCTGGGCTATTGGGATGTGGGCGTGCCGCCATCGGGGCCGATGGATGACAAGAGCTTCCGTCTGGCCAACCGGTTGCTGGGCAATGCGGAAGGGACGGCGGCGCTGGAATGCACGCTGACCGGCCCCACCCTGCGCTTCAACACCGATGCGACCATCGCCCTGACCGGGGCCGTGATGGCGGCGACGCTGGATGGCGTGGGCGTGGCGTATGGCGTGCCGGTGGTCGTAAAGGCCGGGCAGACCCTGGCGCTGGGCCGTATTCAGGGGGCCGGACAGCGCACCTATCTGGCCGTCGCCGGTGGTTTTGATGCGCCCAGCTATCTGGGCTCAAAGGCAACCTTCGCGCTGGGCCGATTTGGCGGCCATGCCACAGGCTGCCTGAAGGCGGGTGACACGCTGGCGCTGGCGGGGCTGCCCGTGGGACCAGCGGAAATGCCCGCCCTTCCCATGCTCTCCAACGAATGGCACTTGTCCGTCCATTATGGCCCGCACGGCGCGCCCGACTTTTTCCGGGAAGACGACATCGCCGACCTGTTCGCCGCGACCTATGAGGTGCATTTCAATTCCGCCCGCACAGGCGTCCGCCTGATCGGTCCCCGCCCGAAATGGGCGCGGGCCGATGGGGGGGAGGCCGGGCTGCACCCGTCCAACATCCATGACAATGCCTATGCCATCGGGGCCGTGGACTTCACGGGCGACATGCCGATCATCCTGGGCCCCGACGGCCCCAGCCTGGGCGGTTTTGTCTGCCCCGTGGTCGTCGCCAAGGAGGATTTGTGGAAGGTCGGGCAGTTGCGGCCCGGCGACAAGGTGCGGTTCGTGCCTGTCGCGGTAACACCGCCCAGCGCGCCCGCCATCATCACCCACGCCACGCTGCCCTCCCCCATCCTGTCGCGCATCGACGGCCCGGTGCCCGTCATCTATCGCCGCGCGGGGGATGATTATCTGCTGGTCGAATATGGACCGATGGCGCTGGATCTGGGCCTGCGGCTGCGCGTGCATCTGCTGGTCACGGCCCTGCGTGCCCGCGCCCTGCCCGGCATCATCGACCTGACACCCGGCATCCGTTCGCTTCAGGTTCATTACGACAGCGGAATGTTAAAGCTATCCACGCTGTTGGCTGTGCTGGCGGAGATCGAGGCGGGCCTGGGCAGTATCGAACAGGCCAAGGTACCCAGCCGCATCGTGCATCTGCCTTTGTCCTGGAACGATCCCCAGGTCCGGCTGGCCATGACCAAGTATCAGGAACTGGTGCGGGCCGATGCCCCCTGGTGCCCCGACAATATCGAATTCATCCGCCGTATCAACGGCTTGGACAGCCAGGAGGATGTGAAGCGCATCGTCTTCGACGCCTCCTACCTTGTCTATGGCCTGGGTGACGTCTATCTGGGCGCACCCGTTGCCACCCCGCTGGACCCGCGCCACCGGCTGGTGACGACCAAATACAATCCCGCCCGCACCTGGACCCCTGAAAATGCCGTCGGCATCGGCGGCGCCTATATGTGCATTTACGGGATGGAGGGACCGGGCGGCTATCAATTGTTCGGGCGCACCATCCAGGTCTGGAACTCCTGGCGGGCGACGGCCCCGTTCCAGCAGGGCTGCCCCTGGCTGCTGCGCTTCTTCGACCAAATTCGTTTCTTTCCCGTAACGGAACAGGAACTGGCGGAGGCCCGCGAGGCGTTCCCCCATGGCCGCTATCCGATAAGGATTGAGGAAACGACACTCGATTACGCCGAACATCTGCGGTTCCAGGCCGATAATGCCGACAGCATCGACGCCTTCAAAACCCGTCAGCAGGCGGCGTTCGAGGCGGAGCGGGAAGATTGGAAAGCCAAGGGACTGGACAGTTTTGTCAGCGACGATGGCGGCCCGGCGGCGGAAGCCACCGCCCTGCCCGATGGTTGTTCCGGTATCGAAACGGGTGTGACAGGCAACGTCTGGAAGATCATGGTGGAGCCCGGGCAGAATGTGGCCGCCGGTGATACCATCCTGATTCTGGAGAGCATGAAGATGGAGATGGAGGTCAAGGCGACAGTGGCGGGGCGGATACGGGAAGTGACCGTAAAGCCGGGCCGCACCGTCAATGCCGGTCAGACCGTCGCCATTCTGGAGGATATTGCCTGATGTTGCCCGAAAAGCTGACCATCCAGACCCTGACCGACCTGTACCGCAGCGGCGCGGCCAGCCCCGTGACGGTGATCGAGGCGGTGTTGGAACGGCTTGCCGCCAATCCCGATCCCGCCGCCTGGATCAGCGTGGTGCCCGCCGAACAGCTTCGGGCGGAAGCGGCGGCCTTGGCGGCTGCCGGCTATGATCCGTCCAAACCTCTTTGGGGCATCCCCTTTGCGGCCAAGGATAATATCGACGCCGCCGGCCTGCCCACCACCGCCGCCTGCCCGGCCTTTGCCTACAACCCAGGAGCCGACAGTACCGTCGTGGCCAGGCTGCGGGCCGCCGGGGCCATCCTGGTGGGCAAGACCAACCTGGACCAGTTCGCCACCGGCCTGAACGGCACGCGCAGCCCCTATGGGGCCCCGCGCTGTGTGTTCAACGCGGACTATATCTCCGGCGGGTCCAGTTCCGGCTCCGCTGTCGCCGTGGCGCGGGGTCAGGTGGCCTTTGCGCTGGGCACTGATACGGCCGGATCCGGCCGGGTTCCGGCCGCCTTCAACGATCTGGTGGGGATCAAGCCCAGCAAGGGCCTGCTATCCACCAGCGGTCTGGTGCCTGCCTGCCGGTCACAGGATTGCATCACGGTCCTGTCCCACGATGTGGCGGATGGCGATCTGGTCCGCCATGTGGCCGAAGGGTTCGATGCGGCCGATCCGTTCTCACGGCCCGTGCAGACCCGCCCCCTGCGCCTGTCGGGCTTCCGCTTCGGGGTTTTGACGGGGACGGAGAAGGAGTTCCTGGGCGATACGGCGGCAGGGGCGCTCTATGACGCGGCCGTAGAGCGGTTGGCCTCCCTGGGCGGCACGGCGGTGCCGTTCGATTACAAGCCGCTGCGCGAATGCGCCCATCTGCTCTATGGCGGGCCTTGGGTGGCCGAACGTCTGGCCGCGATTGAGGAATTTGTCGAGGGTCAGGCCGACGCCATGGACCCCACGGTACGCAGCATCATCGAAGGGGCCGTCGGCAAATCCGCCGTGGAGGCCTTTGTCGGGCAATATGCCCTGGCCTTCTATGCCCAGGAAATTGCCCGGCTTTGGTGTGATGTCGACCTGCTGCTGCTGCCCACCACGCCCACCATCTATACGGTTGCAGAGATGCAGGCCGATCCCGTGCGCCTCAACAGCAATCTGGGCCGCTATACCAATTTCGTGAACCTGCTGGACTGCGCCGCCGTGGCCGTGCCCGCCGGGTTCCGGCCCGATGGACTGCCGTTCGGCGTCACGCTGGTCGGCCCCGCCTTCACCGACAATGGTCTGGCCGTGCTGGCCAGCCGCCTGCATGGCAAGGGAGAGATCATGCCAACCGTTCCCGCCGACTGGCTGCCCATCGTGGTGGTGGGCGCCCACCTGTCCGGCATGCCGCTGAACCACGAACTGACCTCTGTCGGCGGTCTCAAGCTGGCCGATGTACGCACAGCCCCCGATTATCGCTTCTACGCGCTGGCCGGAACGGTGCCGCCGAAACCCGGTCTGGTGCGCAATCCCGGTTTTGAAGGTCCCGGCATCGTGGCGGAGGAATGGGCCCTGCCACCCGCCGCCTTCGGCAATTTTGTCGCCCGCATCCCCGCCCCCCTGGGCGTGGGCAAGGTGACGCTGGACGATGGACGGCAGGTCACCTGCTTCCTGTGCGAAACCCATGCCCTGCACGGGGCGACGGAGATCACCGGCTTCGGCGGCTGGCGTTCCTATCGCGCCAGCATGTCCTGATGGCAACATTGCCGGGAAACGCGGAACGGCGGGATGGAAGGACGCGGTCCCTTAGCGGCCATCCGGCACCATCCCGTTTCGCGCCCGGCGCAGCATCAGCAATGCGGCGATGCCGGAGGTCAGGGCGACGATGGACATCGACCAGCCCACCTTCTGCGGGTCGCGGAACAGATAGTCCGTCAGCAGCGCCGGAAGCGCAGTGCCCACGGCCAGCCCCATGATGACATTGCAGAAGGAAACCAGGGCCGTGCCCACGCCGCGCATCTGATTGGGCACCACGTTTTGCAGAACGGTGATGCCCACCGCGCTGCCGATCGAGGAATTGAAGATGCAGACGGCAAACAGCGCGATGGCGACGCCGCCGCTGCCGGCCAGCGCGATACAGCCGCCCCCCAGCCCGACCAGCAATGCCAGCATGGCGACCGACAACCGCCCCCGGTTACCGCCACGCCCCGCATGCCGGTCACTCAACAGGCCGCCGGCAATGGTGCCAAGCCCGCCGATCAGAATGGAGACGGTGCCCGCCGTGGCCGCGATATCCCCCGGCGAATAGCCGAAGCGGCGGCTGAGCAGGGCCGGAAACCAGTTCTGGATGGCAAAATCCCCAGCCGAGATCAAGGACACGGCCAGATAGAGCGGCAGCAGCACCCCGGCCCGCAGGCGGAACTGCGCCAGCACCGATTTCAGATCGGGAAGGTGGGTCGGCTCGTCACCGTGCCGGCGCCGTTGCGGTTCGCGCAAGGTCAGCAGCAGAAGCACAGGGCCGATACCGGCCAGACCCAGCACCAGCAGCACCGACCGCCAGGGCGCCACCCCGCCTAGCCACGGCCCCAGCAGCGGCAGCGCCGCCAGACCGCCGCCATTGGCATATTCCAGCAGGCCGCCACCGATGACGATGGCCGCACCGCTGCCCACCGCCATACCGGTCAGCAGACAGCCGATGGCCAGCCCGCGCCGGTGCGGCGGAAACAGATCGGCGATCATGGACACGGCGGCGGGCGCGAACGCCGCCTCGCCGATGCCCACGCCAATCCGGGCGGCAAACAGGGTGCCGAACCCGTCGGCATAGGCACAGGCCGCCGTACACAGGCTCCACATGATCACCCCGGCCACGATCACCATCCGCCGGGCCATCATGTCGGCCAGACGGCCAAAGGGCAGGCTGGCCACGGAATAGATCATGGCGAAGGCCAGACCCTGGACCAGCGCCACCTCCGTATCCAACAGCTTCAGGTCGGCCCGGATGGGATCGACCAGCAGCGACAGCACCAGACGGTCGGAATAGGACAGCACCGCCACGATGAAAAACACCAGCAGCGTCCACCAGGCCAGCAGCGGAGATGGCCAGGCGCCGTCGGGCGCCCGGTCGTTCAAGGTCACTGCACTCATCAGGGCGCGCTCCAGGGACGCAGATCGACGGACAGGCTGCTGGGCTGGGCTGGCGTGCGGGCGATGGTCCAGACATCCCCCGCACCATGCTGGCGGAAGGTGCCGGCATCGGCCCCGGCCAGACTGACCCGCAGCCGGTGGCCCTTGGCGATCAGGGCCGCCACCGGGAAGGTGGGGAACGCCACCTCCACCATCTGGCCCGGCAACAGCGGGGCCGCGTCGGCGCGGTCATAGGTTACCGCCGGTGCGGACTGGGCATAGGGCAGGTCGCCCGGCGGGGCTGGTTTGCGGTGCAGGGCACGGAACAGCCCCTCCGTCAGATAGGTGACCCGCCCATCCGGCGCCACATCGCTGAGATAGGCGAAAAAGGCCGGGTCGCCTGTGCGGCTGGCCATAAACAGGCGGACGGACGGCGTGCCCACCAGTTCCATATCCTGCTCGAACGGCGCGCTTGTATAGGTCAGCAGCCTGGCATCCGCCGCCGCACGGTCGCCATAGGCGGCCGGCGCCCCGATCTGCGTGGTCCAGCGTGTGGCCTGTCCCGTTGTCGCGGACGCATCGACGGTGTAGCTGTCGCTCCCCCCGCTGGTCACGGGATCGCGTGTCAGGCTGTTGCCCGGCGCGAAGTGAAAAAGGGTCCGCTTCACATCCGCCGGTGGCCAGTCCGCCGTCGTGCGATAGGTGCCGGCCCCCAGCACATAATAATGGATGGCGCGGCTCACCGGCTTGCCGGCCCGCCTGTCGGCCAGGAACCGGGTCATCATCTGCCATTGCGCATCGGGACCGGGCCGTGGCGTGGCATCATCGGGCAGGAACGGGTCGGACAGGTGGTCGCCCCGATGGCTGTTGGCCGTGATCCAGACCTCCATCGGCACACCGGGCAGCGAGCGATAGCGGGCCAAGGTGCCGTCGGCCGTGCCCGCATCCATCCAGCTTGCCCAGTACTGCACCGGCACCTTCTGCCGCGCGATGGCGGTCAGGCGGGAGGCCGGGCTGCTGGAGAACATGGAATAGCCGTTGGTGCCCTTGTCGTCGCGGAATTCGGCCGCGCGGTAATCGTCAGGCTTCCAGTGGCGCCGGACCGCCATGGCGGCGCGCATGCGGCTGAAATCCGCATCTTCGTCGGTGGGTTGCAGCCGGGGCCACAGCTTGGCGCAATCCGCCGCCCGCGCCATACAGTCCAACGGCGCCTTTGGGTCCAGCGACCTGCCATAATCACGCAGCAGCGTATCGCCGCCCCACAGCTCCATCATGAAATCGTTGGAGATGCCGCCCGGCATGAACAGGTTGAGATAGGCGTCGAAATCGCTCTGCCGGATGACGGCGCCGGACAGGCCGGCCGGCGATGCCGTCGCCAGATCGGCGGTATCGGCCATATAGGACACGCCCGTGGCGAACACCTGCCCATCGGACCAGGGCTGCTCCCGCAGATGCGTGATCAGGCTGTCCATGTCGCGCACCTCTTCCGGTCCCAGTTCGACCAGACGGTCACCGGCAGAGGAGGTGGAACCCCGCGTATCGACCACGGCCACCACATAGCCCTCATCCAGCAGACGCGCATAGCGCCCACCTTCCCCGTACAGGAACAGCCCGGCCCTGCCATAACGGGTCTGGATCAACATCGCCGGGTGGCGGCTGCCGGCGACCATCGCCTTGGGAAACCACAGGCTGACGGCCAGTTCCACACCGTCCGGCATGGCCAGATAATAGGAGCGGTCGGACCAGCCCGCCGGCCGTTCCGCCACGGTTCCCGCGGCCATCGCCGGAACCGGTACCGACATGGTCAGCACCGCCGCCAGCACCGCGCCCTGCACCATCCGCCGCCGGCTGATGCTCTCCTGGCCGCCGGATGACCTCCATCGCCTCATCGTCCCTGTTCCCCTGGCTTGATTGCTTCTTCAGGCGGCTTTGACATTTCCGTCGCAGCCCCTACAATAAATGAGGTTGATCTCATTTTTATAAATTGGCAAGGGGAACAATGATGACGCTGAGGGCTTTCGTCACCGGCCTGGCGCAGGAAACCAATGTCTTCGCGCCGCTTCCCACGGGCTTGCGCAGTTTCTCCGGCCGTTTCAGCGTGCCGGGGCGCAGTGACGACACGGCCCCGCCCTTTCCGGAATCACTGCTGCTGGGCGGGCGGCGGCGGGCGGCGGAGGGGGTGGTGGAGCTGGTGGAGGGGCCGACGGCCGGGGCGCATCCGGGCGGGCTGGTGACCCGCGTCGCCTATGAGGCCCTGCGCGAGGCCATCCTGTCCGCCCTGTCGGCCGCCCTGCCCGTGGACATGGTCGCAGTGCATCTGCATGGCGCCATGATGGCCGACGGGTATGATGATTGCGAGGGCGACCTTCTGGCCCGGATCCGGGCGCTGGTGGGTGCGGACTGCGCCATCGGTGCGATGATCGACCCGCACGCCCATGTCTCCCCCGCCATGGTGCGGGCGGCCGACATCCTGATCGCGTATAAGGAATATCCCCATACCGATTTCCGCGAACGGGCGGAGGAGGTGTGGGATTTGCTGCTGGCCACGCGGGCCGGCCACATCCGGCCCGTCGCCGCCCTGTGGGATAGCGGCACCATCGGCATCTTCCACACGTCCCGGCCCGAGGTGCGGGCCCTGGTGGCGGAGATGCAGGCGATGGAGCGCAGCGGCCAGGCAATCAGCGTCTCCCTGATCCACAGCTTCCCCTGGGGCGACGGGGCGGATTTCGGCACCCGCGCCCTGGTGATCACCGACAATAACCGGCCGGCGGCGGACCGGTTGGCCCAGGCCCTGGCCACGCGCGCCCGCACCATCGCCATGGACACGCCCAACGGCGGCGTGTCGCTGGAAAGGGCCCTGGCCCTGCGCGCGGCGGATACCGGCACCGGCCCTTATGTGCTGGCCGACAGCGCCGACAATCCCGGCGGCGGGGCGGCCGGCGACAGCACCTTCGTGCTGGCCAGCCTGCTGGCGCGCGGTGTGGGCCGGACCTGTATCGGCCCGCTCTGGGACCCGCAAGCCGTCGCGATCGCCATGGAGGCGGGCCTGGGCGCACGACTGGCCCTGCGCATCGGCGGCAAGACGGGGCCGTTATCCGGCGCGCCGGTGGATATGGTGGTGACGGTGGTTGGACTGGACCCGGCCGCGACCCAGGATTTCGCCGGCGAAGCCTTCCCCCTGGGCGCCGCCGTCGCCCTACACGGCCATGGCATCGACATCGTACTGGTCAGCGAGCGCGACCAGGCACGCGGCCCCGACCTGTTCACGGGCCTGGGCGTGACCTTGCACGACAAGGACCTGATCGTGGTAAAGTCCAGCCAACATTTCCACGCCGGCTTCGCCCCCCTGGCCCGGCAAGTCCTGTATCTGGACGGGCCGGGCAGCCTGCAGACTGATCTGGCCGCCTATCCCTACCGCAAAATCATCCGCCCGCGCTGGCCCCTGGATGCGATGGGGCGGGAGCCTTGGATGGTGGGGGGAAGGGGGTGAGGGGGCGCGATGGGGACGAATCCGACGCCGTGTACAGAGGCATAAAAGGGGGCAATTCCTGCAATGTCGACATAGGGCAGAAAGGGGGCCGGAAGCAGACGGGCGGGTTTATGGCGGCAAATCTGGAATTCCCGACGTTCCCGCCCGCAATCTCTTGCGCACCCGCTATATCTCCGTCGTCTCCGCCAGTTGAAGTACGTCTTCGACTTCGACGCTCACATAACGAACCTTGGGCTCGATCTTGGGTATGACCCAGCAGGATCTGCGCGACCCAAAGGTTGCTGGTCAGCTTATAGACGAATGCCATCTTTACACTCTGTCAAATTTCCCAGGGCCACTTCTGCTGATCTATGCATGGCAAACTTTGAGCTCTCTTCGGCTTTCGCGGGCGACGCAAGTTTCGCGACAGGCTCGATTGTTAGGTTGGCTTCCGATGACCCAGCCATCGTGAACCTTTCTACACATGGCTGTCACAAATGCGTTGGCATCGGAGAGCGACCATGCGTGTTGGTTTTCTTTTCAACCATGACCAGATACATCAGGTCGCACATAGCCTTCCCATCGCCCTGGCGCTGGCCCAAGGCGGTTTCGATGGCGACATCCTTATCGCGACGACAAATGAGCGTATCCGCCGGGAGGTTCTGCGCCTCGGCGGACATGAGATTGGCAAGCGCATCACGCATGTCGATCTCGGCCTGCGCACCCGTTCCCAAATTCTGTCAGGCGTCCTGGAAAGCCTGGTGCCATCGCGCAAGCTGCTGATCTATGGCGACAATCTGGACTTTTTCAGAAGCCTGGACGTGCTGGTCGTGGCGGAAAAGACGTCGCTGGCCCTGAAAAGCCTCTATGGGCTGAAGAACCTGAAGATCATCCATACGCGCCACGGGGCCGGAGACCGCGCCATCGGCTTCGACAAGGCCTCGGCGGGCTTTGACCATGTGTTCTGTTCCGGACCCAAGATCCGGGAACGGCTGATAACAGAAGCCGGGGTACCGGCAGAGCAGATCAGCATTGTGGGTTACCCCAAGTTCGACACGGTCGATCCATCCGTGACGGTCTTCCCCGTCCGCTCGCGGGCCCCTGTCGTGCTCTACAATCCCCATTGCTCCACCCACCTTTCCTCCTGGTTCAAGCATGGGCGTCAGGTGCTGGATTTTTTCCTCGACAACCCGGACTATCAACTGATCTTCGCCCCGCACGTCATGCTGTTCGAACGCAAGTTCGTGCTAACCATCGACAAGCTGCGCATCGACAAGCCCGGCCATATCGAAGAACGGTACCTGCGTGCCCCCAACATCCATATCGACCTGGGCAGCCGCGCCTCCACCGATATGAGCTATACGATGATGGCCGACCTTTATCTGGGCGACGTCAGCAGCCAGATCTACGAGTTCCTCCGGCACCCCCGCCCCTGCCTGTTCCTGAACAGTCATAGGGTCGACTGGCGGTATGACGCCAACTATGCCCATTGGCAGGCCGGACCCGTGATCAAGTCGCCGGCCGAACTGGCACAGGGCCTGAAACACGCCATGGACAGCCATGAATGTCAGTACCGTGCGACACAGGCGAAGATGTACGCGCGCAGTTTCGATCTGACGGACAGGCCATCGTCGCAGCGCGCGGCAGAAATCCTGGCCAAGATCGCCGGTGGCACTTTCCAAACCCCGCAGCACCGGCCCAGCCTGTCGGCATGATGGCCGTGCTCACCATCCTGCCGGCCTTCTTCAATGAAGCGTTGCTGTACCGTGCCACGCCGCATCACCGGCTGGAGCGCCGCAATGCCTATTCAGTCGCGTTGCGGGCAAAGGATTGGACATGAGCCCGGCCTTGCCCCCGTCCGGCGTACTGCGCCGCATTTTCGGCGGCCTCGGGATGGTATTGGGCGGCAAGGCCGGGGCGGGGCTGATCAGCCTGGCCTATCTGGTCATCGCCACCCGTGCCCTGGGACCCCATGATTACGGCGTGCTGGTGCTGATCCACACCTACATCACGACGGTCTGCGGTATCGTGGAGTTCCCCTCCTGGCAGGCCGTGGTCCGCTATGGCGCGGAGGCGCAGCGGGCGGATGACCGGCACCGCCTGTCCCGGTTGCTGCGGTTCGGGGCGCGTGTGGAACTGCTGGGTGGGCTGGCCGCCATTTTGGTTGCTGCAGCTTGCGCGCCGCTGGTGGGTCCCCGCCTGGGCTGGCCGGAGTCCGCGATCATCCTGACCCTGCCCTACAGTCTGGCCGTGCTGGGCTCCGTGCGTTCCACGCCGGCGGGATATCTGCAGCTGCTGAACCGGTTCGACCTGCTGGGCCTGCATAATCTGGTCGCACCTTGTGTGCGTATGGCGGGGGCTGGCATCGCCGCCCTGGCCGGCTGGGGCCTGGAAGGGTTCCTGGTGGCCTGGCTGCTGGCGGCCCTGTGCGAGTTCGCGGCCCTGTGGGCGCTGGGCCTGTGGCAGGCGCGGCGCCATCTGGGAGCCGACCTGCATCGACCCGAACAGGGCGACGCCGTCGCCGACAATCCCGGCATCTGGCGCTTCCTGATGGCCAGCAATGCCGACGTCACCCTGACGGAGCTGGCCGGGCGGGTGGCACCGCTGGTGGTGGGCTGGATGCTGGGACCGGCTGCCGCGGGCCTGTTCTCCGTGGCACAGCGCGCCACGGTCCTGATCGCGCAGCCGGCGCAGATCCTGGGCAACACCGCCTATCCCGAACTGGCCCGCATGGCGGCCAGCGGCCAGGACGGGTCGGGGCTGAGCCGGACCCTGGGCCGGGTGGTGGCCATCGCGGTCGGCGCCTGTCTGCCCGTGATCCTGATCGTCTGGCTGTTCGCCGACCAGCTTGTCGGCTTGATCGCGGGGCCGGCCTTTGCCGATGCCGCCGGATTGATGGTGGTGCTGGTCATCGCCCGTGCCCTGGCCATGGCTGGCCCGCCCTGCAGCGCCGCCCTGACGGCGCTGGGCAAGCCCGGCTGGTCGATGGCGGCGAACCTGACGGTCAGCCTGCTGCTCCTGCCCGCCCTGCCGCCGCTGCTGCATCTGTTCGGCCTGGCGGGTGCGGGGATACAGGCCGTGGCCCAGTCATTGGCCGCCAGCCTGCTGCTACTGGTCCTGGCCTGGAGAAGGAGCGGCACCCCGTGACCGCGATGCGCATCGCCTATGTCATCAATTCCGTGGAGGGTGGCGGGGCGGCCTTGCCTGTGCCTTTCGTAACGCGTGTCATGCGCGAGGCGGGGGCGGAGGTTCGCGTCTTCGCCCTGACCCGCCGGGACGGGCGTGCCCTGCCCCCTATGCAGGAGGCGGGGCTGGACCCGCTGGTGCGCGAGGGCGGAACGGAAGACCATTGGCAGGCGGCCCGCTGGCTGCACATGCAGGTGCAGGCCTGGGGCGCCACCCATCTCTGGACCTCGTTGAGCCGCGCCACCATCCTGGGACTGCTGGTAGGGCCGCATCTGGGCCTGCCCGTCATCTGCTGGCAGCATGCTGCCTTCCTGACACCGTGGAACCGGCGGCTGATGCGGATGCTGCAATCGCGCGCCCAGCTCTGGGTGGGGGATTCGGCGTCGGTGTCAGCACTGACCCGGACAAGGCTGGGCGTGGGTGAAGACCGGCTGATGACCTGGCCCATCTTCGCCGCAAACCCGCAGCAGCCGCTTGCCACCCCCTGGCAGCCGGGACAGGTGCTGCACCTGGGCAGCCTGGGCCGCCTGCACCCCGTGAAAGGCTACGACATCCTGATCGAAGCACTGGCGCGGTTGCATTCCCAGGGCTTCCGCCTGCCCTACCCCGTCCGCCTGACCCTGGCCGGCGAGGGGGAGGAACGTGCGCGGCTGGAAGCCTTGGCACGGCAAGCCAGGATCGCTGAGATCCTGTTGCCCGGATATCTGGAACGGCCCGGCGACTTCCTGGCCGGTCTGCATCTCTATCTCCAGCCCTCCCGGTCGGAAGGTTTCTGCATCGCCGCACACGAGGCCATGGCCGCCGGCCTGCCCGTGCTGGCCTCCGCCGTCGGCGAAATTCCGCATTCCATTTGCGAAGGGGTCACGGGCCATACCGTACCGCCGGGTGATGCCAACGCGCTGGCTCGCAAGCTGGCACTTCTGCTGTTCGATCCCGGCGGGTTGCAGGCCATGGGAGAGGCGGCGCGGGACCGCATCCTGGACCGCTTCTCCCCGGACCGGTTCCGGGCAGCGGGCCTTGCCATCATGCAAAGGATCGCTTCAGGCTCCGTTTGAGGTCCAGCCACAGGCCCGCCAGGGACCGGTCGATATGCTTCACATCGATCAGGGTGACGCCGCCGCCGCTGCTCAGCGTATGCATGCCGTCACGATAGAGGCCCGCCGACATCGGCAGTTCCAGCGGCTCCCCCGCACGGGCGGCAAACCCCGTCTCATCCAGCCGGTCGATCCAGAGCGGCCGGATGGCCCCGCCATAGGTGCGGGTGCAATCCTGCACCGGCAGCATAATCCGCCCGTTCAGCACCATGGCGGTGCCGCCGGGGCGGGAAGAAGTGCGGTCGATCCGTACGGGATTGCCCGAATGCGGATGCCAGGGGCCCGTCAGCCGCTCCGACCAGGCGACATGCAGGTGGCCCAGCTTCGTGGCCTTGCTGTCTGCGGGGGAATAGAACAGCCACCAGCGCCCGTCATGCCGGAGCGGCGTGGTGTCCACCGGCACACAATCAAGCCGTATTTCGGTTTCCCGCACCCAGTCCGCGGGGCCATCCCCCATTCGGTAAAGAGTGAGGCCGCCTGACCGGTACGCCTCCGGCAGCATCCAGGTGGCGCCGTCGGCGTCGAAAACCTGGGGATAGGAGAGGTGCCAATCCTCCCGCAGGCAGGGGCGCCGGTCGATCACCCGGAAGCCCTCGTCCAGAGTCAGCAGGTCGATGGTCCCGTGCCGCGTGGCATAATCATAGCGTTCCGCAAAGATGTGCAGATGATTGCGTCCCCGCCAGGGAAAGGGATCGGCCAGAAAACGAAAGGCCGGCTCCTCCGGCAGCCATTGCATCGGCGCGTGCGACAGCTCACCGGCCAGAACCTCCCCAACCGGCAGCGTCAGCAGCCCGCACCGCCATATATCCTTGCGCCTCGGCATGTTGCCTCGCCCTACGGGTTGCCGGCGATCCGTTCAGGACGTGATCCTCATTTGGAAAACTCCACCACGAAGCGCGCTCCACGGGGCGCGGTCGTGTCGTGTGACAGGCGTCCGCCTTGCCGTTCCATAATGCACCTCGCGATGGCAAGCCCAAGGCCAGCACCAGGACCCGAGGCACTGGGGCCGCGTCGGAACCGCTCGAACAGGGAAGCCGCGGCGGGCGCGGCAATGCCGGGCCCATCATCGGCAATAATCACGATGGCAGAATCTGCCGACAGCATGATGGACGTGCCCGGAGGCGTATACTGGATCGCGTTCTCGATCAGGTTGCGAAAGACAAGGCGTGTCAGCGTTGCATTCCCGTGCGCAGGCACGCAAGCATCCGGCGTCGCGGCGGTCACATAGTGCTCTGTTTCGAGCGCGAAAGGTGCCAGTTCCCGCGCCACTTCCATTGCCACGGCGTGGGCATCGAACGCGGCAAACTGGAGTTGTTCCTGCGAATCCAACCGTGCGAGACAAAGCAGTTGCTCAAGAAGCCGCGAGAGCTGTTCGATTTCCAACGTAACATCGCATAACTCCTGCGCCGAAAAACGAGACTCCAGCCGTGCGCGCAATGTCGCCAGCGGGGTGCGCAGCTCATGCGCGGCGTTTGCGGTGAATTCCCGCTGCACGCGGTAATCTGCTTCAAGCTGATCGAGCGAGGAATTGACAGCCTGAACCAGCGGGACGAGCTCCCGAGGAAGGTTCCGGGCGTGCAGCCGCTCGTCCAGACGGCTCAGCGACAGTGCCGCCGCCTGATGCGAAACGGCGCGCAAGGGACGAAGCGATGACAATACCGTCACCACCACAACGCCAACCGCAGCGATCAGCAGCAGGGCAATGGGTGGAAACAGTTCGTCTAAAGCGCCGAGCATGAGCTGGGCGACCAAGCTCTCTTCATCTTCGAGGTTCCGCACCACGCGCAACCAGTACCGGCTCTGCCGATCATCGATTTTGAGCGCGGCCGCCAGGACGCGGTTGCCCGATACCGGGTCCGTTTCCCACTGCATGACGACCTGCCCGCGGTCTTCTGCGACCGGCAAGGGCAGATAGTGAGCAGAGAAACCACCTGACTCCAGCAAAGTGCCATCTGCGCGCAGCAATTGATAACCGTTCAATGTATCCGGCTGGGCGTAGAACTCCTGCAGGGACGGTGGCAACGCGAGACGCGGTGGATCGGTCTCCGACACGATCGACGCACGCAGGTCCTGCACCTGGACGGCAATACTCTGCCCTTCCAGCCCCATCAAACCATCGCGAAACTCGAAGTACAACATCGCGTAGGTGCCGACCAGCGCCAGCATCACCACGATGGTCAGCCGAAACACGAGGGCACGAAGCAGGGACGGGGCACGGCTCATGTTACGATCAGGAAGCAAGATAGCCCAGACCACGCAAGGTCCGCAGCGACACATCCGCGCCGGCAGAAGCGAGTTTCTTACGTAACCTGTGTACTTGTGTTTCCACCGAGTTCGCGCTGCGCTCCTGTTCGAAATCGTACAGACATTCGCCCAGCCTCTCCTTCGAGATCACCCGTCCCTGATTGCGCAACAACGCCTCCAGCACAATCAGCTCCGACCGTGTCAGATCAAGCGGCGCGTCGGCAACGGTGGCGATGCGGGCAGACGTATCGAGCTTCACGCTGCCGAGCGTCAGCATGCGCCCCAATGCTGCGCCCGGACGACGCAGCAGGGCGCGCAGCCGGGCGATGAGCTCCTGCATTGCGAAGGGTTTGACAAGATAATCGTCCGCGCCGCAATCCAGACCGCGCACGCGATCCTCGATCGACCCGAGCGCGGTGAGGATCAGCACGGGTGTCATGTTGCCCTGGTCACGCATTTCCTTCAGCACCTTCAGGCCGTTTCCATCCGAGAGCATGAGATCGAGCACGACGGCATCGTAGCTGGCGGCCTGCCAGACCCCCAGTCCATCGTACGCTGAACCGGCGGCATCGACCGCGAATCCTTGCGACCGCAGGCCCTCGGTGATGGCCTGGCAGAGGCGCTGATTATCTTCGATGATGAGCAATCTCATGGGTCGGCTTATCGGCTGAAGTCAGTATTCGATTCTGAGCCCGATCGTGGGCAGTGGCTCGTCAAGTCCTTCGATAACATTCTCGCCGCGACGCTCATTCCACTCATAAGCGTTGCCGTTCTTGCGGCCATAGACGTTCAGAATGTCGAGATAAGCAACCAGGCTGACCGGGCCGAAGCGACGCTGGTAATCCACGCGCAGGCTCAGCGCATGATAGGCCGGCAGACGCTCCGTGTTGGTGCGCGTCAGCTCCTTCGAGTAGCGCACGGGGCCGGCACCCCCCAACACATTGCTGTGCACGACAAACGCATCGGTAGGCCGGCCAGAAGCATATTTCCATTTCCCCGAGAATGTCCATCGATCACTCGGCTGCCAGGCGCCGACGATACCGAACGCATTTCGCCGATCCCAATCGGCTGCATATTTCCCTTCGCCGAGTTTATCATCGCGGCGGGCGCGCGATAATGAGTAGGTCGCTGAAGCGCTCCACTCTTCGCTCATGCGCTTGGTCAGCATCAGATCCAGGCCTGCCGCGGAGCCTTTGCCGATATTCGTGGCCGCGTTCAAGGTCCGATCATCGAACACGATCAGATCGTCGAGCCACTGATAATAGCCTTCGGCCGAAACATACAGGTCGTCGCGCAGATGCCGGGAAATGCCCGCCGACCACTGTGTGGAGCGTTCGTGCTTCAGCTTGAGATTTGACGGGTCTGCCGCGATATCGAGATAACGCGGCGCCTGATAAAACACGCCACCTCCCGTCCAAACGCGGGTGACCGCATCCGCTTGCCAACTCAACAGCATGCGCGGGGCGACGACAGATTTTCCGGAAAAACCATCGCGCTCATAGCGAATTCCGGGGGTCGCTGTGAAATCGCCGAAGGTCCAGGCATAGTCGGTATAAGCGGCAATCTGCGTTTTCGTTGTGTTCAATTTTGAGTTGAATTCTCCTGGCGTCAGCACGATATATCGCTGTGTCGGGTCAGAACGAAAGTCCGACTGATCATATACATAGCGTATCCAGTCGCCGGAGAGGCGATGGTCGAAGTTGAGGTCCACGCGAGCGACCCGCGCGCCGGCGGAGAAGAGTCCCTGCGAACTGAGCAGCGTACTGAAATCGCCGCGCCAGCCGATCTCCGTCTCTCTCTCCTTGACGTTCAGTATGTTCTCGCGGACAGGCGTCGTCGCCGGTGTCGGGTCGGAACCCCCGAGATCTGGAAATGCCTCACCCTGATTGCTCTTCAGGTCGCTGTCACGGTAATAGAGCGTATTGCGCAACTGCCCGGCCTCACCGGGCGTCCATCGCCAGGTCACGCCGAGCAACGTGCTGTGTTGCTTCGTCTTGCCGATATCAGCGTCCTCGAAATTCTCAGACTCAAGTGCATTTTCGACCGTGCGCTTGGTATCCTCGCCAGCGTAAATCGCAAGCAGCTCGAGACGATGATCGTCATTCAGCTTGGTGACGGATTTTCCGATGAAATCAGTCATGCGCAGCTTGCCGATGTCATTCTCCCCGATCGCTTTGAACAAGGTGCTGAAATCGAACCGGCGGGCCGATAG
Organism: Niveispirillum sp.; assembly: GCF_017996735.1. Classification (GTDB taxonomy): domain Bacteria; phylum Pseudomonadota; class Alphaproteobacteria; order Azospirillales; family Azospirillaceae; genus Niveispirillum. The sequence continues at coordinate 78,594 of NZ_JAGOGJ010000008.1, forward strand.
CAACAGGCTTGTGTTATCGGACACGTAGCTTGGCCCATCATAATCCGCCTCCACACCGATAATGTCGAGGCGGACGCCGGTCGTGGAACTCTCAGGATTGCCCTCCGCGATCCCGAGTTCGAGCAGCGAGCCATTCTTGCCGCCTTCGGACGCCCGCCAGCCGCCCGGCGAAAACTTGGCGTTGCCGATGATGTTCGTCGCGAAGATCGAATACCGCCCACCGCCATTGATCTCTTCATCCCCGAGGGACTCATCGAAATGCGCAACCTTATCGAACGGGATGCCATCGATGAGGATCAGGTTGTCCCGAGGCCCGTTGCCGCGCACGGTGAAGTTTGAGAACTCACCGGTCGCGACGACGCCCGGCAGAACGTCCAGCGCCCGGAACACGTCGCCGGCACTGCCGGGATTGCGCCGGATCTCTTCACGCTCCAGCAGTACGGTGTTTGGCGTGGCCCGCGGATCGCCAGATGTCGCTCGCGCCGAGACAACGATTTCCTCGATCACCTGGTCGCTCCCGCGTAGCAGCGAGAATTCGACGGCCGCCACCCTGCGAAGCACGACCCGCACATCCGCCTGCACGGCCTTTACGTAGCCCTGCTCTTCCACCTCAACCGAATACACACCTTCCGGCACCTGATCGAATGAAAACTCCCCGGCGGAACCGGTTTCGACCGTGCTTTGAACCTGTTGATTGCGCATGAGCCGTACAGTTGCCGTCGGCACCGCCCGTCCCGTCACCGAATCCAAGATGCGTCCGCGAACAGCACCCGCGGCCTCTTGCTGCGCTTGGGCATGCGCCGGAGGCGCAACGGATACCTGTAGTACGAGAGCGGTAAGAGGCAGAGCTCTGTGCAGCATAACTGGTTCCTCAGACGGTGATGGTCATCGGAGGCCAATCTAACAATCGAGTCTGTCGCGAAACTTGCGACGCACACAGAAGCTGCGCAGTCACGCAAAGGCCAGCAGACTCAGCCTTGCTCCTGGCGGCTTCTGGGTGGCGGCCGTTGCAACGGCAATGACCGCCATGAGGCGCGTTGCAGCCGTTATGAATGGCGCCAGGGCGCGCAAACTAACCCTTTCAGCCATCTGCTGACTTTCCACGAGCCTCATGCTATAATCAACTCCTCAACGCCACCGCTATACCCTCACCTCAGGCGCGACCGTTCCGCGTCCAGGGAATCGCGCGCATTCGGAGTTGTCTAAACCGCCGCTCTGAAATATACCCCTGAATTATGTTTCATTTGGTTGCATCGGCAGCCCGCATTCGGAGTTGCCATCGACAGCGCTCTGAAACACACACCCGTTTCATGTTGCACATGGTTGCACGGGCGGCCGCCTTTCGGGGCGCTTGCACCGGGCTCCTCCGAATTCGCAGTGACCGGATCGGGCACTTACCGGAATCCTCTCCCGCCCCTCACCCCCCGAACCGCGCCGGCGACACTGACGGCAGCCAGCCCGCAACCTCGAACCCCGCGTCGGTCCCTGTCACCAGCGCCGCCGTCAGGGCCGCTGCGGCGGGGGCGGTCTGGATGCCGAATCCGCCCTGGCCGGCCAGCCAGAACAGGCCCGGCACGGTGGGGTCGAAGCCGATGACGGGTTGTTCGTCGGGGGCGAAGGTGCGCAGGCCGGCCCAGTTCCGTTGCACACGGGTGACGTCCAGACCCGTCACGGTCTGGAAATGGTCGGCCGCGATGGCGATCTGCATGTCGTCGGCATAGGCGTCAGACGGGGGTGTCGGCTCCGCCTCTGCCGGGGACAGCATCAGCTTGCCGCCTTCGGGCTTGAAATAGAAGCGCCCGGCCATGTCCGCCACCATGGGCCAGCCGGTGACATCCGCCCCGGCCGGCCCGTCGATGATGGCCGCACTGCGTCGCTTGGGCACAAGACCGGGATCGGCGGCGCCGAACAGGCCGGCCACGGTTCCGGCCCAGGCCCCGGCGGCATTGACGATGATGGGGGCCTGGACGCTGCCTTCCTTTGTCTCCACCTGCCACACGCCGCCCAGCCGCCGCGCGGCATGAACCCCGGCGCCGGTGATCAGGGTTCCGCCCTGCCGCCGCAGGTGCCGCAGATAGGCGGTCTGCATGCCATGGACATCCATGTCCAGGGCCGTGGCCTCATAAAAGGCGCCGCACACCCGCTCCCGCTTCAGGATCGGGGCCAGGGCCACCACCTCCGCCGGGCTCAGGCGCGGCAGATAATCCAGGTCGGCAAAGACCGGATGCAGGTCATCATCGAAGGTGACATAGAGCAGGCCGCGCGGGGTCAGCAGGCCCAGATCCAGCCCCGGCAGAGACCCGCTCTCGAACAGCCGGCGGCTATGGGATGTCAGGGTGCGGATCGGGCCGACCCCGTAACTGTCCACGAAGATCGCCGCCGACCGGCCCGTGGCGTGGTAGCCTGGATGCTCCTCCTGTTCCAGCACAAGGGTGCTGCCATGGCTGGACAGGTGCGCCGCCGCCGACAGGCCGGCCATCCCGGCACCGATAACCAGAAAATCGCAGGTAAGAAGGCTCATGATGGTCGCTTGCTCTGGGAAGAGGGTGGGGACCGTTCCAGCAGCATGCAGGAGCGGCTTGACAAAGCCATAAATTAAATATGATCTCATACTCAGTTATTTCATCCACGCAAGCCCCTTGCGAAGCGGGGCCGCCAGAAAAGTCGAGAAAATGACGATGAAACCGCTGTCGCCCGCCCCTCTCTCCCCTTCCCTGTCGCGCCGTGGCCTGCTGGGTCTGGCGGGGGCATCGACCCTGGCCGGCCTTGTCCCGGCCGCAGCACAGGCCGCCCCGGCGGCGTTGGCCGCGTCGGCCGACCCGTCCGCCGCCATCGACGCCATCATCGGCACGGCCATGGGCAAGGGCGGCTTCCCCGCCATGGTCGTGGCGGTGGAGAAGGCGGGTCAGGTGGTCTATCGCCGGGCCTTCGGTCTGGCCGATGTGGAAAACGCCGTGGCCGCGACGCCGGACCATGTCTTTCCCATCGGGTCGGTGACCAAGACCATGACGGGCCTTGCCCTGATGCAACTGGTCGCGGCGGGTACGCTGGGGCTGGATGACCCGGTCGGGCGCTATGTCGATGGCCTGCCGCCGCCGGTCGCCGCCTTGCCCCTGCGGCAACTGGCCGACCATCGGTCGGGTCTGGTGGGATATCTGGAGGCGCCGGGCTTCCCGCTCTACAGCCAGAAACCCTTCACGCGGGAGGAGGTGGTGGCCGCCTTCAAGGACCTGCCCCTGCAATTCACGCCCGGTACGCGCTGGAGCTACACCAATTCCGGCATCTACCTGCTGGGGCTGGTGATCGAGAAGGCATCCAGCCTGTCCTATGAGGAATATCTGGCCCGGCATCTGTTCACGCCGTTCGGCATGGCGCACAGTTCCATGGCGGGCTGGAGCACTTTGATCAAGGGGCGCGCCCATGGCTATATGCCGGGCAAGGATGGGCTGCGCAATGCCCCGCGCTATGATCCGCTGATGCCGTTCGCCGCCGGTGCAGTGCTGTCGACGGTGGATGACATGCTGCGCTACCGCCGCGGGGTATTTGGCGACGGGCCGACCGTGCCGGTGGTGCGCGAGCTGATCTTGCGGCGGGAACGGCTGTCCAGCGGCACGCTGCTGCCCTATTCTCTTGGCTGTCTGGCCGTCACGGAATTCGAAGGCCACCGCAAGCTGGGCCATCCCGGCGATATTTTCGGCTTCTCCTCCCAATATGCCTATTATCCCGACGATGACGTGACCATCATCATCCTGACCAACCTGCAGGGCAGCCCGCTTTCCGTTGTCTCCGTGGAGCAGAAGGTGGCGCGGGCGGTGCTGGGCCTGCCGCAACCCGTCACCACGGACAAGACACTGACGGAGAAGGAGGCCGGGCGCTTCAGCGGCCGGTACGCGGTGGGGGAGATCCGCTTCGCCGTCGATCAGTTGCGCTTCTTCTTCCGCGATGGCGCCCTGTACGCCGTGTTCGGCAGCCAGGCGGAAGATGCGGAAGGGCTGCCTCTGCGCTACCAGGGCGGGGACCTGTTCGTGTCCGCCCTGGACGACGAACACCGCTTCCGTTTCCTGGGCAAGGGTGCGCGGCGGCAGGTGCAGATGTTCTATTATGGCAGCGTGTTCACGGCGTCGATTCTGTAGGGGAGCAGGGCAGTGCAGTGAACGCCATCGCGCCCCTGCACGGCGGCGGCCGCCGCCGTGCAGGGGCGCGTGCCGCGTAGCCGAACCGCCGGATGGTGGCGCTGGCGATTGAAGCCCTGTGATCGGTCACGATCACAGGGACGCCGCATAACGCGCGGTTATTGTGAGCGGCCGCGCCCCGTGACGGGCCAGATATCGACCAGCATGTCCCCGCGCACGACATGCATATGGTCATAAAGATTGACCGTCGGGTCACAATGCGGGGGCATACAGGTCAGCACGGCACCGACGGGCAGATGATCGCCCGGCCGGGCAAACGTCACCCGCCCCTGTTCATCACCGAAGAAGGCGTAGCGGGCACCATCGGGCGCACCATCGATGATGACGGGCGGCCCCGCCTCCGTCGCGAAGGCCTTGCAGCCGGCATCGGTGGTGCATTGGCCGGGAATATTGGCGCTGATCACACTGGTCTGCACGAACAGGGCGGATTGGAACGGCACCGGCTCCCCCTTCTGTGTCCAGATATCGGCATATTCACGGTCCATGAAGATGTAGGAACCGACCTGCAGCTCCGTCAGCACCCGGAAGGACGGGTCCAGATCAAAACTGCCGGTGCCGCCACCGGTCACGATCGCCGGCGCCAACCCCGCCGCCGTCAGTTCCGTGCAGAGATCACCCGTCAGGGACAGTGCATCGGCCAGCACCCGCCGCCGCTCCACCCGTCCGGCCACATGCATGGCATGGCCGGCATAGGCCTGAACGCCCCGGAAATGGAGCGATGGCGCGGCGGCAACCCGCCGGGCCAGATCCAGGCCATCCGCGACAGAGGTGACACCCGTCCGGTTCAACCCGACATCCAGATCGACCAGCACCCCCAGGCGCAGGCCGACCGCCGCCGCGGCATCGGCCAATGCTGCGACATTGTCCGGATTGTCGGCGACGACCATCGTGTCCGGCGCCCGGTGCAGAAGCGCCATCAGCCGTGCGATCCCCCGCTCCGTCACCACGGGGGAGGTCAGCAGCAGGCCCGCGATGCCGTGATCGGCCAGGGCCTCTGCCTCCGCCAGTTTGGCGCAGCATTGGCCCGCGGCACCCGCCGCGATCTGCCGGCGCGCGATCTCGGCACTTTTATGGGTCTTGGCATGGGGACGCAGGGCCACACCCTGCAACCGCGCCATTTCAGCCATAGCCCGGATATTGTCCTCCAACCTGTCCAGATCCAGGACCAGGGCCGGGCTGCTCAACAATCGACGCGATCCCGGCCGCCCGACAAGCGTACTGTCGATCGAACCGGTCATGGTGAGGTCGCCATGCGGGCAAAGGCCAGGAACATCAGGAACCGCGACACGGCCAGGATATCGACGGCCCGGTACCGGATCGTATAGGCGCCACGCCTTTCCACCGCCGGCAGATAGGACAGCCATTCGGCCACGAAGCGGGTGCGCAGGTCGATCTCCAGTTCCACCGGCCCGTCGATGCGGTAGGGTTCGACCTTTCCCGCCAGGGCCACCGCCTCCGTCGTTGCCATGCGCAGGCGGGCAAGCGCCACGGACAGCGAGGGGTTCAGCGCCGAATAGCTGCCATAGGCCTGTTTCAGTGTCGCTGCGGCCAGATGGTCGCCCAGTTCGGACCGCATCTCCGCCACGCCGACATCGTCGCTGGCCACCATCAGCACGGGCACACCATAAGCACCGGCCAGGGCGGCACTGATCACGGCTTCGCTGGCCACAGTCCCGTTCAGGCGGATTTCGTGGATGAACTCGCTGCTCATCGTATGCGACAACACACCGCCGGGATTGCTGCCACCGGCATGATAGCCCACCAGGAAGCAGCCATCGAAGGGCCCGATCTCGATCCCCTGCATCATGCCCAGCGGCCGGGGCCAGGACCGCACAAGCTGGACATAATCGGGCAGCGCCTCCATCCGGATATTCTGGCCGTTGCCATGGCTGTCACTGACCACCAGTTCGGTCGCGCCCGCCTCCCGCGCTGCCTCACACACCGCGATGGTGCTCTGGGTCATCCAGTCGCGCGCGGCCTCATACTCGAAGCCGCCGGGGCGGGTATGCTCGCGGCTGACCACGCCGCAGATACCTTCGATATCAGCGGAGATGTAAAATCTCATGACGGATTCCTGCCAATGGCGGCCGGGGCCAACCAGTCGGCAAAGCGCGTCACCGCCTCGGGCAACGCGCCGCGCGGCGCCTGGTCGGGGTGCAGCACGCGCAGCCAGATCAGGCTGACCGCGTCGGCCACCGCGTCATCATCCATGCCCAGACCCGTCAGCAATTCATGCAATTCCGGATCGGGATAGATCACCAGCCGCCGTACCAGCTCGTCCATCATGCCGCCCAGGAAATACGCCGCCAGCATGGCATTACCCGTCTCCTCCCCCCGTCGGCGGCGCACGCCTTCGGCGATGCGGCGATACCAGGTGCTGTTGGCCGCCTGCGACAAGCGGGAAAATTCCGGCGCCTCGTCCCCCACCTGCAGGATACAGCGCATCAGCCCGGCATTGGCCCGGCAGACGGCAATCCATCGGCGGTTGGCCAGTTGGATCGACTGAAAAGCAGACCGGCTGCCCCCGTCGCGCGGAGCCTCCAGCTTGAAGAAATTGTTCAACAAATCCGTGAGGACGGTCAGTGTGACTTCCGTCTTGTCCTTGAAGTATATATAAAATGAACCCTCCGCAATCTCGGCAATTTCCGTGACGTCGGTGACACGCATCGCGTGATAGCCCTTCCTTTCAAGGGCCTTTGCTGTGGCAATCTTGATTCTCTCTCGCGTTCTCTGCCCTTTCTGCTTGGGCGGATCGTCGCGATAGGCCGATTCCAGATACTCTATATAGGATACGGTCATAATTTTTCTTTGCCGGCGCGCGTTCCGGCAATCCTTCATGATTGACACCTGAAATAAATGAGGCCAATCTCATAAAAATTCAAGCCACAATGAGACCGTGATGAACGACGCCCCCTTAAATGCCGGGCCCGGCTTCCTGATGCCGGGCGCCGAACTGGGCCCTTCTGCCTGGATCACCATCACCCAGGAGATGATCAGCCAGTTTGGCCGGACCACGCTGGACCCCGATCCCATGCATGTCGATCCGGATTGGGCCCGCGCCAACGGCCCCTATGGCGGTACCATCGCTTTCGGGTTCCTGACATTGGCGCTGCTGACCCATATGCTGCATGACGCGGCGGGCACCGCCCCGCATGTGGACCAGCGCGAGGCCGGGCATTTCCTGAATTACGGCTTCAACCGCCTGCGTTTCGTCGCCCCCGTGCGTTGTGGCGAGCGGGTTCGGGGCCATTTCAAGGTGACGGAGGCGGGTTTCGACAAGCAGGGACGCTGGCAGACCGTCATGGCCTGCGAGGTGGAAATCGAAGGGCAGGATCGGCCCGCCCTGGTGGCCGAATGGCTGTCGATGCATGTCGGTCCGGAACAGGAATGATCCCCATGTCGCCGGCACAGACCCGTTTCCGGGGTAGGGAGATCGGCCTTTACGCCGCCGGCTCCCTGGGCACCGGCATCTTCTCCACCGTGCCCTCCGTCCTGCTGCTTTATTTCTGTACCCAGATCCTGGCGATCCCGCCGGGTGTGGCCGCCCTTCTGGTCTTTGTGCCCAAGGCGCTGGCCCTGTTCTGGGACCCGTTCGTGGGTGGCTGGTCGGACGGCACCAACAGCCGCTGGGGCCGGCGGCGGCCGTTCCTGCTGCTGGGCGCACTGGGCACGGCGCTGGCCTTTATCGGGCTGTTCTCGCCGCCCGACCTGCCACAGGGCGGCGTGATCGCCTGGGTGGGTGGGGCCTATCTGCTGCTGGTGGCATTCTATGCCTTCTTCGCCGTGCCCTATGTGGCCCTGCCGGCGGAATTCGCCCCGCGCGCCGATGAACGGGCACGGCTGGTCGGATGGCGCATGGCGGTGGTGATGATCGGGGTGCTGGCCGGGGCCGGGCTGGCGCCGGTGCTGGTCGCTCATCTGGGCGGCGGGCGCCAGGGCTATGCCGGCATGGCGCTGTGGATCGGCGGGGCCTGCGCCCTGTTCATGCTGTGCCCGCTGCTGTTCCTGCGCGGACGCGACCGGCCGGACCAGGGGAAACGTGCCAGAACCGGCCCCCTCCTGCCCCCCTTCCGGCAGGTCTGGCGCGACCGGCCGTTCCGCCGGTTGCTGGCCGCCTACATCCTGATGCTGACGGCGGCGTCGCTACCGTCGGCTGCCACCCCCTATTTCATCACCGGCCCCCTGGAGCGGGGGGAGGGGGATATCGGCACGGCGCTGGGCCTCATGCTGGCGGCCGGCAGTCTGGCCGCCCCGCTGCTGGCCCGCGCCGGGCGACGGTGGGGAGACGGGCCTGTGCTGCGCGCATCGATCCTGACCTATCTGGTGGCCAGTACCCTCATCGCCGGCGGGGTCTGGCTGTCGGCTGGCTGGCCGCTGATCCTGGCCGGCTTCGCCCTGGCCGGTCCCGCCTTTGCGGGACAGCAGGTGCTGCCCTACACCATGATCAGCCACCTGATCCATGACCGCGCCCGTCAGGGAGCAGCAGAGGAAGGCGCCCTGATGGGCCTGTGGACGGCAGCGGAAAAGCTGGGCCTGGCGCTGGCGCCACTGGTCACGGGCCTGCTGCTGTCGCTGGCCGGGGGGGAGATCGCCGGAAGGCTGGCCCCGTTGATCCTGGCCGCCACCTTCCTGTTCGGCGCCCTGTCGCTTTTTCTGCTGCGTCCCGGCGCGGACGACGCATCCCCTGCCCAGACCGGAACAATCCCAAGATGACCCGCCCCCTGCCCCCGTTGCTGCCCCGGATCAGCGATTACGCGACCTGGCAGGCAAACCAGCAGCCCGACGCCATCGCGATGAAGCTGGACGGCGTCGCCACCACCTATGCCACCCTGGCCGCACAGGTCGAAGGGCTGGCCCGCGCCCTGCTGGCGGCCGGCGTTACAAAGGGCGATCGCGTCGCCAGCCTGCTCCCCCCCCATCCGCAATTTCTCGTCGATTTCCTGGCCACCGCCTCCATTGGCGCCATCTGGGTCGGGCTCAACCCGCGCTATCAGTTGGATGAGTTGCGGCATGTCGTGACCGACGCCGAACCGCGCGTGCTGCTGGGCCGGCAACGCATCGGGGAGCGGCGGTACGAGACGGAATTGATGGCGCTGACGGCATCCTGCCCGACCGTAACGCATCTGGTCCTGCATGACGCGGACGGCCCGATGCCGGGCGCGGTCAGCATTGCGGATTTCCTGGCCGCAGGCGAGGGGGTGACGGATGCGCCCCTGATCCGGGCGCGCGACGGCTGTGGCGGGCGCGATCCCTGCCTGATCGTTTATACATCCGGTTCGACGGGTCGGCCCAAGGGTGCGCTGCTGCATCATGAGGGGCTGGCCCGCTTCAGCCTGGGTCAGAACCGGCTTTGGCCGCTGGACCCGCTGCGCGTCATCAATTATTTCCCCATCAACCATGTCGGCTGCGTGGCCGACTGTACCCTGCCCTGCCTGGTGGCCGGTGGTACCCTGGTCTTCATGGAGAAGTTTGATACGGGCGAATGCCTGCGCCTGATGCAGGCGGAGCGCATCACACTGTGGGGATCGGTGCCCAGCACCTTTCCCATGCTGCTGGACCATCCGGACTTTGCCAGAACCGACCTGTCTTGCGTCGAGCTTATCGTCTGGGGCGGGGCGGCCATGGATGCTGCCACCATCGCCCGGCTGGCCAATGTGCAGCCTCGAATGGCCACCAATTACGGCATGACAGAAACGACCAGCGCCGTAACCGCCCTGGGCCCCGTCACCGATGCCGACTTGCTGGCCAACTGCGTCGGGCACGCCTTTGAAGGGGTGGAGATCCGGCTTGCCAATACCGATGGCCAGCCTGTGCCGGATGGCGAACCGGGGGAGGTGCAGACGCGGTCACCCCTGAACTTCCTGGGTTACTGGCGACGGCCGGAGGCCACGGCAGAGGCATTCACCGCCGATGGTTTCTTTCGCACCGGCGATCTGGCGGTGCGGCGTCCCGATGGGCGCTACCGCATCGTGGGACGCATCAAGGAGATGTACAAATCAGGCGGCTACAATGTCTATCCACGGGAGGTGGAGGCCGTGCTGCTTGCCTGTCCCGGCGTGACGGAGGCCGCCATCGTCGCCATTCCGGACCCGGTCTGGCAGGAGGTGGGCATCGCCTATATCACCCTGTCCACCCCTATGGACCTGACGGCGATGCAGGCATTCCTGCGTGACCGGCTGGCCAATTACAAGCTGCCGAAACGAATCATTCCGCTGGACGCGATGCCGCTGCTGCCCATCGGCAAGATCGACAAGGCGGCGCTGAAACAGCAGGCGCTGACCATGTCCGCCAGCGGTTGAACACCAGCCCTGAAAAGCATCCGGCGCGCACCAATCACGCGCCGGATGCTTTGGCACGCCTTCATCAAGGCGGGTTTTTCACACCAAATTTACAAAAATGAGATCACACTCATTTTTTCTTGACTGAGAACGCGGTTCGGCATTCGATCAAGGCAACGGCGCGGATGGAACAACCATCACCGCCCGGCCCCGTGCCGGCGGACATGCGCTGTCGGGAGCTTCACCTATTCCTGGGGGATCACAGATGAACAGACGAGTGATGCGCGGCATCGGCCTGTCCTGCGCGGCCATTGCCTTCCATGCCGCCCTGCCGGCGGCTGCACAGCAGACGGAAATGACGGGCATCGTGCTGGAGGAGATCGTGGTCACGGCCCAGCGCCGGGCCGAAAGCATCCAGGACACCGCCGTGTCGATCAGCGCCCTGACGGGCAGCGACCTGAAGGATGCCGGCATCGGCCGGCTGGAGGATGTGTCCAGCGCCCTGCCCAACATCTATATCGGGCCGCGTGACCTGCGCACCACCTCCATCACCATTCGCGGCATTTCGGCCGATCTGAACAATCCCGGCCTGGACCAGAGCGTGGGCGTCTATGTCGACGGCGTCTATATGGGCCGCGCCGCCACCATCAATTCCAACCTGTTCGATCTGGACCGGATCGAGGCGCTGCGCGGCCCGCAGGGGACGCTGTACGGCCGTAACACCGTGGCCGGCGCCGTCAACTTCATCACGCGCAAGCCGACGGCGACGCCACGCACGGCGGGCAGCCTGTCGTTCGGCAATTACAGTGCGGTACGCGCCAATGCCGTCACCTCCGGCGCGCTGACCGATACGCTGTTCGCCTCCATCTCCGCGTCGATGGACAAGCGCGACGGTCTGGTGGAGAACCTTGCCACCGGCACCGACCTGGACGATGTCAATGGCATCGGCGGGCGCCTGACCCTGGTCTATGACCAGGGCGGGGATTTTGACCTGACGCTGCGCGCCGATGCGTCGCGCGACCGCACCAATGCCGGCGCCTATGACGTGCTGAGCAACGGCGTCATGGCCGGCACGCCACTGGCCGATGCCGATCCCTATGACCGCCTGGTCAACCAATCCACCGACACCACCCAGCGGCGCGACGTTTATGGGGCGTCGGCGGAACTGAACTGGCGGGCCGAAGCCGGGACGCTGACCGCCATCACGGCCGGTCGCGGCTATAAATGGGACAATATCCAGGAGAACGATTACACCGTTCTCGACATGCTGGACACGGGCATCAAGGAGAAGCAGAGCCAGTTCTCCCAGGAAGTGCGCTTTGCCAGCGATGCGGCGGAACGGTTCAGCTATGTGGTCGGCGCCTTCTATTTCGACCAGCAGCTTGACACCCTTTCCAAGGTGCAGGTGGGCACCGATCTCGGCATCTATCCGACACGGCAGCCCATTTCGATCTATGCCGATGTCAACACCAGGAGCTACGCCGCCTTCGGCCGCGCCACCTGGCGCCTGGCCGACAGCGTCAATATCGCCGGCGGCCTGCGTTACACCTATGAAGAGAAGAAGGTCGATTTCCGGCAGGATGGCGATCCGTTCGGCGCCGTGGCCGGATCGATCCCGCGCCGACTGATCAAGGGGGATGAAGACAAGATCTCCCCCTCGCTGACCCTGGAATGGCGGCCCCAGGATGATCTGCTGACCTATGCCGGCTACAGCCAGGGCTACAAGTCGGGCGGCTTCAACATCTATTCGATCACGGCCACGGACGATGCGGGCTATCGCCCGGAAAATGTGGACAATTATGAGATCGGCGTCAAAAGCGAGTTCCTGAACCGGCGTCTGCGCTTCAACGCCTCGGTCTTCTTCATGGATTACCGTGACCTGCAACAGAACCAGCTTGTCACCACGCCGGGCGGCATTTCCCGCTTCCAGACGGCCAATGCCGCCAAGGTGGAAAGCAAGGGCGTGGAACTGGAACTGACCGCCATTCCCCTGCCGGAACTGCAGGTGACGGCCAATTATGGCTATGTGGATGCCACCTTCACCTCCTACCCCAATGCCACGGCGACGGGGGCCGATTATACCGGCAACCATCTGGCCCTGGCTCCGGCCCATACGTTCAGCGCGGCGGCGGAATGGACGCAGCCGCTGTCGGGTGATCTGGAACTTTATCTGCGGGGCGAGGTCAGCCATCGCAGCCGCATCTATTTCGCATCGAACAACCGGTTCGGCGACCCGTCCCTGACCTTGCTGAACGCCCGCGTCGGCATCGGGCCGGAGACGGGTGACTGGCGGCTGACCCTGTGGGGCCGCAACCTGACCAAGGAGACCTACGCCATCAACCGGTTCGAAGGCGCCGTCCTGGCCGGTCAGGTCGTGCACGCATTGGGCACACCCCGGACCTACGGGATGGAACTGTCGTTCCAGTTCTGACAAGGACCCGATCACGATCACACCAACGGTCGAAATCAGTCTGTCTTGTAAATTGTCCATCCCGTGCCGCCGGAAACAGAGGGTGCGGGATGGACGACAGGTTCAATTGAGGAAACGCCGGGACTGGTCCGGTGACGGCACCAGGCACAGGTCGCGCTTGCCGAACAGGCGGTAACGATTGTCGGCAAGCCGATCATAAAGCCAATCCGTCAGCCCTATCGGGAGAACCCCGAACAGTCTGGTCCATGACCATGGTGCCCGCAATCGGCGGGCCAGACGGAAAGCGGCCGTCGACCGCAGGGAGGCCACGCCATCATCGATATAGACGAAGCTGTTGGTGAGGTGCGGCATGCCAATGGCCGCCAGCACGGCCCTGCCCGCCACCGACTGTACCGCCGCGAACAGGATTTCATGGTCCGCCTCTGTCGCCAGGATGAAGCGCACCGAACCGTTGCACAGGTTGCACACGCCGTCGAACAGGCAGGTCGGCCCGCGCAGCAGCCGTTCCAGAATGGCAGGGTCGGGTGTGTCATGGTTCACATCGTTCATCGCAGGCCCATCCTGTCCATCTTCTTCAACAGACCCACGCGCGACAGGCCCAAAAGCCGGGCCGCGTGGGTGTGATTGTGCCCCACCTCTTCCAGCGCCTGGGTGATCAGCCGGCGTTCCAGCGCCACCACCTCCTGATCCAGCGTGCGGCGGCTGGCCGGCGCGGCGGCATCCATGGCCGGGGCCTCGGCCTCCTCCCCGGCGGCGAAACCCAGATCCGCTGCGTCGAGCAAAAGCTCATCCGCCGTTGCCGGCCCCGCCAGGGCGGCGGCGCATTCGACCAGGGCCCGCAACTCCCGCACATTGCCGCGCCAGTCGCGACCGCCCAGCCAGTCCAGCGCATCCGGCGTAAAGCGGGCACCCCGCCCCGATACCCGGCGCAGGAACAGGGTGGCCAGCACGGGCACATCCTCCGGCCGTTCCGACAAGGGCGGGGTGCGCAGCACCATGCCTTTCAGCCGGTAATAAAGGTCCTCGCGGAACGTCCCTTCCTGCACCATCGCCTCCAGGTCGCGATGGGTGGCGGCGACGGTGCGGACATCGGCCTTGCGCTGTTCGCGCCCCCCCACCGGCTGATAGGTGCCTTCCTGCAAAAAGCGCAGCAGCTTCACCTGCATGGCCGGTGGCATCTCCCCCACCTCATCCAGGAACAGGGTGCCGCGATGGGCCGTTTCCACCAGACCGGGACGGTCGGCATGGGCGCCGGTAAAGCTGCCCTTCAGATGGCCGAACAGCTCGCTTTCCAGCAGTTCGGCGGGAATGGCACCGCAATGCACGGTGACAAAGGGCTGATCGCGACGCGGGCCGCTATCGTGCAGGGCACGGGCCACCAGTTCCTTGCCGGTCCCGCTGGGGCCCAGCACCAGAACCGGAAGCTGGGTCGGCGCGATGCGCCGAACCAGATCGCGCAGACGGGCAAGCGCGACACTGGCGCCGACGAGGCCCAGATCGTCCGTGCCCCCCGTCGCCGCGCGCAGGCGCCGCAATTCCGCCAGCAGCCGCCCGCGCTCCAGCCCCCGGTCAACCACGACGCGCAGCAGGTCGGGGTCCAGCGGTTTGCCCAGGAAATCCCAGGCCCCACGCTCCACCGCCTTAAGAGCCATCGCATGGTCGGCATGGCCGGTGGTCACCACCACGGGCGCGGGGGCAAAGCGGGAGATCAGTTCCAGGCCCGCCACAGGATCGTGATACGGCGGCATGGACAGGTCCAGCAGGACCAGATCTGCAGGTTGCCGTCGGAAGGCGGCTTCCGCCGCCGCCGCATCGCCCGCCACCTCCACCTCATGCCCCGCATCGCGCAGCCAGGCGGCACCCAGGCGCTGGAAGGCCGGTTCATCATCAACCAGAAGGATGCGTGACGGGGTCATATCCGGTTCTCCAGGCGGTCGGGAAAAGTCAGGGTCAGGCAGGTGGACCAGCCCGGCCAGGCGCCCAACGCCACTGATCCGCCATGGGCGTCCATGATGCGGGCGACAATGGCCAGTCCCAGACCCGTGCCGCCCGGCCGGCGCGACACGAAGGGCTGGAACAGCCGGTCGCCGATTTCCGCCGGTATGCCCGGCCCATCATCACAGACATGGATGCGCACCCCGTCCGCCACCCGTTCGGCCATCACAGCCAGACGCTGGCCATGGGCGGCGGCATTCTCCAGCAGATTGACCAGCACCTGCCGCAGGCGGCGCGGGTCGGCCCGGATGGACAAGGCTGGATCGATCTCAGCCTCCACCTTCACACCCGGCAGACCGGACAAGGCCAGTGCAACCGCGTCCGCCACCGAGAGGGTCTGCGGTTCCAACCGGGTGCTGCCGGCATAGTCCATCACGTCGCGGACCAGCATCTCCATGCGGCCGACCTGCTCCGCGATCTCTGCCCGCACCGCCGGCGGCGCGCCCGTGGCCGCCATGGCGATGATGTTCAACGGATTGCGCAGGTCATGCGCCACGGTGGCCGCCAGTTGGCCCAGTTCGGCCAGCCGCGCCTCCTGCTGGCGCTCCCGCTCCGCCCGGGCCAAGGCCTCGGCCCGATCCAGCCGACCCGCCGCATCGGCCAGACAACCCGCGAACAGGCCGGCGGCGTGGCGGGGCCCGGGCGGGGCGTGGTCCCAGCCCGCAAGGTGGCATCGCCACCCCCGCGCATCCCGCGACAGAAGCAGGGCTGGGACAGGGCCATCCGCCATCTCCAGCCGCACCGCGACGGGCAAGCCCAGATGCAAGCTGATCAACCGGGAGGCGCAATCCAGCAATCCCCGCCAATCGGCAGGCTGCGCCAGATCTTCGCGCCAGGTTTCCAGGTCCGCCGCCGAAACCTCCCCGCCGGGAAAGACCAGCCGGTCGGCCACCTTGCGCAGCGGCGTCAAGATCGCCAGCGCCGCGAAGGTCATGCCCGTCATCAGCAGCCAGATCTCAACCCCTGCGAACGCAGTGCCGGCCGCCAGCGGAAAGGCCATCACAAGCGTGGTGGCCGCCGCCATCAACCCCATCAGACCCAGCCAGACCAGCATCCGCCGCGCCCACAGGTTCACATCCATCAACTGGTAGCGCAGGATGCCATAGACCAGCGCCAGCGAATAAAGCGGCAAACCCAGTACCGGCCAGGGAAAGGCGTCAATGCCCAGCGCCGGGAACGCAAAGCCCGTCAGGCTGGCCAGTCCGATCAGGCTGGCGGCACAGATGGCCGCCGCCTGCCGGCGCCTCTGCCCGGTCAGTTCCAGCCAGCCCTTGGCCAACCGCAGATGGCCCACCACGGATAACAGACCGCAGACACCGGCCACTGCCCAACCCGTGGCATTCGGGATGAAGACACCGCGAAAATCGCGCCACGCAACCACCTGCCCCGGATCACTGACAAGGCCCAGCACGCTCGTCGCCACCGCCAGCCCATAGGCAACGCATGCCGATGGCCCCGTGGCGCCGCACCGGACGAAGGACAGTACCAGATGCACGAAAACGGCCGACGGCAGCGGGGCCAGCGCCAGCAGCACGCCGACCATCCCATCGCTGGCCGGCCCAACCAGCGGCGGCAGCGCCTGCCCGCCGCTCCATGCCGCCACGCCGATCAGGAACAAGGCCAGCAGCCGCGCGCCGGGCACCGGTGCAGCCTTCAACAGCAACAACAGGGCCAGTCCGACGCCAGCCAGCGCCGACAGCGCCAGTGCGCCGACATAGAACAGAACGGGGGGCATGGTTTCTGTAAACATCGTTGACAGCATCCTAGCAGGAACTGTTCACACCGTTAACGCCGCTGCTTCCCATTTGAAGCCAAACGCGCCGAATTCCGGCCTTCACGGCGCGGGTCACGCACATGGCATGCCAATCGCATTGATGGTATCCGGGTGACCCTTCCGGGCGCGCCGAAACCGACGGAACGGAGATTTGCCATGGCCTCGCTTTCCCTGACCCTGGTGGGCTGGTTCATCACGCTGGCCCTTTCCTCCATCGCCGCCGCGGCCTTGTGGCGGCCGTTGCTGGTGCTACTGGGTGATCTGTGCGGCACTGAACAGCGGTCGCGCTTCTGGACCATCTGGTCCGTGGCGATGGTGATCCTGGTGCCGATGCTGGCAGTGTCGGCTGTCAACCTGAACGGCGACGTGGTGCAGGTCCTGCGCGGCGTGGTGTTCTATTCCGTGGGCGGCATCGTGACGGCGCTGCTGGGCATGGGCTATGCCATCTGGACGCGCACGCCGCGTGCAAACGATCTGCCGGCACGACGGGAGGTGATGTGATGCGCATTCTGATCGTGGGTGCCGGCGGCTTTGTCGGCCGGCACCTGCTGCCCCGGCTGACCGAGGGGGGCGACACGCCCGTCGCCGCCGGTCGCGATCCCCGCCGGCTGCAACGCCTGTTTCCCGGTATGGATTTCCTGACCTGCGACATGGCCCGTGATACCGCAGAAGATTGGCGGCCAAGGCTGACCGGCATTGACGCCGTCGTCAATCTGGCGGGCCTGATCCGCGATGGGGCCGGCGCTTTTGAGGCCGTGCATGAACGCGGTGCCCAGGCCTTGTTCGATGCCTGCCTGGCCGTCGGCGTCCGCCGTGTCATCCAGCTTTCGGCCCTGGGTGCCGATGAAACGGGAACCAGCCGCTATCATCGAAGCAAGAAGGCGGCGGACGATCATCTGGCTGCCCTGGACCCTACCGGCCAGCGCTTGGACTGGGCCATCCTGCGCCCGTCGCTGATCATCGGACGCGGCGGGGCCAGTACGGAGATGCTATGCGCCCTGGCCGCCGCACCCCTGCCCCTGCGTCTCGGCCCTGGCATCTGGCGGGTGCAACCGATCCATATCGATGATGTCATCGACGTGATCATCCGCCTGCTGCACCATACACCGCCCTTTGCCCGCCGGCTGGACCTGATGGGGCCGGAGCCGATGACGACGGATGGGGTCACGCAAACTCTGCGCGCTTGGCTGGGTCTGCGCCCCGCCCAATTCCTGCCCCTGCCGCATGCCTTGCTGACCCTGGGTGCAGTACTGGGGGACCGGTTCGGGCTGGGACCGGCATCGCGCGACAGCCTGTCCATGCTGGCTGCCGGCAATGTCGGCGATGATGGTCCCATGCGCGCGATCCTGGGTCGCCCGGCCCGCGCCTTGCCGGCCGCCCTGGCGCGGCATCCCGCCATGGCGGGGGACCGCTGGCGGGCGCGGTTGTTGCCGCTGACCATGCCGCTGCGCCTGCTGCTGGCAGCCATCTGGATCTGGACCGGCACCGTGTCGATGGGTCTCTATCCCGTAGCGGACAGCTATGCCTTGCTGGCACCACTGGGCCTGACGGGGTTGTCGGCCACCATCGCGCTCTACACGGGCGCCGTGCTGGACCTGTTGCTGGGGCTGGCCCTGCTGTGCCGCTGGCGACCGGTGGCAGTTGGGGCCGCACAACTGGTCCTGATGACGGGGTACACAATCCTGATCAGTCTTTACCTGCCGGACCTGTGGCTGCACCCGTTCGGAGCGATCACCAAGAATCTGGCCGTCGCGGGCGCCACGCTGGCCATGATGGCGATGGAGGCGGATAATGGATGACTACATCCTGCTGAAATATGTCCATATCATCAGTTCGACGCTGCTGTTCGGCACGGGGCTGGGCACGGCTTTCCATGGCTGGATGGCCAACCGGTCGGGCAACCTGTCCGCCGCCGCCGTGGTCAACCGCAATGTGGTGTGGGCCGACTGGCTGTTCACGACGCCGGCCGTGATTGCACAGCCGGTTACGGGCGTCTGGCTGTCGCGCATCACGGGATATCCGATGGATAGCGGCTGGCTGCTGGCCGCCATCCTGCTCTATCTCCTCGTGGGGGCCTGCTGGCTGCCGGTGGTCTGGTTGCAGATCCGGATGCGGCGCATGGCCGAGGCGGCGCTGGCCGAAGGGACGGCACTGCCGCCCCTCTATCACCGCTATGCCGCCATCTGGTTCGCACTGGGCTGGCCCGCCTTTATCGGCGTGTTGGTCATCTTCTATCTGATGATTGCCAAACCGGAGTTCTGAGCCATGACGACACAGGGCACCCCCCTTTTTCGGTACTTGCTGGGTCCTGCCATCGACCTGCTGCCCGATGCCGTCCGCCATGTCCATGACGGGCATGGCTGCCTGGAACTGTCGGGACTGGCGCAGATCGATATGATGCCGGGCCTGCTGCCCCGGCTGATCTGTACCCTGATGGGCCTACCCGAGCCCGGCCGCGAGGTGCCGGTGACCGTCATCTTCGATCGTACGCCTATGTGGGAGCATTGGCGTCGCCGCTTCGGCAACCGCCGCTATGCCAGCAGCCTTATGCCGGGCTCAGGACGGGATACCGGCCTGCTGGTCGAACGGATGGGCATCATCACCAATATCTTCCGCATTGATGCCACACCCGACGCCCTGCATCTGACATTGGTACGCTGCAGGTTCCTGGGCCTGCCCATGCCGGAATGGCTGGCCCCGCGTTGCGCAGCGGTGGAGCGGGCGGCGGATCAGGATTTCACGTTCGATATTCCGATTGATCTGCCCTGGCTGGGCCGCCTGATCCATTACCGGGGCCGCATGCGCAAGCACGAAACCGGGCCGGATAAAACCTGACCGATTGGGACCCCCAACAAGCCGGTAAGATTCCACCGCTTCGTCCGCATGACGCTTCACCCCGCAATCACCCAGGTGTCAATTTCCCCTTCATCTGGCCGCAAAATAGTGTCAATATTTGTTGACACATTCCCACAGCGGAACAGACCCCATGCCCAGCCCATTTCCGTTCTCTGCCATCGTCGGCCAGGAGGATATGAAGAAGGCACTGCTGATGGCTGCGGTGGAACCGTTGCTGGGCGGGGTGCTGGTCATGGGCGACCGGGGCACGGGAAAATCCACTGCCGTGCGCGCCCTGGCAGAGCTTTTACCGAAGATCGAGACGCGCGCCGGCTGTCGCTATAACTGCCTGCCGGGCGATCCCCAACCCGCCTGCGCCAATTGCCGCGCAACCGGTGCGGCCAAGCCCGCAACGGTGAAGATCCGGACGCCGATGGTGGACCTGCCCCTGGGTGTGACCGAGGATCGGGTGTGCGGGTCGCTTGACATTGAAAAGGCGCTGGTGGCGGGGGAAAGGGCGTTTGAGCCGGGGCTGCTGGCCACCGCCAATCGTGGCTTCCTCTACATAGACGAGGTCAACCTGCTGGAGGATCATCTGGTCGACCTGCTGCTGGACGCGGCGGCGTCCGGTGTGAATGTCGTGGAGCGTGAGGGGCTGAGCATCCGGCATGCCGCACGTTTCGTGCTGGTCGGCAGTGGCAATCCCGAGGAAGGCGACCTTAGACCCCAGTTGCTGGACCGCTTCGGCCTGTCGGTCGAGGTGCGCACGATCATGGATCTGAAAATGCGGATCGAGGTGATCCGCCGCCGGGATGCCTATGAAGCCAATCCGGATGGTTTCGTCGCCGACCGGGCCAAGGATGAGGCCGCCATCCGCAACAATGTCGTCGCCGCCCGCAAGATCGTGAAAAAGGTGGAGGTGCCGGACGCCATCCTGTTCCGCATGTCCCAGCTTTGCATGCGGCTGGGCATCGATGGCATGCGCGGCGAACTGACATTGCTGCGGGCCGGGCGCGCGGCGGCGGCGCTGGCCGGACGCATGACGGTGACCTGGACGGATATCGAAGAGATTGCGCCCATGGTGCTGTGCCACCGGCTGCGCCGCGACCCGATGGACGAGGCGGGAACGACGCCGCGCATTGAACGGGCACTGGCCGCCCTGGATGGCGGACATGGCCATGCATGAGGCGGACGATATCGACGGGATGTGCAACAGCATGCACCGTCAGAGCGAGGAGCGGTGGCACCTGGCCTTGACGGCGGCCCGGATCCTGGCGACGGGTGGGCCGGCGGTCGGCGGCCTGTGGTTGACCGCCCGCGCGTCGGGCGTACGCGACCGCTTTCTGGCGCATCTTCGGTCACTGACGCTTTCAGGCCCCAGCGTGCGGCTGCCGCCGGGGGTCACGGCGGCGACATTGGGCGGTCATCTGGATATTGCGCGATCGCTGGCCGAGGGCAGGATGGCCTGGGACAGCGGCATCCTGGCCACCGCCGATGGCGGCATGCTGGTCATCCCGATGGCAGAACGGCTGGAGCCGGGAGCGGCGGCGGTGATTGCCGAGGCGATGGATACACAGGTCTGCCCCAGCCTGCGACCCGGCCCGGATAGAACGGTAACGCGCGTTCCCTGCCGCTTCACCGTCGTCGCCTTGGATGAGGCCGCCGATCAGGAGGAGGCGCTGCCAACGGCCTTGGCCGATCGGCTGGGTCTGCATATCAACCTGGACGGCGTGGCGCTGGGGAGCAGCGTCGTGCCGCCGGTCCCGCCGCAGACCCATGACGACTGGCAATCCGTGGGAATTGCGGATGGAGTGCTGGAGCCACTCTGCGCCATCGCGACGGCTGCCGGTCACCGGTCGCTGCGCACGCTGCACCACCTGTCACGGGTCGCCCGCATCCATGCTGCGATCTCGGGGCGCGACGCGGTCGGGGCAGAGGACGCGGTTGCGGCGCTTCGACTATGCATTGGCGTCGAACCACCCCAGGCCCAGCCGAAACCGGACCAGCAGGCGGCACCGCCGCCCCCACCCGCAGAGAACCGGGCGCCATCACCCCCCGGTCCGCAGGAGGGGGAGGACGGGGCAGAACAGGCACTGGACAGCCTGACTGAATTGCTGGCCGCCGTCGAACAGGGCCGTATCGACGGGCTCTCGCTGGCCAGCGTTGAACGCGCCGCCCGTCACGGCCGGAAGAGTGGCAAGGGCGGGGCCGCGGCACGCAACGCCCGTCGGGGCCGACCCTTCGCCACCAGCAGCAGCCCGCCCTTCCTCGACGCGCGACCCGATCTGCTGGAGACATTGCGGGCAGCCATCCCGTGGCAGCGGTTTCGCGCCCGGCTGCGGGGTGGTTCGGGCGATGCAGCAAGGCTGCGTATCCATAAGGAGGATTTCCGCTATCGGCGGCGCCGGCATGAACAACCTTCCACGGCCATCTTCATCGTGGATGCGTCGGGATCGACGGCCCTGGAACGGCTGGGTGAAACCAAGGGCGCGATCGAGCAATTGCTGGCCGATTGTTATGTCCGGCGTGACGAGGTTTCGCTGATCGCCTTTCGCGGAAAGGCGGCGGAAATCCTGATGCCACCAACCCGGTCGCTGGTATCGGCCAAACGGAGGCTGTCGGCTATGCCCGGCGGCGGCCCCACACCGCTGGCCTCCGGGCTGGAGCGCGGGCTGGAGATGGCCCTGTCCGCCCGCCGGCGGGGCAGCACACCCATCGTGGTGGTGATGACCGATGGCAGCGGCAATATCGCGCTGGATGGCACCGCCGATCGGGCCCTGGCCGGACGCCAGACCGAACGGATCGCCAGACTGTACCGGGAACATGGCCTGACCTGCATCTGCATCGACATTGCGCGACGACCACGCGACAGCGTGACAAGCCTGGCCGGGATGCTGGGGGCTGAACTGCACCTGCTGCGCCAGGCCGATGCCGCACGCATGTCGCAGATCGTGCGGACCACGATGCACAGGGCGCCGCCATGATGATGGGCAGGGCCTGGCTGGATTGGGATCGGGATGGACAGGACTGGCCCCATCGGGCGGCCAGCCGCTTTGTCGATACGGCCGACCTGCGCTGGCATATTCAGGAAATGGGGCCGGAAGGGGCGCCCTTGCTGTTGCTGCTGCATGGAGCGGGGGCATCCTGCCATTCCTGGCGGCACCTGATGCCCCCCCTTGCCGGCGCGCACCGTGTCGTCGCCCTGGACCTGCCCTGTCAAGGTTTCAGCCGGCCACGCCGGCCCGTGGACCTGTCGCTGACCGGCATGACCCGGTCGGTGCAGGCCCTGATCACCATCCTGGGCCTGACGCCGGCCGCCATCATCGGCCATTCCGCCGGGGCGGCCGTGGCGGTCAGTCTGGCCGCCGCCAGCGGACGACAGACGGGTCCGCTGGTCATCGCCATCAACGGCGCCTTTCGGCCGATCCGGGGTGACAGGCTGTTCTCTCCCCTGGCCAAGATGCTGTTCGCCGCCCCTGTTACCGCGAAGATTTTCTCCCTGGCGGCGCGGGGGCGGTGGTTCGGGGACAATCTGCTGACCGCCACCGGGTCCGCCATTGATGAAAAGGGTGCGGCACTGTATCGGCGGCTGCTGACATCGGCGGGGCATGTGCAAGGTACACTCGGGATGATGGCCGCCTGGGACCTGAGCCGGTTCGACCGGATGCTGGCCGCCCTGCCGCTCCCACCGACCCTGATCGCCGCGAAGGATGACCCGATGGTGCCATGCGGGGATTCCCGCCACGCGGCGGAATGCACCACAGGGGCGCGCCTGTCGCTGGCGGATCGCGGCGGTCACCTGCTGCATGAATGCCGGGCCGATCTGGTCAGCAATCTGGTCACCGACGCCGTCGCCGCGTGCCCATCCAGCAGGGTGGACGCCGCATGAACATGATCCACCCCCGCCCCAGGGCCGAGGCACAGGTCCCCGATCCTTCCCGACCGCAGGCCATCGTAATCGGGGCTGGTGTCGGGGGGCTGTCCACGGGCGCCCTTCTGGCCGCACGCGGCTATGGCGTGACCATCATCGACCCGCTGGACGCACCGGGCGGGCGAGCTTACGCCCACCGGCTGGACGGGTATGTTTTCGATGCGGGCCCCACCATCATCACCGCGCCCTGGATGTTCGAGGAATTATGGCGGGATTGCGGGGGGCGGCTGTCGGATGATGTGGAACTGCGGCCCTGCTCCCCGTTCTACCGCATCCGTTTCGATGACGGGGCCTGGTTCGACTATTCGGGCGATCCGGCCGCGATGGAAGCGGAGGTCGCGCGGTTCGACCCCGCCGATATGCGGGGATATCGCAGTTTCATGGATGAAAGCCGGCGCATCTATGAGGTCGCGTTCGAGCAACTGGCCCATCGCCCCTTTCACAGCCTGACCTTCACCGCCCGCACCCTGGTCTCGCTGGCGCGGCTTGGCGGCTATCGCTCCGTCCATTCGGTCGTTTCAAAGCATTTCCGTAATGATCGGCTGCGCACCATCTTTTCCTTCCACCCGCTGCTGATCGGCGGCAACCCCTATTCCGCCACCTCCTTCTACTGTCTGATCGCCCATCTGGAGAGCCGGTATGGCGTGCATTACGCCATGGGCGGGACCAATGCCCTGGTCCAGGGCATCGCCAATCTGGTGCGCCGCAATGGCGGCACGATCCGTCTGGGCGAAACGGTCGACACGATCATGACGCAGGGGCGACGGGCCACGGGCGTGCGCCTTGCCAGTGGCGAGACGATCGCGGCCGACATCGTGATTTCAAACGGTGATCCGGCCACCACCTATGGACGCCTGCTGCGCCACCATCCAAGGCGGCGCTGGACCGACGCAAAGATCGCCCGGGGCGATTATTCCATGGGGCTGTTCGTCTGGTATTTCGGGACCAACCGTCGGTATGAGGATGTCCATCACCATACGATGCTGTTCGGGCCGCGTTACCGTGGCCTGTTGGACGATATATTCCACCGGCAGCGGCTGGCCGATGATTTCAGCCTGTATCTGCACCGGCCCAGTGCCGTCGACCCCGGCGTGGCCCCCGATGGTTGCGATGCCTTCTATGTGCTGAGCCCGGTTCCCAATCTGGGCGGGTCCGTGGATTGGCAGGAGATGGCGGAAACCTATCGCCAGCGCATCGCGGCCCATCTGTCGCGCACCATCCTGCCCGATCTGGAGCGGCATATCACCGTCTCACACCTGGCGACGCCGCTGGATTTCCGTGACCGGCTGCTGTCATGGCAAGGTGCCGCCTTCGCCCTGGAACCGAAACTGCTGCAAAGCGCCTGGTTCCGGCCCCATAACCGCAGCGAGGAACTGGACAACCTGTTCCTGTGCGGGGCGGGCACCCATCCCGGCGCGGGCCTGCCCGGTGTCCTGTCATCGGCCCGCATCGTCGCAGGCCTGGTGCCCAACGCCAGAGACTTTGCCGGCCGCAAAAGGGGGAGCACGCCACCATGACGGAATGGATGCCGGCAACGGATGGCGGGGCGGCAAACAGGGAACCGCCCGAGGGATATCATCTGGCGCGGCCCCTGCCGGGGCGGTCCATCGACCTCAATTATGGGTTCACCGGCGCCGGGATCGACCTGGACAGTTGTACCGCGTCCATTCGGCGCGGGTCGAAATCATTTCACATCGCTTCGCTTCTGCTGCCCCGCCATACCCGGCAGGCGGCGCACGCGCTGTATGCGTTCTGCCGGCATTCCGACGATCTGATCGACGATCAGGCGCGGCGTCCCGACGCGCTGGACAGGCTTCGCCATCGGCTGGACCGGCTTTATGACGGGGCACCGTGCGATTATGCCTGTGACCGGGCCTTTGCCCGGATCGTGCAGAAACACGCCATCGCCAAGGCCATTCCGCTGGCCCTGCTCGACGGGTTCGCCATGGACATGGAGGGGCGGCGGTTCCACACGATCGGCGAGGTGAAGGATTATGCCGCGCGGGTGGCGTCCAGCGTGGGATTGATGATGTCGCTGGTCATGAACGAAGGCGACGCCTGGACACTGGCGCGGGCTGCCGACCTGGGGCTGGCCATGCAATTGACCAATATCGCCCGCGACGTTGGCGAGGATGCGCGCAATGGCAGGCTTTACCTGCCGCTGGACTGGTTGCGGGAAGCGGGGATCGACGCCGAGGCGTTCCTGGCCGCCCCCCGTTTTTCGCCCGCCCTTGGCCATGTCGTCCAGCGTCTGCTGACCGCCGCCGACCATCATTACCAGCTTGGCCATGCCGGGATCGCGCGGCTTCCCGCCAATTGCCACCATGCCATCCGTACCGCCGCCCTGACCTATCAGGATATTGGCCGCAGCATCGCGCGTAACGGGTTTGACAGTGTCAATCATCGCGCCCACACCACCCTGCCCCGCAAGCTGGCCCTGGTGGTGCGGGCCGTGCAGCCCGCCTTGCTGCCGGCCGATATCGCCCGCGCGGCGGAAACCGCGCCGGCCGATCCCGCGGTGCTGCGTCTGGTGACGGCGGCGGCAGCTTCCTTCCAACAGGCACGGGCAGCGGCACCGCATCCTTATCCATCCTCGAGCCTGGAAAATGTGGCCTCGATCATGCTGCGCCTGCAGCTTCGCCACCGGGCGGAAAGACAGGCCCAACGGCAGGAACGGTGGCAGAAGGTGGGGCGCGTTGTTTGAGGATTATTTCGGCCTGATCGAAGCCGGCTTTGTCTTTGCCCTGGCTGTCGGCTTCTACATCTGGCAAAGGCTGGACCTGCGCCGGTATGAGAGACAGGACCGCGAACGGAAAAAGCCGGACGACGGCCAGGACTAACCCCGGAGCGCCCGGCGCGGCATGCGAAAGGGCAGCATCAGCCGCACCAGCGGATGGGACAGCCGCCGGCAGTCCAACGTTTCCTGCATCATGTCGAACCGCCGGCCATCAAGAACCGTCTCCACCCGCGACCGCGTGTAGAAGGGCGAATCCTCCAGTCGATGCAGCAGCCGCGGGGTGGTTGCAGGGTCACAGGCGATACCGGCACGCACCCCCCAGAAGCCACGCGGCAAACCCTGGCGGTCGGGCATGTGCAGCGGTTGCGGCCCCTGCCGGCCATCATAGCGCAGGGCAAGGCGGCGGCGGGTTCCCTGGCAAGCAAGCGCGTCATACAGGATCACGGTATCGCCATCGACACCTTCATGGCCCCTGGCCCAGTCCCAGCCGATAAAATCTTGTTCAAGGGCGCGGTCGCCGTAATTCATGTCGTGATAGGCCCGGCCCTGCCATCCCCCACCGGGCAGCGCGTCACAGGTGATTGTAGCCCTGGCGCGGGGCATGCGGGGTGACCAGACATGCCGTCCCGCAGGGTCGAGCGAGAACAGCCGGTCAGCGCAGATATCGGGGATCACTTCCACCCGGCCCGACACCGCCTTGGGCCACAGACGCTGACCCGGCCAGGGCAAGGCCGTTTCGGAAAAGTCGATCAGCAGCCGGTCGGCGCGCATCGACAGGCTGCTCCGCCCGATCCGAAGGCCATGCGCGTCGCGCCGCAAGCTGGTGCTGCCCCGCTCGGTCATGCACCAGAAGGAACCCGATGGTGAATAAAGCGCGACGTTGAACGCTACATGATCATCCGGCCGGCCCCGCCCCGACCAGTGATAATAGGGCGAGAAGACGGAGCCGATGAAGGCGATGATGGTCAGCGCGAATTGTCCGCAGTCACTGACCGCATCGGCATACCACCAGTGATAACCGCCGGATGGGACCGGCCGATCGAAGCCCGGTCCGCCATCAACCTTTCCGCCGCAATCTTCCCCGACAAGGCCGCCATCGGCACTCCCGGCCCCGGATGCACGCTGCCGCCCGCCAGATACAGCCCCCGGATCGGGCCTGACGCCGCCGGCCGTCGGAAGGATGCCATCGCGCCGTGGGACGCCATCCCATACAGGGCGCCACCCGTTCCGGGATACAGCCGGTGGAACCAGTCCGGTGTCGTCACCGACAGGGCCCGCCGGTCGTAGGTCAGCGTCAGCCCGTTCCGGGCAACGCGGCGTTCCATCGCGGACAGGCATCGGTCGATCTCGCTTTGCGTATAGACGTGGCTGTCGCCATCCGCCGGCATGTTCATCAGGCTGTACAGCCGTTCGCCCGCGCCATCACCGCACGGATCGCGCATTGCCCCAGTATCGGTCCGGTCCTGGGCACAGATATAAAC
>NZ_JAGOGJ010000227.1 GCF_017996735.1 Niveispirillum sp.
CTTGGGAAGATTGCGGCAACGCAGAGCGTTATTCCATCCTCAGCAAGATGTCAGGGCGAGCTGTTCGCGGCCTAACTTGTTGATTTAACATAATCATTATTATCAATCTTCGATTTCGCCGCCAAGTAGAGATGTCACTCGGCCCACCGACGACCGATTTATCCCACATTTTCCGGCTTGCGCCGATCTGTGGGATAAACTGAACTAGCGAAGCCGCAGCTTTGCGTCCTCGCCTTCGGCAAATGCATTGGTTGCCATCAGGGCAGACCTCGCACTGGCAAGTGTGCTCCAGTCGATGCTGTGCGTATAGCCTTGCGCGACATCGAGCATCCGGATCAGCGGAGCTGTCTGTCCGTTGTGCGAGAATGCCTTGAGCGCTGAGAGATAGTCCGTCCGGTATGCTGTCGGAATGATGATCCGCTCCTGATCACGGGCAACAAGTTCAGCGTTCATCATGATGCGCGCCACGCGGCCGTTGCCGTCAGCGAACGGGTGAACTTCGCTTACCAGTGTCATCATGAAAACCGCGCGCTGGAACGGATCGTCGAGCGCATTCAGAAATTCAAAACCTCGCTCGAGGGTTCCGTCGACGAGGTCGGGATGCACGAATACGGTAGCCCCGGCCTGGTTTCCCCGTTCCTTGAATGCGCCGGGCAGCTTGTCGGGCCGTGCCTCCATGACCGAAGCGTGACGCCTTCGTAGCAAGTCGCGGAAGCCGCCAAAATCGGACGGCAGAGCTTTCAATTGCTGCAGGTCGGAAACAATGCGGAAAGTTCCGAGCACGTCGTGGGCGTCTTCTGGCCTCTCGTTCGGAATGACCCCGTCGAAGACAATCTGTGCCGCTTCCTCCACGCTGAACTCGGTACCTTCGATGAAGTTCGAAAAGTACGATTCAAAGAACGCCAGTGTCGCATTGGCCTCGGCGGTCCGGGGCGGAACCGGGCGCATCTCCACCATGGTTTCGCGAAGCGCCGCAAACAGCCCCTCAAATAGCCTGATGCGATCCGGATCGAATGGATGCCCGGCAAGCCGTGCCTTGCCAATCTCGCTCTGCATTTCCGCTTCGCGCGTCCCGAGCAACGATCCGATCAGGTTATCAAGTTCGTCCGCTTCGGCCTCGTAACCGAGCTCGGGCGCGATCCTGCGCGCGTCGTCGCGCAGTCGATTGACCCCCGCCTCCCCTTGCTGGCGGATCATCGCATCGAGCCGTCTTTCCAACTCTCCGCGTTCGATCACTCGCGATGTGCGGTCTTTACGACCTCTCGAAGGCCGCAAGTTTTCGAGATAGGCACGCGCTGTCGAAGCGAGGCGCGCGCCTCCGAAAACGCGGTCGCTGTCCAGCGCGCCGGGTCCTGGCCGCGGTCGCAATACCAGTCCCGGAAGTTCGGTGTCGCGCCGCTTTGCCGAAATCAGAAAGACCGACCCATCTTCGGCCGGCTTGCTCTCCAGTGCAGTCCGGTCGGCAATGATTGCATCTGGGTAATAGGACGCGATCAAGGTATACCAGTTTCGGCGCACGAGCCGTTCGGGATCCTCGTCGAGGTTCCGGGTGTAAAGACGGGTTCCGAGCTTGCGCAGTTGCCCTCGCCGGGCAGCCTCGTAGACGGCTCCCGAAATCGTCCCGTCCGAGACGAAAACTTCCGGCAATGCGGCAATCGAAAATTTGGACATAAGCTGCTCCTGACGGAGCACCTATCCGAGTTTTCGTGCTTTAAGAAGTGGATTGTCCGAGAAAACGAGATTTAACTCCCAAAAATCCCGAGATTTTGCGAGTCATCCAATGGGCCCATGCCGAGACTGCCGGCCGTTTTTGGCCCATTGGGACCACTCATCTTTGTTAGAAATATCGCCCCATTTTTCTAACAGGATTTGCCTGAACGGCATGCGATCAGCCGAGCTCGCCGGCATTGGCCTGATCGAGCAGATCCATGAATGTCCGCGCCGCTTCGCGGTCGCGAGGGTCCTTGAACGCCACATCGAGGTCCGGCGCCGAACCCAGCATGTAGAGCAGCGACCACATAGCGAACCTGCGTCCCTTGTCTGTCTCGAGACCGAACTCGACCAGCATGCGCTCTATCCCGCTGGCCAGCCCTTCGGACGAAACCGCTCCGAGATCATCGGTCCCGAAAAAGCGCCGCATCTGGTCGTCGAACTCCATGGCGGTACTTCCCTCCAGCGATGCGATTATGCTGCCCACGGCAGCCATTTCAGATTGAGCGGCCCTGTCAAGAATGGCGCACTCGGTCCCGCGCGCCCTTTGTGCGCGCTCCTGCGGGTGCGGAGTTTCCTGCCCTGGGCCGCCGGCACTCTTGCCTCCGGCTCCGTCGCCGTCCCGCGCCCCGCGACAAGCACGGGTTTCACGGGACGACGGACTTGCTCCGGCAAGGGGTCCATTCCCGTCAGGCTGGCCGCGCCGTCGTCGGCGCTGGCCAGAGCGCTCCCTCGTGCCCCGCGCGGGCGCGATACGCGCCGCGGCGGGGGGTTTTGCGGGATCGCGGAAGAACCACAGCAGGGCGGCGTTTTGCGGTTAACCCCGAACGCCCCCAATCCTTTCAGGCTCGGGGGTTCGGGGGCAAAACCTAAATCTCTCTCTCATCTCGTTGGCTGAGCGAAATCAGCATCGCCATAGCATGACGCCTGGGAGATTGGCGGCCGTCAAGGATCGCGGGTGCCCCCCGATTTTGGCCTGCTGCGGCTACCGCCTTGCGAGCAAAAATCGGCTCCCCCCACGCCCGCTGCTCGCGGCGGCAGCGCGTGCGCGCCGCCGTCCCTGACTGCCTGACTCCGGCGTCCCTCCGATGGGCATCTTTCATCAGCGTGATGAGAGACAATTCCTTTTGGAGGTTATCATGACGGACCGTTTCTCGAACTTCGCCGACCTTGCCGAACACTATGCGCGGGAAATTGCCACTCCCGACTATGCTGCCGCATTCATGGAGCAGACCGAGCTGGCCAAGCTCTCGATCGAGCATGAACCGAGCGCTGCCGAAATGCCCGACCCCGAAGTGGCGCAGGCGGCAATCGAGATGATGCTCGCAACGGTGTTCGACCTGTTCCGCGACACCCGGATGGAGGACATGGCAAGCGAGGTCGCCTGGGGCATTGCCAACAGCTTCCACGTGGTCGCCAAGCGCCTCGACAACAGAGAGGATTCGATGGCGAACCGGCTGCAGGAAAAGCTGCGCGAATACGATCCGAGCGAAGTCTATGCGACCGATCTGGAAGACCTCACCATGCAGGCCCGCAGTCTCGCCGAGTGCCGCGACGCGATGGAATGCATGCGCGACCATGCCGCGAAGATCTACCTCGTGGAGACCGGTCGTCCCTTCTCACCAGTGCGCGGCTCGCGGGTGTCGTCCAAGACCAATGCCTCGATGATCGAGGCGCGCGATTACCTTGCAGCACAAAAGGCGCAGCGGCGCGAACAGTTTGCGCCCACGGGCCCGGTTGTGGTGTTCTCGGGCGGGCAGCAGTTCACCGACATTGCTCAGGTTGAAGACTACCTCAACGCAATCCGGACGCGCATCCCCTCGATGGTGCTGGCAACGACCGCACAGAACAAGGGCGCTGACGTGATCGCGGCGGCCTGGGCATCAAGCAAGAACGTCCCCGTCATCCTGTGCAAGCCCGATGCCTCGCGGGGTCCTTCGGCGCCCTACCAACGCAATGCGCGCATGCTCAGCTTCAAGCCGGTCGAGGCGGTGGTGTGCAGCGGCGGCGGCATCCAGGCGAACCTCGCTGACCGGCTGCGCGAGGCGCGCGTGCCGATGCACATTGTGCGCGAGGCCGGTGCCCAGAACGAGGCTCCCCCAGCCCGGTCAAAAGCACCGGCTCAGGCAGAACGCGGCGGTGCAAAGCGCACGGTCAATGGTGACGATCTCCCGCCGTTTTGAGCGGGAGACAACGTGATCCGACTTTACCGAAGGGTGTCCGGTCTAACCGCCGGATGCCCTTCTTTTTTGTCGATTGGAACGCCCCTGGTCTGACCCGGCTCGCTCGCTGGGCCCCGGGTGACGGCCTGTCGGCCTGCCCGCTTCCCAGCCTTCGCATCGGCCGGGCGGCAGGCCAGCACTTGGACCCACCGGCGGTGCGGACCAACAGGGGTTAAAACTCTCGCAGAATTCCAAGCATGATGACCGCCATTGTCCCGCGTCAAGAAGGGCGGTTCCCCCAATTTTTCCGCATGAAGAATGCGAAAAAATCGGCTCCCCCACCCCCGCTTCGCGGCGGGCCGCGGGCGGCCCGTTCCTGACCCGGGCCAAGCTCGGCCATCTTTTCGGAGGCCTCTTCAATGATTTTGACAGGAGGCTTCCCGTGAACGCTCTTACGACCGCACTCGACATCCCGGCTTTCGATCCCATCAGCTATGACGCCGCACTGCGCGCCGCCACCGTCCGGGCCCAGCACAGCTTCTTCGACCAGCACGTTATCGAGGACGACGAGGGCTGCTTCGTCGCTATCGACGAGGGCGACTATAATGCGCTGCCCCAGCACCTGATCGACCGGATCGTCCATACGGTGCCGGGCATGATGGCAGACGATTTCGACGAGGCGAACATCGCCCGCGCCGCGAGCTTCATGAGCGTGGTGATGGATCCCGAATGGGACGCGGACTGCCCGTTCTGACATGCAGAAACTTCGAACGGCGCCGGAGGGCTCGTCAGGGGCTCTCCGGCCCCTTTTTTGCTCCGGTCCATAAAGCGCAGCCGGGGCCCCCTCGGCTGCCTGCGGATGCAGGCAGTAACTTTGGGAGCCCCGGCTGTGCTGGTCTCTCGCGAGACCGGTTTCAGCTTTTCGCCAAGCGCTTTTCCGCTTCGTCCAGGCCGAGCTTTCCGAGTGCGGCGAAGAAGGCTTCAACCCGCTCGAACGGTGCCTTGCCGAGTGCCGATTTTCTCAGCAGATCGGCCATGGCATTTTGCTCGCTTTCCCGCAGCTTCGCTTCGCGCGCTTCCAGCGCGTTTCGCTCCCTTGCGATTGCCTGTCGTTCCGCTTCAAGACTTCCTTTCCTGGCCATGATTGTACCTCGTGGGTTGGCGCTGAAACCTCCCGGCAAAAGCATCACAACGCCAAAGCCTGTTGGCAAGTCCTCTTGTTCAAACCATCTGTAATTTGTCGACGCCTGTGAAGCATAGATTGCCCCTGCTGCGCCTAGAGAATGGCACTGAAGGCCCGATCCTCGATCCTGAAAAAACCAGTAATCCAACGCGAACCAAGTTGCATCGGATCAAGGGGTAAAGGTGCAGACCGTACACTGCACGGCAGTAAGAGAAATTGGCAGAACTGCGCGCGTATACAGCAATGGCATCCCTGTATCACAATGTATGATAATCGCTGAACACAATTGGAGATGAAGCAATTGCGCCATTTTTCGCGTAATACATTTGAATACGGCAGGCACCGGCTCCCCCTTCCCTTGCCAAGCCATCGGCGATGGCCTAAAACATCCAGGCGCAATCTCCACCGGGCCCTTTTCGAAGGGTTTGGTGATGACAGAAACAGTCCTGATTTCGGTCCGGCTTCCCGGACCCGTTGCCGAGGCGGCCAATGCCGCTGCGGTCTCGCGCAATATCTCCCGATCGAAGCTTCTGCGAATCGCCATCGAGCGCTTCATCGATGACCTTTCCGGTTCATCCGAGCAGGATCGCCGGCGTCAGTTCTCGTCCGAGTATACCTTCCTCGCGCTCGACCTCATCGTCCAGCGCGAATACCCCGAGGTGCACACCGAACTTCTGACCGAAGCCGAGCGGCGCATGGAGGCCTTCCATGGCGGGGCCTGACACCTGGTCCGACCGCGCTCGGCCGGGCAAGCTGCAGCACCATTCGGCGCGCGGGACCATGCCGCGCAATGCCGGTGATTTCACCCGCGGTTCGCAGCTCATCACCCATGAATTCCTGAT
>NZ_JAGOGJ010000009.1 GCF_017996735.1 Niveispirillum sp.
CATCTCTGACCATTCCTCATTGACGGATACGAAAAAACGCCAAACTTACCCAATCATCTGTCACCCAACCCATCCACCATCCAAAGATAGCGGATGGCGTTAAGAGCAACATGTACCAGGATGCTCAAGCGCTAACGTATCCAAACGAACCAGACCTGCCAGCTCATCAAGATCCGCCGCCTGCGCATCCCTTCTCAACAGATTCACTTGTCAAAGAACCCAACGATACACTGTCACCCGGCTCTAACCCCGGGTCCTCAACAACCAGCGCAGCAGCGCCAGCCATTTCAGGGATCGTTTCACCATCGCCGCCAGAGCGTGTCCGGCGCGTCGGTGGGGCGCTTTCTAGTCGCTCCACCAAACCCTGTCAACCGGTTTTTTTCACCGCCTCGTCTTTTTTTCCAGAGCCACCGGAAAACCGGAAAACCCAAAAGACAGAAGCAAAACCGACCAACAGAAGCGGACCGAAATCCGCTCACGATGATGTCTTAGTCCAACAATGTCAGTGGCTTACACCACCAAGATCCGTCCGCCGCGCCACAACCACCAGGGCCGCCTCGCTGCGGGAGCCGGGGTATAGGACACCCCCTCACAACAACGCAACACCTTTCTGCAGACAATCGTCACTTTTTTGAAAACTACCACCCATAGAAGCGTCACAAACAACATCTGGGGTCTAACCACCCCCGGAAACCCAATAAAAAACCCCGGCCCTTGCAGGGCCGGGGTTCAGGCGCCCGGAAAGTCGCCACAGCAGCGACTCCCCTTCCCTATATAGAAGTGCCTCAGGTGGCCGGCTTCACGAAGCGCAGGGTCATGCGGTCGCTTTCGCCGATGGCCAGGTATTTGTCACGATCCTGGTCCTTCAGGCTCAGGGTCGGCGGCAGGGTCCAGACACCCTTGGGGTGATCCTTCGTATCGCGCGGGTTGGAGTTGATCTCCGACATCGCCACCAGCTTGAAGCCGGCATCGGTGGCCAGCTTGATCACATGATCCTCGCGCACATAACCCGAAGCGGCCTTGGGGTCCTGCGGCTGGTCCTTATTGGCCCGGTGTTCCACGACGCCCAGCACACCACCCGGCTTCAGCGCCTTGAACATGGCCTTGAAAGCATCCTCGGACCAGCCGGCGCCCATCCAGTTATGGACATTTCGGAAGGTCAGGACCCGATCGACCGATCCGGCGGGCACAAAGTCCAGCGCCTTGGGACCGAAAGCCACCACCTGGGTATTGCTGTAGCGGGAGGGGTCGGCTGCCAGCTTGTCCTTGAAACGCTGGATGCCGGCCAAGGTGCCCGCCGACGCGCCATTGGGGTCAGCACCCGCAGCGATATAGCGGCCATTGGCATTCAGCAAGGGGCCCAGCACCTCAGTATACCAGCCGCCACCGGGCCAGATCTCCACCACGGTCATGCCGGGTTCGACACCGAAGAAGTCGAGCGTTTCCACCGGATGGCGCCAGGCATCGCGGGCCTTGTTGGCATCGGACCGCTGCTCACCCGCCAGGATCGGCGCCAGCAGGTCCGGCAGGGGGACATTCGCCACCTGATCTGCGGGCGCCTCGACGGCCTGGACCGTCGACAAGGGCAAGGAGATCGCCGCGGCCAGCAGCAGCGACATCATCTTCAAAGAGCTCATGGGCGTTCCTTCCGTAACTGGTCATGAATGCCGATCGGGCATCCGGTTGGCGGTAAGCTATCCAGGATGGCAGGAAAGGCCAAGACGCCGTTCGGCCTATATAAGTATCGATAGATCGCCCGCAGGGACCCTTGGTTGCCGGGATATTGCCCGGGCGGGCCCCTGCGGGCAGGGGCATCAGGGCGCTGCCTGGACGGGAATCCCCCGGCAGCGCCCAGACCTCAGTGCGAATGGCCCCCCAGTTC
Source organism: Niveispirillum sp. (assembly GCF_017996735.1). Classification (GTDB taxonomy): domain Bacteria; phylum Pseudomonadota; class Alphaproteobacteria; order Azospirillales; family Azospirillaceae; genus Niveispirillum. The sequence continues at coordinate 1,883 of NZ_JAGOGJ010000009.1, forward strand.
ATATTTGGCCTGGCCGGTCTTGCCGTCCTTAGTCCGCAGGCTCAACACGATATCGGCGCCCGCCGGCACCTCGCCCTTGCCTTCCAGACGGTCGCCCGCCGGCGTCAAAGCGATGGTGCCCACGCGGTTTGTGCCCTGCGTCAGCAGCACACTGGCCATAGCGCCCTCGGGCGATACCGGCGCCGCGCCATGGTTGGAGAGATAGACGGCGATGGTGCCGGCGGTCACGACCAGTTCGGCCTCCACCCCCGCGACATCCTGTACGATACCACCATGCTTACCCTTTTCGGCGGCGCCATGGCTATGGTCATGGCCCTTCTCAGCGGCTACCGCCCCGGACAGGGGCAGCAGCGTGATCAGGGCGGCGGTCAGGAACGGCTTCAACATGATGCTTCTCCTCTGCTTTCACTTGGATGGATCGCGCGGCGGGGCGCAGTCATGACCGTCGGCATGGGCGCGCACGCCGTCATTGCCATGCAGGACGGTATGGGGACGGACGAACCGTTCCCCGCTGGGGCAGGCCGCATCGGCGATACGCGGCAGGTCACGTGGACCCTGGGCACAGGCCGTCAGGGCCATGGCCAGGAACAGGACAGGCAACAGGCGCGTCATGGCACCCTCCCTTGGGCAAGATCGTCTTCATGGGGGATGATCGGGCCAGCGAAGCGGCGGTAGAGTGCCGGCAGCACGATCAGGGTCAGCAAGGTGGCGGTGATCAGACCACCGATGACAACGGTGGCGATGGGCCGCTGCACCTCCGCCCCCACGCCGGTGGACAGCGCCATGGGCACGAAACCCAGGCTGGCCACCAACGCCGTCATCAGCACAGGCCGCAGGCGCGTCATGGCCCCTTCCCGCACGGCTTGTTCCAGCGCCATGCCCTTCAGCCGCAATTGCCGGATGAAGGACAGCATGACCAGACCGTTCAGCACGGCGATCCCCGACAGCGCGATCATGCCGACGGCGGCGGATATGGAGAACGGCATGCCCCGCAGATACAGCGCCAGGATGCCACCCGTCAGGGCCAGCGGCACGCCGCTGAACACCAGCACCGCATCGCGGGCCGATCCCAGGGCGCTGTAGAGCAGCAGGAAGATCAGGGCAAAACACGCCGGCACCACGATCATCAGCCGGTCACGCGCCGCGATCAGGTTTTCAAACTGCCCGCCCCAGGTGACCCAGTAACCGGCGGGCACCGAGACCTGGGCCGCCAGCTTCTCCTGCGCCTCGGCCACGAAGGACCCGATATCGCGGCCTCGGACATTGGCCTGCACCACGATGCGGCGCTTGCCATTTTCCCGGCTGATCTGGTTGGGGCCTTCGGCAAAGCGGATCGTCGCCACCTCGCCCAGCGGCACCGTCCGCCCCTCTGTCAGGGGTATCGGCAGGGTCGCCAGCGCGTCGGGATCGTTGCGCAACATATCGGGCAGGCGGACCAGGATATCGAAGCGGCGGTCGCCCTGATAGACCAGCCCCGCCTCCCGCCCGCCAACGGCGATGGCCAGAACCTCCTGCACATCGGCCACCGACAGGCCGTAACGGGCCGCACGGTCGCGGTCGACCTCCACATTCAGGAAGGACGCCCCCGATACCTGCTCGGCCCGCACATCCGCCGCCCCTGGCACCGTCTGGATGATGGCGGCGATCTGGTTGGCGGTGGTCAGCAAGGTATCGAAATCATCGCCGAACACCTTGATGGCGACGTCGCCGCGCACCCCGGCCAGCAATTCGTTGAAACGGAGTTGAATGGGCTGGCTGACCTCATAGACTTGGCCCGGCAGGCTGCCCACGGCCTTTTCCAGCCGCTGGACCAGTGCGGCCTTGGACAGGCCGGGATCGGGCCATTCGTCGCGCGGCTTCAGCATCACGAACATGTGGGAGATGCCGGGCGGCATCACGTCCGTCCCGATCTCCGCCGTGCCCGTCTTGGAAAAGGCGAAGGCCACTTCCGGGAAGGCGGCGATGGTTTTTTCGATCTCCAACTGCTGTTCGGTGGCCTGGGGCAGGCTGGTGCTGGGGATGCGGAACGCGTTCAGCGCCACGTCACCTTCATCCAGTTGCGGGATGAATTCCTGGCCCAACTGCGTGAACAGCAGCAGAGAGAAGGCAAACAGGGCCGCAGCAAAGCCCGCTGCCTTCACCGGTGCGGCCAGGGCCCGGTCCAGCCAGGGGCGGTACCAGTCGCCGGCCCGGCGGATGATCACATTCTCCTTCTCCTCCACCTTGCCCGACACAAAAATGGCGATCAGGGCGGGGACCAGGGTCAGGGACAGGATGAAGGCTGCAACCAGGGCTATGATCACGGTCAGCGCCATCGGTTCGAACATCTTGCCCTCGACCCCCGTGAAGGTCAGCAGGGGCAGATAGACAGTGATGATGATGGCCTGACCATAGACCGAGGGCTGGATCATCTCCTTCGATGCTTCCATCACCTCCGCCAGCCGTTCCTTGCATGTCAGGACGCGGCCCAGATGATGTTGCCTCTCCCCCAGCCGGCGCAGGCAGTTTTCCGCAATGATCACGGCCCCGTCGACGATCAGGCCGAAATCAAGCGCGCCTAAGCTCATCAGATTGGCGCTGACGCCGGCCTCCAGCATGCCCGTCGCGGTGAACAGCATGGTGACGGGAATGACCAGGGCCGTGATCAGGGCCGCGCGGATATTGCCCAGCAGCAGGAACAAAACCGCGATGACCAGCAACGCCCCCTCGGTCAGGTTCCTGGCCACCGTCTTGATGGTGGCATTCACCAGATCGGTGCGGTCCAGCACCGTCTTGGCCAGGATGTCGGCGGGCAGCGAACGGCGGATATCCTGAAGCTTGGTATCCACGGCATCGGCGACGGTGCGGCTGTTCTGCCCGATCAGCATCAGGGCCGTGCCGACCACCACTTCCCGCCCGTTCTCACTGGCGCTGCCCGTCCGCAATTCCTGGCCCGTCTGCACCGTGGCCACATCCGACAGGCGGACCGGCACGCCGCCGCGCGTGGCAATGACGGTGCCGGCAATCTGCTCGGCCGTGGCGATACGACCGTCGGAGCGGACGATGAACAGTTCCCCGTTCCGCTCCATCTGGCCCGCGCCTAAGCTCTGGTTGGCGCGTTCCAGGGCCGTGCCCAGATCGGCGAAGGTCAGGCCGAAACTGACCAGCCGGGCCGGATCGGGCAGGACATGATATTGCCGGACATGGCCGCCGATCGTGTCGATCCCGGCCACGCCGCGCACGCCCTTCATCTGCGGCGCCACGATCCAGTCCTGGACGGTGCGCAGATAGGTTGCCCGCTCCACCTCCGTGATCAGCCGTTCACCCTCGGGCGTCAGGTAGGACCCGTCGGGCTGCCAGCCGGGCGACCCCGCCCTGGCCTTGGCGGCATCGAAGGGACCGTATTCCACGGTCCACATATAGACCTCGCCCAGGCCGGTGGAGATCGGCCCCATGGTGGGCGTCAGGCCGGGGGGCAGGCGGTCGCGCGCCTCACCCAGCCGCTCGGCCACCTGCTGCCGGGCGAAATAGATGTCCACCTTCTCTTCAAAGATGGCCGTGACCTGCGAGAGGCCGTTGACAGAGATGGAGCGCGTATCCTCCAGCCCGGCAATCCCGGCCAGGGCGGTTTCGACCGGATAGGTGACCTGTTGTTCAATCTCAAACGGCGACAGGGCGGGGGCCAGCGTCGTGATCTGGATCTGGTTGTTGGTGATGTCGGGAACGGCATCGATGGGCAGGTTCAACAATGAACGCGCCCCAAACGCCGCCAATACCGCCACCAGCAGGACCACCAGCACGCGCCGGCGGATGGCGAAGGACAGGATGGGTTCGATCATCATCCCCTCCCGTCAATGCGCATGGCTGTGGGAGGCTTCCCCACGCGAGGCTTCGGCCTTCAGCAGGAAGGTATTGCCCGTCGCCACCTGTTCGCCGGGGAACAGGCCGAAGGTGATTTCGGCAAATCGGCTGTTGCGCCGCCCAACCTCCACCACGCGCGGCTCAAACCCTTCGGCGTTGCGCACGAAGACGACCGTGTCACCGTTCAGCACCTGGAGAGCGCTGGACGGCACGGCGATATCCGCCGCCTCGCCACCGGCCTGGATGGTGCCGGACCCGAAATCGCCGGGCCGCCATATGCCATCCTTGTTATCCAGTGCGGCCACGACGCGGGCGGCCCCGGTCTGCGGGTCCAGGGTGGCGCCGGCGGCGATCACCTTGCCCTCCACGATCCGCCCGCCCTGACCGGTCAGGCTGACGGGCTGGCCCTCCTTCACGGCGGGCAGGTCGGCGGCATAGACGGGCAGTTCGACCCAGACGCTGGACAGGTCGGCGACGGAGAAGACCTCCTTTTCAGCGGCCAGCAACTCGCCCCGCACCGCTTCCCGGCCGATGACGCGGCCGGCGACGGGGGACCGCACCTCCAGCCGGCCCAGGCTGAAGGGCTGCTTGTCCAGCCCCTTGATCTCCGCCGGGGACAGGCCCAGCGCCGTCAGGCGTTGGCGTGTAGCGGCCAGCGTGATGGCGGCGGTTTCGGCCGCCGCGCGGGCGGTCAGGTAATCCTGTTCCGCCGACACCTGCTTGCGCCACAGCCCCTCCTCCCGCGACAGGGTGGTGGCGGCCAGGCTTTCCTGGCGCAGGGCCGACAGATACTCTGCCTTGGCCTCCGCCAGATCGCGACTGTCCAGCACCAGCAGCACGTCGCCCGGCTGTACCGGCTCGCCCAGGCGCTTATGCACCTCCGTCACGATGCCGGACACGCGCAGGGTGACATGCACCATCCGGTCGGCATCGGCCACCACCGTTCCCATGACGCGGATATCGCGGGACACGGGCGCGGGGCCGGCCTCGACCAGGGTGATCTTGGACCGGGTGATGGTGGCGGCGTCCATATGGATGGCGCCGCCCTCCTCCTCATGCTCCTCCCCCTCGCCATGATCGTGGCCGTCGCCGGCCTTGGCCGCGACGGGCTTGGGGGTGCCGGTGAAGCTGGTGAGGGCAAAGCCGCCGGCCAGCAGCAGGGCGATGGCGGAGACGCCGATCAGGACATGTTTTTTCGTGATGTTCATGGGGACACCTCAATGTCCGGGGCGGTCAGCCGGTCCAGCTCCGCCCGTGCGTCGTGGAAGCCCTGCAGGGCGTTGATCAGGTCGGTGCGCGCATCCACCAGAGTCCGCTGTGCCTCCAGCACTTCCAGATAGGCGAACTTGCCCTGGGCATAGCCTTCATTGGCGAGCGTGAAGGCCTGTTCGGCGGTGGGGATGATGCTGTCCTGAAGCGTGCGGGCGGTCTCGCGGGCGGCAACCAGATTGGCACGGGCCGCATGGACACGGCGGTCCAGGTCGATACGTTCGGCGGCAAGGTCCGCCTCCGCCGCAACCAGATCGGCCCGTGCCTTGGCGATGGCCCCCCGGTTGCTGTCGAAGATCGGGATGGGCACGGATACGCCCATCAGAAAGGCATTCTCCCCATCCTCCCGGAACTGCCGGAAGCCGGCGGAAAGGGTGACATCGGGGATGGATTTGGCCCGTTCCACCGACAGTTCCGCCCGGCCCCGCGCCACATCCGCCTGCCGGCGGCGCAGGTCGGCGGCTTCACCTGTGGTGGCCGGATCATGGGCATCGATGCGCGTGAACCAGTCTTCCGACAGGGTCAGGGAGGCGGGGGACAGGCCGGTCAGGCCGGCCAGCGTCTGCCGCGCGACGGTCAGGCGGCGGTTGGCCTGATCCAGGGCCAGTTGCGCCTGACGACGCGTGATGTCGGCGCGCGATGCCTGGATGGGGGCCTCTCGTCCCGCCTCCACCCGCGCCTTGATCCCGTCAAGCACGGCCACGGCCAGCCGCAACCCGTCCTGGGTCAGGGCCACCTGCCGCGATGCCGCCACCGCCTCGCTGAATGCCAGGCGCACGTCGCGCGCCAGGTCCAGCCGGGCCAGCGCCAGATCGGCCGCCGCTCCGTCGCGGGCGGCACGGGCGGCATCGGTGCGCCGGCCACGCTTGCCGCCGAGCTCGATGGTCTGCGACAGGCTGTAGGTGCGCTCCGACGACCGGAAATCACGATAGGGGCCGGAGCCGGAGAAATTCTCCAGCTCGAACCCGATCTCCGGATTGGGGCTGGTATCGGCCTGATCGACGGCCCCGCCGGCGGCATCCAGCCGGGCACGCGCCGCCAGACCGCGCGGCGCATGCTCCAAAGCCAGCGCGATGGCGGTATCAGGGGTCAGAACAGTTGGGGTTTGGGAAAGGGGGGGGGCGGCGGCGGGCGTGGTTTGCGCCCATGCCGCCGGGGCCCCGGCGATAGAAATCGCCAGGGCGACCGCGTGATGCAGCCGCATGGATACTCCGCGATGACGAACAGATACCGGGCCGCCCGGTCAGGGCGGCGGCGACAGGGATCGGTTCGTCAGGCGCGCGGGGGTTCGTCGGGAAGCGCCGGCTCGGCACTTTCGGGCAGCAGGAGGCTCTCTGCCGGATAGGCGGTCACGCCCCAGACCACGGGTTCCACCACACGGGTCCCGCGGGCCCGGTCGGCCACATGGATGTGGCTGCATTCATGGTGGCAATCCATGGAAAGCTTGCCCATGGGCGCATGCTCCGCACCGGCCAGCATCTGCGTCTGGCCCGTCTGGTCATGCCCCGTCTGCCCATGGCTGTGCGACAGGTCCCGGGCGTGAAGCCCAGGGACATTCATCAGGAATGCCGCCAGCAGCAGAAGGGTCGCAAGAAAGCGCATGCGTGCAAAGGTAGGGGCATCGCGGGGCCGGCGCAAGGTGCCATGCCCGGCTTTGATGGAACAATGTCCCGTCCTTATGGTCGCAGGCGGGTGGTGATGCCGGTGGCGCGGGGTGCGATCGGCGTGGGTACCCTCACCCTCCCTCTCCCACCTTCGTGGGCGAGGGGCGGATTTTGCGCCGACCGTCAGTTTACGCCCCTCGCCCGCTTGCGGGAGAGGGAGGGGCCCGCCGCGTAGCGGTGGGAGGGTGAGGGAGCCCCCTATCCAGCAATCACCCGCCTTTACGCCCTCAACCTTCCCTCCACCAACGCCCCCAGCCGTGACAGCGGCACATTACCCGTCATCACCAGGGCATCGTTGAAGCGGCGGAAATCATACGTGCCCCCCAGCCGGGCCTTCAGATCATCGCGCACGCGGTTGATGGCCGTATGCCCGATCTTGTAGGCGCAGGCCTGGCCCGGCCAGGAGCAGTACCGATCCACCTCCCGCGAGACCTGCGCGGCGGTTGAGCCATTGTTGGTGACGAACCAGTCGATGGCCTGCTGCCTTGTCCAGCGCTTGGCATGGATGCCCGTATCCACGACCAGACGGCAGGCGCGGAAGGCCATGGATTGCAGGTAGCCCAACTGCCCGATGGGGTCTTCCTTATAGACGCCCAACTCATCGGCCAACTGCTCGGCATAAAGCGCCCAGCCCTCGGTATAGGCGCTGTAGGCCAGCAGGGTCCGGATCAAGGGCAGCTTGTAGCTATATTCCCCCTGCCAGATATGGCCGGGGATACCCTCATGATAAGAGAGCGTCGGCAGGGCATGGCGCGGCCAGATGCTGGTGTCGCGCAGGTTGATGTAGTAGCTGCCGGGCTGGCTGCCATCCATCGACCCGGCACTGGCATAGCCGCCGGGGGCCCCGGCCTCGATCGCCACGGGCACCCGCTTGACCACCAGCTTGCCGGGCACCAGCACCGTGAAGGCCTGCGGCATGCGGGTGCGGATATCGTCCACCCGTTCATTGATATAGGCCAGCAGATCGGCCCGGCCCTTGTCATCATTGGGCCAGAGATATTTCGGGTCCTTGCCCAGTGCCGCCATGCGGTCGCCCACGGTTCCCTGGGTCAGACCCTGGGCGCGCAGCAGCGGTTCCATGCGCGATTGCAGCAGCTTGAGCTGCTCCAGCCCCATCGCATGCACCTCATCCGGGGACAGGCTGGTGGTGGTCGCGGCACTCAACGCCCAGGCATAATAATCCGCGCCCCGCGGCAGGGCCCAGACGCCGGCATCGCTGCGCGCGCCCTGGCGCTGCTGTTCCATCACCGCCTGCTGCCGCTTCAGGGCGGGCAGAATCTTGTCGGTGGCGATGGCGGCCGCCTCACCCGGCTTGGCGTGGCCCACCTGTTTGGCCCCGGCCTCAAAATGCTTCACCAGTTCCCAATCGGCCACGGGCGCGGTGGCCACGCCCGCGAACTGTCCGATGGCCTTGTCCAGCAGGAAGTCCGGCAAAATATAGCCCTGGCCCCCATCGACCCGCAGCCGTTCGGTTTCCGCATCCAGCGCCGTGGCATATTGGGTCAGGCGCGACAGATAGCTGTCGGCATCTTCCTTCGTTTCGATCTTGTGCTGACTGGTCAGGAAGTCTGGCACCTCAACAAAGGCGCCGAGATTCTGGGCCACGGCATAGGGGCTGTTGCGGTAGGAATAGCTCTGGTTCAACAGGGCCATATCGCCGAACCGGAACCCATATCCCTTGTCGGACAGTTCCAGCGTGGCCTGCGCCACCTCCAGATTGGCCTGCATCTCGGCCGACAGGCCGTTACGGTCCAGCGCCTTCACGGCGGTCAACTGTTCCTTCACCACCCCGCGCTGCGCCTCGATCCCGGCCAGCGAGCGGTCACCCAGCCGGGCCCGCAGGCCCGCATGCCGGTCCTTGTCGATGCCCAGTTGCGTGGCGTTTTCCGGGTACCAGGCCAGGATCCTGTCGGTCAACTGGTCCAGGAAGGCCTGGGCCCTGGCGGTGGCGTCGCCGCCAGTCGCGGCCAGCGCGCTGGGGGCCAGCCCCATCATCGCCAGTGACGCAGTACCGGCCAGAAGCTGGCGGCGGGTGGGGGAAGCGGCATTCAGGGTCATGCGTTTATTGCCTTCACCAGGGTCCGAATGGAAGGGCCGGCATTATGCGACGCTTTCCACCCCCGGCGTCCAGCAGGAAGCGGACACCATAGCAGGGCGCCATGGGTCCGCTTCGCACGATCCTCAGGGAACCAGCGGTTCACACAGGCAGCGGGGCGGCCGGGTTGACCAGGCCGGCGGCGCGCAGCTCACGCCAGAAATCGGCGGGAATGATCTCCGCCAGGGCGGCGCTGTCCTCGGCGATACGGTCGGGGCGGCTGGCACCGGGAATGACGGCAGCGACGGCGGGATTGGCCAGCGCGAATTGCAGGCCGGCGGCCTTCATGCTGATGCCATGGCGGTCGGCCAGGGCCTTGATGCGCGCCACCTTGTCCAGGATGGCGGGGGTGGCCGGGGCATATTCGAAATTCGGACCGCCGACCAGCGCGCCGGAACTGTAGGGGCCGCCCACAACGATGCCCAGGCCGCGTTCGGCCACCATCGGCATCACCCGCTGCAACGCCTTGTCATGGTCCAGCAGCGTGTAGCGCCCGGCCAGCAGGAAACCGTCGGGACGGTGCCCCTCCAGACCCAGCAGCAGCTCGATCGGCTCCACCCGGTTGACGCCCAGGCCCCAGCCCTTGATCACGCCCTCGTCCCGCAGCCGGTCCAGCGCCCTGAACGCCCCCTTGCGGGCGCTTTCGAAGACACCCAGCCATTCATCGCCATAGAAATCCTGGGCCACGTCATGCACCCAGACAATGTCGATCCGGTCCGTCTGCAGCCGATTCAGGCTGTCTTCGATGGAACGCAGGGTGGCGTCGGCGGAGTAATCATTGACCACACGGTTGGGCAGGCCGTGCTTGAAGACATCGCCCTTTTCGCCCAGATCGCGGGCGGAGACATCCTCCACCTCGTCAAGGATCAGGCGGCCGACCTTGGTGGCGATGACATAGTCGTCACGCGGCTTGCCGGCCAGCGCCTGGCCCATGCGGATTTCCGCCAGACCGGCGCCATAGAAGGGGGCATTGTCGAAGAAACGGATGCCGTCATTCCAGGCCGCCTCCACGGTGGCCAGCGCCTCGTCCTCCGGAATGGCGCGGAACATGTTGCCAAGCGGGGCGGCACCAAAGCCCAGGCGGCTGGGCAGGATAGTCTTGATGGTCATGGTCTTGTCCTCACGGTCCGAGAAAGCGGCGGGAAATATCAGAGCAGGCCCAGCAGCAGCGTCGCGGCCGCGGCAGAGGATTGCGGGTTCTGGCCGGTGACCAGATTGCCATCCAGGATAACGTTGGATGACCAGTCGGCGGCCGCGTGATGGAGGGCACCCAGTTCCTTCAGGCGGGTTTCCAACAGGAACGGCACCTTTTCCACCCCATCCACGGCCCGCTCCTCGGCATCGGTGAAGGCGGCGACGGTGCGACCGGCGATGAAGGGCGTGCCATCGGGACGCCGCATGCCGGCAAAGACGGCGGGGGCGTGACACAGGGCAGCGATCACCCGGCCCGTCGCATCGAAGCGGAACAGCAGATCGTGCAGCTTCCTGTTGTACGGCATGTCGAAGACCGTGCCGTGGCCGCCCGGCATATAGACGGCGTCGAACGTGTCGGCATCCAGCGTGTCGAAGGCGGGCGTGTCGGCCAGGGGGGCGATGGCCTCGGCCCAGGCGGCGTGCTGTTCGGCGGTGGGGGTGCTTTTCGGATCGACGGGCACGCGGCCGCCGGCCATGGAGGAGACGGTGACCTGATGGCCCGCACGGATGAAGGCCAGGTAGGGAACGGCATGTTCCTCCAGCCAGATGCCCGTCGGCTCGCCATTCAGCATACGGTCATGGCTGGTCAGGATAAAGAGGATCTTGGACATCGGGGCAACTCCTTGGCGTTTGCATGCCCGGATCATGTCCCTATCCAAAACATTCCGGAAATTTATCCTTCCAATTTCAGATATTCAGATGACATCATAACTAATGCGCTACGACCTGAACCTGCTGCCGGCCTTCATCGCGCTGATGGAGGAACGTAACGTCACCCGGGCCGCCGAACGGCTGGGCATGACACAGCCGGCCCTGTCCAACACGCTGACCCGGTTGCGCCACATGCTGCGCGACCCGTTGTTCATCCGTGAACGGTACGGCATGCAACCCACGGAGAAGGCGCAGGAACTGGCCCCCGTGATCGCGGCGGCCCTGGCCACGCTGGACGATGTCATCCTGGGCCAGCAGGAATTCGATCCCGCCCAGGCCGACCGGCTGTTCACCATCGCGCCCAACAGTTTTGTGGAATATGTGCTGATGCCGGTGGTGGTGGCGCGGCTGCGGCAGGCGGCGCCCGGCATCAAGCTGCGCCTGACCCCGTTCGGCACCGATCTGGCGGAAACCGGGGTGATTTCCGGCGGCACAGCGCTGGTGATGGGCCGCATCACCGACCCGCCCGACAATCTGGTGGTCCAGCACATCATGGATGACGGTCTGGCCTGTATCGTGCGGGCCGACCATCCCGATATCGGCGACAGCATGACCCGCGAACAGTATGAGCGGATGAAGCATGTCAACATGCTGCCGCCGGGACGGCTGCGCGTCGGCCTGTTCCAGGCCTTGCAGAAACAGGCGCTGAAGCGGGATGTGGCCGTGTCGGTGACGCATTTCCTGGCCGTACCGGAACTGGTCGCCGTGACGGATTATTGTTCCACCCTGCCGCGCCTGATCTGCCGCCATCTGGCCCGCGACCCGCGCCTGAAGGTGGTGCCGTCCCCGGTCGACCTGGGCACCTTCCCGGTGGAGATGGCCTGGCATGTGCGCTATCGCCATGACCCCGCCCATCGCTGGCTGCGCAGCCTGATCGCGGATGTGGCGCGGGACGTGTCACACTAACGGCCTGACCCTGACCTTCCGCGCCGGCATTTCCCCCTAGAAAGGGGCTGGGCAGGTGCGACGAAATGCGCCACGATCAGGGGTAGCGACCGGCCCGGAAGAGGTACGGCGCATCCTGTTGCATACAGGCCGGAGGAAGCGATGGTGGCGTTGAACGAGGGCGGGCACATATTGCCGCTGCCCGCCGATTATGTACCGGTGCCGGTGGCCCGGACCCTGACCAATCAGGATTTGCAGGCGGCCCTTGCCGATGGCTGGGACGATTTCCGGGCGGAGCCGGCCTATGGCCTGGTCTTCGGCGGCATCTATGCCCTGCTGGGGCTGGGCGGGCTGGCGGCCGTGACCCTTCTGGGCTGGACACATCTGCTGTTCCCGGCGGTCACGGGTTTCCTGCTGTTCGGCCCGTTTGCGGCGCTGGGCCTTTACGATATCAGCCGGCGGCGTTCGCTGGACCTGCCCCTGGACGGCGCGCGGGTCTTCTTCGCCTTCCGCCGGCATGGCGGCAGCCAGATCGGCCTGCTGGGCCTGTTCCTGGTCTTCTCCACCATCGCCTGGATGAAGATCGCCACCCTGATCTATGCCCTGTTCTTCGGCCCGGCCCCGATGGAGTTGAGCCAGCTCTGGTCGGCCGTCACGGGCAGCGTGCAGGGCATGCAGTTCGCGGCCATCGGCATCCTGGCCGGCGGCGTCATCGCCACCACCATCTTCGCCCTGTCGGTCTTTGCCGCCCCCATGTTGCTGGACCGCGATATCGATGTGGTAACGGCCATGATCGCCAGCCAGCGTGCCGTGCGTGCCAACCCGCATCTGATGCTGGCCTGGGGCGCCATGGTGTCGGTGGTGATCGGCGTCAGCATCGTCGGTGGCCTGCTGGCCCTGATCGTCACCCTGCCCTGGCTGGGCCATGCCACCTGGCATCTGTACCGCCGCGCCATCGTGCAGGATGGTGACCGCGCCGCGTAAACACAGACCGGCGTGATCAGAACCGAACCCCCGGAAGGCCAGCCTTCCGGGGGTTTTTGTTGTCGTACCAGCGGTCATGATTCATGACTGCTGGTACGGCGCCGACAAGGTGCGGCGACATCAGGTCAAATTGAGAAATCCATAATTCCATTTTTTGGATGCAAATTTTTCAATCATGGATACGATACGGCTTTCCCGTCATGAAGAGCCTTGTCCCATGTCCATTGCCGCTTCCCGAAAGATCGTCGTCACCCAGCGTTTCTTCGATGACAGGTCGCTGGCCTATCTGCGAGCCCATGGCTGCACCGTGGATCTGGCCCCGCCGCCGCCCGGCAAGGGCGATGGCGACCTGGACATGGAGACGCTGTGCCGCCTGCTGAATGGGGCGGCGGGATGGATCGTCGGTCATGCGCGGGTGACCCGCCCCCTGCTGGAAGCGCTGCCCGGCTTGCGGGTCATCGCCCGGCGCGGTGTCGGTTACGACCGTGTCGACGTGACGGCGGCCCGCGACCTGGGCCGTGTCGTCACCATCGCGGCGGGCGGCAATGACGATGCCGTGGCCGACCACACGATCGGCCTGATGATCGCCGTGGCGCGGCGGTTCCGCGAAAGCCAGCTTGCCATGCAGGCCGGCGACTGGTCGATCCTGAACGGCCATGACCTGTGCGAGCGGACCGTGGGGCTGGTCGGGCTGGGCCGCATCGGCAAAAGCGTGGTGCGCCGCCTGTCGGGCTTTGATGCCAAGGTGCTGGTCCATACGCGCAGCCCCGATGCCGACTATGCCGCCCGGACTGGCATCCACTATGTCGATCTGCCGGAACTGCTGCGCCGCAGCGACTTTGTCAGCCTGCACGCGCCCCTGACGCCCGCCACGCGTTTCCTGGTCGACGCACCGGCCCTGGCAACCATGAAGAAGGGGGGCTTCCTGATCAATACGGCGCGGGGCGGTCTGGTCGATGACGCGGCCCTGCTAGCGGCGCTGACATCGGGCCATCTGGGTGGGGCGGGGCTGGACGTGTTTGTCAGCGAGGGGGACCCCGCCTATGCCCCCGTGTCCGAGGCGCTGCTGGCCCTGCCCAATGTCGTGGCCACCCCGCATGCCGGCGCGTCGTCCCATGAGGGGTTGGCGCGGACCAATCTGGTGGCGGCGCGATCGGTCGTGGCCGTGTTGAACGGGGAGACGCCGCCCCCCGGTACCGTGGTGGCCGACGGCCGTTGATGCACGATATGGTGGCCGCCGCCCTTTCAGGAGTTGCGCGGCCGCCCCGGGATCAGTGTAAGAGATTGAGGGCAAGGCGTGCGGTATCGGCGTACGCAAGGGGAAGGGTCATGGAACAGGCAACGGACGCGACGGGTATGGAGGAGACGGAGGTCGACGGCATCTTGACCGAGCCGCAGCAGACCGAGCCCGCCACCCATTCCGTGCTGATGCAACTGCGCGAGATGATCCTGACCGGCAAGATCGCGCCGGATACGAAGCTGCGGGCCGAGGCGCTGGCCAGCCTGCTGAACGTCTCCCGGACCCCCATCCGCAGCGCGCTGGCCGTCCTGTCGGCCGAGGGCGTGGTGAATTACAGCGTCAACCGTGGCTACATGGTGCGCGCCGTCACCGTGCGCGACGTGTTCGACAGTATCGAGGTGCGCGCCTCGCTGGAGGGCATCGCCGCCCGCACCACGGTGGACCGGGGGTGGGAGCCCGAGGCGCTGGACTGGCTGTCGGGTCTGGTCCGGCAGGGCCGCGCCATCCTGGACCGGGGCGAATGGTCGGAACAGATCGAACATGACTGGTATCAACTGAACTGGCAGTTCCACCGGGCCATCATGCGGGCCTGCCGGAACGAGGTGCTGCGCAACGCCACGCGGATGACGCTGATCTATCCCGTTCTGGGCGACGCCGCCCGGCTGTGTCCGGCCATCGCCGCCTGCGTGGCCCCCCGCCACCGTCAGGTGCCGGCAGCCCCCCCTGTCCATGTCCTGGAATCCCAGGCCGAGCACGAGGAACTGCTGGCCGCCTTCCGGCGCGAGGATGCCGACGCCGCACAGCGGGTGATGGCCAGGCACGTCCTGGCCACCCGCCACCGGCTGCACGCCATCGTCATGCCCCGCTGATGCAGCGCCCCGTCAGAAGCGGTAGCCGACGGCAACCGCACCGGAGAACTGCCCGGCGCGTCCCTCCTGCTTCACCACCGGGCTGTCCTTGAAATCCCCCAGAAGCTGCTTGTAATTGCCCAGAAGCTGGATGTTCCAGTTCTCATCCAGGGCATAGGCCAGCTTGGCGCTGACACCGACATCACGCAGCCCCGCACCCGGATCATAGGCCGACAGGCCGCTGGCGGCTGCGGCGGCTGGCAGGACACCGAAATAGGTGCCGGCATAATTGCCATCGACATGGGTCAGCCTCACACCACCGCCCACCGACCAGCGGTCACCCAGCTTGCGGCCATAGAACAGCCCCAACGACCCGATGCCGCCGTCATAGGTGTCGGAAACGTCCCGCAGATAGGTCGCCTCCAGCGTCAGTTGGTCCCGCCCGTCGAACAGCCCGCGCCAGGCATGCCGGACAAAACCGCCCACCTGGATGGCATCGTCGATCTCGGGCAGCCGGCCTACCCGGTCGCTTTTGACGCCATCGTCACGACCATTCTCGATATCGAACAGGGGACCGAACGACAGGGACGGCGTCAGTTCGACGCCCAGCGCCACCTCTTTGCCCTGGACTTCCATGAAATAACGGCCATAGGCCAGTTCTCCGGCGATGTAAGGCGTCGGCTCCAGGTCCTTGGAACCGACATAGTCGGGGCGGACACCGATGCCGGCGGCAATGCTGCCGGACCATTGGCTGTCCTGTGCCTTTACGGAACATATCGGGGCGGCGGCACATATGGCGGCCAGCACAAGCTGGAGGCGGAAGCCTCGCATCTTTGATCTCCACGTCTGATGACGGGCGCCCTCCTCCCGGACGGGGCGCGGCGGCGATCTGCCTGTCGCCTTTCCGCACCCTTCTTTTCACTGATCATGCTGAGGACCCGCGGCTTGGCGGATAACCGCACGCGGCCGGTTCCCCGACCTCCCTATTCCAGTTCCACATCCATCAGCCGCACATATTGCTGTCCGCAATGCATGTCGCGCTCCACCACGCCGCCCTGGGGGCTGGTGCGGGCGTGCGAGATCTTGAGCATGTTCAGGCCGGGCACCGGATAATACCGCACCAGCGCGGGGTCGGCCCCGAACAGGCGGTGGAACAGGTCCGGACCCAGGGCGGGATGGTTGTGATAGGCCTGGAAATTCTCCGGCCCGTCGAAGAACAGGTCGAAGGTGACCCAGAAGGGCCCGGCATTCTTCGACCGCACATGACGGCAGACATCCTTCACGGTGGGCATCATGCCTTCTCCCCTTCGCTCATATCGATCCACACGGTGCGGACAAGTTCCATCGGATCGTCCAGTTCAACGACATGGTTCAGCAGAAATTCATAGACGGGGCCGCGGTCGATGTCGGCCGGGGTGAAGGCGAAGCCATAGCTGGGCAACTCCCCGTCCAGGACGATGGGGAAATGGAAGAAATAGGGATTGCAGGCCTTGGCGATCTGCGATGCCATTTCCTGGCTGTCGGCGGTGGCCACGAACAGCACCCCGATCTCGCGCGGGGCCGGCGTGCCGGGGGGCGGCCGGTCGCCGGACACGGCGTTCCAGCCATACATGCGCAGCGAGATGTGGAAATCCCCCGCCGCCGCACCGATCGTCTTGTGTACCCGATCATACAGGGCGGCCAGCATCCGGTCGTGGAACAGGTCCACCTGGCTCAGGACCTGCGGATCCTGGATGCCGATCAGCATGACGGTCTGGAACTTGCGGCTGCCGGCACCTTCCAGCTTCACCGTATAGGGCTGCGGCTGCCAGACGGAGCCGGTGACCTTCACGCTGCGGTCACTGACCTGCCGGTAGAGAGCTTCGGTCACGTCCAGGATGCCGCCCGGCTCGGTCAGCAGGAACGGGTTGCTGTTCTCATACAGCATGTGGGCCGAGACGCTGTGCGGATCGCAGCGGTTGGACAGGGCCAGGGGCTCCACCTCGAACCCGTCCTGGCCGATGCTGATCAGGACGCCGGCCCCTTCCAGCCGGTTGACGGCGCATTGACCACCGCATTCCGCGATCTTGGCCGCGTGCCAGGCGGGACCGGCCGCCACGCCCTTCCACAGGGCATAGCTGGCCAGGACCGCCGTATCGGTGGTACGGCCGCCCAGAATGATGTCGGCCCCGGCTTCAAGCGCCGCGATATAGGGTTCGGCCCCCATGACGGCGACGATATGATCGCAGGCATCGATGGTGGCGTCATCCAGCGGGCCCAGCGGCGGCAGGGGCCGCACCTTGCCATCCGCGTTGTAACGCTTCAGCACCGACTTTTCCTGTTCGCAATAGAGCAGGGCGATCTTTGGCGCCCAGCCCTGTTCGCCCGCGACCTCCAGCACGATGTCGCGCGTCCAGTCCAGATTGCGGTCGCCGCCGGCCTGGCCGCTGGACCCGATGATCAACGGGATGCCGGCCGCGCGCGCCGCCTGCATCAGGATGGTCAGATCCCGCTTCACCGAACCACGGTTGTTCTTGGAAATACCCAGCGCCAGATAGGCCGCCCCGCTGTCGGTGGAGCCGGCATCGGTGGCGATGGCATGGGCGCCCTGGGCGATGCCGTAGCGTACCTCCGCCTCCGAAGCGCCGGCACCCAGCGACCCGGTGGGGACCAGGATTTTGATCGGACCGTCCAACATGATTGCTCAATCCAGAAGATTTCGGGGACCTGCATCCAGGTTCGTGGAACAACACTGATTTATTGCATCCACTATGTCAAGTTTTTGGATGCAAAATTTTGGACTTAACGGGCCAGGGCGGAAAGCCCTTCCGGATCAAGGATATCGATGCGCCCATACTGGCTGCGGATCAGGCCCGCCTGCTCCGTTTCCGTCAGCAACTGATGCAGGCCCTGGCGCGACAGGCCGATACGCCCGGCCAGATCCTCGCGGTTGATGCGCAGCCGCCCGCCATCGGCCATGTCCAACAGCAGCCGGGCCAGACGGGCCGGCGGGCTGCGCAACAGCAGCAGCCCCACATGCTCGATCGCCGCGCGCTGCTGTTGGCAGGCCAGCAGGGTGATATGGCGGTGCAGGTCGGGGGTCACGGCCGCCAGGGCGGCGATATCCGCCATGGGCAGATGCAGCAGCGCCGTCCGCCCCATGGCCACGGCGTCATGCGCCTGTGCCTGGCCGTCCAGCGTGGAC
The DNA here is from genome assembly GCF_017996735.1 of Niveispirillum sp. Lineage (GTDB taxonomy): Bacteria > Pseudomonadota > Alphaproteobacteria > Azospirillales > Azospirillaceae > Niveispirillum. The sequence continues at coordinate 19,797 of NZ_JAGOGJ010000009.1, forward strand.
AGGGCGCCGAACCAGCGGCCGGCCGGCACCGTCAGGTTGACCAGCGAACGCCCCGGCTGCGGGTAGGAGATCAGCCGCACCCCGCCGGACAGCACACGATACAGCCCGTCGGGCGGCCCGCCGACACGATAGGCACGCTCCCCCTCGGCCAGCGTCCGCCGCGCCGCCGCCGCCGCCAGCCAGCCCCGGCAGGCCGGCGGCAAGCCCGCAAACCATGGATCGGTTTCCAGCAGCGGGACGGTGCCGGACAGCAGTGCCGGCGGGCGGGTGGCCGGGATCAGCACCGGAAACCGGAATCCAGACGGTCCAGCTTGCGCAGAAGCGCCGGCCAGGCCAGGCGTTCCGCCGCCATGTCGGCCATCGGGCCGGTGGATTGCTGGCGCACCTTGTCGATGGCGGCAGCCGGCGGTTCATGCAGCCGGTCACGCCCCGCCGTCAGCATATGCACCTGGGCCTCGCACGCCCGTTCCAGGAAATAGATGCGCAGGAAGGCGACGGCGATGGAGGAACCGACGGCCAGCGTGCCGTGATTGCGCAACATCAGGATATTCTTGGCCCCCATGTCGGCCACCAGCCTGTCGCGTTCCTCCAGATCGGTGGCGATGCCTTCATAGTCATGGAAGGCGATGTCGTGATGCACGATCATCGCCGTCTGGGTCAGGGGCAGCAGCCCGTCGCGCATGGCCGATACCGCCTGGCCGTGCGGCGTGTGCAGATGGATGACGGCCTGCGCATCCTCCCGCGCCATGTGCAGGGCCGAATGGATGGTGAAACCGGCCGGGTTCACCATGTGCGGCGTGGGTTCCACCGCCAGCCCCTCCACATCGATCTTCACCAGGGACGATGCCGTGATCTCCTCGAACATCAGATTGTAGGGGTTGATCAGGAAATGATGCTCCGGCCCCGGAATGCGCACCGACATATGGGTGAAGATCAGGTCGTCCCAGCCATAATGGGCGGCCAGCCGGAAGCAGGCCGCCAGATCGGTGCGCAGTTTCCATTCCTCCGGCGACACCCGGTCGCGGACAGTCTGTTCGATGGACATTGGAAATCTCCCGTTCGTGAAACCAGGGGACAGGGTCAGGACAGGCGGCGGGCCACGAAGGTCGCCAGCGCCGGACCCAGCAGCAGGACCAGCAGCACGCGCACCACCTGCGCCGACAGGATGAAAGGCAGATCAACGGGCACCGTGGCCCCGATGATCAGGATGGCGTCGATGCCACCGGGCGTTGTCGCCAGATAGCCGGTCAGCCAGTCCACCCCGCAGGTCAGCGACACGCCCAGGCCCAGCAGGGCACACAGGCCGATCAGCACCGCCGTGGCGGCCACGATGCGCGGCAGCGCGCGGGCACAGCCGGCCAGCGTTTCCTTTGTGAAGGACAGGCCGATATTCCAGCCGATGACCGCATAGGCGGCCGCCGCCAGCAACGGCGGCACCGTCGGATTGGCAAGCCCCGCCGCCATCAGGGCCGCCCCGGCCAGCCCAGGCACCAGGAAGGCACCCGACGGAAAGCGCAGCAGGCGCGCCACGATCGCCCCGGCCAGGGCCAGCGCCAAAGTCCAGGCCAGCCCCGCCGGGTTCAGCGGCGGGAACCAGCCGGCGCCATGCAGGGGCAGCGTATCGCCGGCCAGCAGATGGGCCAGGGCGATGGCCGACCCCGTCACCGCCAGGATGCGCAGATACTGCATCACGGCCACCATGCGCGCGTCGCCGCCATGTTCCTGGGCCAGGGCCACCATGCCGGCCGCCCCGCCCGGGGCCAGACCCCAGACAGCGGTAGAGCCGCCGAACCAGCCGCCCCGCGCCAGCAGCCAGCCCAGGCCGGCGCTGGCCAGCAGGGTCGCCCCCGCCATGCACACCAGCAAGGGCAGCCGACCCAGCAGCGCCGGCCCCATGGTCCGCCCCATCGCCACCGCCACCAGACAGCCGACAATGGTATAGGCAACCAGCAAGGCCGGCTTGGGCGGCCGTATCGCGGCACCGGACAGGGCAAAGCCGATGCCGGCCAGCAGAGGCCCCAGCAGCAGCGCCGCCGGCACCTCCCCCTGCTTCAGCCCAGCCACCAGGGCGGCGGTGATGGCGGCCAGCAACAGCCAGAGCGCCGTCTTGCCAAGCATGGCTTACCCCGCGCGCAGCGGGATGGCGCCCGTGGCAATGGCCGCGACCAGCACCACCAGCGACACCAGCACCGCCCATTTCAGGGCGAAGCGCTGCGCGTCGGCCACATCCACGCCCAGCAGGCCACAGGCCAGATAGATGGGGGCCAGCAGCGGGCTCAGCGTATGCACCGGCTGTCCGATCAGGGAGGCGCGCGCAATCACGTCGGCACCGATGCCGTAACTGGCGGCGGCATTGGCAATGATGGGCACCACCCCAAAATAATAGGCGTCGTTCGACATCACGAAGGTCAGCGGCATGCTGGCCAGCGCCGTGATCGGCGCCATGTAGGGACCGATGGCATCGGGCACCACATCCAGCGCCGCCCGGGCCATGGCGTCGGCCATGCCGGTGCCGTTCAGGATGCCCGTGAAGGCACCGGCCGCGAACAGCAACACCACGATATTCACGACATTATCGGCATGGGCGCTGATCCGCGCCTTCTGGTCGCGCATCCTCGGGTAATTGACGGTGACCGCGATGGCGAACGCCCCCATCATCATCACCGGCAAGGGCGCCAGCCCCAGGATCATGCCCAGCACCAACCCCAGCGTCAGCGCCAGATTGAACCAGAACAGGCGTGGGCGGCGGGCCTCCAGATCGATCTCCAGCCGGGCCGCCAGCGGCTTGCCGGTATCGCCGCCGGACAGCGGGGCAGTGCCGGCCAGACGTCGCCGTTCCGACCGGCCGAACAGCCAGGCCAGCGTGAAGATGGCCATGAAACCCACCAGCATGGCGGGGATCAGCGGCGCGAAGACCTGACCCAGATCGGCACCAACGGCCGCCGCCGCCCGCGCCGATGGCCCACCCCAGGGCACATAATTCATCAAGGAATTGCACAGGCCCAGCAAGGTCGCCAGGATCAGCGGGTTCATCCCCACCCGGCGATAGACGGGCAGGAAGGCCGTGATGATGATCAGGGCCGTCGTCGTGCCATCCCCGTCCAGCGACACCAGCGTGGCCAGCCCCGCCGTGCCCAGGGCGATGCGCACCGGATCGTCGCCCACCATGGCCAGCACCCGGCGCACCAGCGGATCGAACAGGCCCGCATCCATCATGATGGCGAAGTACAGGACGGCGAAGGTCAGCATCAGCGCCGTGGGCGCCACCTGCAGCACACCGTCGATGATCATGCGGCCCAGATCGGCGCCAGCCCCGGCCACAAGGCCGAACAGGATCGGAATGATCAGCAGCGCGGCCACGGCCGACATCCGCTTGGTCATGATCAGCACCATGAAGGTGGTGACCATCGCCGTCCCCAGCAGGGCCGGCGAAAGCAATTGTTCGAACAAGGCACCGTCTCCCGCAGCCATGGCCGCAACCGTCATCCCGGCGGCCGGTATCCGGCAGGGACGGGACAGGGGGCGCCACAGCGCGTTGCATGGATTGAAGGGGTGTCGCCACCGGTCACATCATCCTGGGCAGATGGCGCCATTTCGTCAAGAACAACATCCATACGTGATAAATTTTGCATCCAATATGTTGACCCAGCGCATCCATTCTGCCAGAACTTCTTCTGCAACCGGCCAGGACCGGGTAAAAGAACCTTGAGGGAGGATCGAATGAGAGGGTTCAGCCGCCGCGCGCTCCGCCACGGCGCATCAGCCGTGATGCTGCTGTCGGCCAGCGCCGCCATGGCGCAGAACGCCGTCCCGACGGATGCGCTGGAAGAAATCATCGTGACGGCCCAGCGCCGCAGCGAACGCTTGCAGGACGTTCCCGTAACCGTGACCGCCTTCAGCGCGGAAGAGATCGAACAGGCCCGCCTGTATCAGATCGACGACATTGCCAGCCGCACGCCCGGCCTGAATTTCGACGCCTTCCCGGCGTCGCAGCCGCGCATCACCATCCGTGGCATCGGTTCCAGCGACCGTGGCGCCGCCGGTGACCCCAGTTCCGCCGTCTTCCTGGACGAGGTCTATCTGGGCCGTCCCGCGGCCGTGGCCTTCGACGCGTTCGACGTGTCGCGGATCGAGGTGCTGAAGGGCCCGCAGGGCACGCTCTATGGCCGCAATGTCGTGGGCGGCGCCGTCAATGTCGTCAGCAACCGCCCCGAACTGGACCGCACCGATGCGGGTCTGGAAGGGACGATCGGCAATTACGAGCGTCTGGAGGGGGCGGCCTTCGTCAACATCCCCCTGGCCGAGGGCAAGTGGGCCGCTCGCGCCAGCGGCGCCTGGCGCACCCATGACGGCTATGTGAAGAACAGCTTCACCGGCGGCCGGGTGGAAGATCAGGACACGCGCAGTGGTCGCCTGCATGTCTATGGCGAACCGGTGGATACCGTGCGTGTCCTGCTGACCATCGACGGCACGCGCGACCGCGCCGACGGGCCGGCGCAGCATGTGCTGGACCTGGACCCGACCGATCCTCGCCGTGCCTTGTGGACGGTGGACCGCAACCGCAAGCACACGGCCGGGTCGGACGAAGGTTTTCAGGACCGCGACACCTGGGGTGTGCGCGGCCAGGTGGACTGGGACCTGCCATTTGCGACCGTCACCTATCTGGGCGCCTACCGTGACCTGGATTACCATGTCGCCTATGATTTCGACGGCGGACACGCTCCCGGCAACCGCATCAATATTGGTGGCGGCAATGACGAGAAGAGCGACTTCTCCAGCCACGAATTGCGGCTGAACTCCCTGCCCGACAGCACGATCCAGTGGGTGGCGGGCCTTTACAATTTCAACAATGACACCGACCGCCTGGATACGCTGGTCATCGACCAGGGCCGCCCGGCCACGGAAATCTATACCCAGGCCGCCACACTGAAATCCTATGCGGTCTTTGGCGATGCCACGGTGCCGCTGGATGACCGCTTCTCGCTGATCGCGGGCCTGCGCTATTCCAAGGACGAGAAGGATTACCGCGTCAGCAACACCGCCGGCACCGCCGTTCTGCGCGGGTCCGAACGGTTCGATGTCAGCGTTTCCGACAGCTATGACGCCTGGACCTGGCGGGCCGGCGGACAGTACAAGCTGGACCGCGATCATCAGCTTTACGCCATGGTGTCGCGCGGCTTCAAAAGCGGCGGCTTCCAGGATACGCCGGGTTCGGCGGCGGAAGCGCGCGACGGGTTCGAACCGGAATTCGCCACCCAGTACGAACTGGGCCAGAAAAGCAGTTTCCTGGACGGGCGGCTGATCTGGAACAACACCCTCTATCTGATGAAATATACCGACCTGCAGACGCGCCGCACCCTGCCCAACCTGTCCATCGTGACGGAGAATGCCGGCGAGGCGACCATCAAGGGCTATGAGACGCTGCTGAGCTGGCGGGTTTTCGCGGGCGCACGGCTGACGGCCAGCTATGGCTATACCGACGCCACCTTCGATGTCTTCGAACCGGAACCGGGCGAGGATTATGCCGGCAACCGCCTGTCGCGCACGCCCAAGCATAAATTCACCCTGACACCGTCTTACGAGGCCGGGCTTGGCAATGGCGGCAGCCTGCTGTTCGCCGCCGATTACCGCTATGAAAGCATGATCTTCGACGACAATGCCAATGACGGGCCGGAACGGCGCCCGGCCACGCATTTTGTCGATGGACGTATCGTGTTCACTGACGCATCCGGGAAATGGTCGGTCTCGCTCTGGGGCAAGAACCTGACCAATGAAGTGACACGGACCTTCCAGGCCGTGTTCCTGGGGGCGAATTTCGGCGCCTACAACCCGCCCCGCACCGTGGGGGCGACGGTCACCTGGCGGATGTGAGGCGCGGGGGTCCGGCGCCGGTATGCCGGTGCCGGACCCCGTTACGCCCGGGCAAGGAAAGACTGGAAATGAACATCGCCGAGCAAATCGCGGATTATGCACACGGCCTGGATGGCCGGCGGTTACCGCCGCTGGTCGTCCATCGTGCAAAGCAGCGCATGGTCGACAGCCTGGCCTGCGCGCTGGGCGCCTATGGGTCCATCCCGGCGCGGGCGGCAACGGCCATGGCCGCCATGGTGCCGGTGCCGGCTGCCAGCGTGCTGGGCACAAGGCTGCGCACCACGCCCGACCTTGCCGCCTTCGCCAACGGCACGCTGGTCCGTTACCTGGACTATAATGACGGGTATATGAGCCGGGACCCCGGCCATCCCAGCGACAATATCCCCGCCTGCCTTGCCGTGGCAGAGGCGGAGGGGGCGCCGGGTCCTGAACTGATTACCGCCATCGTCCTGGCTTATGAGGTGCAGATGCGCCTGCAGGACGCAGCCGGGCTGAACCGGCGCGGCTGGGACCATGTGAACTATATCCTGGTGTCGATGGCCGCCGCCGCATCCCGCCTGATGAAGCTGGACCGGCAGCAGACCGTGCAGGCCATCAACATGGCCCTGAACGGCCATATCGCCCTACGTCAGGTCCGGTCGGGCGAACTGTCAGCCTGGAAAGGCTGCTCTGCCGCCAATGCCGCCCGCAACGCCATCTTCTGCGCGGCGCTGGCCCGCCATGGCATGGACGGCCCGTCGCCGATCTTCGAAGGCAAGATGGGCTTCATCCGCCAGATCTGCGGCGAGATGGATTTTGATATTTCCCGCTTCGGCACGGCGGAAAACGGGGATTTCCGCATCCTGAAATCCCTGACCAAGAGCTTCCCCACCAATGGCGAACTGCACACGGCGGTCTTTGCGGCCATCGACCTGCGCCCCCTGCTGGGCAATATTGACGAGGTGGAGGCGATCCATATCGATACCACCGATATCGGCTATCGCATCCTGGCCAGCGATCCGCAGAAATGGCGGCCGGCCACGCGGGAAACCGCCGATCACAGCCTGCCCTATACCGTGGCGCGTGCGTTGCTGGACGGGGATATCACCCTCGCCTCCTATGACCCCGCCATGATCGCCGACCCGCGCGCCGCCGCCCTGATGGACCGGACGACGGTGGCAGAGGATCCGGCCCTGACGGCCCTGTTCCCCGCGCATCTGCCCAACCGTGTCACAGTGACCATGCGCTCGGGCCAAATTCTCCGCCGCGAAGTGATTTCCGGCCCCGGATCGGTGGAAAACCCGATGAATGATGCCGATTTCGACGCCAAGTTCCGGCGCATGGCCGAAGGGAAAATCGACACGCGGCAGCAGGATGCGGCACTGGACTTCGTGATGACCCTGGACCGCCGGGACAGCTATGCCGGCCTTTTCGACGCCATGTGCAGCGCGTAACCGTGACGGAACCCGTGCCGAAACCAGCCCCCGAAGCGGCGCTGCGCATGCTGTTCCAGGCAGCAATCGACGCCGCCTCTCCCGACCTGTGCCTGCCGCCGCACCTGCCACCCCCGCCCAGGGGACGGACCCTGGTGGTGGGTGCCGGCAAGGCGGCGGCCGCCATGGCCGCCGCCGTCGAACGGCACTGGCAGGGGCCGCTCTCGGGACTGGTCATCACCCGCTACGGCCATGGCGTGCCCTGCCGGAAGGTGGAGGTGGTGGAGGCCGCCCATCCCGTGACCGACGATGCCGGCATCCGGGCCACGGCCCGCATGCTGGACATGCTGCGCGGGCTGACGGCGGATGACCTTGTCCTGTGTCTGATATCGGGGGGCGGGTCGGCCCTGCTGGCCGCGCCCGCGCCGGGCCTGACACTGTCCGACAAACAGATGGTGGCCCGCGCCTTGCTGAAAAGCGGGGCCACCATCGCGGAGATGAATTGTGTGCGCAAGCACCTGTCGGCGGTGAAGGGTGGGCGGCTGGCCCGTCTGGCGGCCCCGGCCCGGATTCACGCGCTGATGATCTCCGACGTGCCGGGCGACGATCCGGCCACCATCGCCTCCGGTCCCACCCTGGCCGATCCCACCACGCGGGCGGAAGCGCTGGCCATCCTGGCCCGATACCGGATCGATGCACCGGCCGCTGTCACACGATGGCTGTCGGACCCCGCCAGCGAGACGCCGAAATCCCTGGCCAATCTGCCGCCGGGCGATGCCGTCCTGGTGGCGACACCGGCCGATGCCATCGCGGCAGCGGCGGCGCTGGCCCGGCAGATGGGGATCGCGCCTGTGTTCCTGGGCAGTGCCATCGAGGGGGAGGCACGCGACGTCGCGGCCCGGCAGGCCGATTTTGTGCGGGCCGTATTGGATGGCACCCATCCCGCCCCGCGCCCCTGCGTCCTGCTGTCGGGCGGGGAAACCAGCGTGACGGTGCGCGGCAAGGGCCGGGGCGGGCGCAATGCCGAATATCTTCTGGCGCTGGCCGTGGCCCTGAACGGACAGCAGGGCGTCCACGCCCTGGCCGCCGATACGGACGGTATCGACGGGTCGGAGGACAATGCCGGCGCCTGGATCGGCCCCGACATCCTGACCCGTGCCGCGACGGCGGGCCTCTCGGCCACGGACCGGCTGGACGACAATGACGGCTACGGTTTCTTCCAGGCGCTGGGCACTCTGCTGTTCACGGGGCCGACACGGACAAATGTGAATGATTTCAGGGCTATCCTGATCGAATAACACCAATCTGCCGAAGGTTTGACTTTGGCAGGCTGGACGCCGCCGACTGGCGGCGCAAGCCAAGCCGCCGGATAGCGGCGCCCGGCGTCTGAGCGAACACGAAATCTCCCTGGATCGGTCACGATCAAGGAAGGTTGGAATAAGGATTGATGGAATGAGCAAGCAAAGCCCCTACCGCATCGCCGTGATCCCCGGTGACGGCATTGGCAAGGAAGTGGTGCCCGAAGGTTTGCGCGTGCTGGACGCCGTCTGCGAACGGTTCGACATCCGTTTCCAGTTCGACCATTTCGATTTTGCCTCCTGTGATTATTATCTTCAGCACGGCAAGATGATGCCCGACAATTGGAAGGCGCTGATCGGCGGGCATGACGCGATCTTTTTCGGAGCCGTGGGCTGGCCCGCGACCGTGCCGGACCATGTCTCCCTCTGGGGATCGCTGATCCAGTTCCGCCGCGAATTCGACCAGTATGTGAACCTGCGCCCCGTCCGTCTGATGCCGGGCGTTGAAAGCCCGCTGGCCAACCGCAAGCCGGGGGATATCGACTTCTACGTGGTGCGGGAGAATACGGAGGGGGAATATTCCTCCATCGGCGGCCGCATCTTCCCCGGCACCGACCGCGAAGTGGTGATGCAGGAAACGGTGATGACCCGCATCGGCACCGACCGTATCCTGAAATACGCTTTCGACCTGGCCCAGCGGCGGGAAAAGAAGCACCTGACGTCCGCCACCAAGTCCAACGGCATCGCCATCACCATGCCCTATTGGGACGAACGGGTGGAAGCGATGGCGACCCATTATCCCGATGTGCGCTGGGACAAGTACCATATCGACATCCTGGCCGCCCATTTCGTGCAGCATCCCGACTGGTTCGATGTGGTCGTGGCCTCCAACCTGTTCGGCGATATCCTGTCCGACCTTGGCCCGGCCTGTACCGGCACCATCGGCATCGCCCCCGCCGGCAACATCAATCCCGACGGCCGGTTCCCATCGCTGTTCGAACCGGTCCACGGCTCCGCCCCCGACATTGCGGGCCAAGGGATCGCCAACCCGGTGGGACAGATCTGGTCCGCCGCCCTGATGTTGGACCATCTGGGGGAATATGCGGCGGGGGCCGCCATCGTAAGGGCCATCGAAACCGTGCTGGCCCAGCCACACCTGCGCACCCGCGACCTGGGCGGCACGGCCGACACCATCACCTGCGGCAAGGCCATCGCCGACGCGCTGGCGTAAACACTTCCGCCCCGCGTGGCAGCAGGCGGGGCGGACGATCAACCGGTCAATAGACGCGGTTGCGCATCGAATGTTCGAGATGCTTGACGATCAGCTTGCTGTCATAGCTGGAAACGTCCTGCATCAACGTCTCCCAATGCTGCAGGAAGGGGATGCCCACGGGGTTACGCTGCAGCAAGTCCCGTTTGATGAAGGGGCAGCGCGCCGACACCAGAAGTTCGTCCCAGAAGAAATGGGTCTGGTTCAGAGCCACGCCTTCCCGCAGGAAACGGCCCATCATCTCCAGATACCGATAGCGGACAGGATCCTTTTCCGGCTTGGTTTCAAGCAGGTAGGCCTCGATCCGCGGTGATACGCTGGCTACCAGCGCCCGGTAGGGGAACAGCGCCTGACAACGCAGACCGTGGCGCAGGAAGAACTGCGTCAGGCCGATCTCTCCATACTTGACCACCCAATGCTTGTTCCGGAAATAGGGCAGACGGCCCCAGAAATGCCGGAACGTGCGATCCTTCAAGACCTTTGGATGGAACAGCACAAAATAGCTTTGCAGGTGGAAATAGTGCGACCAGCAGTCCGTGATGCCCCAGATATCGGCCTTGGCCGGGTCCGCCCTGTCGATGATCTCCACCAGATCCTGCAGCGGCCCATAGATGCTGTCATTGGTGACCAGCAACATATCCAGCGCGCTGAGATCCGGCACCTGGGCGATGCCATCCTTGAAGGCACCGAAATCGTAACCGACATTCGACCGCCACAGGATGCGTGCGACCAGCGGCTTCAGGGTTTCGACGCTGGCCTTGGGAAAGCGGGGTGAATTGCTTGTGAACACAACGGTGAAGCCGGCCCGCTTCAGTTCCTGCAAGTAATAGATCACATAGTCATGAATCACCCCTTTATTATCGAAATGGTTGAACACGACAACGCGCTTGGCCGAGCCAAGATCGTCCACACCATCCCATTTTTTTCGAATATAATTTGGACGCAGCGGCGCAAAGGAATAAGCGCGCGCAAAATCTAAATAATCCAATGCTTCATTGCGAAGTCGATTTAATTTATGCTTAAGCGCCATGATTATTTCTGTCTTCAATTTTTGTGCGACGGATTTTTGCCCCGCCGCACAGTATTGTTAAAATACGCACGACCCATCCTGGAGAAACCAAGACGAGGTGCTGAACCGGTCACGACCGATTATACTCGGCTCCGGCTGTGCAGCCAAAGTCAAAACCACGAGCATACCCGCCACGGATACGTTTCCTGCCGGCTAGATACCGGCAGGAACAGTGCATCAGGGTTCACGCATGCCTTCCTGCGTATTGATGATGACGCGGGACAGCAAGGAGGAAAGAATCGGCCGGCTGCCGACGACGATATCCGCCTGCAGCGGCATACCGGGCACAAGCCGGACCTCGCCGGGTACGTTGCGAAGCTCGATCGCCTGGATTTCGGCTCGCACCTTGTAATAGCGCTCCGGCGCGATGGTACCATCGTCTCGCTGGGAAAAGCTGTTTTCACTGATCGACCGCACCGTGGCGCGGACCGTGCCATAGCGGGTGAAATCGTAGGCGCTCAGTTTCACCTGCACCTCGTCGCCCACTTTCACGAACCCCTGATCCATGCCGGCAACGTCAGCCTCAATCTCCAGCGCCGCGTTCACGGGCATCAAGGATACCAGCACCTGTCCCGACGGCACGACGGAACCCGCGCCGACATCGGCCACGCTGACGACCGTGGCATCAGCCGCCGCCCGCAACTCAACCAGATCGCGGCGATATTCGGCCTTCGACAAGGCCTCGTCGACCTGCGCCAGTTCCGTGCGTTTGGTCGCCAGCAGCGTCGTCAGTTGCGACCGCCACTCCTGCAAATAGGCCTCACGTTCGGCCTGCAGGCTTTCCAGCGAATAGCGGGAAGTCCGGACCTGCTGTTCGCTATTGGACAGATTGCGTGCGATCTCCGCCTTGCTGTCCTGGGCAATCAGCACGTTCAGCCGGCTGCCTACCTCCTTGCGCGCCAGCTCCGATCGCATACCTTCGATCTCTTCGCTGACCTTCAGCCGGGACCGGTAATGTTCCGCATCGCGCAGGCCACTGGTGATCTGACCATTGGTCGCCAGGATTTTCTGCTCAAAGACCGCCAGCCTTGCCTGACGCTCCGCCTGACGCGCCTTCCAGATGGAATATTCCGTCTGGGCCACCGTTTCGGCAGGGCCGGGCACCGCCAGCGGCGTATCCGTCTGTTCGGCTTCCAACCGGGCCAACTGCGCCCGTAGGGCTGCGCGGTTTGCCAGCAGGGTGGAGACGTCGGCCGTGGAAATTGTGGGGTCCAGCGTGGCCAGGACATCGCCTTTCGTCACCTGATCGCCTGGCCGCACCAGCACCTCGCGCAGAACGGACGCTTCCAGTGGCTGGACCAGCAGGGTCGGCGTTCTGGAAACCAGCCGGCCCTGAGCAGACACGACGCGATCCAACTGTACAATGGCAATCAACGCGATGGCGATCACCACCATCAGCACAAAAGCGTGAACGGTCAGCCGCAAGCGCGGATTGTAAGGCGCGCCCATGATTTCGGCCAGATGCGACTGGAAATCGTTGATGGCCTGGTCGGCCGCCGCGTTCCGGCGATCAGGGCGCAGGACCAGTGATCGAGCGTTCATGGCTTGCTCCGGAGGACGGGGGCGGGGATTGGTGACGGTTCTGCTGATACCAGAAGTGGCGGTAGATGGCGCAGCGGTCCAAAAGTTCTTCGTGGGTGCCGATATCGAAGACCTTGCCACGCTCCATCACGATGATCTGGTCACAATCGACCAGCGACGCAAGCCGGTGCGAGATCACGATCATTGTGCGCCCTTCGGCGATATGGCGCAGGTTGTTGTTGACGATCGCCTCGCTGTCGGGATCCAGCGCGCTGGTGGCCTCGTCCAGGATCAGGATCGGCGGATCGACCAACAAAGCGCGGGCGATGGCCAGCCGTTGCCGCTGGCCACCGGACAGGTTGCTGCCCCCCTCGGTCAATTGCGTATCATACCCGGAAGGCAGGCGTTCAATGAATTCCTCGGCCCCGGCCAGACGGGCGGCGTCGATGATCTCTTCGAATGTGGCATCGGGCCGCACGATGCCGATATTTTCCCGGATCGTACCGCTAAACAGGAAGTTCTCCTGTAAAACAACGCCCAGGTTGCTGCGCAAATGCAGCAGGTCGAGCTGGCGCAGGTCCGTCCCGTCGATCTTGATCAGACCGTCATATTCCTGATGCAAACCCTGCAACATGCGCGTCACTGTGGTCTTGCCCGAGCCGCTTCGACCCATGATACCCGTGACGCTGCCGGGCGGCAGGTGGAAGCTGACCTGATCCAGCGCATAGGATTGCGCCCCGGAATAGCGGAACCTGACGTCCTCGAACTGGATATTACCGACAAATCGCGGGCGCAAACCATGCGTTGCCCGCGTATCTTCCGCCGGAATGTTGACCAGAGACGCCACCTGACCCAAGGCGCCGCGCACCTCCTGCATGGTCTGCAACAGTCCGGCAATCTGCACGAAGGGCTGGGTGACGCGGCCGGCCAGCATGGTAAAGGCCAACAAGGCACCGACTGCAACCGCCCCGTCCCGGGCCGTCAAAGCCAGATAACAGCCCAGCAGCAACGATCCCGAATAGATCAGTTTCTCCAGCGGCTGCAGAATCGTCTGCGGCACGTTGGTCAACAGCCCCATGTCGCGATGGGCCGTCACGGCCTCGGCAGCGACATCATCCCACTGGTGCCGGCGGCGGCCTTCCAGGGCCAGCGTCTTGATGGTGCGCATGCCATGGATCGTTTCGATCAACAGCGACCCCTTCCGCTGTTCAGCCCTGACCACACGGCTGTATGACCGTGAAATGGCCGGCATGAACATCAGGATGACGGCGAACATGACAATGGCAACCGCCAGGACAAAAAATGTCAACGTCGCGTGCATGTAGAACATGACGGGAAGCAGCACGAGCAGCACGGTACTGTCCAGCAGCGTCGTGAATGCCTGTCCGGTCAGAAAGGCACGGATTCGGCCGGCTTCGCTGATCTTATAGCTGATCGTGCCGGTGCTTTGTCGCTCGAAGACGTCCAGCGGCAGCCCAAGCAGGCGGTCAAAGATATAGCCACTGATGCGGGCATCGATCCTGGCCGTGCCCTCCGCCATCAACCGGCGGCGCAGATAGCCGAAGACCGTATCGAACACAACAACGAAGAAGATGCCGATGATCAGGACGAACAAGGTGGACATGCGCTGGTGTACCAGAACGCGGTTGACCACCACGAAATAGAGGAAGGGCGGCACCAGGGCGAAGACGGACAGAACCAACGCGGACAGGCCGACATCGCGAAAGATGCGCTTGTCCTTGGCCAGTTGCCGGAGCAGCCAGTCGAAGCTGAAATCGCCGCTGGCCTCCGCCGCGGCCTGCTGGCGCTTGAACAGGATGACTTCGCCGTCCCAGATCTCCGCCAGACCAACCATGTCGTATGGGCGCGGCTGTGCCCCATCCATCGGGTGGCGCAGCACCACCACCGGCGGCGCGCCGCCGGCATGGACCGTGATCAGCAGGCGGGCGGTGCCGTCACGCAGCCGCAACAGCGCTGGAATCGCCCGCCCCAGGCGGAGCAGGTGTTCAAACCGCATGCGGGAGACCTTGGCCGTCATGCCAGCCCGCTCGGCAGCGTCCACCACCACCGAAGGAGTGACTTCGGCATCGTCCCTGGCATGCTGACGGATCAACTGCTCTCGTGACAAATGCAGACCATGATGGCGTGCGATGAAGCGCAACCCCTCCAGCATGCTGTGGGGGCCAACCGTCGACACGGCTTCCTGCGCCTCGGTCGTTTCCGCTTCGAACTCCGCTTGCACCATTTCCTTCCTTCCCGGCCACAGCAGGGTGCCCGCGGGGGGAAGGTGGACGTTTCCACGGCCCGGTGTCAAGCGCGGGCGGTTTTCGCCGGCCGATACCCTGTCGCGACATTGGAGGATTTGTCGGCTGTTCCCCGCACATGGCATAAAATGTTGCTCGGGCATGCCGATGCTATATATGTCCTGCGACCGGAAGAGGGGAGCGTTTCACCATGTCGCAATACCGACCCGACCCCGTTTCGGGCCGGCGAGGCTGGTACGGGGCGTTCGTCGCCGACGGGCAGCCCAAGATATCCGCAGCCCTGGCCGACATGATTCTGGGCATGGCCTCCTGGCGGATCTGGTTTTCCCTGGCCGCCGGGGACATAAGGCAAAAATATCGCGGATCGATCCTGGGGCCCCTGTGGGTCACCATCAGCATGGCTGCCTTCACCATCGGGATTGGCATCGTCTATGCTAATCTGTTCAAGATCGACGTTCATGCCTATCTGCCACATGTCGCCGTCGGGATGGTGACATGGACCCTGATCACCGGTCTTGTCACCGACAGTTGCCACGCGCTGATCGGGGCGGAGGGCTATCTGCGCCAGATGCGCCTGCCGCAGACGGTCTTTGTGTACAGGATCATCGCCCGCAACGCCCTGATCCTGGTCCACCATGTGCTGATCATTGTCGGGGTCCTGCTGTGGTTCGGCATCGCCGTTTCGCCGGTTGGCGTGATCCTGTCCGTATTGGCGGCGCTGCTGCTGCTGGTCACCGGCTATGGCTGGGGCCTGGCCCTGGCCTGCATCTGCCTTCGGTTCCGCGACGTCGCCCAGATCGTGGCCACGATCATCACGGGTGCATTTTTCGTGACACCGGTGCTGTGGAAGGGCAGCTTCCTGGCGGAGGATCACCCCGTCCTGGTGTTCAACCCGTTCCATTATCTGGTGGAGATCATGCGCCAACCGCTGACAACGGGTCATTCCGATCCGAAGCACTGGATGGTCGCGATCGGGATTGCGCTTCTGGGATTGGTTGTCGGCCTGCTGACGTTCCGCATCGCGCGGCCCCGGATCACTTACTGGATTTGATCGCCGATGTCCGTCCATATCAGTCTTCAAGATGTTTGCGTGCGGTTTCAGATCTTCGGGCTTCATGGCCGGTCGCTGAAAAAGACGGCCCTGAACCTGTCGACCGGCGGGCGTATCGGGGCGGATCAGGGATCGCATGTGCATATCGATGCCCTGACCGACATCAATCTGGACCTGCATGAAGGCGACCGGATCGGCCTGATCGGACATAACGGCGCCGGCAAGAGCACGCTTTTGCGCACCATGGCCGGCATCTACGAACCGACGGCCGGCCGGGTCAGCGTGCAGGGACGGGTGGCGCCGATGTTCGATCTGATGCTGGGCATCGATCCGGACGCCACCGGCCGCGAGAATGTGCGCCTGCGGGGCCTGCTGCTGGGCATGAGCCCGGCCGACATCAATACCTATGCGGATGAGATCGGGGATTTTTCGGGGCTGGGCGGGTATCTCGACCTTCCCGTGAAGGTCTATTCGTCCGGGATGCTGCTGCGGCTGATGTTCGCCGTGGCCACCGCCATCTCACCGGAGATCCTGCTGCTGGATGAATGGATCACGGCCGGGGACGCCGCCTTCATGGAGCGGGCTGAACAGCGGGTGAACGGCCTGATCGACCGGGCCCGTATGCTGGTGATCGCCAGCCACAGCCGTCCGCTGATTGAAAGGCTTTGCAACAAGGTGGCCGTTCTGGAACATGGCCGCGTCGTCGATTTCGGGCCGCTGTCGCCCGCCCTGCTGGACCGCGCCCTGGCGGCGTGAGGGGGCGGCGTGACGGGGCGGGCCGCCGGGCCGGCATGGTTGATCGGGATGGGGCATGCGGATCGTCGGTCATATCGAGAGCTACACGGACGGTACCCTGATCGGCTGGGCCTGGTCGCCCGACCATCCCGACCAGCGCCTTGTCCTGCTGGTTGAATATGGTGGTCAGCCCGTGGCCGCCGGGCTGGCCAATCTGGACCGGCGGGATGTGGCGGCGGCTGGCCATGGCGACGGGCTGTGCGGTTTCCGCATCCGCGTGCATCTGCCGCCCGGTTCGGCACTCACGGTCCGGGAAATGTCCACCGGCACGGTCGCCTTCACCGATGTCACCGGCCCGGCCCCCCTTCCTGATACCGAGGACGCGCCGGCCCGGTCCGACATCGTGCAGGGCAATGTGGACAATGTCCTGGGCGCCACCATCCGTGGCTGGTGCTGGCAGCCGGGCCGGCCGGACCGGCATGTCGTGGTCGAGGCCGTCATCGACGGCAAAGTGGTGACCACCGCCATCGCGGACAGGCTGCGGGGCGATCTGGTCAATGCCTGCATCGGCAAGGGAGACCACGCCTTCGAACTGCGCATGCCGTTCTGGTGCCTGGATGGCAGGGAACGCCATGTCATGGTGCATGCGCAAGGGCATGGCCCGCTGCATGAGACGCCTGTGCCCTTCATGTGCCTGGGCGGGGGGCCGATATCGCTGCTGGAACAGGTGATGGCGGTGTCGGGCGCTGCACACAACCCCGAGGCTGATACGGCGGCGGCCCTGCTGCGCTGCTATCTGAACCAGATGCAGCACTATCTGCCGGGCAGCATCGGTTTCGGCTATTATGCCGACTGGCGTGATGCCCTGACCGGTTCGCCGGCGGACGACATCCCGCCGGCCTTTGCCGGAACACGGGCGGGGCTGGCCGCGTCGGTCCTGTCCCTGCGCACGCAGGGGGGGGCGGAAATGATGGCCGTCCTGGATGAAGGGGCCATCCTCTATCCGGGCGCCTTGACACGCGCGGCCCTTGCCCTGGAAGCCAGCGGTGACGACATCCTTTATGGCGACGCCGACATGCCCGTCGATGGTGGCACCCTGCCCTGGTTCCGCCCGGACTGGAACTATGATCTTTGCCTATCGCAGGATTATACGCGCGGACTGACCTTGTTCCGTGCCGAGGTGCTGCGGCGTGTCGGCCCCTGCCCTTCGGCAACGGCACTGCGGATGCGGGCCCTGCTGGGTGGCGGGACGGAACCCCGTATCCATCACCTGCCAGAGGTGCTGTGCCATCTGACCCGCGCACCCGGCCCCGAACTGGCCGCCCAGGCGGCGCAGGCGGTGGGCGACCATCTGGCGGCCCGTGGGGTTACCGCAGCGCGCATCGTCACCATCGACACGGACGAAGGGCTGCGGCGGGTGGAATGGCCGGTACCCGCCCCCCCGCCCCTGTTCAGCCTGATCATCCCCACCCGGGACCGGCTGCATCTTGTCCGCGCCGCGGTGGAAAGCATCGAAAGCCGCACGGCCGGCGCGGATTACGAGATCATCATCATCGACAACCAGAGCTGCGAGCCGGAGACCATTGCCTGGCTGGCGCAGGGGCGGGAGCAGGGCAGGTTCCGCGTCATCTCCTACGACGCGCCCTTCAACTTCGCCGATATGAACAACCGTGCCGTGGAACAGGCGCGGGGCAGCATCATCGGCTTTATCAACAATGACGTCGAACTGATCGGGAGCGGCTGGCTGCGGGTTGCCGCCGGCCTGCTGGCACGGCCTGAGGTGGGGGCCGTCGGCGCCCGGTTGCGCTTCTCTAACGGCATGATCCAGCATGGCGGCGTAATTGTCGGCACCGGCGGTCTGGCGGAAAACGCATTCCAGACCGTTCATGTCGACGACCGTGGATATTTCCACCGGACCCGGGTGGCCGGCAATTATAGCGCCGTGACGGCGGCCTGCCTGTTCTGCCGCCGCGCGGACTTCCTGCGTCTGGGCGGGTTCGATGCGGAGAACCTGCCCATCGCCTTCAACGATGTGGATTTTTGCCTGCGCCTGCGGGAAACGGGCGCCTTGATCGTCTGGACACCGGAGATCGATCTCTACCATCATGAAAGCCTGAGCCGCGGCCGCGACAGCACGCCGGAAAGGCTGGTGCGCGCCATGAAGGAGGAAAACTATATGCGGCGTCGCTGGAAGGATCTGTCGATGGCCGACCCTCACTACAATCCGAACCTGAACCTGGATGGCATGCCGTTCACCGGCCTGGCGCTTCCCCCCCGCCACCTCTGGAGGATCGGACGGTGATACGCGGCAATTTCGACTGCATCGCCGGCCGGGATGTTTGCGGATGGGCCTGGGATTCCGAACAGCCACATGAACCCGTCCCGGTCACGGTCCTGTTCGATAATGTCGTTGTGGCTCAGGGACTGGCCAACCACCACCGGCCGGACCTGCAGGCGGCGGGGATCGGCCAGGGTATCCATGCGTTCTACATCGCCTTGCCGGAAGACCTGATTGACGGGCGGACAGGCATCCTGACCGTCACCGCCGGCAATGGGCACAACCTGACCGGCAGCCCTGCCAGCATCCGCCTGCCCAACAATCGTTTCCGCCCCGTGCCGCCGCCCCCGGTGGCGCCGCCCCTGACGCTGGCCGTCTGCGCCATCGTCAAGGATGAACGCCCCTACCTGCTGGAATGGATCGCCCATCACCGGCTGGTCGGTGTCCAGCATTTTGTGCTGTTCGACAATGGCAGCACGGACCAGACGACGGCGCTGCTGTCCGGGCTGGCCAGGGCCGGTATCGTGGACCATGTCCCCTGGCCCGACATTCCGCACGTGGCACCCCAGATCCCCGCCTATATCGCGGGTCTGGCGCGGCTGTCCAACCGCTGCCGCTGGGTCGCCTTCATCGATGCCGATGAATTCCTGAACCCGATAGACGGCCGCGACGTGCCATCGGTTCTGGCCGATCATGACGGGGCGGCCGGGCTGGTGGTGCCCTGGCGATTGTTCGGATCGAACGGCAGGCAGCAGCATGAGGACGACCTTGTCATCAGCCGCTTCACACGGCGGGCGGCGGCGGACCACCCCCTGAACCGTTCGGTGAAGACCATCGTGCAGGCGCGTCTGGTCGCCCGCCCGGACATCCATGTACCCACCATCACCGATGGCACGCTGATCGATGAGCATGGGCGTGTGGCCGGCAGCCAGGGCCACCCGTCCCATCATGCCGTGCCCGATGCAAAGGCCCTGGTCATCAATCATTATTTCACGAAATCACAGGAGGAATGGGTCCGCAAACGGTCGCGTGGCCGCGCGACGGAACCCGCCCACAGCACGGCCCGCCTGCGTCCGGACGAGCATTTCCTGTCCCATGACATCAACGATATCGAGGATGCGGGCCTTGCCATCAGGGCGGACCGGGTGCGGGCGGAGATGGAGCGGCTGGCCTCGCTGCTGGCGTGAGCACCACCCGTCACCCCGGACCGCGAGGGGCGAGCCGTTGCACCTGACCCAGCAGCCCCCCTTCTTCAACCAGGAAGCCGGGCAGGCCTGCCGCTGCCGCCGCCGCCAGGTCTGACGCACGGTCGCCGATCAGGAAGCTGCGTGACATGTCCACCGGCCAGCGCCGGGCCAGATCCAGGATCATGCCCGGTGCCGGCTTGCGGCACAGGCAGGCGGCGCGATACGCATTGATCACGGCGTCCGGGTGATGGGGGCAATAGCACCAGTCATCCACCCGCGCGCCCCGACCGCGCAACCATTCATCCATCCAGGCATGAAGGTCGCGGACGGCCCCTTCATCATAGAGTCCACGGGCCACGCCGGACTGATTGGTCACCACAAACACGAAATAGCCGGCTTCGTTCAGGTGCCGGATCGCCGCCGGCACATCCGCCAGCCAGACGATCTGCCGGGGTTGGTGGGGATAGCCCGTATCCAGGTTCAGGACACCATCGCGGTCCAGAAAGGCCGCAGGCCGGGATGCCGGCCCCTTCTGGTCATTCATCGTCATCCCAGCATACCTGGCAATCTCCCCGTCGCCTGCCGGACGGCGGCCCGGCCGGTAGGGTGCCTTGCCAGCATGGGTGGCCGGCAGGGATTGGACAAGGGGGATGTTCGATGATCAGGCCGGCCCGACAGATGCGGGCACCATCATGGCATCCAGCAAAGTCCCGAAGACCGGCAACCGCCCGTCTTGCCCCGGCCGGACAGGCTCAGCGCCCGATCACCGACCAGTAGCGTTCGGGAAACAGCCGCTGGATCAGGTCGGCCAGCCGCGCATCGCGGCCCACCAGCAGGCGGGAGCGGCGCTGTTCGACCCCGCGCACGATGATCTCCCCCGCCTCGGCCGGCGGCATGGTCAGCAGGCGCTGGGCCCGCGCCTTCTGTTCGGCCAGCCGTTCGGCACTCACGCCCCGGGGCGGACGGGCATTGCTGGCGATGGATGTGGCGACCCCGCCGGGATGCACGATGGTGACGCCGATGGCACTGCCCGCCAGTTCATGGCGCAGTGCCTCGCTGAACCCGCGCACGGCGAACTTGGCGGCGGCATAGGCGGCCTGACCCGGCGGGGCGACGATGCCGAAGATGGAGGAAAGGTTGACCAGCCGCGCATCGTCGCTGGCTGAGAGAAGCGGGATGAAGGCACGCGTCATAGTGACCACGCCCTGGAAATTGATACCCATCAGCCAGTCAAAATCCGCCTCCGACACCTGGGTGAAGCTGCCGCCCAGCGCCACCCCGGCATTGTTGACCAGCAGGTCGGCCCCGCCGAACGAAGCCTGCACCTGCGCCGGCAAGGCGGCCACCGCCGCACGGTCGGCCACATCCAGCGGTGCGGCCAGCGCCTCCACCCCATGATCGGCCCTGGCCGCCAGGGCCGTGGCCTGTGCCGCCGGCAGATCGATATCGGTCAGCATCAGGCGGCAGCCCCGCCGGGCCAGCGACAGGGCAATGGCCCGGCCGATGCCGCCGCCGGCCCCGGTAATCACGGCCGTGCGGCCCCGCAACTGCATGGGTTTGGTCATGTCTTGTCTCCGTCCGGCCGCGGCCGGAATTCCAGGGTGCCGTCCGCCGGCTTGGAAAACAGGAAGGCGGCCAGATCGGCCAGATAGTTCTGACGCACGCGCCAGGGCGGTCTTTCCCCCTGTGACGGCATATGCGCGCGTCCACGCCGCACATAGCCGGCGGTCAGGCCCAGCAGCGGCAGGCGCGCGGCGCCGGCATCCGCCGGACGCGGCACACAGACCCCATATCCCTGCTGGTCCATATGGTTCAGCAGGCGGCAGACCTGCCGGGCCGTCAGGTCGCATTTCAGCGTCCAGGAGGCGTTAACATAGCCGATGGCCAGGGCATGGTTGGGCACATCGGACAGCATCATGCCGCGATAGACCAGCCGGTCGGCGATATCCACCGGCTGCCCGTCCAGGCTCAGCGTGGCGCCGCCCAGCAATTGCATCTCCAGGCCGGTGGCGGTGACGATGATGTCGGCCGCGATCTCCCGCCCATCCTCCAGACGCAGGCCGGTCGGGGTGAAACCCGCGATGCGGCCGGTGACAATCCCGGCTGCCCCCGATTTCAGCACAGTGAACAGATCGCCATCGGGCACCAGACAGACACGCTGGTCCCAGGGCGCATAGGTGGGCGTGAAATGGCGGTCCACATCCACGCCCGGCCCCACGGCATGGCGCACCGCCTCGATGATGCGGCGGCGGACCAGGGCGGGCCGGCGGCGCGACAGGCGATAGGTCAGCAGGCTCCACCCGATATATTTCCAGCGCACCAGCAGTGCCGCGAGACGTTCGGGCAGCAGCCGGTAAAGCCGTTCCGCCAGCCCGTCGCGGCGCGGGCGGGAAACGATATAGGTGGGGGAGCGCTGCAGCATCGTCACAAGCGCGCCCAGCCGGGCCAGCGCCGGGACCAGGGTCACGGCCGTGGCACCGCTGCCGACCACCACCACCTTGCGGCCGGTGACGTTCACATCGTCGGGCCAATGCTGGGGATGGATGATGCGGCCCCGAAAATTGCCGATCCCCGCAAAGTCCGGCATATGGCCGTGATCATAGCGGTAATAGCCGCTGCACATGTAAAGGAAGCCGCAGCGCAGCCGCCTTGGCCCATCCGGCGTTTCCAGCGTGACCGTCCAGGCCTGGTCCCTGCTGGACCAGTCGGCACCGGTCACGCGCCAGCCGAAGCGGATATGCGGCAGCACCCCGTATTCGCGGGCCGTATCCTCGATATAGTCGCGGATGGCGGGGCCGTCGGCGATGATCGCCGTCTCCTTCCAGGGGCGGAAGGGGAAACCCAGCGTGTGCATGTCGCTGTCCGACCGGATGCCGGGATACCGGAACAGGTCCCAGGTACCGCCGATCCGGTCCCGCGCCTCCACCACGGCCCAGCGCTTGCCGGGGCAATGCAGGGTCAGCCGGCAGGCGGCGTCGATGCCGGACAGGCCGGCCCCGACAATCAGCACATCAAGGATTTCAACGGATGGGTCGTCACGATCACGCGGATCGTTGGATGCGGGGGGCAACGCGGCCTCCTTTATTTACATTAATGTAATTAACAACTCTACGCGTCAGAGACAAGCGGCTTTCTCGCGTCCCGAGAGGGATTTCCTCGACCGGCGCGGGGTGGCGCACTATATTGACAAGCATGTCAACAGAACCCGCCAAGCCCGCCCGCCGTCCCCGCCGCAACCCGGACGAAGTCCGCCGTCTGGCCCTGGAGGCGGCGCGCGCCTGCCTTGTGGAAGCCGGACCCGGCGCCGTCACCCTGCAGGAGGTGGGGCGCCGCATCGGCATGACCCATGTGAACCTGATCCATCATTTCGGTTCGGCCGCCGGGTTGCAGACGGCCCTGATGGCGATGATCCTGTGCGACCTGAACGCGGCGCTGGGCGAGGCCATCACCCGCATCCTGTCGGATGACCCGCTGGCGCAGCGGGAGATGATCGATATCGTCTTCGACGCCTACAGCCAGGGGGGTGCCGCCAAGCTGGCGGCCTGGATCGCGATCAGTGGCGATACGGATCGGTTCGAACCGATCCGCCTGTCCATCCAGGCGCTGGTCCGGGAGATTGAGAAGCGGCTGCCCCCCAACAGCGAACTGTCCATCGGGCGGCTGAAATCCAGCATCCTGTTCATCGCCCATAACGCCTTCGCCGACGCTCTTATCGGCGGCTTCATGCGCGACGCCCTGGACCGGGAACCGGACGCCACCCGCAAGATGGTCGCCCGGCTGCTGCCGTCTTTTTATTAGGGCGGCTCCTTTGTTGCTCCCTCAACGTTTGGGCTGTAGGGATTCCTCTCCCTTCCACCGTCACCCCGGCGAAAGCCGGGGCCCAGCTTAAGGCGCGATTAGCGCCGATATGGCAAATATCGTGGCAGACGCCGCTCTGCGCTGGGTCCCGGCTTTCGCCGGGATGACGGTAGAGTTGGTGGCGATGAGGGTGCCCACCCCTCAAGGCACCACCTCCGCCCCGCCCGCGACCTTGACCTTCACCCGCTGGCGGATATCGGCCGAGGAGGGGCCGATCAACAGGTCGTAATCACCCGGCCGCACCCGCCATTGGCCCGTCGCCTCGTCCCAGGCGGCAAAGGCGCGCGGGTCCAGGGTCAGGGTTATCCGGCGTTTCTCCCCCGCGGCCAGGGTGACCTTGGTGAAGGCGCGCAACTGCTTGGGCGGTTCGTCGGCGTCGCGCCGGGCCGGGGCGACATAAAGCTGCGCCACCTCGTGGCCCGCCGGGCCGGCGCTGTTGCGCAGGTCCAGCGACACGCTCACCGCCTCGCCACCCCTGATGCGGGCTGGCGCCTTGGGCTTGCCATACGTGAAGGTCGAATAGGACAGCCCGTGCCCGAAGGCGAACAAGGGCGCCTGCCCCTTGGCCTCCAGCCCGCGATAACCGACCAGCAACCCCTCTGCATAATGGCTTTCCAGCGCCGCCAGATCGACGGCGATATCGCCATCCCTGGCCGGAAAGCTGACGGGCAGACGGCCGGACGGGTTGGCCTTGCCCAGCAGCAGATCGGCCAGCGCCCGCGACCCCTCCTGTCCCGGCAGCCAGAGCTGCAGGATGGCGCCGGCCTGTTCTTTCCAGGGCATGGTGACGGCCGCCCCGCTATTCACCACGACGATCGTGCGCTTGTTGGCGGCAGCCACAGCGCTGACCAGCCGGTCCTGCTCGCCCGGCAGGGCCAGGGTGGTGCGGTCATAGCCTTCGCCTTCGGTCATGGAGGAGGAGCCGACCAGAACAATGGCCGCGTCGGCCTCCTTTGCCGCCGCAACCGCCGCCGCGAAATCGGGGGCGGGCTGACGCAGGCCGAAGACCAGCGCCTCATAGGGTGTCTGGCCCGTGATGTAATCCAGTTGGATGCGGTAGCCACGCCCGGCTTCCAGATCCAGGCTGACCGTCCGGCGCAGCACGGGGAAGCCGATCACATCGCGCGGGTCGGGCACGCCCTTGACCGCCCGGTCCAGGATGATTTTGCCATCCAGCGACAGGGTGGCCTTGCCCGTGCCGCGCACGCTGAATTCATGCCGGCCACTGCGTTCCGGCCAGAACCAGCCTGACCAGCGCAGTGCCGCATAGCCCACCGCATCGGCCTTGGCCTGATTGCCGGCGATGCGCTTGCTGAAATTGGCCACGTCTTCGCTGCGGCTGGGCGTGCCGGACAGGTCGGGCGTGGTGAAATAGTCGGCCCGCAGCCCCTTGCCGCCCCGCTTCTCATCAGGGCTCAACAGGGCAGGATCGGCCGATGGCGGCGTTTCCTCATTATCCACGCCCTGGGCATGCAGGATGCGGACACCGGGCAGCGCTTCCGCCAAGGCCGCCAGCGGCGTGGGGATACTGTCAAACGGCACCACGGCCGACGACCCGCCACCCTGCACCCGGATGACATCGGCATTGGGGCCGATCACCGCCAGGGTACGGATGGACGGCAGCAGCGGCAGCACATCCTGCTTGTTCTGCAACAGGATGATGGCTTCCCGCGCCGCCGCGCGGGCCAGATCGGCATGGGCCTGCCTCATGTCGGCCGGGATGGTGCCGTCCCCACCCTTGACCGTGGACCGCAGGATCAGGCGCAGCACACGCCCGGCATTCTCGTCGATCTGGGCCTGGGTGACCTCGCCCTTGTCCACGGCCTGACGCAGCTTGGTCCCGAAATTGGCCGGCGGCCCCGGCATTTCCAGGTCCATGCCGGCATTGGCCGCCGCCGCCGTGGCATGGGTCGCCCCCCAATCGGAAACGACCATGCCCGCATAGCCCCATTCCTTCTTCAGCAGGTCGGTCAGCAGCCAGCGGTTCTGCGTGGCATAGGTGCCGTTGACCTTGTTGTACGACGCCATGACCGACCAGGGATCGGCCTGTTTCACCACCGTCTCGAACGCCGGCAGATAAATCTCCCGCAAGGGTCGGGCCGGCACCTTGCTGTCCACGAAGAAACGGTTGGTTTCCTGGTTGTTGGCGGCGAAATGTTTCAAAGAGACGCCGATCCCCTGCCCCTGCACGCCCTGCACATAGCCAAGGCCCATGCGGGCCGCCAGATGCGGGTCCTCCGAATAGGTCTCGAAATTGCGACCCCAGAGCGGGGTGCGGACAATGTTGACCGTGGGCGCCAGCAGCACCGACGCGCCATGCGCCCGCGCCTCGTCCGCGATGGCGGCCCCCACCTTGCCCGCCAGTTCGGTATTCCAGGTGGCGGCCATGGCCACGCCCACGGGAAACACGGTGGCCGGCTTGTCTTCGTGCGAGCGCACGCCGGTGGGGCCGTCGGTCACCTTGATGCCCGGCACGCCCAGCCTTGGCACGCCGTTCAGTTCCATGATGCCGGCACCGGCCAGAAGGCTGATCTTCTCGTCCAGGGTCATCCGGGCCAGCAGGTCCTGCACCGGTGCCGCCGGTTCGGGGGCGGCGGATACGGGCGGGCGGGCGTCCTGCGCCTGAGCCAGCGGTACGCCGGCCAGGGCCAGTGCCACGCCGGCCACCGCCAGCCGGCCAACCATGCGCCGTCTCATTTGACGCCTGCCAGCGCCATCTCGGTCCGGGCCAGCAATTCATCCGTCAGCTTGCCGCCGGAATAGGGCTGAAGCTGGCGCAGGCTGAGGCCCTTGATCATCTCATATTGCGGGATCTCCAGCAGGCCCGGCAGGGTGCTGGTCAGGGCCGCCTTGGCTCCCTCATGCGCCGCCAGTTCCTCGATCGGTGTGTCGAGGGAGAAGGGGGTCGCGGCGGTGGGGGCCGGCGGGCTCTGGGTCGCCTGGGCATGCACGGGAAGGGAAAGCAGCAACGCCATGGCGGCGAACAGGGGAAGAAGGGTCTTCATGGGTCGTCTCCTGTTGGGGATGGGAAGGGCCGTTGCGCCGGCCGCTTTTTCAGGGTTGGGTGGAAGGGTCGGTACAGGTGAAATTGGCGGCATCGTCGGTGGACCCGCCGCCGGTCCAGCGCGCCACCTGGGGATAGGCGCAGAGCGGGCGGGTGCGGACCGTCTTGGCCGGCAGGCCCAGGAAGCCCAGATAATCATTGTCGAACTTGGTGGCCGTGAGGCGGTCCGGCGCCGGCCCGCCCCGGTGCCATTCATCCAGCGCGCCGACCCCGTCAAACACGTTCGGCCCCGGCCCCGCCAGGCAATGCGACACGCCCGGCATCATGAACAGGCGCACGGATCCGGCCGCCCTGGTGCCGCTGGTCTTCAGCACCCGCTGATAATAATCGATGGTGTTCTGCGGCGGGATCGCGGCATCGCCATAGCCGTGATAGAGGATCAGCTTGCCGCCCTTGGCGAAGAAGGGCTTCAGGTTCGGATCATCGGCATTGATCTCGCCCTGCATGGCCTGGGCCTTGGCAAAATCGCTGTCCAGCCGGAAATCCTTCGTTGTCCAGTTGGGATCGCCATGCACGAAATGGCGGAAGAATTCGGTGGAGAATTTGCCGTGCTGGGCACCCGGCCCCGTCAGCCACAGGTCCCAGGCGCCTTGCGTGGCCTCCATCCCCGGCAGATATCCGGGATAGAAGGACTTGCCCCTGCCATCGACCGGCCCCCGGTACAGGGCGCGCACCGCCGCCACCTGAGCCGGCGTCAGGCAGTCCGGCTGGTCACCCGCCTTGCAGGTCAGCACGCCCGGATCGAAATCACAGCTTCGCGGATCATCGATCACCCCGTCCGTCACCCCGTCCCGCGCATCGCAGCGGGCCAGGGCCGCCTTTTGTAAAAGCGGCAGCTTGGCGTTGGGCAGGGCGCTGTCAGGATTGCCGAAGACGGCCCTGTCGTTCATGGCCATGGCCGTGGCCAGCCGCGCCCAGGGAATGGCCGGGGCACCGGCCAGGATGGCGTCGTAATCATCCGGGAAACGCTGCGCCTCCATCAACGCCTCGCGCCCGCCATCGGAGCAGCCGTGGAAATAGCTGGCATCCAGCGGGGCCGGGTAATAGGCGGCGATGACACGCTTGGCGGTGGCAGCGGCCAGATGGTTGGCCCGCCAGCCATAATCGCGGACCTTTTCCGGCTGGCCCGGCGCCCAGCTTGCATCCACGTCGGACTTGCCGACATGTCCCATGTCGCTGCCGACGGCGGCATAGCCCTTGGCCACGCCGCCACGCATGACCAGCGACGGCACCTGCATATTGCTGCCGAAACCGCCATTGCCGGCGCCCAGCAGCTTGCCGTTCCAGGCCCCGGCCTCGGGCAGCCAGACCTCCACCCGGATGGAAGAGGATGGGGTGGGCGTCAGGCGGGCCTGCACGCGGCAGAAGGCGGCGGGTGCGGGCAGGCCGATCTTGCCCTCGTCCGGGGTCACGATCTTGCCGGCCGCGACGGATGTCGCCGCCTCCACCTTGCCATCGGCCAGCGCCAGGCCGGTCAGCCCCTCGCATTGCGCAATGCGCGGCGGCGGTGGGGCCGGTTCGGCTTTCTGTTGGGCACAGCCCGCCAACAGCGCGGTCAGTGCTCCCAGACCCAGCAGCGTGGCCTTATACCCACGGATGTGGGCGCCGGCGCCTGAGGGGCCTGGAAGACCGGCCATCGGTCGGCCTTCCAGGCCAACGATATCAGATGTCCTGTTTTTCATTTCGACAACAATCCCTTGGCGTCGAGCCATTGCTGCAACCGCGCCGTCCAGGCGTCGGTTGGCTTGCCCTGTTGTTTCATGCCGAAACCATGGCCGCCGGCCGGATAGGTGACATGATCCACCTCCAGCCCGGCCGTGCGCCAGGCCTGGGCCAGCCGGTTGGTGTCCTGGGCGGCGATGTTGTCATCGGCCGCCGCCAGGGCGAACAGCGACGGGGCGCCCGCCGGTGCCTGCAACGGATCGGGCAGCAGGCCCGGATAGATCGCCATGGCAAAATCCGGCCGGCTGGGCTTGTCCTGCGCCAGGATGGACCAGACGGCCAGCGCCCCACCGGCGGAAAAGCCCATCAGACCGATCCGGTCCGGCTTCACGCCATAGGCCGATGCCTTTGCCCGGACATGGCGCACCGCCTGCTGTCCGTCGGCGATGACCAGCGGGCGCAGGGGGGCGAGGGCCGCGTCCATCTCCGCGCGCTTGGCGATGCGCTGGAACAGCTTGATGGCCACATCCTCCCCGGTCGGGATCAGGCGGTAGCGCAGCACAAAGGCCGTGACGCCCAGGCTGTTCAGCCATTTGGCGACCGCGATCCCTTCATTCTCGATGGACAGCAGGTGAAAGCCGCCGCCCGGTGCCACGATCACGGCGGTGCCATTGGGCCTGGCCGGCTGAAACACCAGCAGCGACGGGGTGGAGACATTGCGGGTGATGGTGCCGAACGGTATCCGGTCCTCCGTCACCTCCGGCGGCATGTTGGCGATGGCACCGGGCGGCCCCTCGGGCCAGAGCGGAACGGAGGCCCCTTCCGACAGGGTGACGGTCCTGGCACAGCCGGCCAGCAGCAAGCCCATGCTGCCGATCAGCAGAAGGCGGCGGGAAAAGTTGCTCATGGTGTGGCATCCCGTGCGGCGGCGATGGCGTCGATCACCGGTTCGGCGGCGGAAACACTCCTGGTCTCGGTCCCGATGGACAGCATGCGCGGCGATGCCGCGTCATAGCGCGGCCAGGATGGCAGGCCACCGCCATTGGGATCGCCCGTCCGGGCAAAGCGGGTCCAGAGATCGCCCATCAGGCTGGCCATCGCCTGATCGGCCGCTGTCGGCTTGAAATCGGCCTGGTCCAGGGTCCCGAAATGGAATTGCATGTCGGTGGCATGGCCGGCCCCGCTGCCCTCCTCCCGCTTGGCCTCGGCGACATAGCCGAAGCGGTAGAGCCAGGTGGGCGCCCCCGTTGCGGCATGGCGTCTGGCCAGGGCCACGGATGGTTCCACAAAGACCACATCGCTGGCGATGGCGCGGCGCATGGCGCTGTCGGAGCCATAGGCGGCGCGCACCGCCGCCTTGTTCGGCTCCACCGCCTTT
The DNA here is from genome assembly GCF_017996735.1 of Niveispirillum sp. Lineage (GTDB taxonomy): Bacteria > Pseudomonadota > Alphaproteobacteria > Azospirillales > Azospirillaceae > Niveispirillum. The sequence continues at coordinate 49,715 of NZ_JAGOGJ010000009.1, forward strand.
TCATGCGGGCCGTTCAGGAACATGCGGAAGATCGAGGGCACGAAGCTGAACTCGTCATCATTCGCCCCGATGATCAGCGGAACCGGGGCCTGAGCGCCTGCCGCGAAGCGGGGAACAAGGTCGCCCTGCAGGATGCGCCCATCGGTGATGGGCCCGGACCATGTCTTCTCTTCCTTGTCCAGCAGGGTGATGCCGCCGCGGACCCTGTCCGCCGGCAGGGCACGCAGGTCGGCCAGCCCGCCCTTGACGCCGGCATCCCGGGCAAAGGCCAAACCCTTGGCCTCCGCCTCGGCCAGCGTGGGCCAGCGGTCGCGCCCGCCACCGGAAATGACCGCCGCCTTGTGGAACAGCCCGCGCGCCGGTGGTGCCGTCATCAGGCGGGAGACGGATTCACCCCCGGCAGATTCCCCGATCAGGGTGACATTGGCCGGGTCGCCACCGAACGCGGCGATATTGCGCCGGACCCAGTGCAGGGCGGCGATCTGGTCCATGAAGCCCCAATTGCCCGTCGGCCCCTCCCCGCTTTCGCGCGTCAGGTCGGGATGGGCGAAGAAGCCGAAGCGGCCCAGCCGGTAATTGAAGGTGACGACCACGACGCCGCGCCGCGCCAGCCCCGCCCCATCCATGACGGGGTTGGCGGCACTGTCGGTGACGAAGCCGCCGCCCGGTATCCAGACCAGCACCGGTTTGGGCGCCCCCGCCGTCTCCGGCGTCCAGACATTCAGATAGAGGCAATCCTCGCTGGGCGTGACGGGTGATTTCGACCCCGGCAGCGGGTTCTGCATGCAATCGGGACCGAAACTTTCGGCCTTGCGCACCCCGTCCCAACCGGCGGGCGGAGCCGGCGGGCGCCAGCGCAGGTCCCCCACCGGCGGGGCGGCATAGGGGATGCCCTTGAATGCCGTCACATCATGGGCCGCCACGCCCTGAAGCGGACCGCCCTCCACCATGACCTCCGGGGCGGCCCCGGCCGATGCCGTGGCCAGCAGCAAAGCGGCGAGTATGGTGGCGATACGAAGCCTCATTTGTCCCCTCCCGTGGTGAAATGATGCGTGCCCGGCCCCACGCTGTAGAGCGTGAACCGTGCCTCCTCCCGCACCCGTTCGGCGCCGTTGGGCACCGCGCGCAGGGGGCCGAAGCGGCGGGGCAGCCAGACCTCACCCATGGTGTTGGGCGGTATCTCCACCGTCAGCGACAGCGCACCCCTGGTCACGCGCCAGGAACTGGATGCCAGGCCATGAACCGTGCGCATGGAGGCCTCGGCCCATTCCAGCCCGTCGGGGATCTCCGGCCGGACCAGCACGCGTTTATATCCTGGGCCACCGGGCCGCAGACCGGCCAGCCGCGTGCGCATCCAGTCGCCGATGGACGAGAAATAATGATGGTCGCGCGACCGGCTCTCCAGGCTCCAGCTCTCGAACAGGGTCTGGTGGCCATTTTCGATCCACCAGCCCCAGCCGGGCTCCTCCGTGCGCGTGGCCAGACGATAGGCCAGATCGGCATAGCCATGGTCGCTCAGCACCGGCAGCAGATAGCGCGTGGCGAACACGCCGGTGCGCAGCCCGTTCTTTTCGGCATCGTGCGCGATGGCAGCCGCCACATCCGCCGCCCGCCCGTCCGGCACCATGCCGAAGGCCAGCGGCAGCACATTCTGGATCTGGGTTGGGCCGGCCGCCACGCCCTTGGCATCGACCGTGCGGTACCAGCCATTGGCTGGGTCCCAATAGCGCCTGTTATAGGCCTCCCGGATGGCCTGGGCCAACGCCCGGTAGCGTTGCGCATCATCCCCCTTGCCGATGACGGCGGAACTGCGCGACAGCAGGTCGGCCTCCAGGAAGAAATAGGCGGCGGTGACGGCGTCGATGCCGCCGCCCCTTGCGTTCAGAATGTCCAGCGGGCCGGGCGGGCTCCATTCCGACAGGCCCATGCGCCCGCGATAATCCGGGCCCTTGAAGATGGTGGCCGTGTAATCCACCAGCCGCTTCTGCATCGCGTGGTTTTCTTCCAGGATGCGGATGTCGCCATAGGCCTCGTACATCTCCCAGGGCAGGATCAGGGCGGCCACGTCCCAGGGCGGGGTCGGTCCCCAGATCAGGTTCCAGCCGGGCGTGTCCTGATAGCCATAGAAGGGGGTGGTTGGCACCACCTCCGGCACTTCGCCGCTCTCGGCCTGGGCATCGCGGAAATCGGCCAGCCATTTGGTGAAGACCCGCGCCACATCCAGGCTGCGCACCGCCATGCCGGCCGATGCCTGGGCATCGCCCGTCCAGCCATTCTTTTCGAAGGTCGGCGTATCGGTCAAAAAGCCGTGCAGATTGTTCAGGATGGTGGCACGCGCCGCCGCGTCGATCTTGCCCAGCAGCGGATTGGCGCTGGCGAAGCTTCCGGTATCGGCCACGGCCGAATGCACGATCTCCGCTGTCAGCGTATCGGCGCCCGGTTTGCCCGTCAGCCCCTCCACCTGCACATAACGGAACCCGGCATAGGAGAAGCGGGGCGTCCAGTGCTCCCTACCCGTCCCCGCCAGCGTATAGCGATAGGTCTGAAGCTGGGCATTGATCAGGCCGGAGGCAGGCGCCACCTCCCCGTTCTTGTCCAGCTTCTCAGCCGCCACCAGGGATATGGTGGTCCCGCCCGGGCCGGATGCGGACAACACCGGCAGTCCAGCGATGATGCGCCCGAAATCATAGACATGGACACCCGGCCGCACCTCTGTCACCGACACGGGCTTCAGGCTGGACACGGGCGCGATGGGTTCGGCATTGGCGAAATCGATCCGGCCCGCCGGCCCCGTGACGACCCGCGCCGGCCCCCAATCCCCCGCCGCAAACCCCGCGCGGTCCCAGCCATCGGGCCGCAGCCGCGCGTCATGGCGTTCGCCGCGATAGATGCTGTCGGACAGGGTGGGGCCGGATCGGGTCCGCCATTCGCCGTCGCTGGTGACGGTCTGGCGGCTGCCATCGCTGAACTCCACCTCCACCCTGGCCTTCAGGGCGGGATCGGCATGCCAGGGGGCGCGGTGGAAATACCATTCATTGGGATCGGTGACGCCATACCAGCCGCGCCCCAGTTCCGCCCCGATGACATTGGCACCGGGTTTCAGCCGGTCGGTGATGTCGGCCACCTGGGCCAGCACCCGCTTGTCATAGGCGGTGAAGCCCACACCCAGCGCCGTGCCACCCACCGCCGCCCCGTTCAGCGACAGAAGCGGCATGCCGGCCCCGGCCCAATAGAGCCGGGCACGGGTGATCTGTTTTACCGGCAGGGTGAATTCCCGGCGCAGCAGCGGCGCCGGCGCCTCCATGGGCAGCACGATATCGATGGACGGCACGCCGGCCGCGACCCGCAACCCGTCCGCCAGCCCATCCGCCCTTACTGTCCCCCCGGTGAAGGGATTGTCATTGGCCGTGAACCCGGTCTCCACAGGTGGCGATCCGCTGCCCGTCACATTGACCCGGTGGATGATGGCGGCCTCGGCCTGCCGGGCAGTGAACCCCACGGTGCCATGCGCATGGGCCGCGTCGGTGATGGACGCCACCTCCATCCCATCCAGCGACGTGGCGATGCGCGCACCCTGCGCCCGGATGGTCAGGCGGTGGCGCTTGTCCTTCAGCGGCCCGCCAGCCAGGGGGACACGGGCCAGTTCGCTGGTTTTTATGCCGCCGCTCTTTCCATCGGTATAGCGGCGGACGGACTGGATCAGGACGGGGCCGTCCTTGGCATCCGACAGGGTCCAGACATAGGCATCGCCGTATTTCTTGCCCGTCCCCTGTGCCCGGAACAGGATGTCCAGCGCGGGGCCTTTCAGGGTCAGGTCGACCTCCAGTTCCAGGTCGCCCCAGTCATGCACCGTGTGCTGTGGGCCGGAAATCCAGGATGCCTGCCACTGGTCGGGCGACAGCAGCCCCATTTCCCACCAGTCGGGCCGGCTCCAGCCGCCTTGCTGGCCCGCCGCGTCCCAGACCATGACCTGCCACCAATAGCGTTTGCCGGCGGCCAGTTGCGGTCCCCCATAGGCGATCTGGACATTGCCGTCGCCCGCCACCTTGCCGCTGTCCCAGACCAGGGGCCCAGCCGTCAGCGCCGCCTCGCTCTCTGCCACACGGATGCGATAGGCGGACTGGCGGTCCACGCGCGACAGCCAGGCCAGACGCGGCGCCTGTTCATCCAGGCCCAGCGGACGGGTGGCATATTCCACTCGCATCCCCTCCGGCACGCCAGGGCCCGCACAGCCGGCGGCCAGCGCCAGGGCCATCACGCAACCGGTCCGGTACAGCCATTCCCGCATCGTCCCCCTCCTCAGAAGCTGGTGCGCAGGCCGACGGAAACCATCCGTCCCAGGGTGCTGCCATTGGTGTAGCCGGGGACGGCGTTGAAATAGGGCGGGTCCTTGTCGAACAGGTTTTCGACATTCAAGGTCACGGAAACCCCCTCGGCCAGGGCGGACAGGTCATAGGCGGCGAACAGGTCGATGGTGTTGAAGGCGCCGATGCTGTCCTGGCTGGGCACGCCCAGGATGGGGTAGCTGTCGCGGTGGTTCCAGGATACCCGCCCCGTCACCTCACCCACAGCCGCGCCCAGGCTGGCCACCAGCGCCAGGCGGCCGGTGCCGTTCTTCAGATCGTTGCTGAAGGCCCCGCCCTGAACGGCCTGCGTCTTGCGGTTCAGCGTGTAGGTGCCCGACACTTTTGCGCTGAGCATGCCGAAATCCGCGCGGTGCTGGTATTCGACCTCGAAATCGATGCCGTCCGTATGGATGGCGCCCAGATTGTTGCGCCGCGCATCGAACAGCACATAGGGCGACGAGAAGGCATAGAGCGCCGGCAGGCTGGGCACCCCGTCGATACGCAGGCCGCCGGCCGCCGCCAATGCCTGCTGCAAAGTCGGGTTCAGGATGTAATAGCTGGCGAAATTGGGATCGGAATAGATCTGCGGCGTCAGCACGGGCGCCAGCCCGATGGCATCCTTGAACTTCACATTAAAATAGGTGGCGCTGACCCGCAGGCCCTTCAGCGCATCAGGCTGGAAATCCGCACCCAGCGACCATGTATCCGCCGTTTCCGGCTTCAGGTTCTGATTGCCGCCGGCCAGCACGATGGTGGGGCGCAGCAGGTCGGTGAAGGGGCTGCCGGGCTTGCGGTTGGGCGCGAACAGCACCACCTGCACCCGGCTGTCGACGGAATTGCCCAGGTCGGCCAGACTGGGCGCGTGGAAGGAGGTGCCGTAATTGGCCCTGAATGTCAGGTCCTTCACGGGCCGGTAATTCATGGCGATCTTGGAATTGGTGGTGCCACCGACATCATTGTAATCATCATGACGGACGGAACCGGACAGTTCCAGCCCATGGATGCCATCCACACGGTTGGGCGCGCCGACCAGCGGCACATGCAGTTCTCCGAACACCGACTTCACATTGCGGTCGGCCTTCCCGCGTGAGGTGCTGGTGGGCGCCCCAGCCGGGCCGCTGCCGATCATGCTGTCGATATCGTCGTAATGGTATTCGGCCACCGCCGCCGCCCGCACCTCGCCACCGGGGATGCTGAACAGCGGCCCGTCCAGAACGGCGCGCACTTCCGCCAGTTGCTGCGTCGCCCGGCCCAGATTCTCGTAATTGTCGATGGCGGCCAGCAAGGTCGGATTGCTGGCGGCAAGGTTATAGGGATTCAGCGCCGTGGCCGCGCTGGTGCCGTTCAGCGCCTGGGTGGCCAGGGTGCTGTCGATCAGCCCCTCATTGGTCCGGTTCTTTGACCGGCCCAGATTGCCGACCAGCCGCAACTGCCAATCGCTGCCCAGCGCGATATCCAGTTCCGGCGTGACCCCATAGGATTCGAAGAACCCGTTGGCGACATTGCTGGGCCCGAAGACGCTGTCGAAATTGACGGCCACGTCGTGGGAGGTTTCAGTGCCGATGGGCCGGAAATACGGGTTCAAAAGGGAAACGGTGCCGCTCAACGTCGATTGCGAGGTGCGGGTGATGGTGTCACGCGACGACCAGTAACCCGTGGCGGAGAAATCCACGCCGTCCGCGATCTCCTGCACCAGCCCGCCGAAGAAGCTGTGCCGTTCCTCCCGTGGATAGAGGTCGGCATAGTCGGTCTGGTCGCAGCGGTTGACCCCACCGGGCGTGCGGTTCGGCAAGGCGAACGGCACGCCGCCCAGCAGGATATTGCCCGGCGTGCAGGCCGTACCCCGGAAATCGCTGCCCCCCTTCGCCGTCAGGTCGGCGGTCACGAAGTCGCGGTCGACGCCCAGAACATTGCCATGCCAGGCATAGGAATAGGACACCCAGGCCGACCCAGAACCCCAGTCATGGCCGCCGATCAGGCTGGCCTCCGCACTCTGGTAATCGGCGGCACGGCCATAGCGCGCATTGGCGGCCACACCGTCGAACCGGGGCCTGGTGATGAAATTGATCACGCCGCCAATGGCATCGGACCCATAGATCGACGAACCACCATCGGGGATCACCTCCACCCGCTCGATCGCGTCGGGCGGGATGATGGAGGGATCGACACTGGTCTGCAGGATGCCGGCCCCGACCAGCCGGTTGCCGTTCAGCAGCACCAGCGTGCTGGCCCCGCCCGAGGCTGCCAGATTGCGGATATTGGGCCGCACGATGGGCAGCCCATAGCTGCCTTCGGCGCGGGGGACGGTGCCGAAATTGCCGACCTGGGGGATCTGGGCCAGCAGATCGTTGCTGGACGCGGCACCGGTGGCCACCACATCCGCGCGCTGTACCGCGATGGCATTGGTACCGATGGGGCCGACATTGCGGATCATCGTGCCGGTGACGATGATCTCCTCCAGCAGCACCTCCTCCGATGCCGCCTGAGCATGGGAGGTGGCGACGCCCAGCGCCAAACAGGAAACAGTCAGGGTCAGCAGGGCCGTGCGGGCGCACGTCCGACGCCAGATCGGATCAAAACCGCTCATCGATATCCTCCCCGGGGCCGCGCCAGCCGGTGGCCGCAGCCGGATCTTTCTTGATTTGGGCGGGGGGCCTGCCCCCGTCAGGACCGGTGTTTCGAGACACCATCGTCCTTCGCCACTGATCATTATGTATGTTGGTGGATTGGGTCAATGAATAATTTACATCATTGTCAATATTGTCGGGCGATGATAGTCAGGCCGGCACCGGACGACGAAACGGGCGGCAGGGAGACCGGCGATGATGGGGACAGTTGCGGCGGCAATGGCGCTGGCGGGCGCCTGGACGGGCGGTCTGGCCCTGTTCACCGGTCTGATCGCGCGGCGTGTGGAACGGGCGCTGCCGGCACAGGGAAGCTTCCTGGACCAGGACGGGGAGCGGCTGCATTATCTGGATGCCGGCAGCGGCCCCGCCCTGGTCATGATCCACGGGCTGAGCGGCCAGATGCGCCATTTCAGCCATGGATTGCTGCCGCTTCTGACCGACCGTTTCCGCCTCATCCTGGTCGATCGGCCGGGTTCCGGCCATTCCACGCGCCCCGCCGGGGCCGATGCCGGGCCGCGCGCCCAGGCGGCCGCCATCGCCGGGCTGATCCGGACGCTGGGTCTTCAGAAGCCGTTACTGGTGGGGCATTCACTGGGCGGGGCGGTGGCGCTGGCCATCGCGCTGGACCATCCGGACTGTGCCGGCGGCCTCGCTCTCATCGCCCCGCTGACCCGTGCGCAGAACCGCGTGCCCGCCTGTTTCAAGGGACTGACCGTCACTTCGCCCTTCATGCGCTGGCTGCTGTCCTGGACGCTGGCCACACCCATGGCCGTGCTTTACCGGGACCGCGTCCTGGATATCGTCTTCGGCCCCGATCCGGTGCCGGCCGATTTCGGCAAGGCGGGCGGCGGCCTTCTGGGCTTGCGCCCTGCCGCCTTCCGCGCGGCGTCCGCCGACCTGATGGCGGCAAAGGCCGGCATGGCAGCGCTGGAGGCACGCTATGGCGACCTGCGGCTGCCCGTCTCCATCCTGTTCGGGCGCGGTGACCGGGTGCTGGACTGGCGCCACCATGGCGAAGCGATGCAGTCCCTGTTGCCGGGAACCCGGCTCACCCTTGTCGATGGCGGCCACATGCTGCCAATGACGGCACCCGCCGAAACCGCCGCCTGGCTGGAGCAAGAATACGGGCGCACCGGGCCGGATTCCGGTTGAAACGGCAACGTCGGCGCGCGGGCGGGGCCACGGGATCGCCCATGGCCCGCCTGAACCGGTGGAGCCGACAGCAAAGCCAATCAGGTCAAGGACAGCGTCGTTCGTCGCCCAGACCGGATGCCCCCGCCTTTTCGGCCATATCCAGATATTCGCGGACAAGCTTGTGCTTCAGTAATTTACCCGTCGGTTCACGCGGAAGGATCGGGCGGAAATGAAAGATGCGGGGCACCTTGACCCCGCCCAGCCGTTCACGCAGGAAAGCCGTCAGCGATGCGGCCAACGTATTTTCATCGGCGGCCGCTTCTGATGGCTGCACCACGGCGACCACCACCTGCCCCATTTCCATGTCGGGCAGGCCGAACACGGCGCAGTCGGCGACGGATGGATGTTCGATCAGGCAGTTTTCGATCTCCTGAGGATAGATATTCACCCCGCCGGAAATGATCATGAAATTCTTGCGGTCGGTCAGGTAGAGATAGCCATCCTCGTCCAGCCGCCCGATATCGCCCAGCGTCGCCCAGCCGCGATGGTCATAGGCGGCGGCGGTCTTAACCGGATCATTGTGATATTCGAACCGGGGTCCGTCCGCGAAATAGACGTTACCAACCTGCCCGACGGGTCGTTCATTGCCGTCATCATCGACGATCTTCACCGTCCCCAGGATCGCCTTGCCGACGGAGCCGGGCTTTGCCAGCCATTCATCGGCCGACAGGGCAGTGATGCCGCATGTCTCGGTCCCTGAATAATATTCGTAGATGACAGGCCCCCACCAATCGATCATCGCCTGCTTGACCGGCACCGGACAAGGGGCCGCCGCATGGATCACGGCACGCATCGACCTGTGGTCATACCGCGCCCGCACCTCCTCCGGCAGGCGCAGCAACCGCACGAAATGCGTCGGCACCCAGGTGGAATGGGTGATGCGGTATCGCTCGATAAGGGCAAGCGCTTCCTCTGCATCGAACCTCTCCATGATGACAACGGTGCCGCCGAACCGGTGTACACTCATCGCCCACCGCAACGGGGCGGCGTGGTAGAGCGGCGAGGTGGAGAGATACACCATGTCCGCGCCCATGCCATAAAGGGTGGCCCCCATGCCGACCAGCGGCGTAGGTTGGTCGATGGCACCGGCGGGCAGCGTCGGCTTCACCCCCTTGGGCCGCCCGGTTGTGCCCGATGAATAGAGCATTTCCGTGCCCGGACTTTCATCCTTGACGGGGGTCACGGGCAGGGCAGCGCAGGCCTCCCCCCAGGATGGCAGGTCGGCCGTACCGGTAAGCGCAAAGGCCTGCACCTGCGGCACGTCCTCGACTGCCGCCGCCGCGACCGGGGCCAGCCTGTCAGACACGCCCAGAACCTTGGCGCCGCAATCGCCCAAGATATAGGCGAGGTCCGCGACGCTGGATTTGGTGGAGATGCTGGTCAAATACAGTCCCGTACGCTGCGCCGCCCAGGCCAGCGGGAACAAAGCCGCCTCATTGTCGATCATCACGGCCAGCACGTCGCCCCGGCGCAGGCCCAGCGCCCGCAGCCGGTGGGCAGCCTGATTGGCCCGCCGGTCCAACTCGTCATAGCGCAGGACCTCTCCGCTATCGGCCATGATGCAGGCGGGTTTGGCCGGCGTGGCCAGGGCGTGATGACGCGGATGCATGGTCGATGGGCCTCCCGGATATTCCCTGGTGCCGGGCAATTGCAACCCGGTTCTGGGGGCCACCTGACCGGAAGGGATGGGGCAAGGCAAGGCAAGCGCAGGAATTGGCAAAAAGCGCGGCAGGCCTGTGTAAAGCCTTTCCGGAACGGTCGCGTTACAACCGTCCGGTGACCAGAGGCCGCCATAAGGCCCGGCATGAGGTCAGGGAGGAAACCGATGACGATGCAGGCTGGCTTTACCGGCCTCCGGCTGCCCGAACGTGTGCTGATGGCGGGGTCCGACCTGCTGCCCGCCCGGAACTGGCTGGATGACGAGGATCCTTGCACGGGCCGCAGCTTCACCGCGATTCCCGTGGCGGACGCGTCCGACGTTGATGCCTTCGTGCAGGCGGCCACCCGGGCGCTGCATGACCCGGCATGGCGCGACCTGACGCCGCTGGCGCGTGAACGGCTGCTGCACCGTTTCGCCGACGCCATCGAGGCCGACTTGGTCACCCTGGCGGCACTGGAAGCGCTGGACACCGGCAAGCCCGTCACCCTGGCCGAGGCTGTCGATATTCCCGCCGCCATCGGCTGGTTGCGCACCTATGCCGGCTGGCCGACGAAGATCGCCGGCCATGCCGCCTCGCTTTCCGCCACGCCGGGCCGGTTCCATGCCTATACGCGGCGGGAGCCGGTGGGTGTGGTCGCCGCCATCACCCCCTGGAACTTCCCCATCGTGCTGTCGATGTGGAAGATCGCCCCGGCCCTGGCGGCCGGCTGCACCATCGTGCTGAAGCCGGCGGCGGAAACGGCTCTTTCCGCCCTGCGCCTGGCGGAAATCGCGCGGGAGGCGGGCCTGCCGCCGGGCGTGTTCTCCGTCGTCACGGGCGATGGGGCCACCGGTGCGGCGCTGGCCACCCATCCCGGCATCGCCAAGGTCGCCTTCACCGGCTCCACCCGGACCGGTCAGGCGATCCTGGCGGCCTCTGTCCCCGATATCAAGCGGGTGACCCTGGAACTGGGCGGCAAGTCTCCCACCATCATTACCGCCGATGCCGACCTGGACCGCGCCATCCCGCAGGCGGCGATGGGCTGTTTCTTCAATTCCGGTCAGGTCTGTTATGCCGGTACGCGGCTGTACGTCCACCGCTCCGTCTATGAACGGGTGCTGGACGGCATCGCCGCCGTCGCCGCCAGCCAGAAGATCGGCCCCAGCGGCGACCGGTCCAGCCAATTGGGCCCCCTGATCAGCCGCCGTCAGCATGAGAAGGTAACCGGCTTCGTGGAACGGGCGCGCGCCGCCGGCATCCATGCCGTCGGCCCCGAGATCCCCGTTCCAGACGAGGGCCATTATTTCGCACCCACCCTGCTGCGCGATGTGCCGCCGGATGCGGAGGTGGCACGGGAGGAGGTGTTCGGCCCCGTGCTGGCCGCCAGTGCCTTTGACGATCTGGACGAGGCCATCGCGCTGGCCAATGACAGCGAATATGGTCTGGCCGCGCACATCTTCACCCGCGATCTGGCCACCGCCCACCATGCGGGTGCGACGCTCCAGGCCGGTACGGTGTTTGTCAATTGCGTGCTGCTGGCCGATCCGTCGCTGCCCTTCGGCGGGATGAAGAAATCCGGCCTGGGGCGGGAGAATGGCGCCGCCGTGCTGGATGCCTATCTGGAACTCAAATCGGTGGTGGTGGCGCTATGACCGATCACACAACCGACGATCCGACCCGTTCCGGCGGCTGTCTGTGTGGCCGGGTCCGCTATCATTTCACCGGCGATCCGCTGATGGTGGCGGCCTGCCATTGCCGGCATTGCCAGCGGCAATCCGGTACCGCCTTTTCCCTGGTCTGCGTGGTGACGGATGACCAGTACCGGCAAACGGGCGAGACCCGTGTCTTTCAAGACAAAGGCGACAGCGGCGCGGCGGTGTACCGCCATTTCTGCGCCCATTGCGGATCGCCCATCCTGTCAGTCGCCGGCATCCTGCCGGGCCTGACCATCATCAAGGCGGGAACACTGGACGATCCGTCCCCCTGGCGGCCCATGGCCGAAGCCTATTGCAACACCGCCCTGCCCTGGCTGCCTGTGCTAGCGGCCGAACGGCACCCGCGCTCCAACATCGGACAGGAATGATGAGCAGACTTTTCCAACTGGACGGCAAGGTCGCCTGGGTCACCGGGGCAGGATCGGGCATCGGTCGGACCGCCGCCCTGACATTGGCCGACCAGGGGGCTGCCCTGGTCGTCAGCGACATCAACCCGGTGGGGTTGGCGGAAACGGCCTCGCTGCTGGGCGACCGCCCCCATCTGATGCTGGCTCATGACGTCACCAGCCAGGAACAATGGACAGACGGTGCCGCACGCATCGGTGAGCGGTTCGACCGGCTGGATATCCTGGTCAATAATGCCGGCATCATGGTGTCCCGGCCCTTTGAACTGTCGCCCCTGGAACTGCTGCAGCGTCAGCAGCGGATCAATGTCGACAGCGTCTATATCGGTATGCAGACGGCCCTGCCGCTGATGCGCCAGGCGATGGCAGCGGGGGCTGCGGGGGCTTCCATCATCAATATCGCCTCGGTCTATGGCATGGTCGCCGGCGCGCAGTTCGCCGCCTACAGCGCCACCAAGGGGGCCGTCCGGGCGCTGTCGCGCGCCGTGGCCTTTGAACTGGCCAGGACCGGCATCCGGGTCAATTGCGTCCTGCCGGGACCGGTGCAGACCAACCTGGGCGCCGACTGGGAACCGCCGAAGGGCCCGGATGGCGCCCCGATCCCGCCGGATGTGGCGCTGGCGGCCTGGGCGGCGATGATCCCGATGGGCCGGCTGGGACAGGCGCAGGACATCGCCCCGCTGATCGCCTTCCTGGCCAGCGACAATGCCGCCTTCATCACCGGCGCGGAATTCGTCGCCGATGGTGGCTACACCGTTGCCTGAGGATCCGCCCATGCACATCACAGCAGCCGTCACCCCTGCCCCGCAATCGGATTTCAGGCTGCAGCGCGTGCGGATGGAACCGCCGCGCGGCAAGGAAGTGCGGGTCCGCATCGCCGGTGTCGGCCTTTGCCATACCGACCTCGTCGCCCGCGACCAGTTGATCCCCATCCCGCTTCCCGCCGTGCTGGGCCATGAAGGGGCCGGCGTGGTGGAGGCGGTGGGGGAAGAGGTCACCAAGGTGAGGCCGGGTGATACGGTCGTGCTGGGCTTCCACAGTTGCGGCAGCTGCGCCCGCTGTCGCCAGGATCTGCCATCCTATTGCCGCGACTTCCCCATGCTGAACTATCTGGGTACAAGGCCCGATGGCAGCAGCGGCCTTAGCCAGGAAGATGGCAGCCCGCTTTCCGCGCATTTCTTCGGCCAGTCCAGCTTTGCCAGCCACGCCCTGGCCCATGAACGCAATGTCGTGAAGGTGGATGCAACCGGCCTGCGGTTGGAACTGCTGGGCCCCCTTGGCTGTGGCTTCCAGACGGGGGCCGGCGGGGTCATGCGCTCGCTGGCCTGCCATCCGGGCAGCAGCATCGCCATTTTCGGTGCCGGGCCGGTGGGGCTGGCCGCCGTGATGGGTGCCGTGATCCAGCAATGCGCCACCATCATCCTGGTGGAACCCGTGGCCGCCCGGCGGCAGATAGCGCTGGAACTGGGGGCGACGCATGTCATCGATCCCGCCTCCGGCGATGTCACCGCCGCCATCCGCACCATCCTGCCCGACGGGGTGGATTACGGGTTTGAGACCAGCGGGCGGGAAGATGTGGTCGCCGCCGCCCTGGCGGCGCTGGCCAGCCATGGCCTGCTGGGTCTGGTGGGCGTGCCGCCCCGGCTGGACAGCACCCTTTCCATCAACCTCGTCTCCCTGATCACCTATGGCCATCGCATCATCGGCATCATCGAGGGTGACAGCGATCCCGACCGGTTCATCCCGGAACTGATCGCCCTGTATCGCCAGGGCCGCTTCCCCTTTGACCGGCTGATCCAAACCTTCCCGCTTTCCGACATCAACGAGGCGGTAGCCACGCAGCATCGCGGCGGCTGCATCAAGGCCGTGCTGCTGCCCTGACTATTCGCTGTTCCCTCAGGCGCCGGGCGGGCGCATCCGCGCCCTTGGCTTACGCGACCATGTGGTCGCGGGCCGGCGGTCGCCGGCCTCATGCAACCCTCCAGTCAAGGAACCATCAACGTGCAGATCATCGGACAGGCCGCCATCGTCACGGGCGGTGCATCGGGCCTGGGCGGCGGCACCGCCGCGCGGCTAGCCAGGGCCGGGGCCAGGGTTACCATCTTCGACCTGAACGCCGAGTTGGGGACTGCCCATGCCGCCGCCATTGGCGGGCATTTCATCAAGGTCGATGTCACCGACGAAGCAGCGGTTGAGGCGGCACTTGCCGAGGCAGAGGGGCTGCACGGCAAGGCCCGCATCCTGGTCAATTGCGCCGGCATCGGCCCGCCGGCCAAGGTGATCGGCCGCGACGGCAAGGCCATCCCCCTGGCCGATTTCACGAAAATCGTGAATATCAACCTGAATGGCAGTTTCAACGTGCTGTCGAAATTTGCCGCCCGCCTTCATGATGCCGACACGGTGGGGCCAGAGGAACGCGGCGTCATCATCAATACCGCTTCGGTCGCCGCCTATGACGGCCAGATCGGTCAGGCCGCCTATTCGGCATCCAAGGGCGCCATCGTCGGCATGACCCTGCCCATCGCGCGCGAATTCGCCCGCTATGGCATCCGCGTGATGACCATTGCCCCCGGCATCTTCTGGACCCCGCTGCTGGCCACGCTGCCGGCCGACGCACAGGCATCGCTGGGCAAACAGGTGCCTTTCCCCTCGCGCCTGGGTCAGCCGGACGAATATGCGCAACTGGTGGAAAGCATCGTCAGCAACCCGATGCTGAACGGCGAGACCATCCGCCTGGACGGCGCCATCCGGATGGCCCCGAAATGAGCGGCGTCGGCATGGAGAAAACGCTGGAAATCGCCGCGCGGGTGGAACGTTTCGTGCGTGAAATCGTCGCCCCCTATGAACAGGATACGCGGCGCGATCACCACGACTGTCCCACCGAGGAACTGGTGGCGGACCTGAAGGACAAGGCGCGGGCAGCCGGTGTGCTGACCCCGCATATCCTGCCCGACGGCAGCCACCTGTCGCAGCGGGAAACCGCCATCGTGCTGGCCCGTACAGGCCTGTCGCCCCTGGGGCCGCTGGCCTGCAACACGGCCGCCCCGGACGAAGGCAACATGTATCTTCTGGGCAAGGTGGGCAGCCCGGAGATCAAGAAACGGTTCCTGGAACCGTTGATCCAGGGCCGGGCGCGCTCCGCCTTCTTCATGACCGAACCGGCAGAAGATGACGGGGCCGGCTCCGACCCGTCGATGATGCGCACCACCTGCCGGCCCGACGGCAATCATTGGGTCATTGATGGGCGCAAGGCCTTCATCACGGGGGCCCACGGGGCGCAGATCGGCATCGTCATGGCCAAGGCCGAGCAGGGTGCTTGCATGTTCCTGGTCGACCTGCCCGACCCCGCGATCCGCATCGAGCGTGTGCCCAACACCATCGACAGTTCCATGCCCGGCGGCCATGCCGTAGTGCGTATCGAAGGCCTGCGCGTACCCGCCGACCAGATGCTGGGCAATCCCGGTGAAGGTTTTACCCTGGCCCAGGTCCGCCTCTCACCCGCCCGCCTGTCCCATTGTATGCGCTGGCTGGGTGCCTGCATCCGCGCCAACGAAATCGCCACCGATTATGCCAACCGCCGCCATGCCTTTGGCAAGCTGCTGATCGAGCATGAAGGGGTGGGCTTCCAACTGGCCGACAATCTGATCGACCTGAAACAGGCCGAACTGATGATCGACTGGTGCGCCAGCGTGCTGGACACGGGCTCCCTGGGTGTCGCCGAAAGCTCCATGGCCAAGGTCGCCGTATCGGAAGCGCTGATGCGCGTGGCCGATCGCTGTGTGCAGGTGATGGGCGGGTCAGGCCTCACTGGCGACAGCATCGTGGAACAGGTGTTCCGCGAGGTCCGCGCCTTCCGCATCTATGACGGCCCGACGGAAGTGCATAAATGGAGCCTGGCCAAGAAGGTCCGCCGCGACTGGAAGGCGGGGCAATCATGAACGCGCTGGGGCAGGATGCCAATGCCGGCACCACGGCGGTACGCGAGGGGTTGCGCTTCGATGAGCAGGCCCTGGCCGGATGGCTGAGTACGCATGTAGATGGGTTCAAGGGCCCCTTGCGGGTGGAACAGTTCAAGGGCGGGCAGTCCAACCCGACCTACAAGCTGGTGACGCCCGGTCGTAGCTATGTCATGCGGCGCAAGCCGCCCGGCCCCCTGCTGAAAGGTGCGCACGCGGTGGAGCGGGAGGCCCGCGTTCTGACCGCCCTCGGCCGCGCCGATTTCCCGGTCCCCCATGTGCATGGGCTGTGTACCGACGACACCATCATCGGCAGTTGGTTCTATGTGATGGAGATGGTGGAAGGCCGCATCTTCTGGGATGCCACCTTCCCCGGTTTGGACCGGGCCGAACGCCCTGCCTATTTCGATGCCATGAACGACACCATGGCCCGGCTGCACCGGCTGGATGCCGATGCGCTGGGGCTGGGCGATTACGGCAGGGCCGGCAACTACTTCGAACGCCAGATCGCCCGCTGGTCGCGCCAGTATCAGGAGGATACCGACGCCGGCCGCAACCCCGATATGGACATGCTGGTGGAGCGGTTGCCGGCGCTGATCCCGGCCGGAGAGGAAAGCGCCATCGTCCATGGCGATTTCCGCTGCGACAACATGATCTTCCACCCCACCGAACCGCGCGTGGTGGCCGTGCTGGACTGGGAATTGTCGACCCTGGGCCACCCGCTGGCTGATTTCGCCTATCACGCCATGATGTACCAGATGCCGCCCGACATCGTGGCCGGGCTGGCCGGCGCCGATCTGGCGGCGCTGAACATTCCGGTCGAGGCGGATTATGTGCAGGCCTATTGCCGGCGCACGGGCCGCAGCGACATCCCGTCCTGGGATTTCTATGTGGCGTTCAATTTCTTCCGACTGGCCGCCATCTTCCACGGCATCAAAGGCCGCGTCGCGCGGGGCACTGCATCATCGGCCCATGCCCGTGAACGCGCCACCAGCTTTCCGCGTCTGGCGTCCCTGGCCCGCCAGTCATTGGAGAAGTGCCGATGACCGACATGCCCTTGCTGTTCACGATCAACGGGGCCGTCGCCACCCTGACCCTGAACCGCCCCGCTGCCGGCAATGCCATCAACCTGCCGCTGGCCCAGGCGCTGCTGACGGCATCCATCCGTTGCGACCAGGACGAGAGCATCCGCTGCGTCGTGCTGACGGGGGCCGGGCGGTTGTTCTGCGCCGGTGGCGACCTGTCCGCCTTTGCGGCGGCGGGGGATCAGGTGCCGGCCTTCCTCAGCGAGCTGGCGGGCACGCTGCATATGGCCATCAGCCGGTTGCAGCGCATGGCAAAGCCGCTGCTGGTGCTGGTCAATGGGCCGGCGGCGGGCGCGGGCCTGTCGCTGTCGCTGATCGGCGATATCGTCATCGCCGCCCGCTCCGCCCATTTCACCGCCGCCTATGGCAGCGTCGGCCTGTCGCCCGATGGCGGCATGTCCTGGCTGCTGCCCCGGCTGGTGGGGATGCGCCGCGCGCAGCAGATGATCATCGCCAATCAGCGCATATCGGCGCAGGAAGCCGCTTCCATCGGGTTGGTCACCAGCATGGTGGAGGATGCCGATCTGGCCAGCGCCGGCGATGAAGCCGCCCGTACCCTGGCCGCCGCCCCCACCCTGGCCGTCGGTGCCGCCCGCAACCTGCTGCTGGACAGTTTCGACGGGCCGCTGGAGGCCCATCTGGACCGCGAGACTCGCCGCATCGCTGCATCCGGCGCCACCCATGATTGCCGCGAGGGCGTCGCCGCCTATCTCGCGCGCCGCAAACCCGATTTCACAGGAGATTGAGATGGCAGAGGCTTACATCGTCGAAGCCGTGCGCACCGCCGGCGGCCGCCGCAATGGCAAGCTGGCCGGCTGGCATCCGGCCGATATGGCGGGTGAGGTGCTGAACGCCATCCTGGACCGGTCCGGACTGGACCCGGCGGTGGTGGAGGATGTGATCCTGGGCTGCGTCACCCAGGCCGGTGAGCAGTCTTTCGCGTTCGCCCGCAACGCCGTGCTGGCCTCCAAACTGCCGCAGAGCGTGCCGGCCGTAACCATCGACCGGCAATGCGGCTCCTCCCAGCAGGCGGTGCAGTTCGCGGCCCAGGCCGTGATGTCGGGCACGCAGGATATCGTCATCGCCGCCGGGGCGGAGAGCATGACGCGCGTGCCCATGTTCACCAACATGTCGCTGCATGAGAAGGAAGGCATCGGCACCGGTCCCGTCAGCCCGCGCATCCGGGAACGGTTCGGGGTAAAGGCCTTCAGCCAGTTCCAGGGCGCAGAGATGATCGCCCGCAAATATGGTTTCGACCGGGAGAACCTGGACCGGTTCGCGCTGGAAAGCCACCGCCGCGCCGCCGCCGCCGCCAAGGCCGGCGCCTTCGAGCTGGAGATTGTGCCCCTGTCCGTGGATGGCGTGCCGCATAGGGTGGATGAAGGCATCCGTTTTGATGCCAGCCTGGAGGGCATCGCGTCGGTGAAGCTGTTGCAGGAAGGCGGCGTGATCTCCGCCGCCAATGCCAGCCAGGTCTGCGACGGGGCCTCGGCCGCCCTGGTGGTCAGCGAACGCGCCCTGCGGCAGCATAATTTGACCCCCATCGCCCATATCGTGAACATGACGGTGACGGCAGGCGATCCGGTGATCATGCTGGAGGAGCCAATCCCCGCAACAAGGCGCGCCCTGCAACGTGCCGGCCTGTCAATCGACGATATCGACCTTTACGAGGTGAACGAGGCGTTCGCACCCGTGCCGCTGGCCTGGACGCAGGCGCTGGGCGCCGATCCGGATCGCCTCAACGTCAATGGCGGAGCCATCGCGCTGGGCCACCCGCTGGGCGCCAGCGGCACCAAGCTGATGGCCACGCTGATCCATGCGCTGCGAGCGCGTGGCCTGCGCTATGGGCTGCAGACCATGTGCGAGGGGGGCGGCATCGCCAATGTCACGATCCTGGAGGCGCTGTGATGGCCATCCGCACCCGCATCACGGAACTGCTGGGCATCGAACATCCCATCGTGCAGGGCGGCATGATGTGGGTGGGGCGGGCCGAGCTGGCCGCCGCCGTGTCCAATGCCGGCGGCCTGGGCATCCTGACCGCCCTGACCCAGCCCACGCCCGACGATCTGCGGCGGGAGATCGACCGCTGCCGGGCGATGACCGACAAGCCGTTCGGCGTAAACCTGACCATCTTGCCGTCCGTCAACCCGCCGCCCTATGCCGAATATCGCCGCGCCATCATCGACAGCGGGGTGCGCATCGTGGAGACGGCGGGGCACAAGCCGCAGGAACATGTCGAGGATTTCAAGGCCCACGGCATCACCGTCCTGCATAAATGCACGGCCGTGCGCCATGCCCTGTCGGCCGAGCGCATGGGCGTGGACGCCATCTCCATCGACGGGTTCGAATGTGCCGGCCATCCCGGAGAGGATGACATCCCCGGTCTGATCCTGATCCCTGCCGCCGCCGACAAGGTGCGCGTGCCGATGATCGCCAGCGGCGGCTTCGGCGACGGGCGCGGGCTGGCGGCAGCCCTGGCGCTGGGGGCCGACGGCGTCAATATGGGCACCCGCTTCTGCGCGACCGTGGAAGCGCCCATCCATGAGGCGGTGAAGCAATTCATCGTGGCCAATGACGAACGCGCCACCCGCCTGATTTTCCGCAAATTCCACAATACCGGCCGCGTCGCCCGCAACAGCGTGTCAGATCAGGTGGTGGAAATCTCCAACCGCCCCGACGCGATGTTCGAAGACATCCGGCATCTGGTGTCGGGTGCCAAGGGGCGGCGGGCACTGGAAACGGGTGACCTGGATGCCGGCCTGATCTGGGCCGGACAAGTCCAGGGCTTGATCCACGACATCCCCACCTGCGCCGACCTGCTGACCCGCATCGTGGGCGAGGCGGAAACCATCATCCGTGGCCGGCTGGCCGCCCTGGTCCATTGAAAAGGCCCGTGATGAACGACGATCGCTATGTGAAGGTCGACCGCGACGGCGCCCTGACCATCATCACCCTGAACCGCCCGGAAGCGCACAACGCCTTGAATGCCGCCGCGCATGAGGAGCTGCAGGCGGTGTTCGACGGGTTTGCCGCCGATCCGCAACAATGGGTCGCCATCATCACCGGTGCCGGCGAAAAGGCCTTTTGCGCCGGCCATGACCTGAAACAGCAGGCCTCCGGCGGCGGGCTGGTCACGCCGCCCACTGGCTTCGGTGGGCTGACCGGCCGGTTCGACCTGACCAAGCCGGTGATCGCAGCGGTGAACGGCGTCGCCATGGGCGGTGGCTTCGAACTGGCGCTGGCCTGCGACATCATCGTGGCCCATACGAAGGCCGTGTTCGCCCTGCCGGAACCCAGGGTCGGGCTGGCGGCCCTGGCCGGTGGATTGCAGCGCCTGCCGCGCCAGATCGGGCTGAAGCACGCCATGGGCATGATGCTGACCGGCCGCCGCGTCACCGCCGGCGAGGGCCAGACGCTTGGCTTCGTCAACGAGGTCACGGATGGCGACGTGCTGATGGCCGCCCGGCGCTGGGCTGCCGACATCCTGGCCTGTAGCCCCCTGTCCGTCCGCGCGACAAAGGAAGCCATCCTGCGCGGCCTGACGGTTTCAACCGAACAGGGGATGCGGGAGGAATGGGATTATCCCGCCATGAAAACCATGCTGGCGTCGGCCGATGCCATCGAAGGCCCCGCCGCCTTTGCCGAAAAGCGCCCGCCGCGCTGGATCGGGCAGTAAAATCCCCCCAAACTGAAACCGGCGGCAGGGATGCCCTGCCGCCGGCTCCTTTTCCATCCATTGAAACAAGCGGTTATTGCAACGTCGCCGACCCTTTGTTGCGACGATAGGCGCTGGGCGTGCGGCCCGTCGCCTGACGGAAGATGCGGGTGAAATGGCTCTGGCTGGCGAAACCCAGCGTATCGGACAATTCGCCCAATCCCAGATCGGTCTGCACCAGCAATTGCTGCGCCCGTTCCAGGCGCACCCGCATGACGAACTGATGCGGGCTCTCCCCCGTCGCCTTCTTGAAGACGCGGCAGAAATGCGATGATGTCAGCCCCGCACGGGCCGCCAGATCCTCCAGCGAATGGTCCGCACCCGGATTGCGCTGGATGGAATTGATGACGTTATGCACGCGATAGGCTGAGCAATCGGCCGTGGGAATGGCTTCCGCCGGGCGCTGGCGCGAGCCATAGGTGACATGGGCCTTCAGCGCTGCCAGCAGCGTATCGATATAGATCGCCCGCTCCGGCGTCCGCTCCTCATAGCATTCGGCCAGCAATTGCTGCGTCAGCGCCGTGCCCAGGGGATCGGAGAAAGCAAAACGCATGCGCTTGGCCTTGTCCAGGCCGGGGGTGCCCTGAATGGCCGCCATATCCGGGCTGAAGGTCACGACATCCAGTTCACCATCAACCAGCCAGCGCGTCGGCTGGCCGCCCGGTACGATGGTGGCCTGACTGGGGGCGGAAAAGCTCTCGCTCCACCCCCCCTGCATCCAGGTCCGCACGCGCGGCTTGCCGGCGATATGGACAACAAACAGCGGTGTCGGCAGGGCCGGCAGGTCATAGCTGCCGACAAACTGCCGCCACCGTGCCAGACACCATCCGTCACCCGGCTGCTGGAGGACCATGTCGGGTCCCCTGCCCAGATGATCGGCAATGATGGTTTCGGCAGTCAATCCCCTGCTCTGGCTTCTATTCTGGTTCATCAGGCACCTCCCTGCCACCATCAGGACAGCAGTATAACGTTAAGGTCCTTCAGCCCATTGATAAAGTTCGATCTGAAACGTTTCGGTTTGCTAACAATTTCGAACCCCGAGACCCGGCGGGCCAAATGTTCGAAGGCAACCCGCAACTGCATCTCCGCCAGCCGGAACCCCAGACAGGAATGCTGCCCCGTACCGAAACCCAGATGACGGATATTGCTGCGTGTAATGTCAAAACGGTCCGGGTCGGCGAATTCGCTTTCGTCACGGTTGGCGGCAGAGAACCAGGTGACGACCTTGTCACCCTTGGCGATCTTCTGGCCACCGATCTCCGTGTCCGCCATGGCGGTGCGACGCATATGCATCACCGGCGTGGCATAGCGCACCATCTCCCGCACCGCCGTCTTCATCAGGCCGGGGTCGGCCCGCAGGCGCCGCCATTCCTCCGGAAACTGTGCGAAGGCGGCGATGGTATGCGAGAGGGAGTTGCGCGTCGTCTCGTTGCCGCCCACCAGAACCAGGATCAGGTTACCGACAAAATCCGCCTCGCTGACGGGCGCATCGCCGACCTTGGCATTGGCCAGAAGAGAGGCGACATCTTTGCCGGGCCGGGCGCGACGATCGACGAACAGCTCATGGGCAAAGGCCAGGAACTCCCCCATCGTGGCGGCCAGCGCCTCCGGCGATTGCCGGAAATCGGGGTCATCCTCCCCCACGAAGGCGTTGGTCCAGTGATAGAGCTGCTTCCACATCTCGCCGGGCAGGTTCAGCAGTTCGGCCAGTGTCAGCAGCGGCAGCGGCGCCGACAGCAGGGGGACCATATCCACCGGACTGTCATTGGGGATCTGGTCCAGCAGGTCGGACACACGTTTGTTGATCCGCGCCTCGATATCCTCCAGCCGGTTCGGCGTCAGGCTGGGCATCAGGGCACGGCGGTACTGGGTGCTGACGGGCGGGTCCTGGGAAATGAAGGGGGTGCCGATGGCGGCCTCCCCCGAATTGGTCAGGCCCACCTCATTCTCGTTGAAGATCCGGTGCCCGCCATTCTCCCGCGCAGAGGAGAACAGGTCGGGCTTGCCCAGGACGCTCACGATATCGTTGTAGCGGGTGACAGCCCAGAAGCCGGCACCATCCGCCTCCGGATTCCAATGGACGGGGGATTCGCGGCGTAACCGGGCAAATGTCGTGTGCGGTACGCCTTCGACATACAGGTCGGGGTCCTTCAGGTCGGGAAATCCGTTACCGATATGGCCCATGGTATGTCTCCTGGATCAGAAGCTGTAACGCAAGGCGGCGCCGTAGGTGCGCGGCGACTTGGGCACCAGGAAGGGATAGGGGAAGCCCGCCCCCCGCAGATCCAGCCCGTAGCCATAGGCTTTGGTATTGAACAGGTTGTTGGCGAATACCGACAGGCGCAGGGCGTCACGCTCCCAGGCCAGGCTGGCATTCACCATGGTGTAACCACTCTGCTGCAATTCCTGGTTCGCCTGCGTGGCCAACGGATTGACGTCGTTGAAGGGCGAGAACCACTGCCGGCTGAAATAGCTGGCCGTTGGGCTGAACGTGATCGCACCGCCGCCCAGTTCCGCAATCTGCCGGTCAAAACCCAACTGTGCCGTGACCTTCGGCGCGAAGGGCAGTTCGTTGCCGCTGAGATCGACGCCTTGCAGGGTCAGTTCCTTGTACTGCGTATCCAGCAGGCCCATGGAACCGTTGACGGACAAGGTGCCGCTGACCCGCAGGTTGAACTCTGCCTCCGCCCCCAGCACCCGGGATTTGGGGGCATTGACCAGGATGTTGGTGGGGCCGGGCTGCAGATCCTGAACCTGCTGATTGCGGTAATCATAATAGAACAGGGCGCCGGACAGGCTCAGCCGGTTATCCAGATAGCGGCCCTTGGCACCGATCTCGTAGGCGTTCACCTTTTCCGGATCGACATAATTGATGCCTTTGGAGGAGGTGTAGCTGCCGCCATTGAAGGCACCGGACCGATAGCCGCGATTATAGCTGACATAAAGCAGCGTACCGCCGTCGAATTCATAGCTGAGCGCCACACGGCCGGTCAGCGCGCTGCCGTCACCATCCAGGTTGAAAAGGGCATTGGGATTATAGGCGCAGGTGCCCGCCGCCCCAGCGCATGGCACCGTTGTAGCCAGGGGGCTGGGTGTGCCGCGGAAATTCCCCGCAAACAGATAGGCGACGCCATCCTCATAGCTGGACTTGTCCCAGGTGTAGCGGGCGCCCACGGTCAGGGTCAGCGGATCGGACAGGTCGTAATCCACCTGGCTGAACAAGGCCTTGGACTTGCGCACCTGCTTGTAATGCTGGAAGAAGCCGCCATCGACACCCGGTCCGAGCATGGAGGCGATATTGAACAGGTTGTCGGTTTCAACCGTGTCGCGGCCATAGAAGCCACCTGCCACCAGCGTGTAATTGTCGCCACCATAATTGGCGCGCAGTTCCTGGTTGAACTGCTTATAGTCGGACTGCCAGTTGATATTCAGCACGACCTGCGGCGACCCGTCGGATGCCTGCTGCAAATCCTGCTTGCCGCCATCAAGGGAGGTGATGGAGGTGATGCTGAGGCTGTCGGAGACATTCCAGGCGATGTTGGCGGACGTGCCCCAGGCATCCGTCTTGTTATCGCCGATACTGTCCTCATTCACTTCGAAGAAGCCCAGCCCCTGCCGATAGGGCAACAGGCCATGGACGGCGGCCTGCGTGCCCCGGTCGCGGCCGGCATAGGCCTTGAGATTGATATCGACATCCCCGTCACCGGGCACGACGCGCAGGCTGAACCGGCCCTGCAGGGTGTCGGTGCTGTTGGGATCGCGACCACCGGGATAGACATTCTTGATCTGGCCGTCGCCCTTCTTGTAGTTCACGGCGGCCCGCACACCGACATGATCCTCTGCCAGCGTTGCCTCCGCCGCGCCGTGGGCCGTCAGCGTATTGAAATTGCCGTATCCGATCTCCGCATAGCCGTCATTGCCGTTCAGGCGCGGGCTTCGGGTGATGAAGTTGATGGCACCGCCCGTGGTGTTGCGGCCGAATAGCGTGCCCTGCGGACCGCGCAACACCTCCACCCGTTCCAGGTCGAACAGGCCCATGCCATGGCTGGTGCGGTTGGCCAGATAGACGTCGTTGATATAGACGCCGATGGGCGATGCCTGGTTCGAGTTATATTCGTTGGCCACGCTGATACCACGCAGCGCAAAGTTGGGCTGGGTATTGCCATAGGGGCTGTTGACCTGCAGGTTCGGCACAGCCATGGCCAGATCGGCGGAGTTGGTCACCCCCTTTTCCGTCAGCGCATCGCCGGTAAAGGCGGAAATGGCAAGCGGAACGTCGGTGATTGCCTGTTCGCGGCGCTGGGCCGTGACGATAATTTCATCCAGGATCGGGGTTTCTGCGGTCTGCGCCAGGGCAACAGCCGGCATCACCAGCGCAATGGCGCTGGCGCTCATTTTGATAAAGCGCATGTATCCTCCCTAAGGCCGCCGCTGTCGCATCGGGGGGCGGCTGTCATTCTTGCCAGGCGGGCTCACCCGCATCAGGTGCCCTTATGCTAGATCGGCTGGCACTTGGTTTGGAATGCGCAATATCGCGGTTTTTGGCACGGTTCTGCGGTCGGTTTAGACAAAACCTGCCCTCCCCTTGTCTGCCCGTTCCGAACCGGCAATCACGTCATCATGAAGGTGCCCGCGGCACCATCCCAACGACGCGATAGCGAAGAGGAACAGCCCATGCCCATCATCACCGTCATCAGCCGGGCCGGCGAGGAACGGCAGGTCGCGGCCGAGATCGGCAGGACATTGATGCAGGTGGTCCGCGACGATAGCGGATTTGAAGACCTCGTCGCCATGTGCGGCGGCTGTCTATCCTGCGCCACATGTCATGTCCATGTGGAAGGTGCGGCCGAAGGGGTGTTGCCGCCGCTCGGCCCGGACGAAGATGACCTGCTAACGGGATCACCCGGCCGAAGCGCCAGTTCCAGGCTGTCCTGTCAGGTTCCGATTACCGAGAAGCTGGAGGGTATCAGGGTGCGGATTGCCGACGAAGGCTGACACCGCCGACGCCAGCGCGTTGACCGTGATCCAGTCCGCCTTCCCCACGGTGAAGAAGACCTCGACCCGACGCCCCGGAAGACGCCTTTGGGGCCCTGGGCTGCGGGAGGGGTCATTGCCGCGACGGAATGATCGGTAGGAGCACGCGTGACGGGTGGTCTGGATCGTGGAGCACGTGCTGACGGGCGATCCTGGCGTCCACCAGGGTACCGTTCCATTCGTCCCAGATGTTGAGGTTCCGCGCCCAGCGCGGGAAACAACTGCTCGTGATGTCGAGCTGCAAGCGATGACCTGCCCGAAAGAGGTTGCTGGTCGGAAGCAGTTCGATCCGCATCAGGTAAGGTCTTCCGGGTTCCAGCGGCGCCGAGGCCTTGAAACCCGACGGGTCATCGCGATAGCGCGCGCGCAGAATGCCATCGGTGACCAGGCGCGCCGTGCCGTCGGGATGCACGTCCACCAGACGTGCAACGAAATCGGTGTCGACGACGTCGGTCACGATCCACAATTCCACGACCACGGTGCCGGTGACCTCGACAGCCTGCTCCAAAGCCGCAGATCGATAAACAAGGACGTCCTCCCGTTCCTCCAGCAGGCGTTGATCACTTCCGCCGGGTACGCAAGTGACGCCAAAGGTGGCGCCGCCCCGCGTCGGAACGGGATTGGCGGGATCGTAGAGAAAGCCGTCGGCAGGGCCGGGGCGTGCAGCGGGAAGAAGCACGCCATCGCCTGACACGGAATTGGCGCGGCCCTCGCTGGAAAGATACCAGGGCGTCACGACCGTCCGCGCAATCGGCCACTCCCATTCGTCGCGCCACCCTTCCGCGCCCATCACCCAGATCTTGACCGGGGCGATGTCCTCATTGCCAGCATCCAGCGCATCGAAATAGCAGGCCGCCAGCCCCATATGACCGAAGGGATTGAGCGCCTGGATTGCGGCCGATCCGGGCGAAATGCGTTCCCCCGTCATTTTGCCTTGCGGATGGTGCGCCCAGGGACCAACGATCAAGCGGCTTTGCTCCCTTGCCGGCCTGCTGCCGCCCCGGGTGCGGATACCGACAAATTGATCGATCGAGGCCCTGATGAACACGTCATACCATCCGGCCACAATCAAGGCCGGGACCGTGACATTTGCATAGTCGTTTGCCCGTGTGGCGGCGGCGACAGTCGGGCCTTCATCATTTTCGGTCAGCAAATCGAAAAACTGTGCGCCCATCGCACTGCCGGCCACCGGTTGGAACCGACTGAGCGGGAGGCTGTCATAACCATTCTCCCGGGCAAGGGCCACAAGCGACGCACTCGCTTCGGCCACAGCCTCCCGCATGAGCGCCGGAGATTCCCATTCACGGTGCATCAGGGCTTCCACCCCCATCATCGTCCACCAATAGCCGTTCAATTCAAGTTCCAGAACCCCGCCGCTATAGAGGAACGAGCGCCGGAATGGCCCGACGGAGACGATCGGATTGATTGCCCGGAGGGATGGAGGCTGCTCGGCGGCAGCGGCCCATTGCACGAAGCCCAGATAGGATGGGCCGCTCATGAAAACCTTGCCGTTGGCATAGGGAAGGTTTGCCGCCCATTCCACGGCTTCCGCGCCATCCGCGCCTTCGTGGATCCAGGGACGGAAATCCGCCCCGCCATCAGATGCGCCCCGGCCCCGCACATCCTGGATGATCGTGACATAGCCATGGCGTGCGCCATGGGTCAGATCGGTCGTAAAGCCGGGCGCGAGGGCTTTACCGTAAGGTGTCCGTGCCAGGATCACCGGCCATCGCCCTTCACCCGACGGCCGCGCCACATCCGCCCTGAGGATCGTCCCGTCGCTCAGGCGACAGGGGACGTCATAGTGAATGATCACCTCCAAGGGCGGGGCGGCCGGAAGAGAGGACGGCGCATTCATGGTCAACTCCTGAAACACTCAGCCGACATTGCCCGCTCCCGGGCATGGTCGAAGCGACGCCCGACCGCCTTCTTCACGACAGTCCGGCAATCTCGAAACGGTGCTGTTCCGGGCCGGAGGCGGGTACATGCTCGCCCTCGCGGCAGGCAATTTCGGCAAGGCTGGCCAGGACGGCGGACGCGGGGTCCGTTTCGTCGCGAAGATAGACGCCGCGTGTCATGCTGACATGCGCCTGGGCGAAGCGGCCGGCACCGGCCAGAAGGATCGTCCGCGTGGGCGCATCGTCCGCGCACAGCGCGACCACGGCCGGGCTCACCCTTTCGCTGTCCAGCCGCGCCAGGTCGTCATTTGCGTAGAGGCCGCTGGTCATGCCCGTGGCGGCGCTGGGTGCCAGGCAGTTGACCCGGATATTGTGACGCTGTCCCTCGATCGCCAGCGTCTGCATCAGGCCGACCAGCCCCATTTTGGCGGCGCTGTAATTCGCCTGCCCGAAATTGCCGTAGAGGCCCGAGGATGAGGTGGTGAAGACGATCCGGCCATAACCACGCTCGCGCATCCCGTTCCAGACGGCGTGGGTGCAATGGACCGATCCCATCAGGTTAACGTCAAGCACGGTACGGAAATCCTGGAGCGTCGCCTTTGCGAACGTCCGGTCGCGCAGGATGCCCGCATTGTTGACGAGCAGGTCGACAGGGCCCAATCGCGCCTGCACATCGGCTATCATCGCCTGCACGGCATCCGGATCAGCCACGTCGGCCGGGCAGGCGATCGCGCGCCCGCCAGAATCCACGATCTCCTGCGCCACTTGCTCCGCATGGGCGCGCGACAGGTCGTTCACCGCCACGACTGCACCGTATCGCGCCAGCGCATGGGCATGGGTACGTCCCAATCCCTGGCCGGCGCCGGTGACGAGCGCGACCCGCGATTGAAGAGCAATTTGCGATGCTGACATAATCCAATCCTTGTTGTCGCGGAACTGGGGCCCGCGAGAGACGAGCGTGTCGTCAAAGACGAATGAGTGGTTTGCCGGTGAAGCCTCCGGCGAAGAGGTCTTCGATCGCCTGCGGCACACAATCCAGGCCGTCGCGAACGGTTTGCAGAGGTGTGAAGGTGCCAGCTTCGATCCATGACCACATCTGGTCGCGGAAGTGCCCAAGGCCATCCAGGTGATCAGTAAAGGGCAGATAGCCCTGGACCCGGATCCGCTGTGTCACGATGCGGTTGAGATTGTGCATCGTGTCGGAAGCGCGTTCCTGGCTGTAACTGCTGATCATGCCGCTCAGCGCGAAGCGGGCATGGGGCCTGGCCAGGGCCAGGGCGGCGTCCAGATGCGCGCCACCGACATTGTCGATATAGATGTCGATGCCTTCCGGTGCGGCGGCGGCCAGCTTGTCGACAAGAGAGCCCGACGACTTATAGTCGATGGCCGCATCGGCGCCCAGTTCGCGCAGCAGACGGCCTTTGGCAGCGCCACCCGCGGACCCGATGACCCGCAGGCCCAGCGCTTTCCCGATCTGGATGGCGGTGCTTCCGACCGCGCCGGCCCCACCCGAAACAAACAAGGTCTCGCCCGGTTGCGGCTTGCCGATTTCAACCAGACCGACATAGGCGGTGTAGCCGGTCGAGCCCAGGGCATTCAGATAATGTTCGGGTGCCGGCCCCGGCCTGGGCAATTTCTCGAATGCCGACGCCGGCCCCTGGCCAAAGTCGCGCAACCCATATTGATGGATGACCAGATCCCCTTGCGACAATGTCGCCGCATTCGAAGCCACGACTTCGCCGATGGCCCAGCCGCCCATGGGCATTCCAAGATCGTAAGGCGGAAGATAGCCCCGGGTTTCCGCCGACATCCGCACGCGCATGGCTGGGCCAACGGTCAGCCAGAGGTTGCGCACCCGCACCGCGCCCTCGTCGAGCGGCGGATCGGCAAATTCGTGCAGCGCGAAATGGTCGCGCAGCGGCAGGCGCTCTGGACGTGCGCTCAGCGTCCATGCCCGGGTCTTCATCACCATTGCCAAACTCCGCGTTCAAAAAAGGGAATGTATCGGCGCCTGTCATCAAGCCCCGATGGTCACGACGACCTTGCCGATGGCCGAGCGGCTCGCCAGACGTGCGATCGCTTCACCGCCACGCGCCAGCGGGTAGACCTTGTCGATGCGGGGCCGGATGCGTCCTTCGACCCACCAATCGATCAGTTGCCGGGTATTGCGCCGGTTCCCCTCTGGATCGCGCTGGGCAAAGCCACCCCAGAATATGCCGCGAATGTCGCAGGATTTCAGGAGCGGCAGATTGAGGGGGAGGCTTGGGATGCCAGCGGGAAAGCCGATCACCAGATAACGCCCCTCCCATGCGATGGACCGGAGCGCAGGCTCGGCATAGTCACCGCCGACGGGGTCGTAAATGACGTCGGCCCCCTGCGGACCGACCGCTTGCTTGAAGCGACCGGCAAGGGCACGCGCCTGTTCCCGGTCGAATGGACCCTCGCCATAGATCATCAATTCATCGGCGCCGACTGCGCGCGCAATCCGGGTCTTGTCCTCACTGGAAACGGCGGCGATCACGCGTGCGCCCATCACCTTGCCGATCTCGATCGCCGCCAGGCCAACCCCGCCTGCCGCACCCAGAACCAGAAGCGTCTCACCCTTCCGAAGCTGACCTCGATCGGCAAGGGCATGCAATGCGGTCGCATAAGTCAGGATCAGGGCTGCCCCTTCGACCGGGTCCTGCCCGTCGGGGATGGGGAACGCGTCCCCGGCATTCACCACCGCATAATCAGCCAGGCCGCCACTCGACAAGGTGGAGATGAGGTGCATGCCCGCCGTCCAGCCCGTCACGCCTTCGCCCACCGCATCGACGATGCCGGAAATCTCAACCCCGGGAGCGAATGGCCGCTGGGGCTTGAACTGATACTTGTCCTCGATGACCAGCACATCGGGATAGTTGATCGAACAGGTCCGCACGCGCACGCGCAACTCGCCCGGCCCTGGCTGCGGCATCGAAACCTCGCGGAGCGTCAGGGTTTCCGGGCCGCCGGGCTCGATCGAAAGCAGCGCCTTCATCACAGCACCTCGAACAGCCCTGCGGCCCCCATGCCGCCGCCCACGCACATGGTGACAACGACATAGCGAACGCCGCGCCGGCGGCCCTCGATCAGGGCATGGGCGGCCAGGCGGGTTCCCGACATGCCATAGGGATGGCCGACGGATATCGCGCCGCCATTGACGTTGAGGCGATCGTCGGGGATATCCAGCCGATCCTGACAATAAAGGACCTGAACGGCGAAGGCCTCGTTCAACTCCCACAGCCCGATATCGGCGACCGAGAGGCCGAAGCGCCGTAGCAGTTTCGGAACGGCGAACACCGGACCGATTCCCATCTCGTCGGGCTCCGTGCCCGCGACGGCCATGCCCAGATATCGGCCAAGCGGCTGAAGGCCCCGCTCGGCCGCCAGGCGCGCGTCCATCAGGACGACCGCTGCCGCGCCGTCTGATAACTGGCTGGCGTTCCCGGCCGTGATGGTGCCGCCCTCGATCACGGGTTTGAGCGCGGCCAATCCTTCGGCGCTGGTCTCCGGACGCGCGCCCTCGTCCCGGTCAATCGTCACGAAGCGCGAAGATGATGTGCCGGTCGCCTTGTCGTGAACCAGCATGCGTGCCTTGACCGGCACGATTTCATCGTCGAACGCAGCACTTTGCTGTCCGGCGGCGGTTCGCTGCTGCGACCGCAGCGCATAGGCATCCTGCCGCTCCCGGCCGATGCCGTAACGCCGCGCAACGGTTTCGGCGGTCTGCAGCATCGGCATGAACATCGCCGGCACCATCTCGACCAGCTCGGGATCCTCGTCGATCCGCAGGTCCGGGGTCTGGACCAGCGAGATCGATTCAACGCCGCCGGCGACCACGACCTGCATCCGGTCGACCATGATCTGCTTTGCCGCCGTCGCTATCGTCATCAATCCGGAGGCGCATTGGCGGTCGAGCGACATGCCCGCCACCGTGACGGGCAGGCCCGCGCGCATCGCCGCCGTCCGGCCGATGGTGGATTGGTAGCCCTGCTGCATCGACGCGCCCATCAGGACGTCGTCAATCTCCGCCGGGTCGATACCGGCGCGCGCGACGGCCGCGCGGATCGCATGCGCGGCCAGGGTGGGGGAGGGCGTGGCGTTGAAAGCACCACGATAGGCCTTTCCGATCGGCGTGCGGGCAACGGAAACAATGACGGCGTCCTGCATTCTCATCTCCTCGGCAACGTCGGTGGTTCACAGCAGAAAGTGCGTAATCCACGACGCTATGATTGCGGGTCTCTCCTGCCCTTCGACCTCGACCCGGATGTCCTGGACTTGCTCGAAATGGCCGGGATATTTTTCCGTGATGGCGGTCACGGTGGAGGCGGAGCGGATCCGGCTGCCCACCCGGACGGGCGATACGAACCGCACGCGGTCGAGCCCGTAATTCACACCCATCTGGATATCCGGCAGCCGCGCGGCCGACGCCTTTTCCTCAAGGAACGGAAGCAGCGACAGGATCAGGAAGCCGTGCGCGATCGTCCCGCCAAAACGGGTCTTTGCGGCGCGCTCGGGGTCGGTGTGGATGAACTGCCGGTCCATGGTCGCAGCGGCGAACTGGTCGATCATGGCCTGATCGACCAGCAGCCAGTCCGACCGATGGGTCATCCCGACATCCATCTGCAGCCGGGCAAGCCAGTCACTCATGCGTTCGCCCGCGCGTCCAGCGCTCGTCCCGCCCGCGCCGCGTCCACCAGCAGCGGCGACAGGGAGAATGTCGCGCCCAGCCGGCTCGAATAGCGCTGAAGGCCATCGACGATCTTGTCGAGGCCGATCTGCTCCGCCCAGAACATGGGGCCGCCGGTATGACGCGGCCAGCCATAGCCATGAACCCAGACCATATCGATGTCCGAAGACCGCTGCGCGATCCCTTCCTCCAGGATCTTCGCCCCTTCATTCACCATGACGTAGAGCGTCCGCACCGCAATTTCCTCGTCGGAAATGGCGCGTATTTCCAGACCGGCCTGCCGGCGGAAATCGTCGACGATCGCAGCCGCCGCTGCGGATGGTGTGGCCCGGCGCTTTTCATCATAATCATAGAAGCCGGCGCCCGTCTTTTGTCCCCAGCGGCCAGCCGCGTTCAGGGCATCGCGCACGGATTCAATCCGGGTGACGTCCCGGTGCCAACCGATATCCATGCCGGCCAGATCGATCATCTGCAGCGGCCCCATCGGCATGCCCAGATCGGTCGAGACGCGGTCCACCTGGGCCGGCGTCGCCCCTTCCACCAGCATGTCGATGGCGCCGTCGAGACGGGGGGTGAGCATGCGATTGCCGATGAAACCGTAGCAGACGCCCGAAACGACAGGCACCTTGCCGATCCGCCGCGCAATCGCCATGCCCGTCGCCAGCACGTCGGGCGCCGTCTTCGCGCCGCGCACCACCTCGACCAGCCTCATGATATTGGCGGGCGAGAAGAAATGCAGCCCCAGAACCTCTCCCGGCCGCCCGGTCGCCAGGGCGATCTCGTCGATCGAGAGGTAGGAGGTGTTGGAGGCAAGGATGGCGCCGGGTTTGGCGATGGTGTCGAGCCGGGCGAAGATCTGCTTCTTCACGTCCATATTCTCGTACACCGCCTCTATCACAAGATCGCAGGTGCCAAGTGCTTGGAAGTCGAGTGTGGGGCTGAGCAGGGCCATCGCCTTTTCGACCTGTTCCGCCGTCATCCGGCCGCGTGCGGCGCTCGCCTCGTAATTCTTGCGGATCAGAGCGACGCCCCGATCGAGCGCTTCGGCCGTCATCTCGACGATGGTGACCGGGATGCCGGCGGACAGGAAGTTCATCGAGATGCCGCCACCCATGGTGCCGGCACCGATCATGCCGATGCGACCGATGGTCCGCGGGCGGACATCCTCCGGAAGATCGGCGATCTTGCCGGCGGCCCGCTCCGCGAAGAAGGCGTGACGCAGTGCCCGGGACTGTCCCCCGTTCATCAGCGTGTGAAACAGCGCGCGCTCCCCTTCCTGCCCCTCGGCGAGCGGCAGGCGGGTCGCCGCCTCGATTGCGTCGATACAGGCACGCGGCGCGTCCAGACCTTTGATCTTGCGGGCATTCTGCTCCACGAACCGCGCGAACTCATCGCCGTCCGGCGTTACGGCGCGATCACCCGTGCGGCGCGGCCGGTCGAGCCCGGCGGCAAAGGCAATCGCCTCCTCGGCCAGCGTCACTGCATCGACCAGCTTGTCGATCAAACCGATCTCCGCGGCCTTCCGCCCCGAAATGGGGACGCCCGATACGATCATGTCGAGCGCGGCGGAGATGCCGACGAGGCGGGGAAGCCGCTGCGTGCCACCAGCCCCGGGCAGCAAGCCCAGCGCGACCTCCGGCAAGCCAAGCTTTGCATCGGGCGACGCCAGGCGATAATGCGCGCCCAGCGCAATTTCGAGCCCGCCGCCCAGCGCCGACCCATGGATGACAGCCACAACCGGCTTGTTGCTCGCCTCGATTGCGTCGATCACGTCGGACAGGCCGGGCTCGGCCAGCGGCTTGCCGAATTCGGTAATGTCGGCGCCGGCTGAAAACATGCGTCCATCGCCACGGATGACGATTGCCGTGACCAGATCGTCGCTCTGCGCGTCGCGCACCGCGTCGTGGATGCCACGGCGCACCTGTTCCCCCAGCGCATTGACCGGGGGATTGGCGATCAGGATTTCCAGCACAGGGCCGTGATGGCGGGTCTTGATGATCTCGTGGTTCATCGTGCCGGTCCGATCGACATGCCGCCATCGATGATGATCGACTGGCCGGTCAGGAAGGCGCTGGCCTCGGCCGCGAGGAAGACGGCAGCACCGGCCATCTCGCCGGGCTCACCGATACGGCGCAACGGCGTGCGGCCGATCACGGTCTTCTCGCCATTGGGATCGTCCCACAGCCTTCGGGCAAAATGCGTGCGCGTGATGCCCGGAGAGATCGCGTTGACCCGGACCCCCTTCGGCCCCAGCTCCACAGCAAGGTTACGGGTCATCTGTACCAGCGCCGCCTTGGACAGGTGATAGGTGCCGATCATGTCAGATCCGATATAGGCGCCGAGCGAGGCGACCAGGATGATCGACCCGGCGCCGCGTTCGACCATGCCCGGCGCGACCATCTGGACAAGCCACTGATTGGAAAGGACGTTATTGTTCAATATCTTGTGATATTGTTCGTCGGTGATCTCCAGCGTCGGCCCGTAATAGGGGCTTGTGGCGGCATTGCAGACCAGGATGTCGACGGGGCCAAGCTGCTCCTGCGTCCTGCCGACCAGATTTTCAAGGTTCGGCTTCTCCGAGATGTTCGCCGCGATCGCAATGGCTGTGCCAGCGCCATGGCGCGCATTGATGGCGTCCGCGGCTTCATCGCAATCCGCTTGCGTGCGGCTGGAAACGGCCACCCGGGCCCCGGCGTCGGCCAGCGCTTCGGCAATCGCACGGCCGATGCCGCGCGACGATCCGGTCACGATGGCGACCTTGCCGGTGAGGTCGAAAAGTTTGCTCATGCTCAATTCCTTTTCTTGTCATGCGCTTGCGCCGGCGCGGCGCGCCTGGTCCCAGCCCGCGCGGGCCAGCGGGATCAGCTTTTGGGCGGCACGTTCGGCCTCCCGGCTCGACGCATTGCCGTCGATGATCCGCTTGCGGATGCCCTGGACAATGCCGACCAGCCGGAAGAGGCTGAAGGCGAAATACCAGTGCGGGTTCGACACACGGGGCCGCCCGCTGAGCTGGCAGTAAAGCTCGGTGATCTCGGCAAGGGAGGGTATGCCCGCCCGTTCAAGGTCCACATCACCGATCGCGGCCAGACCGTCGCGGGGTAAAATCCAGTTCAGCGCGAGATAGCTGAAATCCGCCAGCGGATCGCCGGTCGTACTCAGTTCCCAGTCGAGTACCGCCACGACTTGGCCGCCGGCCGGATCGAAGATCAGATTATCGATGCGATAGTCGCCATGGATGATGGACGTCGCCCCCTGTTCCGGGACTGTGCGGGCAAGCCAGTCGATCAGCTTCTCAATCTCGGGCACGTCTTCGGTCTGCGAGGCGCGATATTGCCGCGTCCAGCGGGCGACCTGACGGCCGAAATAATTTCCTGGGCGGCCATAATCGCCCAGCCCGACAGTGTCGGGATCATACCTGTGAAGCCGGGCAAGCGTTTCGATCATGTTTTTATAGATCAGGCCGCGCGCGGCCGGCATCTCATCGGGAAGCGACCCG
The DNA here is from genome assembly GCF_017996735.1 of Niveispirillum sp. Lineage (GTDB taxonomy): Bacteria > Pseudomonadota > Alphaproteobacteria > Azospirillales > Azospirillaceae > Niveispirillum. The sequence goes on from NZ_JAGOGJ010000009.1 coordinate 85,536, forward strand.
TCCCAGTAGGACCGCCCCTCGACCCGTTCCATGATGTAGAAGGCCGATCCGATGACGTCCTCTTCCTCGCACAGCGCGATCGGACGCGGCACCGGGAAGCCCAGCGGATGAAGCGCCTTCAACAGGCGATATTCACGCTCGACGGCGTGCGCGGACGCGAGTAGCACGCCGGCCGGCTTGCGACGCAGCACATAGCGCCCGCCCGGCACATCAAGCGCGAAAGTCGGGTTGGACTGGCCGCCGGCGAACTTCTCGAACGTCACGGGGCCTTGCAGGCCACCGCCCACGGTCTCAAGCCAGCGGACCAGCCGATCAGGGGCCGGGCCAATCATGCAACTGCGCCTTTGGCCGGCTTGTGCCGCCCGAACTCGGCACGCGCGATGGCGCGGGAATGGACCTCATCGGGGCCATCGGCAAAGCGCAGGGTGCGGATATTGGCCCAGTCGAACGCCAGGTCGAAATCATCGCTCACCCCCGCACCGCCATGCGCCTGCACGGCGTCGTCAAGGATCTGGAGCGCCATGGACGGCGCCTGAACCTTCAGCATGGCGATCTCGACCTGCGCGCTTTTGTTGCCGGCGCGGTCCATCATGTCGGCCGCCTTGAGGCAGAGCAGGCGGGTCATCTCGATGTCGATGCGCGCGCGTGCGATCCGCTGTTCCCAGATCGAATGGTTCGCGATCGGCTTGCCGAACGCTTGGCGCGACAACAGCCGCTTTGCCATCGCGTCGATCGCATTCTCGGCAACGCCGATCGTCCGCATGCAATGGTGGATGCGCCCCGGACCCAGCCGCCCCTGAGCAACCTCGAACCCGCGCCCTTCGCCCAGCACTATGTTGGTGGCCGGCACACGCACATTGTCGAGTATGACTTCGCCATGACCATGCGGTGCATGATCATAGCCATAGACGTTCAGCATGCGCTTGATGTGGACCCCCGGCGCGTCCACCGGCACCAATATCTGGCTTTGCTGGCGGTAGCGGTCGGCGCCGGGATCGGTCTTCCCCATCAGGATGGCCAACTTGCAACGCGGATCGCCGATACCGGTCGACCACCATTTGCGGCCATTGATCACATAATGATCGCCATCGCGGGTTATCGACGTCTGGATGTTCGTCGCATCGGAACTGGCGACATCGGGCTCGGTCATCAGGAATGCCGAACGGATCTGCCCGTTCATCAGCGGACGCAGCCATTGTTCCTGCTGTTCGCGGGTACCATAGCGATAGAGCACTTCCATATTGCCGGTATCAGGCGCGGAACAGTTGAACACCTCCGAAGCCCAGAAGACGCGCCCCATCTCCTCGGCGCAGAGCGCATATTCGAGATTGGTCAACTGCGTCCCTTCAAAGACGAAGCCGTCATCCACGCGCGGATGTCCCGAATGCGGCGGCATGAACAGGTTCCAAAGCCCGGCTTCACGCGCCAGCGGCTTCAATTCTTCGATGACCTTGATCACCTTCCAGCGGGGTTCGGCGGCGATCTCCGCCGCATAATCGGCAAGGCGCGGCTTGATCTTGTCCTCGACGAAGGTGCGAACCCGGTCGCGAAAGGAGGCCTGCCGATCGGTGAGGGCGAAATCCATGAAACGATCCTTGATATGAGGTCTGTCCAAGAACGGTGTCAGGCCACCGCCACGCCCTGAAGAAGCAGCCGCCGCACTTCATTCTTCATGATTTTGCCGTTCGCATTGCGCGGCAGCGGCCCGTCATGAAAGCGCAGCAATACCGGGATTTTGTAGCCAGCCAGCCGTTCACGCAGCCACAGGATCAGCTCCTGCGGCTCGACGTCATGCCCATCCACGATCTGGACCATGGCCCCCGGTTCTTCGCCCAACCTGTCATGCGGCAGAGCGACCACGGCCGCATCCGTGACCGCGGGGTGGCTGAACAGCGCGTTCTCCACTTCCACGGCATAGATATTCTCGCCGCCGCGGATGATGACGTCCTTGCTGCGGCCGACGATGACGCAAAAGCCCTCCTCGTCCAGGCGGGCAAGATCGCCTGTACGCAGCCAGCCGTCACCAAACGTCGCGGCAGTCGCCTCGGGATCACGCCAGTAGCCCTGCACGACCTGCGGCCCGCGCACCCGCAATTCACCGATCTCTCCGACGGGAACGTCTTGCCCGGCCTCGTCGGTGATCCGAAGGTCGGCAACCGGCAAGGGCGGCCCGCAACTTTCGGGCCGGCGCAGATAATCTTCGGCCGCGTGGCCGGTGACCGTCCCCGACGTTTCGGTCATGCCCCAGCCATTATAGGGAACCGCCTTCAGCTCGCGCTGGATCAGCACAGGCAGATCGGGTGCCGCCGGCGCCCCGCCATAAGGCACATATTCAAGCGATGTCAGGTCATAGTCGCCACGGGCGGGGTGATCGAGTAATTGCCAGGCGATGGTCGGCACCCCGCCAGTCGTGGCGATGCGCTCGCGCTCGATCAACCGCATGGCCTCCACCGGTTCCCATTTGTGCATCATCACCACCTTCCCACCGGAGGCGAAGGCCGACATCAGCAGGGAGGCGCAGCCCGTGACATGGAACAATGGAATGGTGAGCAAGGTGGCCGAAGGCTGGGGCTCGGCGGCGGGCTCCCCCCGGCGAAGGGCCCCGCGCTGTGCGATGAAATCGGCGGCGCGCAGCCCCGCCAGCAGATTGCGATGCGTGCCGAGCGCCCCTTTCGGCCGGCCGGTGGTGCCGCTGGTATAGAAGATGGTCGCAGGATCGTCCGGGGCAATGGCAATGGCCGGAAGCGGCCGGTTGGGCAGATCGCCATAGCCGGACGGGACGCCGATGATCGATTCCAGCGATGGATGATCCGATGCCGAGCGGGCGACGATGACTGTGAGGCGGTCAGTAATGTCCGGCCGTCTGTTCGATATCCGCTCCAGCCGCTCGACGTCGCAAACGAGAAATCGGGCGCCTGACTGATCGAGCGCGTAGCCGAGTTCTTCGCCCGTCCACCAGGCATTGAGCGGCACGGCGATCGCGCCGGCGGCGGCGGCGGCAAACAGGATCACAGGCCATTCGGGAAGATTGCGCATCGCGATCGCCACGCGGTCGCCAGCGCCTACGCCCGATCGCACGAAATGGTCGGCAAGCGCCGCGACGGCGCGATACCATCCGTCATAGGTGACGCGTTCTTCATCGAAGACCAGAAACTCGCGCCCGCCATGGCGGGCGCGAACTTCATTGGCAAGATCGGCCAAATTCGCGGGCAGGCGCGCCCAGACACGCTGTTCCCGCCCGTTGATAACAGCCGTTTCGATTTCGAAACGCGAGCCTGGCCGGCATAACACCGCCTCGGCTTCCTTGATGGACAATGCCGGCCAGGTTCTGGTCATCTTGCAGCTTTCCTCAAACACGGTGTCTGCTTAGAAGCGGTAGCCGAGCGATGCGCCGATCTGGCGGGCCGGCTGATACTGGCTGAGCGCGAGTGACCCGATGAGCGAGGACACGACGATAACGTTCCCCTTCACCTGTTCATTGGTCACATTCTTGGCGAAGAGGCTCGCCGTGAAGCGCCCATCATCATCCTGATAGTTCAAGAACAGGTTGAGTTTACCCACCGCCTTCTGCGACGAGATGGGAATGTTGAACTCGGTGAAGTAAACACGGGACTTCCAGTCATAGCGAACGCTTGGCGTAATTACGCCTGATGACAATGGAATGTCGTAGTAGGCCCCCACACTGCTCGTGTATCGCGGCGACTGTGGCAAGGTGTTGCCCGACAGGTCCAGGGAACAAGGGACGGCGCCGATGCCGGTGCCTGGATCGCAGGTCGTTGGCCGAGAGGAGTCGGCGGTCTTGAATTGATCAAACGTCGCATTGAGATAAGCGGCGGACCATTCAAGACGCAGTGCCTCGCTCAGACGAAGAGATGTCTCCAGCTCTGCGCCATAAACGGTCGCCTTTGCAGCGTTGGTCACGGAGGAAGAGACGCCGACAATCTGATTGACCTGCAGATCGTCATATTTCATGTGGAACGCGGCCAGGTTCGCCTGCAGGGCACGATCGAAGAAATTGCCTTTCAAGCCGGCTTCAAAGCTGCCGTTCGTCTCCGGCCTGAACGACGGCGCCAAGGTGCCCGCCGAGTAGCCACCGCCTTTAAAACCCGTCGCGTACTTCAGATAGCCATCCAGGTTCTGACTGAATGGATAGGAAGCACCAACTTCGTAGGTGAGCTTATTCCAGCTTGATTTCGACGACTGATCGACCCCTCCATTGATGAAGTTGTTATACTGAGTGATCGACTTCTTATCCTGCGTCTGCCGGAGACCGGCGAACACCTTGGCTCCCGACGTAAAGGCATATTGAATGCGTCCGAAAGCGGCATAGGATGTTGTGATCAGGGGATGAGCGCCGCCAAGCACTGCTATGTCTTTCAGAACGACGCCACCGCCCAGCGGCGCTTCATGGATCGGGACCTCAATGGCCTGCTCAAGATGTTCGCGGAAGAAATTGGCCCCCAGCAGATAGGTGAAGGACCTGGAGTTATCCGAGGTATAGATCAGTTCATCATAGGTCTGATGGGCTTTGTTGGTGAAAGACGAGTATGTATCCGGGGCCGCCGTGCCGTCACCGTCCGATACGTTCTTGAGCACTGAGTCCGAATAGGACAACAGCGCCTTCATTTCGCCTCCCCCCAGGGTCCAATTCAACGTCAAATCAGTGTTGAAGGAGTGGACTGCGCGGGAATTGATGTTCGCATATACTTCCCTCTTATCGACATCGCCGCGCGACTGGCCGACCAGGATCGAGGGAAGAGGTATGCTGGGATCGGGCGTCCCATCCAGAAAGCTTGCTGGCCCATTTGAGCTGTCATTCGCATACTCAGCCAGAAAACGCGCATTGAACGTGTCGGACGGTTCCCATCTGAGCTGGCCACGCACCGACTGATTGTCGGCATCGTCCAGGCGATTGGGACCATTGGGCAACAGATTGCGCGTGTAGCCGCGATTATAGCTCTGCTGCGCGGCGACCCGACCGCTCAGGGTGCCGGACGCATTAAGCGCACCATTGATAAAACCCGACGTCTGGAAAAGCGCGGGATCGACACCGGCCGTGATATTGACGCCGGCCTGGGTGTCGGTTGTCGGTTCGTTCGGCACCACATTGATCACGCCACCGGTCGCATTGCGCCCGAACAAGGTGCCTTGGGGGCCGCGCAGGATTTCCACGCGTGCAAGATCGAGAAAGGTGGCCAGCGTCAGGGATGGCTGACCGATATAGACGCCGTCGGAGTGAATGGCGACACCTGAGTCCTGACCGGCGTTGATCTGCTGGTTGCCGATGCCGCGGATCGTGATGTTCGAGGAATTGTATGAATTGCCGATCTGGATATTGGGGCTGGGCCCGACCAGATCGCCGAGGCTTTTGGTCTCGGCGGCTTCAAGCTTCTGGCCGGTATAGGCCGATACTGCGGTCGGCGTCTTCCGGATCGTGTCGCTGCGCCGCGAGGCGGTCACGATAATTTCCCCCAGAATTTGATCGTCGGCCGATCGCGTGGCGCCCGGCGCTTCCGCCGCAGGCTTGCCGCCTGCCGTCGGTGGCGTTGATTCTACGGCCTGGGCTGCCGCCGCCTGCGACACGACCAATCCGCAAATTGCCATAATATGTGAACGCTGCATCCTGTCCTCCCCTTTGGTATTTTTTCCCCTTGTACAGCTTCACCGAATTGCCTGGAATGATGGTTTGCCGCAGAGTGCAGGTCGCAGTTTGACACACCGTTACCGATCCACTGGTGGCCAGACCGCGACAGGTCCAGATAAAGGGCCATAAAGCCAGGAATTCCGGGCGCTATCCCGCCGAACTCATAGGAAATTCGCGGCGCCTCCCGGCGGGAGGCCAGGTTTGATGCTAGAATAATTTATCTCATTGTACAGCTTTGATGGTCGCCACAATGATGTCCGTTCCGGGCGACCCAATCATGGCCGGGCTTCGAAAGGTCCGGGACAACGCCATAGTGTCTGAAATTTCCAGCCGTGATCCTGGCGTGATCACGGGGAAATCCGGCGCGCATCTGGGCCAGAGCCTGCGCTGGGGATCTGACATTTTATCCCATTGTTCAGCTTCACCGGATTGCCGTGATAATGACCTGCCGCAGAGTGCGGATCCCAATTTTACGCACCCTTACGGACAACAGGTCCATGGGCCAGACCGGGACAGGTCCGGGCGGGGCTTAAAGCCAGAAATTCCCGGTCGTGATCTTGGCCAGATCATAGGCAAATTCGGCCCGCACATTGGCCAGGTCGCGCGCCTGGGAACCCGTAGCGACGATCCGTATCAGTTTGCCGGTGTACAGCGCCTGCGGCAGAAGAGGGTCTATAGACCGCAGCGTCGGCGCCAGGGGTTCCATAAGGCGGCGCCAGGCAAGGTGCTGGTTCTCGATATCTTTCCAGATCATCGGGCGGAGTTCCGGCTGCCGGCTCGCCTCAAGCCAGACCGTGTAGACCGCCAGACTCTCACGCGCAAACTCGGTCGCTTCGCGCAGGAAAATGACGGCCGTCCGATCAATCAGTTGATCCAGGGTTTTCACGTCGCGCTCGGGTGAAACAACCGCCCGATAACGCGCCTTCGCATCCTCGAAGAGCCGGCGCTGGGCTGCCGCGAGGAGGCTTGGCGTGCTTGAAAAATGGTAGGAGGCGGCAGAGGGCGACAGGCCCGCCTTGCGCGCCATCGTCTTCAATCCAATTGCGCTTTGCCCCTTCGAAACAAGTTCATCGAGGGTGGCGGCCAAAATCGCTTCGCGCGTTCGTATCGCCTTCTCGCCGCTTCGGATTGTATCGACCGCAAGCGGCATCTCGATATCGCGCCGCCAGCAATCGCGCGGCTCCAGGCCTCTGTCCAGCACATCCAGCACGGCCTTTTCATCCAGGCCCAGCACAAGGATCATGAGCAGCAACCCGACCGCCAGATCCCCGCAGGAGCGCGCGAGAAGGTCCGCGTCTGCATTGCTGCCCCCGGAAGCCCAATCGTGCCAGGCCGTCGCGGCCGCCCCGAACCATTCCCGCGCAAGGGCCAGCGCTTCGGGGTGCCGGGGTGCGTCGAGCACCATCTCCACCCAGCAGGCGGCGCGAACACGCGACCTGCCTGCCGAATGACGCAGCAGGTCGAGAACCCACCGGCGCGGGCCACCCGCAGGCCGCACCGGGACCGCCGTCGATTCGAGCCTTTTGAGAAGCAACGTGTCCTGGTCGAACATCGACTGTGAGACCGCGGCCAATATGTCGAACTTGCTGCAAAAATGATAGGTCGTCGACGCGAGCGACACGTGCGCGGCACGGGCGACCTCCCGGTGGGTCAGGCCCGCTATGCCTTTCTCCGCCAGCACGCGGACTGCCCCTTCCACAATCCTGTTTCGGGTGTCCCTCGATCGGGCCTGCGTGGGCAGCCGTTGGGAAGAAAGCACCTTATTGCCGGGCAGCACGGCGGGGAAGGCAGGCGGCACCGTGATTAATCCTTCAGGCGTTGAGATAAACGGGCATTAGGCCTTTCCATATTTTTATCCTATGGTACCAATTATACAAGACAGGATCACCAAGATCCGATGGTACTGAGCAGGAGAGCTTTATGATCGCGAGCGATTGTAAATCCGGGCAGGCTGCCGACAGCAATACGGGTCTGGTCCCCGGTTCTTGTCCGCCTGCCCTGCGAGGGCCTACCCGGCAGGAAGCCGCATGCGCGTTTGAAGCCCCCTTCGGATCGGCCAGGAGCTTCGGTGCGGGCCGGCTCTCGATCGACTATGTGCAGACCTTTTTCGGCGTCGAGCGGATGGAGGCGCTGATGTCGGATGCAGGCCTCTGCCGGCCCGATGGCGGCCTTCCGGACAGCATATCCCGCGTCGATTTCTGGAATCTCTGCGTCGACGGCATCTTCAAATATAATGACGAGGGGCATGGCTGTACGCCCCAGCCGCTGCCGAAAGGCAGCTTCACCATGATCTTCACGGCGATCAATCATATGGATACGGTCGGAGAAGGGCTGAAGCGTTTCTCCGAATTCATCCAGGTCATCCCATCAGGCATGACGGTGACCGTCGGCCATGGCAGCGATGGGGTCCATCTGAGCTATGCCATGCGGGACGCGTCGCCCCGGGGGGAGACCTATGTCGAGCTGATCGCGCTGGTGTTTCACTGCGTTCTGCTATGGGGGACCGCAAGATCAATCGATCCGGTGCATATTCGCTTGTCGGCGGCGCTCCAGGATCATCATGGCTCGCTTCTGGCGGATCTGGCGAAAGGAATTTGGCGGCACGGGTCTGGGGTCTCGATCGTCTACCCGCGGGAGATTCTCGACTTCAAACTCGGCGTGCGGCGCTACAAGAGTTTCTCCTTCCATGAAACCACGACATTCATGGAACTGGCGGATCGGCCGTTACTGGATGAAAATTCCGCCTCCGACACGCTCATCATCAACACGGTCAGGCAATTGATGCAGGACGGTGTGCCCAGCCAGTCCGCAGCAGCGGAACGGCTCAACATGAGTTTGGCGACCCTGCAGCGTCGCCTGAGCCGCGCCGGCACAAGCTTTCGCGAATTATCCAAGGAAGTCCGGGTGCGAAAGCTCTGCTCGCTGTTGGCGACAGACGCAAATCTCGACGACATTGCCGTCGATCTGGGCTTTTCCGACCGCCGATCGCTTTGGCGTGCCTGCTTCAATTGGCTCGGGATGTCACCGACGACATATCGCGCCCAGCGGCGGACGGTCGCCGGCCCGTCGCATTGAAATCAGTGAACGCCCCTCAAGGGGAGCATCGAATATCTATCCGGGCGCAGCTTCCCCCTGCGTCCGGGGCCTGTCCCCGCCTCACGAATTTGCTGCGATATGAGCAAGAAGAAGCGCGGTAACTTCGTCCGGGAACTCATCGACCAGGAAATGACCCGCGTCTGCCAGCGTGACGAAACGATATGCCCCGGTCACGTAATCCCGCGTCAATTCGGCGGCATATCGTCCGACCGTCGAATCCTTGTCCCCCCACACATAGAGTGTCGGGACGGTGATGACGGGCGTGTCGTCCGCGGCGAAACCCGTCGCGCGATACCAGTTCATCGCGCCTTCGATGCCACCGGGCTCCGCCAAGGTGGCGACATGTATGTCTGCAAAGGCGGCCGGCACATTCTGCGCGATCAAAGCCGCGCGAATGGGCCGTAATTCGGCCCGTCGCATCTCGATGACGGCACTGTCTTCACGATAGGCCCGATGATGCCGCGACCGCCTGGACTGATCTGGATCCTCCTCCATCGCCCGGACAAAGGCAGCCGGATGCGGGCGCGACAGCACGGTGAGCGACCTCACCTTGTCAGAATGGCGCGCGGTGACCAGCCAGGCGATCTGCCCACCCCAGTCGTGACCGACCAGATGGAATTGAGCGATGCCGAGGACGTGCATCAGCATGACCGCATCCTCGACGATCCTTTCGACCCTGTAGGCGTCAAGCGCCGCCGGGCGCGCGCCGGTGGAATAGCCGCGCTGGTCAGGCGCGATCGCGCGATAACCGGCCGCCGCCAGTGCCTCCATCTGGGGACGCCACATATGGCGGGTCTCGGGAAAGCCGTGAAGCAGCAGGACCGGCTGGCCGCCGGCGGGTCCGGCAAGATCAACGGTGAACCGAAGCGTCCCCAGCGCGATCGTTCTTGTTTCGATCATCGCGCTCAGGACTCCGCAGGCATGGAGTTTCCGCCCTTATAAATGGAGTTCTTCACCGTCGCGAAAAGCCTGTTGACCATGGGTTCAAAGGCTTCGAGCGGCATGGTGTCGTAATTCGGGTCGAACGCCGCCTGATCGTATAGATGGCAGAACTTGGCCGTATAGTCGAAGTGTGGATGTCCGCGATATTTTTCCCGCGCGTCCCGGTCCAGACCGATGTGATGGAAGAAATAATATCCCTGGAACAGTGCATGCTGTTCGATCATCCAGAGGTTCTTCTCACCGATGTAGGGCTTGAGGATGGCCGCGGCGACATCCGCATGGTTGGCGGAGGCCAGCGTGTCGCCGATATCGTGCAGCAGTGCACAGACCACGTATTCCTCATCCATGCCTGCGCGATAGGCACGCGTCGCGGTCTGAACACTGTGCTCCAACCGATCGACCGGATATCCACCGAAATCACCATCGAGCAAACGCAGATGCGTCATGATCCGATTTGGCAGACCCTTTTGAAAGGACGTGAAGTTCTTGCCGATAAGGACCCAGTCATCGAAACTGGATTCCGCCATTTGCGTGAAGTTGGCCCGGCTTTCGCCGTCGTCTAGTTCAACGGACATCAGTGAACCCTTCCAATATGCGGTGATCGGCACCGAAGCCTAGGCGTCGTAGCCGGGCAGTTCCCGATCAAGACGGCGCAGGCAAGCCGGCCAGATCAAATCCGTGACCGTCAGTCCGCCTTCCAGACGGAGCGGTCCGCGATCCTTCATCTGTCGGGCCACTTCCTGCTGTGCGGTCTGCGGGGCGATCAGCAGTTTGTCGCGGCCGGCCGACATCGCCATCACCTGTATCTTGCAGGCCCGCTCCAGGATGAACATGGATCGCCAGACATCCGCCGCGCTCAGCCCCACGGCAAGCGTTCCGTGATTGCGCAGGATCATCACCCAATTGTCGCCAAGGTCGGCCGCGAGGCGTTCCTTTTCTTCGATATTGAGGGCAATGCCTTCATAGTCGTGATAGCTGAGCTCGGGGAGGATGGCCAAGGAGGCCTGGTTGAGCGGCAACAGCCCTTCCTGCTGCGAAGAAACCGCCACGCCCTGATCGGTATGAAGGTGCATGACGAACTGCACATCCTCGCGTGCGGCATGGATGGCGGAGTGAATATTGAAGCCGGCCGCGTTCACGATATGGGGCGTTTCCTGAAGGACATTGCCGTCCATGTCGATCTTCACCATCGACGAGGCTGTCATCTCCTCAAAAAACATCCCATAAGGATTGATCAGGAAATGATGCTCAGGCCCCGGAATGCGGGCCGAGATGTGGGTGTAGACCATATCGTCCCACCCCTGCAGCGCCACCAGTCGGTAAAGCGCCGCCAGATCGACCCGCGTCTTCCATTCATCGGCGCTGACCGCGCCTTTCAGCGGGCGAACGTCCACAGATCCGTCTGCCATGTGACCCTCCAATATCCATGCGGGCCTATCGCCCGGTGCGTGCGAGATAGGCGATATCGTTCGCAGTGTTGGCGCTGATGTCGGGGGCGCACCGGGGGAAAATTTCAACGGCGTGGGTCGTGCCGATCAGACTGCGGCATCGCGCCGGCACGCCGGCGGCCAGCAGCTTGCGGTAGAAGGCGATGCCTTCATCGCGCAGAGGATCGCACTCGTTGACGCTGATGACGGTCTGGGGCAGGCCTTTCAGGTCCTGCTCTGACGCAAAGATCGGCCAAGCCAGCGGGTTTTTCTGGTCGAGCGCCTCGATACCATAGCCCAGGACCATGCGATTATGGCCGATGCTGATGAATATGCCCTCATTCTCGATCGACGAGGGATGATCGGGATGCGGCCACTGTCCGGCGATGAAGGGGCAGAGCGAATAAATGCCCCTGATGAGCCCGATCCTGCCGTCGCGGTTGAGTTTCAGCCCGGTCGCCAGCGCCAGATTGCCGCCGCCGCTCTCGCCCGCCAGTATGATCCGGTTGGGGTCGATCTTCAGATCGGCGGCATGTTCGCTGACCCACAGCAGACCCGACACGCAATCATTCAGACCCGCCGGGAAAGGCGCGACCTGCGGTGCTGACGAAGGGACGAGGCAGTTGCGGAAATCGACCATCGCGACGGCGACGCCCTGTGATGCGATGATCCGGCCCCAGGCCTGATAATTGTCGTCATAGGCCGACAGGACCGACATGCCGCCGCCATGCATGTAATAGACACAGGGCAAAATCTCGTCGCCCTCGGGCCGGATATAGTGGATGTTGATTTCATTATTGTCGGGGCTGGAAATGAAGGTCAGCGTCCGGGCGGTCAGCCCTTCGTAAGGCGCCACCTCTTCGGACACCGTGCCACGGCAGAACTCGCTGTCCTTGGCCAGCGCGGCCAGTACTTCCGGTGTGTTCATAAGGGCGAGGACATCTTCCCGGCACGACATGTTATCACCAGCAGGCTGATAATAATCGCCGAACACGGCCTTGATCCTCGGATCAATTCTTGGGTCGTTTAGAAGCTTCGTCATGCCTTTCCTCTCCATAATGGGGTTTTTCTTATGCGTATGACGGGTTCCCGTCTTGGCGCGCCGGCAGTCGATCCGGTTTGGCGCACAGGATGGGTTCGCCGGTCCGACCACGCAATGACCGGTCGGTGCAATCGGTTGGTCATGCTTTACGGCACCGGTTTCAGATCGACCGTCCCGTGGCCGCCCAGTAGGGCGCGCGCAGCTTGCGTGTGAAAATCTTCCCGGAATCCTCTCGGGGCAGATCGTCGACGATCTTCACCACCTTGGGTATCTTGAACCGGCTGAGCTTGCCGGCCAGGGCGTCGCGGATCTGCGCCGGGTCGGGGCCATTCTGGTCGACCTGGACATGGGCACAGACCGCCTCGCCATATTCCTCATCCGGAATGCCGAAGACCGCCCCGTCACGGACCCCCTCAATGGCGAGCAGTGCCGCCTCGATCTCGGCGGGATAGATGTTGACCCCGCCGGAGATGATCATGTTGTTGCGCCTGTCGCACAGGAACAAATAACCGTCTTCGTCCAGATATCCGATGTCGCCTGCGGTCGCGAAGCCGTCGGAACGACGATCACGAACCATGCCGATGTAATCAAAGCCCTCGCCCGCCAGCGTCTTCACGAACACGGCCCCGATGCTGCCCGGTGGCAGGACATGTCCTTCTTCGTCCAATATCCTGACGGACACGCCCGGCAGCGCTCTTCCCACCGACCCCGGACGTGTGCGCGCCTCATCGGCCGAGATGGCGGTCGCCAAGCCGATCTCCGTCGCGCCATAATATTCGTGGATGACCGGCCCCCACCAGTCGATCATCGACTGCTTCACGCCGGGCGGACAGGGTGCCGCGCCATGGATCACCCGGCGCAGGGAAGAGAGGTCATAACGCCGCCGCACCGCTTCGGGCAGGCGCAGCAGGCGAACGAACATCGTCGGAACGATGTGCATATGCGTCACGGCATGGTGCTCGATAAGATGGAGCAGTTCTTCGGGATCGAACCGGGGCTGCAGGATGACGTCGGCGCCGCTCTCCAACGCCAGCATGGCATAGCCGTTCGGCGCGCTATGGTACATCGGCCCATTCATCAGAACGGTTCGGGACATCGGTTCGGCCAGGTCGTAGACGATGCTGCCGGTCGCCATCATCGCGCGCTGCGGCTCGCCGGCGCGGCGGCGAACGCCCTTGGGCCGGCCGGTGGTGCCCGAAGTGTAGATGACCGCGCCCCGGGCCGAGGTGGCCGGGTCGGCAATCGCCGCAAAGCGGTTGGACCACCCGTACCAATTCTCCCGCGGGCGATCATCGGCCAATCCCGCCTTCAGGCCATAGGCGCTGCGGATCTCCGCCGGCGTCTCAACCACCAGCAGTTTCAGCTTGTCGGCCAGATGGGCAGGAACGCCTGGCAGAAGGTCGGCGTGGACGATGAGGATTCTTGCGCCGCAATCCTCAAGCAGATGCGCGGCTTCCTCAGGGGTTGCGTGCCAGTTGATCGGCACCGGATAGGCACCGGCCATCACCGTCGCCAGCATCGCTTCGAAGAAGACGAAATCATTACGAAGCAACAGGGCGACGCAATCGCCTTCCCGGATGCCCTCGAACAGAAACCCCTGCGCTGCCTGCGAAGCGCGCCGCCGAATTTCTGCGTGCGTACGGACCCGCGTTCCTGATGAGACCATCGGCGCGTCTGGTGCTTGCTGGGGGACGAATTTGCCGTTCAACGCCGCCCTTGCAGCGGCATATTCACGGGACAGCCGCTCGATATGGCCGGCGGCGGGCTGCACCATGTCGATCGCGCCCAAACCCTGGCCGCATCCCCAGATATCGCGCCAAGCCTTTATGTCGTTGGCTTCCCCAAAAACATAGTTCGCAGCATTGGCATCGCCTTGGGGCAGGGAGTCCGGGTCCAGCCCCGCCGCCGCGATGGACGGCTTCAGATAATTGCCATGAACGCCGGTAAACACATTCGAATAGACGATGTCGCTCGCCCGGCCATCAACGACCATCTGCTTGTAGGCGGCGACCGCATTGGCTTCCTGCGACGCGATGAACAGCGAACCGATATAGGCGAGGTCGGCCCCCATCGCCTGGGCCGCAAGAATGGCCCCGCCTGTGGCGATCGATCCCGAAAGGGCGATCGGCCCGTCGAACCATTGCCGCAATTCCTGCACCAAGGCAAAGGGGGAAAGCCGTCCGGCATGGCCCCCGGCGCCGGCCGCAACCGCAATCAGCCCGTCTGCACCCTTCTCGATCGCCTTGCGGCCGAAGCGGTCATCGATCACATCGTGCAGAGCGATGCCGCCCCAGCCATGCACGGCTTCGTTGACCTCCACCCGCGCGCCCAGCGAACTGATGATGATCGGCACCTTGTACTTGGCGCACAGCTCCAGATCCTGGTCGAGCCTGCCGTTGGATTTGTGGACGATCTGATTGACGGCGAAGGGAGCGGACGGCGTGTCGGGGTGATCGCGATCCCATTGCGCGAGACCCTCGGTGATCTGCGCCAGCCATTCGTCGAGCTGCGAGAGGGGGCGAGCGTTCAGCGACGGAAAAGAGCCGACGACCCCACCGGTGCATTGCGCGATCACAAGGGCCGGATTGGACAGGATGAACATTGGCGAGGCGATGACCGGCAATCGCAGCCGATTCCGCAGGAGAGGAGGCAGGCTCATGCATAACACTCCGTTTTCCGCGCCCATGCCGCGAACGGTGCCTGTCCGCCCGGCGGTCCTGAGCGCATCCAAGATGATTTGGGCGAATTCCGCTGGTCGTTCCCGCAGAGCCCGATGGCCGCACCTTCAGCAAAAGGCAGGTTCGGGAAATCCATGCGAAAGTGAGGATGGCGGGCAGGCCTGAGCCCGCTTCAAGAATGTGCATGTCGAAATCGCTGGCATTCGCCACGACCCGCGCGCTTACGCGTCCGGCAGGGGCGGGCCCGGCAGCGGGCTCCCCCTAATTCCCCCCGAATTGCGGCGCACGCCTCTCGGCAAACGCCGCCACACCCTCTCGATGATCGGCCGTGGTCGTGCAGTGGAGATGGCGAACGGTTTCGGCATCCATATAAGCGCCGAGATCGCCCGCTTCAGCGTCAGCGAAATTCTCCTTCATGTAGCGCAGCGCCGTGGGGGGCGAGGTGGCGAGCCTGCTTGCGATATCCGCCGCCCGGTCCGCAATGACCTCATCCTCGCAGACCCAGTTCACCAGCCCGATTTCATGGGCGCGACCGGCCGTCAGCTTTTCGGGCAGGAACATGAATTCCCGTGCCCGACCGGCGCCGGCCAGCCGGGACAGGAAGAAACCAACCCCGAAATCACCCGAAAGACCGACACGCGCGAAGGCCGTGAGCAGGATTGCGGAACGGGCCATGATCCGGAGATCGCAGGCGAGCGCCAGCCCCAGCCCGGCGCCCGCCGCCGGCCCGTTGATGCTGGCCAGCGTCGGTTTGGCCATCGCCGCCAGACGGCCCGAGGTGGCGCGCTGGATCGTCTGTTGATACCGGACCCGCTCCGGCATGGCGGACGGAGACGGGGGCGCGCTGTTCATCGCCTTGACGTCACCGCCCGCGCAGAAGGCTGACCCGCTGCCCTGAAGCACGACGCATCGCACATCCGGGCTTTCTTCGGCAAAGGCGAGTTCCCGCGCCAGTGCCTCCAGCATGGCATCGCTCATCGCGTTGCGGGATTCCGGCCGATTGAGCGTGATGGTCAATATGCCCCGGCCCAGGGTCGAAAGCAGTTCGGGGCTGCCGGTGTTCCGGTGTTCCGCGCCGGCAATCATCACCCGGCCTCGATCTGATCGGCGCTGACCGCCAGGCAAGTATCGTCCAACCCCTCGACCAGAGACAGGTGGATGCGGGCGTGGGGCAATATATAGCGGAAATGATAATCGCAGGCCGCTCGCTTGCCCTGAAGAAAGGGATCGGGTTGTGTCGTGTCTGGCGCCTGGCAACGCCGCGCGACCAGGGCCTGCCACAACCACAGCCACGCGATCACGATCGTACCCATCGCGTCGAGATAGAGCGTGGCATTGGCGAGGCCTCGCTCCTGATCACCCTCCCCCATCACCGCCGCCGTCGCGGCCTCAAGCCATGACAGCGCCTCCTCCAATGCCGCCGCATGGGTGGCCAGGTCGGGCATTTGCGATGCATCACCGATCGTCGCCCGTATCCGGGCCAGGAGAAGGTCGAGCCCGTGCCCATCATCCATGCGTACCTTGCGGCCCAGCAGATCGATGGCCTGGATGCCGTAAGTTCCCTCATAGATGTGGTTGAGCCGATTATCACGATAATAGCGCTCGACGGGATGATCGCAGGTATATCCCGCCCCGCCCATGATCTGCATCGCCAGTTCGTTCGCTTTCAGGCAATGCTCGGACGGCCAGGACTTGACGATGGGCGTCAGCACCTCCAGCAGGAGCCTCACCTCCTTCAGTTCCTCGCCGCTGGCTGCACCCTGTTCATCGACCAGAAGCGCGCAGAAGACGCAGAGGGCGAGCGCGCCCTCCACCGCCGCTTTTTGCGCCAGGAGCATGCGGCGGATATCCGCATGCTCAATCAGCGGCACTTGCGGCGTCGTGGGATCCTTGTGACCAATCCGGCGTCCTTGAACCCGCTCCTGCGCATAGCGCCGCGAATAGCGATAACCCGTCAACCCCGACATGGTCGCGACATGTCCCACGCCGATCCGCGCTTCGTTCATCATGTGGAACATGGCCCGCAGACCCTGATGGGGCTCGCCGATCAGATAGCCCAAAGTAGGGCCAGCTTCACCGAAATTGAGCTGACAGTTGGTGGTTCCGCGCTGCCCCATCTTGTGGGCAAGGCCAATAAGCGTGACGTTATTATCCTCGCCCGGCCTGCCCTCGGCATCCAGCCGCTTCTGGGGAACAAGGAAAAGCGAGATGCCCTTTACGCCCGCCGGCGCGCCCGGCAATCGCGCCAGAACCAGATGGACGATGTTCTCGGTCATGCCGTGACCACCGCCGGAAATCCAGATCTTCGTACCCCGCAGGCGAAAGGTACCCTCGCCCGCCGGTTCCGCCCGCGTCGTGATGTCGGCCAGCGACGACCCGGCCTGGGGCTCGGACAGGCACATGGTGCCCATCCACTGGCCGGCGATCATCGGCAGGGCGAAACGCGTCCTCTGCTCTTCCGTGCCAAAGGCCAGCAACAGGCGCGCCGCCGCAGCGGTGAGAAGCGAATAGTTCGCGATGGAGATATTGGCGGCGATGAACATGCCGTTCACCAGCATCGCGATCAGATAGGGAAGGCCCGATCCGCCGAGTTCGACGGGAAAACTCTGTGCCGGCAGACCTGCGTCCCTGTAGGCAGCCAGCGCGGCACGCACCGACGGCGGCATCACGGCTTCACCGTTCGCGAATATCGGCGGAGAGGCATCCAGCGACGCCGATGACGGCAGATATTCCGCTTCGGCAAGTTTTTGCGCCGTATCGAGCAACTGCGTGATCAGTTGGCGATCATATCCGGCATAGGTTTGGCCAGGACGATCGGCCTCGACATCGAACATGTCAAACAGCAGAAAGTCGAGATTTCGACGATCGACGATATGGCTCACGATCCCCCCTCCACAAATCCTGGGCATATTCCGCCGCGCGCAGCCTTGGCGCCCGACCGTCACCTCCCTTCCGAATTGCCCGCTGTCTTTTGTTGAAGTCGCCAGGGACGTGACCGCCCGATAGCATTTGGCGCATTCCGGCGGCCCAGACTAGGACGCTCTCTCGCAGATCGACCGTCGCAAACGCCCTCAATCGGCGTTTGCAGCGGCATCGAAATCCGCCTGGGCCTTTGCAATATCGGCCTGATGCGTGACCGCCCAATCATACAGGGCCACGAATGGCGGTTGCAGAGTGCGGCCCAAGGGGGTGATCGAATATGTCACCGAAATCGGCGCGCTGGTGTTCACATGCCGATCCACCAGCCCATTTCGCTCCAACCGCCGCAACGTTTCGGTCAGCGCCTTCTGGGTGACACCGTCCATACGACGCTTCAGCGCGTTGAACCGCTTGGGTTCCTCGCACAGAAACGCCAGCACCAGGATCGACCATTTATGGGCGATCTGTTCGAGTACGGGCCGAACGCCAGGAAGCGTCTCGAGAACCTGCTCCTCTGTATAGGACATTGAGTTTCCTCGCGTAAACCTAGGTTACAGTAAGTGCCTAATTGACACTTAGTATCCAATATCTACCTAAATCGGAAACAACCCTACCGTTTTTGTTTTAAGGAGATCGTGGTGAATAAACCAGATTCGAACACGCTTGGCACGGCAATCGTAACGGGCGCGTCTTCCGGCATCGGTAAAGTCTACGCAGATCGTCTCGCAGCACGTGGCTATGACATCGTGCTGGTGGCAAGACGTGCAGATCGATTGACGACAATCGCGAACGACCTGCAAAATCGCTTTCATATCCGTGCCGACGTTCTTGTTGCTGATTTATCTCAACCAGAAGGCGTATCCGCCGTGGTCGATCGCCTCACATCCGATACCACAGTTTCGTTGTTGATAAACAACGCAGGCTTCTCCTTGCTGAAGCCGCTTACCGAAACGCCGGACGATGTCTTGAAAAACATGATCGCCGTGAACGTAACGGCCCTCACGGCCCTGTCAAAGGCGGCATTGGTTCGTTTCAAGAACAAAGGTTCGGGCACGCTCGTCAATGTGGGCTCGGGCGCAGGCTTCTCCCCTTATCCGGGGATACCGGTTTACGGCGCCACAAAAGCCTATGTCTATCTGTTCACGCAGGCCCTGCAATCCGAAGCAGAGGGAACAGGCGTGCGTGTGCAATTAGTGCTGCCTGGGGCCGTTGTTTCGGAAGGCTGGGATGTGGCGGGGGGCGCTGATCTTGAACCGTTGCCGCCGAGTATCGTCATGTCTACAGAAGATTGCGTGGACGCAGCTCTGGCTGGCTTGGATCAGCACGAACTTGTCACAGCACCATCGCTTGAGGATGAGGCGTTGTTACAGAATTACCAATCTGTGGCGAGTCACGTTCTGCAAATGATGTTCAACCAGAAGGCCGCCAGCAGATATAGTATCTGAGAATAAGGCCTGTCGCTAAAGTGAGTGGTATCAATCGGTTAAACTTAACGGCCGCCGACATCACCCCCCAACTCTGAAAATTGCGGCATCAGAGAATCAGGGCGGCTTCCATCCGCGAACTCCCACTCTCATACTGAGAGTCATTTCTGTGGCAGGGTGGCATTATCACCGGTCATCATTCATGGCCGGTGGTACGGCGGCGACAGAGCTGGTCCCCCGTGAGCGGACAGTTTGCTAAGCTTGGTTCGGCCTTATTGAAGGACGAGCGACATGGCGGGACAGAGGAAGCGATATTCAGCGGATTTCAAGGCGAAGGTGGCACTTGAGGCGATCCGGGGCGAGTTGACGATGGCGCAGCTTGTGTCGAAGCACGGTGTTCACCAGACGATGATC
>NZ_JAGOGJ010000228.1 GCF_017996735.1 Niveispirillum sp.
GTGCGCATTCGCTGTTTGTGGTGCCCCATGTGGCAGAGATAACCGAGCGCTTCCAACCGAGTACACATATCAGCAAAGCCGCGAGCCGTATCAAGCCGCTGACTGGTATTCATCAGCTCCCAAATACCATCCATATCTTGGAGCCAGTCACCGATCTCGGCGGCAACCTCCATAGCCTGATCGCCTTCGACCTGATCGAAGCTGAAACGCCACCCCTCCCATTCTCCGAAACGCTTTAAAAAATCATTGGCGGTTCTGATGGGTTCGGTTCGCACCAATAATTTAGTCCGAAGAGCCTCTTCCAATTGAGCTTTGGCTTTAGCCTCGGCCTCTGGATCTGGCGTTGCAAAAATCTCAACATCTACATTTAATGCTCGGGCGATGGAACGTAACGTCTGTTCCTCTGGCGTATGACGTCCGCTTTCAAGTTTCTCAATTGTTCGCGTGCTGAGACCTGCTGAAAGTGCAAGATTTTCTTGAGTTAATTTATATGACTCACGCAGCTTCTTCATGGTATCTGCGATATGCTTAGGGTCGTAAGTGTTCTTAGACATGAGAAAGCTCCTTTGATTTGCTGCAAGTAACTTGCATTATTTTAGGAGTGCTGTCCCCGAACGTCTCCCGAACGCGACCCGAACGATACACCGGGGGGCTCCCGCCACCAGCATTCGACCCACATAGCGCTTTAGGCGGAAGGAAGTCCGGTCCCAACTTTGCTTCCGGATTTGTCGGCCATGGTCACCTCCACCCGCTGGATCACCGGTTCCGCAGCCACCGTTGCCTTCCCATCATGCTCAAAGACCTCCATGGCGGTATGGGCCATGATGACCTGCATTACGGCCTTCAAGCCTTGTCCCTGCATGGTGACGGCTTTGCCGCGATGCGTGAAGGTGAGGAACTCCACCCCACTGACCCGGCGCAAGGCCAGGTTGTCGAGGTTGTGATAGAGAAATCCGTCCATGTCGCCGTTGGCACGATACACGGCAAAGCCCATCTGCACCCGGCTGCCGCTGCGAAAAGCCAGATACTCGCCCTCTCGCGGAAGCGGCGGGGGCTGTGGGGTGGCGGCGGGTGGCTGGGGCTGCCCTTCGCGCTGGCGGATGATGTCTTTATAGATGTTGCTGCTCATGGGTCGATGCCGCCGGGTCTGGGCTTCGGATCATGGGTTGGTCGGTTATCATAACCGTTTCGAGGCTTGCTGTCATCAACTCTGGGTTGTGTATTTATGTCCGGGCGGGGCGGTGCCGGGCTGTCCGGCTCATGCTCCATCCGGTTCCGCCAGAAGGCGCGGAAACGATCCCAGCGGCCACCGGATTCCTTGTCCTCATCGGCAGCGGCCCGCACGTCGGCGGCGGCCTGCCGGACGGTGCGGCGATGCATGAGGTCGAAGGCGTCCACCACGCGGCGGAAGGCCGGGCTGTAGCGGCTATGGGGCTCGCTCGGGGCAGACGGCGCAGCAGGCGGGGCGGATGTGGCTGGCGGAGTGGACGTGTCAGGCGGCGCCTCCAATGGCTGGAACTGGATGGCCGCGCGGCATTCGTCGGGCCGCCCCATCTGGCGGGCGAGCTGGTTCAGGTCGTTATCGCGGGCTTTCTCCTCCGTCCATTGCCCCTGCACATAGGTGACATATCCGGCAAGGCCACGGCGCTCGGCAATTTCGGGATGGGCGGGTGCCCAACGGGCGAACGCCTTTTCTGCCTGCTGGCGCTGTGCTTCCGTCAACCCGTCCAGCCCGCCTTGCATGCCCATCCATGGGCCTGCACCACGCACCGTTTCCCGGCTGGCAAAGAGGTGCATGGTTTCGGCATGGCGGCTGGCCCCGACATAGGAGGTGGCGGCCCCTTCGCTGCCGCCATGGAGGCGATAGGAAATGTCCACTGTCGCCCCTTGGCCCTTGTACACCGTGCCAGCGTAACCGTGCTGGAAGGCATTGAACTCCCCAGCCTGCTGGTTCCCGCCAACCGTGAAGGACAGGAGGCGCGGCGGCTCCTCCTTCCGGGCGTCGATGGCGATGGTGAGGCTCATCCCCTCAATAATACGGATGGTGCCCACGACACCGTTGGCCAGCCCGGCTTGACGGTCGGCCTTGCGGTAGGCACTGCCGGTGAGCTGGATACGGTCGCCCACCGCAAAGGCGGTCGAACCGCCCTGCACGGGCAAGGCATGATCCGGCCCGAGCATGCCGCGCGCCCGGTAAATGTCGCGCAGCGCTTCATTTACCGCCTTGGCATCGGCGTTGGTGTGGGTGAAGGCGAAGCGCCGTGCCTGCGGATGCGCATCCAGGTCGGCGGCGTACTGCTTCGCCAACGCCGCACGGGCCTCGTCCCGCGTATCCGACCATTGGATGAAGCCCTGCCGGTCGAAGATGTCCAGCGCCTCACGGAACCGGCCGTCATGCATGGCATTGAACGCCCGGCGCTGGCCGCTGGCATCCGGGGCATGGTCACGGATGCGATGGATCTCGGACAGTTCCGAAACCACGTCCCCATGGCGCTCACGCAGCGCGCCGAACAAGCCGCCATGCAGGTAGGCGCTGGCAAGCTGGCGGTCGTCGCCCACCAGCACCAGCTTGGCTCCTGCATAATCGGCGGCCATCAACAGCCCCAGCATGTCGCGGGTGGAAAGCATCGCGGCCTCGTCCACCATCAGCACCGTGCGATGGTCCCACCGCGCCCGCTGGCGAAAGACATCCTGCATGGCCCCGGTGACGGTGCTCACCTCCCGGAAGCCGTCACGCTTCATGTCCTGTATCACCTTGTTGGTGAAGGACAGGCCGACGACGCGCGCCCCCTCCGCCTCATAGGCTTGCCGGATGGCGGCCATGGTGTAGCTCTTGCCGGTTCCGGCCTGACCCGCAATCATGGCAAGCCCTTCCGGGCCGGTCGCACGCCGGAAGGCAAGGTACTGCTCGGGACGGGTGGGACCGAACTCCCCACGCTCCATGATCGCCACGCGGGTTTCGTCGGCAAGGCCGAAACCCTTGTCGGCGATGCGCTGCCGGGCAAACTTCAGCGCCTCTCTCTCCCGTCGCAGGACGGTCTTGCTGGTAAAACGGACAACGGGGCCGCCACCGCGCTCCGTCAGCGGCACCAACTCGGGCAAGGTCAGGATCGCTTTGCAGAGATGGGCGCGGTCACTCTCCAACGGGATCGTGCGACGCAACAGGGCGTTCAGCTCGGCCTCGCTGAAGGTGGCGCGGCGTTCCGTCAGTGCCGTGAGAATGCTGGCAGGGTCGTAGGTGCGGGCCGCCGCATCCTCGGCTTTGGATTCCGCCTGCGCCTTCCGCTTCACCTCCTCCTTATGCTGTTCTCTCTCCGCGTCTTTGGTCGCAGCCTCAACCGCCGCGCGCTCCTGATTGCGTGCCTGCGCGGCCCGGTTCGCATCGCCAATATCCGAACGCTCGCCCCGGCGTTCCATGGCCGATGCGGATGGCCCCAGATGCTGGGTGGCTTCGCGGTCGATCCACTGCGCTTCGTAGCTGCGATGGTCAATGCGTGCGTCGATCCCGGCCATTTCAAGATGCCGGTTGGCGAGGTCGGCCCATGCCTTGCGAATGGCGCAGACATTCCGTTTGCCGCCATTGGCGATGTTCAACTCCCGCACCTTTTCCCCGAACCCCGCATCCGTCATGCGCCGGTCGGTGATGAGGATATGGGCATGAAAATTCCGGTCGTCGCTGCGGCGGTCGGGGGCGTGCAAGGCGAAGTCCACGACGACGCCATAGGTATCCACCATGTACCGCGCGAACGCCCGCACCAGCACCAGCCGCTGGGCGCGGGTGAGTTCATGCGGCAGGGCAAGGCAGAATTCCCGCCCCGTGGTGGCGGTGGCGCGGCGGGTGCTTTTGTCCTCGGCCCGCTCTGCTGCATTCCACAGTTGGGCGCGGTCGGTGGCCCAGGGCGGCGCGCCGAGCGGGGCCATGATCTCGGTATGGAGGATGCCACGCTTGCGGCTGAAATCGTGGGTTAAACCCGTGCGTTGGTCGGTCAGGACAGCGCCCGCGCGATAGGCAGCGGCGGCCACGATACTGCGCCCGCTGCTCCGTCCGATGGTGCTTGCGCTGCAATGGTAGATCGCCATCGCTTCTCCCGCCGGGAGGCCGCACTCATTCCAAAGGAATGACTAAGTGCGCCCTTCGCTCTGCTTGGGATGATAGCACGGGCTTCGTCCACTCGACCACTGACATGTCGTGGTATGGTAATATTCGCCTTCTTGGCGGTATCACATTCAACGCACAGAAAGGACGGTGCCCATGGTGCGCCAGCGACCCATAGACAAAATCAAGACACTTGAACAGCAGATTCAACAATTGCAGGAACAGAAAAAAGCAGCCGAGGCGCAACAGCGCGAGGCGGAGCGCAAAGCCGACACACGGCGCAAGATCATCGTGGGTGCGCTGGCGCTGGAGCATTGGGCAAAGAACAAGGAGAGCGACTTCGCCAAGACGCTCGACCACCTCGTGGATGAATATGTCATCAAGCCCCACGAACGAGCGCTGTTCCCTGAACTCCCGCCGCTTCCCGCGAACGGTGGCACCCCCGCTGCCGGGCCGGATGACGCATCGTCATCTTAGTGCCCGCGCTTCGGTGGGCTGCCAGCGGGGCCGCTGGCAGTCTGTACCGGGGCGATGGATCACCGCCCCGGTACGTCCCTCTATTCGGATTTCGGGGTGCGCAGCACCACGCGGCCATCGAAATTGAAGGGCAATGCATCGAGGATAAGATTGGCACCTTGGCCGTCCTCATGGGCGAACACTGTCCCGATGCGTATCCAGCGTTTGCCGTTGGTGGCTTCGGCCACGTGATAGGCGTTGTACAGGGGCGTTGCCGGGGTGTTGGCGGTGGTTGTCTGTTTCATGTCAGTCTCCTTGGTTGATGGTTTCCGTCCCGAAGGACGGTTCCTGACAACCCGGCGATACAGGGGGACGTGTCCTCCCCAACACGGGAGCGCAGCGAATGGAGCGGGCCGGGGATGGATACGTCCCCCGCGCCGGGTATAAGGAACCCGGCCACACTTCGGTACGGAACCGGCGACCAAGGAGACTGGCAGGGAACACCGGCGATGATCGCGCCTGCATCGGCTGCCCAGCGATTGGCACGATACTCTTGTGGCCCCTGCGTCACCGGAAGGGCGAAGCGCCATCACCCACGGGTTATCAGCAGCGTCGCCACATCACGCGGCAAGGCCCTGCGCACATCGTAGGAAGCGCCTGCCACTGGCCGTAGCAACGGCGGGACCGCGAGCGTCACCGGGACCGGCACAATCACCCGGTTCTTCGCTTTTAGTACCGGGCGCGGGCGCAGCGGCCATGGCGGCGGCGGGAACGTGCCCAGCACCAGCGCCAGCACGCGCGACAGGCCCCAATGGGCGAGGAAGAACAACGCCAGCAGCGCGGCGGTGTCGGCGATCACCAGCGGCCTGAAAGGCATGGATAGGACAGCATCCCGAGTGCCGCTGTGAAGGCATGCCCCCCACCCGATCAGCAGCAGCAGGAACAACGGCAGCGCACCGCGCCTGACCTTGATGAGGTACACGAACCACCAGCCCGTGAATGCCAGCATGATGATCCGCAAGAGAGCATCAGACAGGTCGCCTAAAGGGAGCAGGACAATGACGTCCACCAGAAAGCCAGCCATTCGCGGGAAGAAAACCCACGCCGCCACAGCCAACCCCGTTGTGACGATCCAGCGCGCCCCCGGCTTACTGAAAAACTCGACCACGGCATAGGCCATGCTGAACAGCAGGCGCGCCCCGTACCACAGCCACTGGACCGCATACGCTGCATTCATTGCTGGCTGAACTCCGCTTGAATCCAATGCCTTCCGGTCGCCTTCCACGTCACGCCGTTGCGGATCAGGAT
>NZ_JAGOGJ010000100.1 GCF_017996735.1 Niveispirillum sp.
TCGCCTCAAGTGCCACCTTCGCCTTGAAATCCGCTGAATATCGCTTCCTCTGTCCCGCCATGTCGGTCGTCCTTCAATAAGGCCGAACCAAGCTTAGCAAACTGTCCGCTCACGGGGGACCAGCTCTATCTACGCTCGTTTTCACTTTCATCTGGTAGCTATATGGTAGCTGGGCGATGTTTTGGGTCGGTCTTTGCGGACAGCAAAAAGCCCTTGAAAGATGTTATCTTTCAAGGGCTTAAGCATTGGATGCGGGGGCAGGATTTGAACCTGCGGCCTTCAGGTTATGAGTTTGAAAAGTATTCATACGATCAAATACGACGATACCAGCCCATTCCCCATAACATGCTGTTTATAAATACTAATCCCAATGAGCCATTGCCTCCCAAATACGCTTAAGTTACCCTAATTTCACTCTCTCCTGTTACCTATATGTTACCTGTGGACCGGTGGCATGACCACAGTTTTTTGGCAGGCAAGGAGGCTGATGGTGGCGAAACTGACAAAGCGCGTGGTCGAACAGTTGGAGCCGGAAGCCGTCGAAGCCGTATATTGGGACGATGAACTCCGTGGCTTCGGCGTGCGGGTCTGGCCATCGGGCCGCAAGGTCTATGTCGCCATGACGCGGGTCAAAGGCCGGCTGCGGAAGGTAACGATCGGCACGCATGGCCCCGTTACCGCCGAGAAAGCCCGGATCAAGGCGCACGAGATCATCTCACAGGCGAAGGCTGGCAATGATCCGGTCAAGGAACTGGATGTAGCCCGCAAATCCCCCACGGTCAAAGGGCTCGGCGAGCGCTTCCTCAAGGAACATGTCGCCATCCGCTGCAAGCCCTCCACCCAGTATGAATACAGACGTTCCGTCGAGCTGTTCATCAATCCTGAGATCGGCACCCGCAAGGTCCTCGATATCGAGCGGCGGGACATCGCGGAACTGCACCAATCCCTAAAGCATATTCCCTACCAGGCCAACCGGACCCTGGGCGTGTTGTCGAAGATGTTCAATCTGGCCGAGGTTTGGGGGCTGCGGCCGGACGGCAGCAATCCCTGCCTGCATGTGAAAAAGTATCGTGAGGAGAAGCGCGAACGGTTTCTGGGCGCCGACGAATACGCCTCCCTGGGCCGGACATTGGCCGAGGTCGAGGCGGATGGTTCGGAGCCTCCAGCCGTGGTGGCCGCCGTCCGGTTGCTGATGCTGACGGGCTGCCGCCTGGGCGAGGTCATGACCTTGAAATGGTCCTACGTGGATTGGCAGGCGCGGGCGTTGCGGCTGCCGGATTCCAAGACAGGCGCCAAAATCGTACATTTCGGGGAAGTGGTGGCCGCCGTCCTGCGGTCCATCCCCCGGCTGCAGGATAATCCCTGGGTCATCACCGGCACGAAGGAAGGTGCCCGGCTGACCGACTTGCAGCCGCCCTGGCGCCGCATCCGCAAGAAGGCCGGGCTGGATGATGTCCGCATCCATGACCTGCGGCACTCATTCGCCAGCGGAGCCCTGTTCCTGGGCGAAGGGCTGCCAATGATCGGAAAGCTGCTCGGACATACTCAAGTGCAGACCACGGCTCGTTATGCGCATTTGGCCGCCGATCCGGTCAAGAATGCCATGGAGAAGGTCTCGGACTTCATTGCCAAGCAGGCGACGATCAGTACAAAGCGGCGGCGCAATCACAAATACACCGTCCAGCCCTTGGGATCCTGGACGAGCGCGAAATCAGCCCCGTAGAGGCCCCCTTTCGTCCTTCATAGCTGCTTCTGCATCTCAGGCGGGGGCTATGGGACATTATGGTGGGGATGACAGCGCTGCCCCCAGTTGATCGACAAGACGTGCCCGGACAGTCTTGGTAAGCTTGTCCAGGTTCAACTGCTTCCACCGCACGGCTGGCAGGTTCGTAGCTTCGGGAAGCCCGACGAGGCTCCAATCCGGCTCGCCACGCTTGAACCGCAGCAGGAAGTCCCGATGCGCGGCCGGCATCCCGCCGATGATCGTCGCAATCAACGCCTCTCGCGCCACCGCCAAGTCCTCAAGGGTGATGGGCTCCGCCGTCATGCCCTCGAAACCCTGCGCGAACTCTTGCGTTAGGTTCTTGCGACGGGGCACCACCAACTCGGATATCAGGCGGTCGTGGCTGACTAGGTAGACGATGAAGGCGCGGCGCAGTTCATCATGGATGCCCTCGTTGGCCAGCAGGTCCTTGATGTCGAACAGATCCCGCGGATGTTGCCGATCGAGTGCCGCCACGATCTTTCCTGCATAGAGATCGGCGAAGGAGACGACCTGCATTTCGGCAAAGCCGAACGCCTCCTCTACCGCGGCCGACACGGAGCGCAGTTCCGGTGCGAAGACGCAGCCGCGCAGGACGGGCGTCACCTCGATCTTGATCTGGGCATCCCCCCGCTGCACGGTCAGCTTCGTGACAACCGGCTCGCGCGTGTTCAAGACTTCGGTGACATGCGCACCGCGCAGTCCCTTGCGGATGGCAGCGGCAATCCGCTTCATGCCGGCATCGATCGCAGACAGGGATTCAGGACGCCCGGCCACCGGCAGGTAGGTCAGGTCGATGTCGACCGACAGGCGGGGCATGTCGCGGACGAACAGGTTGATCGCCGTACCGCCCTTCAGCGCGAAATCCTCTTCCGCCGCGACAAACGGCATCACGGCGATCAGGAGTGCGACCTGCGCCCGGTAGCGATCAGACAGGGGCACCAAGATCCTCCGGCACGGTTATCAGGTATTTCGGATCAAGCCGGCCACCCTTGACCAACATGCGCTTGCCGCTGCCGAGCGACACCCGGTCCCGGTCAATCCGGTTAAGCCAGCGATGGGCATGTCGTTCAGCAAACCAGAAGAACAGCCGCTTGGCCTTCACGCTGCGACAATCTTCCAGCAGCCTCTGGAGACGGGTTGGGCTGAGCGTGCGCAGCCCCTCCGCGATCACATCGACATTGTGGAATGTCTCGCGCTTCGGCAGTTCGTCCAGCAATTCCAGAAAGGCCCGTTCAGGTGTCGAAACCAGCAGAGGCCATTGCGCATTCATGGATAGCGGGCGAACATGATACCCGGTTCGTTCATGGTCATCGCCGTCGTCGCCACCTGCCAAGCTGAGCGGACCCTCTGCGGCAGTCGTTGCACTGAACAAGGTCTGGGCCTTGTGGAAGATGAAGCGCTCCTTGAAAGGCAGTTTCGCAAGCCAGCCTGGCGGGGGTTCGTCACCATAGAGGTGGATGCTCCCCGGCCCGCTGGCGGAGACGTAATGACCAAGCCCTTGCAGTTCAAGCGCGGTCCGGCCGCCCACGATCAAGGGATGCTTCATCAATGCTTGCAATGAGATGATAGCTCTTTCCCAGGTCAGCTTGCCAATTGGTCGCTTATAGGTGCCACGAACCGGCTGCACCAGCCAACCGGCTGCGACATACTGACTGCGGAGGCTGGTCGAATAGCCGTGCCGCTCCATCCAGGCTGCATCCACCAGCAGCCCGTCAGGGAGCGTCCGCTCCAGCCAGTTTAGCTTTCCTATGCTTTGCCCACTCATGCTTGGCAAAATAGCATAGTTTCAAACTGTGTTCCAAGGTTCGGGCTCAATGCCGATCACAAAGTACAGCTTCGCAAAAGCTGATCATAGAGGTGGCCCCCAGAAATCGGACAGGGTGTCCGGCGGCGCTCCGCCCCCGTCAGAAACTCCACACGCTGATAAGACATGACGATTGCTACTCGTTTGCGTCCGCGCGATGACGCGCCACACAAACATCCCCAGATCAACCTTGCCCTACAAGACGGCCCTCAACTGGAGGCGTACGAACAATCGTAACGGCAATTTTCGCGCACAGCCGAAAATCCGGTTTGCGTCCTTTCGGCCATCGGCAAGCACATCCATGGCCAGCCCGCGCATCGGGCCGGTCTCGCCAGGGGCTTGGGGTGGGAACCGTGAGAGTGAGCTGGGGAAACTGGGTATCCGAACCCTCTTACCGACCTCATGCGGCTGTCTCGCCCCGCACCATGCGAGGACCATTAATTCCGCAATGTGCCCAGTTTATTCAGGTGCCGTTGGGCCGCATCGGCCGCAAGGATGAGGCAGAGCTATTCCTTGACGATACCCTTGCGCCAGGCGTAGACGGCCGCCTGTGTCCGATCGGTCAGGTAGAGCTTGCCCAGGACATTGCTGACATGGGATTTGACGGTCTTCTCCGATATCGACAACCGCGCGGCAATTTCCATATTGGACAGGCCCCCCGCGATACAGTGCAGGACTTCCATTTCGCGCTCGGTCAGGTCAGCGTGAAGCTGATCGTCAAGCACCTTGCCCTCCCGCGTGCGGGACATGATCGTCACCAGGGCCTTGGCGATGCGGGGACTCAGCACGCTTTCGCCCGCGGCCGCCTTGCGTACGGCCTGGATAAGATCCTCCGGCGTCGTGTCCTTCAGGATGTAGGAGATGGCGCCCGCCTGCGTGGTGGGAACGACATGTTCGTCGCCCTCATGCGAGGTGACCATGACGATCTGGCTGCGCGGGCTGACCCGCTTGATCTGGCGCACGGTATCGACGGCGGGCTGATCGGGCATGAGCAGGTCCAGCAGCACCACATCGGGTGCATGCCTGCGGGCGGCCGACACCGCCTCCACGCCGCAGGTGGCGACGGCCATCACCTGGATGTCGGGTGCCGTGGCCAGAAAAGCGGTCAGCCCGCGGCGGACCATGGCATGATCGTCCGCAATGATCAGTGTGATCTGTTCCGTCATGATTCGCTTTTCCAGGAAATTGTCAGGCGGGTGCCCTCACCTTCCGCACTTTCAATGTCGAGCCGTCCGTCCGGCAGGTCACGCGCCCGATCGCGCATGGAGATGATACCGAAGCCTTTTGTTTTAACAGTCATTTCGAAACCGATCCCATTATCGGCAATGACCAGCATTGCGGCACTCCCGTCAATTGCCGCGGCCACGGTCACCTTGGACGCCTTGCCATGGCGCACCGCGTTCATCAGCGCCTCCTGCAAAATGCGCAACACCTGATGTTCCACATGCGCGTTGGGCTGGATGGCCCCCATATCACCCAGCTCGATGTCGACATCGAACCGCCGCCTGAAATCTTCGGCAATCATGCCGACCCGGTTGTGAAGCGTACTGTCACCGGTGCTGGTCGGGCGCAGCTGCGTGATGATCTCCATCAGGTCATGCTGCGCTTCCCGGTTGATGGTCTCCGCCTCCAGGATGGGCTCGCGGGCGGCCTCCAGCACAGCGGGGTTGGCCTTGGCTGTCGCCAGCTGCAAACCCAGCGCGAACAGCTTCTGCTTCACCGTGTCGTGCAGTTCGCGCGCCACGCGGTTGCGTTCGTCACTGACGGCAAGATTCTGCTTCAGGTGCAAATATAGTTCCAGATCATCCGCCATGTCGTTCAGATGCTGGCTATGCCGGATCAGAACATCGTCGTTGGGAAGGGCGATGCGCGCGGTGAAGTCACCCCGCCGCCAGCTTTCGGTCACGTCGTTCATTCGCCCCAAATGCCTCGTCACGTAATGGGCGGCTGCCACGCCGCAGGCGATGCCAATGGGAACGGAGAAGAGAATGACATAGCCCCATGCGCCGAGCAGGAAATTGAAGATGCTCTGTATCTGTATCCAGGCATCGAACTCCGCGACATACAGGATGCGGACGCGCCCGATCCGGTTGCCCTTGCCATCATCGATGGGCATATCCACCCAGATGGGGCCGTCTTCGACCATCCAGATGACCTTGTCGGCTGCCGCCCGCTGCTGCTTCATGGCGGTGAAAAGCGGGGCCAATTCCGCCGGAAGATCGACGGGATCGGAGATGACAAGCCGATTATTTTCGTCCTCTATTTGAATATAAACTTCGGGCCGGCTGGAGTTGGTGATCCGATAGACGGACCCGTCGCTGGCTTGCTCAATATTTTTGAGCTTCTCTCGGATATTCTCACACGCCTTCTGTCGCCACGCGACATCAGTGACATCACGGATCGCCTGCGCAACGCTGAGCTTCTCACTGGAGACCAGTTCTCTGACATGCTCCAGGGTGACCGCCTTGCGGAAATCACCATAATCTTCCGCGCCGTACTTGCAGATGCTGAGCAGCGTCATCGCGCAGAACGCCAGCAGCGTATAGATCACGGCAAATTGGAACCACAGTCGGCCGACAAACGCCGGGCAATGGTCGAGCCAGTTCTTCATGTTCCCGCGATGCTCCATTCCCACCCACCACCATACTGACGCCGGATCTGTCCGGTACTGGCGGTTGTTCCTTGCAGATATCGACCCAGCATATCGGCTTTTCCTGGCCGCACATCCGCCTTGAGACCGATGTGTGGTCAGGAAAAGCCCGTAGGATGCGGACGATCGGCACCCCGCTCCTGGAGCATTCGATGAAGTATTCCAACATCTTCAAGACTGTAAGCACGCTCAAGGCCGTGAATTTCATACCACTTGCCGCGTCCATCACCCTGACCTTCTTCGCCAATGTGAAGGCACAGGAGACCGGGCCTCAACCGCAGCAGCCGGCGGAACAGCAGGGGGAATTCGTCGCCCCCATGCCAGGGGCCGGAATGGAACATGATTGGAAACTCTCCGTCGGTCTTGCCACCCTCTATATGCCGGCCTTCAACGGTTCCAAGGACTATCAGGCCATGGTCATCCCCGACATCAAGGTGGAATACCAGGATGTTTTCTTCGCCTCGCTCTTCGGCGGTGTCGGCTACAATGTCATCAATGGCGATGGCTGGCGCGCCGGCCCGATCGCGAAGCTGGATTTCGGCCGTCAGGAGGATGACAGCAATCCCTTCCGTGTCGCCGGCAAGAAGACCAGAGCGCTCAAGGGCCTGGGAGACGTGAGCATCGCACCGGAACTTGGCGGCTTCGTGGAATATAGTTTCGACCCGTTCAGCTATTCACTGGAAGTGCGACAGGCTGTCGGCGGTCACAAGGGCGTCGTGGCCGACATCGGCGCGCAATATATGGGCATGACGGCGCCGTTCGGCCAACAGGTGATTTACATGATCGGTCCCCAGGCAACCTTCGCCAGCGCCAAATACACCAACGCCTATTTCGGCATCGACGCGAAGCAGTCCGCCGGTTCCGGGCTTGCCCGGTACAAGGCTGATGCCGGTCTGGTTTCCTACGGTGTGGGCGCCTTCGTCATCACGCCCGTCACCGATGCCCTGTCTTTGGGCCTGATGGCGCGTTACGACCGGCTGGGACCGGAAGCCACCGACAGCCCGCTTATCCGGCAACGCGGCCGGAGGAACCAGTTCATGGCCGGCTTGCGCCTGATCTACGAATTCGGCTTCTGACAGGGTCTGCCAATGTTACGACACATCGGTCAATTGACGTGTCGTAACATTGGCCATGGGTGTCATAGGCTGAATTTGACGGCGATGGAGATACGGGTACCATCGCCCGAATAGGGAGCAGCACGCGCAGGCGAACGGCACAACCCCATAACGGCACCCAGACAGGATTTGTTAATTGACATTTTTTGTCCAATTTGACCCAATCAACGCTGTTCCTCCCAAGGATGAAGCATCATGGGCAAGCAGCGTCACATCACCCTGTCCGATGAGCAGACCGGCATGATCGACCCGCTCCAGCGTGGACATTTGCGACGCATCTTAAATCTCGCCGCCCAGTTACCTGACGACTGGTCAGGGATGATGGCCCGCACGAGCCTGCAGGAGGATTTCGGCGCCTACCGTTTCCAGTTGGCCTACATGGCCTATGCGTTGGCCTTGACCCATGTCCATCGGCTGACGGCCGCACCCGGGTATTTCCGTCGGCCCTTCCAGCGGCTGATCGACAAGATGCGGTCCCCCGACGTCTGGACCTATTGGCATTATGTCAGCACCGGTAACGGACCGCTGAACAATGCCCAGGGCGAATTGCCGTCGGAATGGAATCCGATCATCAAGGACAACATCATGTACAGCGCCTATCTGCAATCGATGGCACTGCTGTATCATTATTTGTTCAACGATGACCGCTATGCCCGCAAAGGCGCGTTGTCCCTCGTCTTTCAGCCGCTATTCTGGGGCAGTGAGAAGCGGTACGAGTATGATGAGCGGTCCCTGAACGAGCATATCTACTGGAGCATGGTGGAACGCGGATATCTGGGTATCGCGTGTGAACCCAACTGCGTCTTCCAGATCTGCAATCAGGTGCCGATCCTAGGGTTTCGGCTGCACGACCTGGTCTATGGCGGCGACATCGCCGGGGAAGTGACACAAGGGTACCTGAAAGCCTGGTCGGAATTCGGCGTGCTGAACGGCAACGGCCATTTCAACATGATGGTGATGGAAGAAGAGCGTGTTGTGGTCACGCCGGAAGCACCCTGGGCGGATTTCTGGCTGGGGTCCCTGATGCATGCCTGGAACGCGGATTTCGTGAAGGCCAGCTTCCCCCGGCAGATCGCCCGCTGGGCGCGCCCCGGGCCGGATGGCACGCGCTGGATCATGCCGCCCGACATGATGGAAGCCAATGAGGATCTGGCATCGGCCCGCGATTTCGGCTGGGCGGCCGTCTGCGCATCGGAGGTGGGCGACCTCGACACGCGCGACCGTCTGCTGGCCTATGCGGACGCCTACCTGCATTCGCGCTGGACGGATGGCGGTTACCATTATGCCCGTCATGACCGTCTATATGATCAGGACGGCCTGTTCCGCTGCATGGACCCCCACACCGGCAATGCCCTGTTGGCCTATGCGCGGTTGAACGTGCCCGACGGTTTGCGGATGCTGTATGACGGTCCCTGGGACCAGCAGCATTTTGCGGCGCCGGCGCTGGACGAATTGCCGGAGACATGGGACGTCACCGCCGCACGTTTCGATGCGCGGCACAATCGATTGACCGTTCGCCTGGAAAGCAATGGCGACGGCCATGATGCGACGCTGCATTTCACCGGCATCTGGGGGCGTGGCGACTGGCAGCTGCGTCTGGATGGCGAGATGGTGGCATCGGGCAGCGCGGATGGCGTCGAGCATGCGGCCGATGGTCTGACGGCGTTCCGCATGGACCAGAACTTGGTCTTGCGGATGCCGGCGCGCGGCCCTGTGGATCTGGTGTTCCAATGGCCATGAAGCCCGACCGCATCGAACTGGATCTTGTCGATCAAGATGGTGGGGCCTTCACCATCGGGCATTTGGCCGGGTGCCGGTCCCTGGTCTATTTCGGCTTCCTGCATTGCCGGGGGGTCTGCCCCCGGTCCCTGGCGAAACTGGCGGATATCATGGCCGGGCTGGGGCCGGCGCGCGATGGCTTCCGCGTGCTCTACATCACCGTCGATCCGGAGCGCGACACGCCGGAGGCCATGAAGACCTTCCTGTCGGCCCGCTATCCCGACTTCACGGGCCTGACCGGTCCGCGCCCCGCCATCGACAGGGCAAAGGCTTCCATGAAGGCCTTTGCCAGACGCGCGGAAGACCCCGACGATCCCGATGGCTATGCCATGCCGCATACGGCCCTGATCTATCTGATCGACGATCAGGGCCGGTATCTGGCTCATTTCCCCGACACCTGCGACGCTGCCACCATCGTAAACCGGCTGACAGCTGCCACCCCCCCTTTTTGACCTTACCCCACCTGTCGCCCCACCCTTGTGCCTGAAAAGATTGGCGTAGCATTGCCTTGATCCCAATCCAGAATAACCGGGTAATCAAGGGGAACACATGCGCAGTCTTACACTGAAAATCGCGTCTGGATTGCTGGCAAGTGCTGCCGCACTCCCGACCATCGCCTTGGCACAGACCACCGACGACAGCAATGCACTGACAGAAATCGTCGTCACAGCCAGAAAGATGTCGGAATCGCTGCAGGCGGTGCCGGAATCCGTCTCCGTCATTTCCAGCGCAATGATCGAGAATGCCGGCATCGCCAGCGTCGAGGACTTTTCCAGGTTCACACCCAACGTCAATATCAACAATGGCAATTCCCCGACCTATTCGGTCCTGACCGCCCGTGGCATCACGACGCCACAAGGGGCCGAGCCGCCGATGGCTCTGGTCGTCGATGGCGTTCAGCTTAGTGATCTCACCTTCCTGAATGTCGATCTGATCAATCTGGAGCGCATCGAAGTGCTGCGCGGTCCGCAGGGATCGCTCTACGGCCGCAACGCCATTGCCGGCGCCATCAACATCACCACGGCCAAGCCGACGAACGACCTGACCGGCATGGCCAAGCTGGGCTATGCCAATGGCAATGACCGGCTGGCCCAGGCCAGCATCGCCGGCCCCGTCACCGAGGACAGTCTCTATTTTAGCCTGAGCGGTTCCTACCGGAAATCCGACGGCACCTATGCCAACGACCCGGCCAACCGCCTGACCACAATGTCTAATCCGGCCTTCAACGGCTATTTCCCGCCGGTCGGCGTGCGTCGCGATGCCAACACCGTCGATGACAAATCCGTTCGCGGGGCGCTGATCTACGACGAGGGCAGCCCTCTCAAGATCGAACTGCGCGCCAGCCACACCGACTCCCATTTCGGCGCGTCGGCCAACGAACTGGTGCTGGGTTCGCAAGACCTGAATGACGAAGGCTCGCACTTGGCCACCAACCTGGACCTGGACCAGTATCGCAAGCTCTATGAAGGGTCGTTGAAGATCGACTATGATTTCGACGGGATCACCCTCTCGTCGGTCAGTTATCGCAACCGCGCCCGACAGGACCTTGTCGGCGATGGCGATTTCTCTACCCTGCCCCTGCTGTTCCAGCGCACGGGCATGGATATCGATGCCTTCTCCCAGGAACTGAAGTTGGCGTCGGACCGCAAGGACGGCTTCTCCTGGCTGGTCGGCGGCTATTTCCAGGATCGCAAGTCGGTGCGCACCGTCTTCGTGCCCTTTGAATCCCTGCCATTGCCGCCATTGCAGGACAGCTTGGACCATAACCGTTCCAAGGCCTTCGCCTTTTTCGGCCAGAGCACGGCGGATCTGGGAGATGTGTTCCAACTGACCCTGGGCCTGCGCTATGACCATGACAAGCGCAGTTCCGAAGATTCCGGGACGACGGCCCCGGCCGGCAATGCCATCAGCAAATCCTTCAATGCGCTGCAGCCCAAGGTCTCCCTGAAATATGACTGGGACGAGAATTTCCAGTCCTATGTCACAGTGGCCCGTGGTTTCCGCAGCGGCGGCTTCAACGCGGCGGCCAGCCCGCAACGGGAATATGCCCAGGAAACCAACTGGAGCTATGAACTGGGCTTCAAGGGTACGTTCCTGGAACGCCGGCTGTTCCTGACCGGTGCTGTCTACACCATCGACCTGAAGAACGAGCAGATCTATTTCATCACCACTAATCCGCCCGCCCAGAACCTGACCAACATCGCCAGGACGACCAAGACGGGTTTCGAACTGGAAATGACGGCACGACCCATTCCCCGTCTGGACGTCACCATGGGTATCGGTACCGCCGACGGCGTCATCAAGTCGTTCACGGGACAGCCGGCGGTAACCAACAACAAGACGCCGCAGGCCAATGGCTATACCGTCAATGGCTCCATCCAGTACCAGATCCCCCTGAATGACAGCCTGACCCTGCGCCCCTTCGCCAGCGTCGAGCGCCGGGGTCCCATCTACTGGTCGGCGGATAACAGCTTCAAGACCGGACCGAAGACCATCATGGACCTGCGCCTGTTCCTGGAGGGGGAGGAATGGTCGCTCGGCGCCTATGCCAAGAATATCACCAATACCCGCTATCCGACCGTGGTTTCCCCCAATGGCGCGGATTTCACGTCCCTGGGCGGGCCGACGGTCACCCTGCGGTCGATGAACACGCCGCGCACCTATGGTGTCGAGGCCAGCTACCAGTTCTGAGCAATGCCTGCGAGGACCGGAGGGCACCGCTGCCGATCCTCGCTTCCACACAAGCATCCGAGAGACATCCATGACCCGTGACGAAAAACTGGAAACCGTCTATCGCCTGTTCCGTTGGGCAAATCATGTGGGCGAGACGGGCGCGGAAATGCGCCTGGAGGATATCGAGGGCATTTTCGCGGCGCATGCGCCCATGATCCTCAATGGCCGCCCCATCTGTCACGACCATGCCTCGCACTTCCGGCATGCGCAGGATCTGCGGGCGCAGATGGCGACCTGGCGCTTCAACATACCGTTCGAGCGCACCGTGGTGGAAGGTGATCAGGTTGTCGGCTACTACACCGTCGATTTCACCGATCATGCCGGTGCCAGAGGCCGGTTCTACGATCTCTGCATCTTCACGGTGCGGGATGACAGGATCGCCGGCATTCTGGAAACCGTCCATTTCGAAGGCGAGGCCTTGGATATCGCCTCGTTCGACTGACAAATAGAAGGACGGGCGGCCGGCACAGGCGCCCGTCCTTCAAGTTTTGATCGGGCGTCACGGCCCGGCGGCAAGGGGGCGGGTCGCCATGGTGGCGCGGCCGACCGTGGCAAACAGGATGGCGGATGTCAGCACGATACCCGCCCCGGCCATTCCCACCAGGCCATAGCCGCCCAGCAGCAGGAAACCCTCCGCCAGCAGCGGTCCACCCGCGACGCCGATCAGCAACAGCGCCGGCCCGCGTGACGGGAAACGGCCGGTCGGGTCCAGCCGCGCCAGGATGGCGAAGACATAGGGAACCGTCGCCATGGTCAGGGCCTGGATCGAGATGGCGCAAAGGGCGAACACCGCACTGTTCGGCGTCCGCACCGCCAGGATCAGCACGGCGGCCAGCATGCCTGTGGTAAACAGCAGCGGCCGGACAACCCCGTAGCGGACGCCAAGCACCTTACTGAGCACGGCCCCCGTCAGGCCGCCCGCCATGGCAAATGCCATCAGCCGGCTCATGTCGCCCTGGGCGATGCCCAACAGGCTGCCGATGGCCATCTGGTGCTGGTAGAAGGAGGCTTGGCCGACAAAGAACAAGGTAAAGGCCAGCGCCGTCGCCGGCATCCGCCAATCCATGCCGGCACCGGCCACCGGCCATGCGGCGTCGCGGGGGCTGTGCTGCCAGCGCGCCAACCGATGCATGAGAAAGGCCGCCAGCAGCGCCAGCATTGCCAGGATCAGGAAGATGGCCCGCAGGCCGTAAAGTTCGATAATGGTGCCGGCCGTCAAATAGAAGCTGGCGGCCAGCGTGACCTCGCAGATCTGGGCGGTCGCGTAATTGCCCTGGACCGTGTGCGACCGCGCCAGCAGCGCATTGGCGCAGCTCAACATCAGGCCGTGGGCCACGCCAAGGCCGACGGCGCCGGCGCCAAAGATCCAGGGGTTGTGGCCGGCCGCCATCAGCCCGGCGCAAACCGCCGCGAACAGCGCCGCCGCCCGGGCCAGTTCCTCACACGAGGTCCGGCGAAACAGATAGGGGGCGATCAGGTTCGACAGGGCCGCCACGCCCAGCTGGCAGGCGCCCATCACACTGCCCCACCAGGGTTCCACCGGGAGAATCTGGTCAACCGAGGTGATCCACAACGCCATGGCCGTGGTGGCGGAAAAGCCGACGCTGTTCACGACGGCAAGGCTCAATAAGCGCTGCGTTGGCGACATTCCATCCACTTTCTGCTGGAATTCCGGCCCGGCAGGGCCCATCCGCAACAGGCTAAGGCCGTGCGTGACATTCACCCAGGAACGATGGGGGTGGCCGGACTTCGGATATGGGTGGGGGGGGGCAGAGCAGCGCGGGTCAGTGCAACCGGAAGCTGGTCAGCGACAGGCCGGCATTATGGTCCGTGCGCTTCTTCAGATTGATCTGGTAGGAGGTTACCAGATCATTGCGGCTGGTGACATTGAACAGCCGGAACAGGTTCTTCAGGTGCCATTTGACGGTATTGTCGCTGGCCCCGATCAGGCGGGAGATTTCCTTGTTGGACAGGCCGCGTGTCAACAGGTCGGCGATCTCCTCCTCCTTCTCGGTCAAAGTGATCCCCTCCACCGCCAGACGGTGGGAACGCCGTTCACGCCGCACCGATGCCAGGATCTCGGCAACGAAATCCTCCTCCGCATGGTTGGCGAAGCGTCCCCTTCCCTGCAGCACGCGCTGATGCTCCCGCAGCAGCGGATGGATATCGCGCCCCCGTGCGATGAACAGGCGCGACAGCCCCTCCGGCACCGCGCAGCGGAGGGCCTCTTCCAGTGCCAGCAGGGATCGTTCCGGATCATCCCGCCGGGCCGCCGCCAGACTGGTCAGAACATGCCAGTGCGCGCGGGCATGGATCGTGCCCAGCCAAAGGCCGGATTGACGGAATGCCGCCAGACGGGTCTCCGCGGCGGCAGGATCGCCATTTACGATGTCGATCTCCGCCAGCACCAGGGTGGCGGCCAGGGCCAACATCCGGTCGTTGCCATCCGTCACCAGCGCTTCCAGCCCGACCTGCGCCGCCAGACGTGCCGCGACCACTCCCTCCTCCGCCCCGCAAAGCTGTTCCAGCCAGCAGATCTGGGCCAGCCGCTCCAGCCGCCGCAAGCCGCGACGCTGCGCAAACCGGATGCAGGTATCGATGATGTCGGCACCCGCTTCCAGCCCCCGGTCCAGCACCGCCAGCCGGGTGGAGGTGAGGTAGGCGGCGGCATAGAATTGCGGTTCCTGCGCCTCGATCCAGGGCAGCGCATCGGCCAGACAGGAACGGGCGGTGGTCAGGTCGTTGCCGGCAAACACCTCCTGACCGATCAGCAGCCGGGCACACCGCGCCAAGTCGGCGTTGAAACCCAGATGCTGTTCGAAGGTTTCCAACGACGCCTGATAATGGCTGAGCGCCATATTACGCATGCCGGCATCGGCACAGGCGCGGCCCTGCACCAACCCCACCACCGAAATGGCCGTCCTGGCGCCCAGACGCACATAAAGACGCCGCGCCCGCTCGCCGGATTCCAGCGCGTCCTCGGTCTCTCCGCGTTGGGCGGCGGCGATGGTCAGGGCGTTTTCCATCAGCGCCACGCCCAGAAGGTCCGTGGATGGGATGCGCTCCAGGCAATCCTCGATGATCCGCCGGTTCTCGTCGGTTGGCGGCCGTTCCTCCAGCATCCGCATCAACTGGCCGACCATGGCGATCTCCAGCGCCAAAGCATGGCCCAGCATCTCCGTCCGGGTCGCCAGATGCTCGTAATCGCGCAGGGCGCGCCGGATTTCACCACAGCAGAAGCGCAGCATGGCGCGGGCCAGCCGCAAGGCGGGGCTCTGCTCCACCAGAGTTTCGGGCAGATCCTCCACGCAATGGTGCAGCCAGTCGCGCTGGGATTGCCGATTGCGCCAGTCGACCGCGATGCGCCAGCCGCCGGCGCGTTCCACCAGTCGCGCCACCAGCGGCCCGTTCCCGGCATGATGGGCGTGATGGATGGCCGGCTCCGTCTCTCCCGTCCGCTCGAAATAATCGGCGGCCCGGCTGTGAAGCTGGTGCTGGGCGTCGGGGCCGCGTTCCCGCGCGATCATCTGGCGCAGATGGCGCGACAGGACCGGGTGGCATACCTGCCAGCGGGCGCCATGCTGCGGCATGCGACGGATAAGGCCGAAGCCAAGCCCGGTTTCCAGCGCGGCTGCACCCTGCCCCTCCCCCGCCAGCCGGTCGGCAAGCGGCAGGTCGATCTCCGTCATCAGGCAGATGGCGATCAGATGCGCGCGTTGTTCCGGCGTCGCCGTCGCCAGGACGTGGTTTTCGCAAAAGTCGAAAATCGCGGCGGACAGGCCGGCAAACGCCCCCTCGATCTCTGCCGCACCCAGGGGCCCGCCGGCCAGATGGCGCACCAGGGCCTGTACCGCAATGGGCCAGCCGCCGGTCATCTCCAGAACCTGCGCGATGGCGGACCGGCTGGCCGATGGCAGCAAGGCCGCGACTTCCGGGCCGTCCATGCGCAACTGGTCTGCATCCAGGATGGTCAGCGTGCCGTTCAGACAGGGGATGGACAGGTCCCAGGCGGGGCTTTGCCCCGCGATCAGGACCAGACGCCACCGCCGGTCCGCCGCCCCCAGCATTGTGGCGGCGCCATCAATCATGTCGCCGGCGATGACGACGCCCGGCCAGCCGGGGTCGGGCAGCGGGTCGCCGGAGCCCGGGCGGACCACGTCCAGCGCCGTCTGCTGGCTGCACCAGCCCCGCATCAGGGCCCGCTTGCCGAAGCCGGCCCCGCCCACAATCAGCAGGTCCCCCTGCGCCAGGGCACGATCGACGGCCCGCAGCAGCCGCGCACGCGGCTGCACCACCGGCACCTTTTCAGGCGACAGTTGGTTCATGTCGCCACCATCGCACCGGGGGACCGCCAGTTCATCGAACCCGTACCTCCTCCCCACCGCCATTCAGCACCTCGACAGGGACATAGTCGCAGTCGATACCATAGCCGCGCGGACCCAGCAGGGAAAGGCCGCGCGCGGTCCGCCAGATCGCGGGCGCGCGGACCAGCATCACCGTCACCCGCTGACCATAGCGCAGGCGGTCGGTGCCGATATGCTCCCCGGTTTCGCTGTCCAGCACGGTGATCAGGTCGGGTACGGTGGCACGTATCCGGCCATTGATGCGGGCCACCAGATGCTCGTTCTTGAATTCAAGGTCCAGCCGGTCGGCATCCTCACCCAGGGAATGGATGACGGCGCTGCCAATGGTGAAGCCCGTGTCACTGCGCCGCTGCACATCGGTGATCTTGCCCTCAATCAACGTATCGGCCCAGCCATAGAGCGGCGTCGCGGTCAACAGGTCGGCCACGGCCTTGAACGGGCTTTGCCCGCCTTCCCTGGCCTCGCGGATGGCACGCCCGACCTGGATGGGATGGGTCACGGCACCGGCCAGCCCGATCCGGCGCAGCTCAGCCCCCGTGACGGGACAGAAGGCGAAAATGGCGCTGCCCCCCATCTCCACGATGATCGACCGGGTCAGGCGCTCGCCCTTCAGGTGATCGTCAGTGCGGATGACAACCGTGTTCATGAACTCGTCGGCAATGACGATGGGCGAGATGTTGAGATGATTGATGTTGAAGCTGGTGGCATGCACCGACGGCACGCAACGGCCGGTCGGATCAGCATCGATCAGGGGCAGGCCCAGACGGGCGGCGGTAACGGCCGGCAGAACGGAATTGAGGCCGCCCACTTCCCCGATCAGGATGCCAAAGACGGGTTTGCCGCATTCCTTCTCCACCTGCTCGATCACGCGGCGATCCTCGCCACCATTGGGCAGCTTCTCCAGGAACACGCTGGGCGCGCCGACAATGGCGGTCAGCACGACCAGCGCGTCGTCGGGCACCTCATCGATGGACAGAAGCGGGATTTCCGGGACCCGCTGCATCTCGGTCTCCAGCATCAGCTTGCCGATATAGGTATCGCCGCCGCCGCCACAGCCGAACAGGCCGCCGCCCAGCGCGAAATCCTCGATATCCTCGCGTCGCAGGTATCTCACTGTTTCTCTCCCGCCTTC
Source organism: Niveispirillum sp. (assembly GCF_017996735.1). Taxonomy (GTDB): domain Bacteria; phylum Pseudomonadota; class Alphaproteobacteria; order Azospirillales; family Azospirillaceae; genus Niveispirillum. Next base: position 17,343 of record NZ_JAGOGJ010000100.1, read on the forward strand.
AGATTTCCCGCCGCCTTCACGCGGACACGCACGGCCTGGCCCGGCACATAATCGATGGGCACCTCGTCGATATCGACGATCTCCAGCGTCGCCGGATCGGCCCCCGCCGCCATCGCCCGCGACAGCGCCAGTTCCCGCGCGGCGGCCAGGGCATTGTCGCGCCCCACCTGGCTGTAGACATAAATCTGGTCGACCTCGCCGCCGACCTGAGCCAGGGCCGCACCGACCGCATTGGCGACGTCGCCATGTTCCAGCCGCACGATCCGTGACACGCCGCGCAGGCCCCCCTCCACCAGGATGGCGCCACCGCCTACCAGGACGACGGGAACATCGTTGGACGATGATTTCATGCGATCCACACCATCCTCCAGCAGCCGGACAATGGATGCGCGGGCCCTGGCGAGCATGTCCTGGTCCAGATGGCGGACGCGGGCGGCATCGCCGATATCGGCCAGGCCCGACGCCACGGCAATGTCGGTGGCCGTCAGGACGTTGCCGCCGAATACCAGCCCATCCTCGATCAGGCGATAGCCGACGGAGCGCGGGCCGACGCGGGCCACCACTCCGTCGTCGGTCACCAGACTGCCGCCACCCAGGCCGATGGACAGCGTGTCCGGCATCCGGAAATTGGTGCGCACCCCGCCAATATCGACCGGGATGTTGGATTCACGCGGATATCCGGCCTGGATCACGCCGATATCGGAGGTCGTGCCGCCAATGTCGATGACGATGGCATCCGACAACCCGCTCAGAAGCGCCGCGCCACGCATGGAATTGGTGGGGCCCGACGCGAAGGTCAGCACCGGGGTCTGGGCCACCGTGGCCGCGCTGAGGATGGTGCCGTCATTCTGGCTGACATAGAAGGGGATATCGAGGGCCAGATCGGCGAAGGCCTGCCGGAAGGACGCGACCACATGCGCCGCCAGATCCAACAGCGCGGCATTCATGATGGTCGCGGATTCCCGCTCCAGCAGCCCGATGCGGCCGATGCGGTGAGACAGGGAGATGCCAAGATCCGGCAACTCATTGCCCAGGATCTCCGCCGCCCGCAGCTCCAATTCGGCATTGGTGGGGGAATAGACGGAACAGATAGCGGCCGCCGTCAGGCCTTTGGCGCGAATATCGTCCGCGACGGACAGCAGGGCTTTTTCATCCAGGGGGGAGATTTCCCGCCCGTCGAACTGATGCCCCCCCCCGATGATGGCCGACAGGCCCTCCACCGCATGGCGCATCGCGTCGGGCCAGCCCGCGAAGGGCGGTAGCGCCAGGGTGGCGGGCGCGCCCAGGCGGATGGCCGCCACCCGCGTCAGGTCGCGTGCCTGGACAAAGGCGTTGGTGAAATGGGTGGTACCGATGACCGCATAATCGATGGCGCGGCGATCAATGCCAGGCCGGTCCAGCAGGGTCCGCAGGGCGGCGATAATGCCACCCCGGACATCCGCCGATGTGGGGCATTTGCAGGCGGCCACCACCCGATGGCCATCCATGAGGACGGCGTCGGTATTGGTTCCGCCGACGTCAATTCCAATTCTCATCTGATGAAATCTCCTTGGGCGCGATGGCGCCGATGCGCCCCGCGATCAGGGTTGAGGCTGGTAAGGGGCCGGTCAGAAACCGGTGCCGGCGGATGCCTGCCAGAATTTGGGGCGCGGCAGATGTTCGCCCGGCATGGCGATGCCGCGATCCTTGACGATGACGCCGTCCAGCATGACCAGGGCGATATTGTCCGGGTTCTCCATGATGGCGATGTCTTCCAGCGGATCACCTTCGACAATGATCAGGTCGGCCAGCGCCCCCGGTGCGACGTGCCCCAGGTCCTGGGACCGCTTCAGGATGTCGGCATTGACCGCCGTGGCTGATCGCAGGATATCCAACGGCCGGTCGACGGGCAGGCGCTGCGTGAACTCACTGCCTTCGTTCCCATGCGCCTTGCCGAACAGGTCGGTGCCGAACCCGGCCGGAATATTGTGCCGGCGCAACAGGCGCAAACTGTCATGGGCACGGGAAACGACAAGGTGCAGCTTCTCCATGTTGGCGTCATCCAGGCCCATCTGCCGGCCCTCGCGCATCAGCACACCCAGAAGAGCCAGCGTCGGCATGGCATAGGTGCCGTTGGCGACCATCGCCTCGGCGGCGGCTTCATCCAGCATGGTGGCATGTTCGATCACCCGCACACCGTATTCCGCGCAGCGACGGATGGCACCGGCCGGATGACAATGGGCGCTGACATAGGTGCCGTGGTTGGTCGCCTCCTCCACCGCCGCCCGGATCTCCGATTCCGAGAATTGCAGGCTGTGCAGCGGATCGGTCGGCGACAAGATGCCGCCGGATGCCATGATCTTGATCTGGTGCGCCCCCAGGCGCAGTTCCTCGCGCACGGCCCGGCGCACCGCCGATACACCATCAACGACCCAGGCGAACTTGTCGCTGCCCGAACAGCAATTGCCCAGGACGACGGCGATGTCATTGTCGCGCGGTCGGGCGTCGCCGTGGCCGCCGGTCTGCGACAGCAGCTTGCCGGAATAGAACAGGCGCGGTCCCGTCACCAGCCCTTCACGCAAGGCCCGCGCGATGCCGACATTGGCGCCGCCCATGTCGCGCAGGCTGGTGAACCCGGACATCAGCCGGCGTTCCATCTGCCGGAAGGCGAAGGCCGACAGATAGCTCCAATGGCTGCTGGTGGCGTTGATGATGGGCAGTTCCGTGCCACAGATATGGACATGCCCGTCGATCAGGCCCGGCATCAGCAGGCGCCCGCCCAGATCGACCCGACGGATATCGGCATCGCCGACATCAGCGACGCCCACCGCCGCGATCCGGTTGCCGATCACCAAAACATCCTGCCGGCGGACCTGATCGCTGACACCATCGAACACACGTCCGTTCAGAAGTAAAATCTTGTCGCTCATGGTGTTCTCCCTCCTCTCCAACCATGCGGAGATGCTCAAACCGTTGGAATGGGGACGGAAGGTGGGGTGACTGTTCAAAGGAGTGGCCTGGCTTACGCATCAACGGCAGGAAAGGCGGATCGCCAGTGGCGTGCGATATCGAGACCCCGGCAGTACCAGACGCGCGGAAAGCCGCGCATATAATCCAGCAGCAGCCGCAATCCCTCGCTGCGTGCGGGCCGGCCGATCAGCCGGTCGTGCAGAGAGATGGACAGCAACTTCGGCGATCCGCGTTCACCTTCCCGGTAAAGCGTGTCGAAGGCCCCCCGCATATAGTCAAAAAAATCCTGAGGAGCTTTGAAACCCCGCTGACAATCGAAACCATTATCGTTGGTTTCCAGCGAATAGGGCACCAGCAGATGCGGCCGGCCCCCAACCGATACCCAATAGGGCAATTCATCATTCAGGCAGTCGCGATCGTAAAGGAACCCACCAAGCGATAAAGCCAAACGTCGCGTATTGATGCTGGGGCGACCCGTCAGCCAGCCAGACGGCCGGTGACCCGTGATCAGTTCCAGCACCTTGACCGCCTCGCGAATATCCGCCAACTCGTCCTCCGGGGTAACCCCGGTATAGTCGATCCAGCGCAGCCCGTGGCTTGCCACCTCGTGGCCTCGGGCGCTGCAGGCTTGCCCCACCGCGGGGCAAGCCTGCAGCGCCCGCCCTACGGCAAGCAGGGTGATCGGCACCTTGTAGTGATCGAACAGGTCGAGCAGACGCCAGACGCCACGCCGGCTACCATATTCGAAGGTGGATTCCACGTATGGAACCCGAAGCCCCGCCATCGCCGGCATGCCCACATCATTCAGCACGCCCTCAGATGTGTCGTCCCCCCAAAACAGGCACCTCTCCCCGCCGCCCTCCATGTTGAGGTTGAAGTTGACGGCGATCAACGCATCGTCAGGCCATTCCGGGTCCGGAAGCCGTTCCCCGTAGCCCGTGAAATCACGCATCAATGCAGGGTCCGGCCGCACCAGCCGCCGAGGATCAATCATCGCCTTACCCCTTGGCCCGCTCATATTCCGTGACAGGATATGGAACAGAGCCTCTGGCGACAGCGGCGTCGGCCGGTGGGAACGCTCACATAATGGGTGGGCCCGGCTTTTCTCAATCCAGGATCAACAGCCTGGCACCTTGTTCGGTGCGAACACGATGCGCAGCATCGCCATGGCTGGACACCAGGAACGCCTCGCCCGCCATCAGATGATGGGCAACCCCGTCCTTGAGTTCGATGGTCACCGTGCCGGACAGCACATAGGCGAAATGGCCGATATCGCACCAGTGGTCGGCCAGGAAGCCGGGGGCATAATCGATGACGCGCAGGCGGATGCCGGCGGCATCGGCCTGCCGATACAGCGCGCCGGCATCCGTCTCGCCACGCATCGGCTGTGGCGGCAAGGTTTCGAAACGCAGCGGGGTGAAGGCACAGGGATCAATCTGCATGAAGGGTCTCCCGAATTGGCAGTCCCTGCTGGTGAACCATGCCGGACAGCGGTGCGCAACAGCCCCACCCGAATGACCCCATACCCCACTCCATCGCCATGAAGCCGGAAGGCGGCGCTATCGCCAATATGCGCAAAACATCAATGATCGGGCGGAACAGGCGAATGGGCCATTTGGATGGAAAGACGGCGCTGGTCACCGGGGCCAGCAAGGGGATCGGTTATGCCACAGCGCGTGGGCTGGCCAGGGACGGCGCCTTTGTGCTGGTCCATGCCCGCAACCAGTCCAGCGGCGAGCGGGCGTTGGAACAATTGCGGCGCGACGTTCCCGATGGTCGTTTCGATCTGGTTGTGGCCGATGTCGGGACCCTGGCCGGTACGCGCCAACTGGCCGCGACGGTGCTGGATCGGGCACTGCGCCTGGACATCCTGGTCAATAATGTCGGTGCCATGTACAGCGACCATGCGCTGACCCCGGATGGTATCGAAAGGACGTTTGCGATCAACCATCTGTCGATCTTCCTGCTGACCCATCTGCTGCTGGGCCGGATGCGGCAATCGACATCGGCGCGGATCATCACCATCGCGTCGGAAGCCCATCGCGGTACCGAGATCGATTTCGACGATCCCGGCCTTGCCCGCACTTACTCGGCCATGGCATCGTTGAGCCAGTCGAAGCTGGCAAACATCCTGTTCACGCGCGCCCTGGCCAAACGCCTTGCCGGCAGCAATGTGCGGGCCTATTGCCTGCATCCGGGCCACGTACGGACGGACTTCACGCGTGATCTGCGCGGGTGGCTGAAGATCTTCGTCGCCATCATCCGTTTCCGCTTCATCTCCCCTGATGAAGGGGCCAGGACAGGGCTTTATCTGGCCACGGCCCCAATGCCGGCCGATGCCAATGGCGGCTACTTCGAGAATTGCGCCCCCAAGGAGCCCAGCGACTATGCGCGGGACGACGCCGTCGCGGAGCGGCTTTGGGAACTCAGCACCCGGATGGTCGGCCTCGCCTGAGACCGTCCTAAGAGGATCGAGAAAGGAACCAGGCCCATGCGGCTGATCGGCATCGAGTGGGGAGCCTATCCAAGGCGCGTCACCCTTTATCTGGACGAAAAAGGCATCACGGACATCGAGCGTGTGTTCATCGATTATGCCAGGGGTGAGATCCACGCCCCCTGGATCCGGGAACGCAATCCGACAGCGTCCCTGCCGGCCCTGGAACTGACCGACGGGCGCTGGATCACGGATTCCATGGCGATCATCTATTACCTGGAGGAACTCTATCCCGAACCCTGCATGATCGGCCGCACGGCGGTGGAGCGGGCGCGCATCCGCGCCTATGTCTCCCATTGCAATGACCTGTTCCTGCGGGCCGGTCCCGTGCTGGCCAACAGCTGGCCGCAATGGTCGCGCGCCATCAGGCAGAGCCCGGAAACGGCGGAATGGATGCGCCCGGCCTTCAACCGCTCGCTTGACTGTCTGGAAACCCTGGCCGATCCGGACGGCCCTTTTCTGATGGGGCATGAGATCACGGTCGCCGACTGCGCCCTGTTCCCGTTGCTCTATCACGAGGTTTCGAACTATGGGGTCAGCCTGCTGACCGATGCCCACCCGCGATTACAGCGCTGGTACGACATGTTCGCCCGGCGCCCCAGCGCGCCCTGCGCCCTGCGCGACGACGGGGTGCGGGAGGCCGATGAGGCAGACCTGGACCCGAACATGCCCTATTGGTGGCGCAACAAGGATCTGAACATCACAACCTGGGCCGCCAGCCGCGACGGTTTCGCCGGCCGGTCGGCACCGTCAGGAGAAGCAGAATGAAGCTTTATCAGTTTTCCTGGGGCATCTATCCCCGCCGCATCCTGGTCTATCTGCAGGAAAAGGGCGTGACCGATATCGAGATGATGACGCTGGATGTGGTGGCCGGTGACCAGCGTCAGCCGGATTTCCTGAAAAAGAACCCGGCCGGCACCGTTCCCGTCCTGGAAACCGACGATGGCCATTTTATCGGCCAGTCCTGTTCCATCCTGCTGTATCTGGAGGAATGCCTGCCCGGCCCGGATATGAGCGGTGCGACGGCGGCCGATCGTGCCCGCACACGCGATCAGTTGCTGCTGGTGAATGACGCCTATAATTTCGCCGGCATCTGCACCTTCCACGCCAGCCCGCTATTCGTGCAGCGGCGGGAACAGTCCAGCGAAGTCGCCCGCGCCATGCGGTTTGAATATGCCCGCGTCCTGGGCAGCCTGGAGGCCATGGCCGGCGATGGCGATTATCTGGGCGGGGACCGGCCCAGCATCGCCGACGTGGCCTTCTTCGCATCTGAACAATTCATGCGCACTCTTTACAAGCTGCGGCTGCCGGAACAGTGCGCCCGGCTGGAGGCCATCTACAGCCGGTTCCAGCAACGGCCCAGCGCCACCCCCGCCGCCTTTCCGGAATGGATTGTTGACATGGCCCCGCTGCGGGATTTCTGAGGCGGGGGCGGAAGGTGCGGCATCAATCCGGTCCTACCCCTTCCGCCCCTCACCCACCTGGATCGACCAGGGCGCGCAGCCGGCGGCGAATGGGAACAGGACCGTCATCGCCCCGGAACCGGTCAACCAGGCGCCCCCGCGG